>NZ_CP014782.1:4800000-5400000 GCF_002005305.1 Shewanella psychrophila
TGCAGCTAGACGCTAAAGTCGGCATATGGATGAGCCAATCCCTCTCTAGCCGTTACCAGACTTGCATGACAATGAACCACTTCCTGCCCCCACTTATCTACAACATAGTCTGTGATTGCAGCAACGCTGTATCGGTGCAAAACCCGCTGTTAGCTTCTCCCAGGTCTACAAAGAAGCCGAACGCTTCGGCTGTTCGGAGCGAGTCTACAGCCGAGTAGTGAATCAACTTATGGACATGGATCTTATCGAGAAACGAGATAACCAACTTCACGTGAAAGATATGGAAAAACTAGCCCAATTTCTTGAAATAAATTAGACCTTAAGCTCCTGCTCAATTGAAGATTGAACACCATCTTCTTTCTATTTGATAATACAAGTTGCAGAGGCACTTGCTCAACCCCGCCCTCAGTGAATAAGCTTCAGCTATACTTGTAGCAAGGTTTCTTGCTATCAGGTTTGTACTGTCTAAGATGAGCCCAGTGCGCTGTATAATTTACTGTATATTCTATTGCTTACTGTTAAGTCTGTCTTTTACAGCTATAGCTGAAAATCTTAGATTTGCTTTGATCCCCAAGGAAATCAATAATCCATTTTTTGTAGCCACAGGCGAAGGCTGCAGAGTGGCAGCGGCCAAACTCGGTAATGTCGAATGCATATTTCGTGGTAGCAGCAACATAGATGTCAGAGCTCAGGATAAAATCATTTCAGATCTGATTGAGGAGGGAGTTGATGGCATTGCAGTTTCTGTATCTCAGTCTGAGTTTCTAGCCAGTCATAGTATCCAAAAAGCGATAAAACGAGGCATCCCCATTATTACCTATGATGCTGACTTTGATCGTGAAACCTTAAACAAATATCAAAATCTACGACTTGCCTACGTGGGTTCAAACGATTTTGAACTCGGTAAAGCCCTGGGCAAGCAGTTAATGCTGCACCGCCCTGATGGCGGCTCGGTAATAATACAAAGTGGACGACCAGACTCACCAAACCTCAAGCTCCGTGTAATGGGAGTACGCTCGGCGCTTTCAGGGAAATCATATATCCTCCCACCCGGTGAACGTTTAACAGGTGAAAATGGTTGGACAGAATTTAGCGAGCCGCTGTATAACCTAGGTCAATTCGATAACGCCTTAAGAGATCTAAAAACGGTCCTAGGCTCATACAAAAGTAGGCAAATAGACGCATTTATCGCCGTTGGCGGCTGGCCTCAGTTTATCGATGGCTACAGGGAGTTGGTGGAGCCATACAAGATGAGTCTCGAAAAAAAGGAGATAATTCTTCTCATAGCCGATACTGCCAAGATACAACTTGAATATCTACGAGAAAACCTTGCCCATGGAAACATAGGACAAAATCCGTTCGAGATGGGTAAACAAGCCATTTTTACCTTGCACAAAATAGTCACCAAGCAGGAGTACAAAAAGGAAATAAACATTCCACTCACCTACTGCACACCAGAAAACTACTCAACCTGTGTTAAGGAGTAGCTTCAGGTGAAGATTAGCTACGAGCCCTTTATTACCTATTAGCTACAATCCTGTTATTAAATTGGGCTCTGTATTGAATAATGCCAACCCGAGAAGTTATCAGCCATAAATCTAAATAATGAAAGGTATTGAAAGTGCATAAACTGTCACCTTTAATTTACGACAGCAGCGATAAACTCTACAGCTTACATCTCATCTGTCACTATACAAAAGCCAGTAACAGCCTCTTCGCCATAAACTTGTACTGTAGCAACCAACTTGTGGTCAGCTAAAGGATATTGATTGTATGAAAGATAGGTAGGCGTTGCGCTAATGTCTTGACCATCAACTCCATCAATTCGATAAATATTACTCAGTATCGGTGACTTGTACCCACCATCAATCTTAACTATCGACTCATTCGAACGCAGAATATTAATATTAGTCATAGTGATATCATCACCTTTTCCCTTACACGTTAGGTCACTTGCCTGCGCCCCCCCTGTCACAGCAGCGATACTTAAGGTTGAGGCTAGGAGTGCTTTATTAAATATATTCATTGAGTGTCATCTCATTATATATGAATGGTTAGTGTGTGCTTGCACTGGTTAACTCGTTTCTACCATGGATTTAAAGTCATGAAAAAATACCAGCTATGACCCTGCAGATGTTAAACAGTGATCTCTAAGAATGCACTTAATATGGCATAAAACTCTCGCGCTATATGTTAGGTAGATCAACATTCTCTGCAAATTCATGCCTTACTTGGCTTAAATCAAGTTACTCGTACCCAGTCTAATCTCCTCTAAAAAAATCAGCCTCGCCATACGCGAACTCATACACAACCCCATACACAAAAGCCCACAGAACTGAAAGTAAACTTAAGTAAATCAGTAGCTACAGTAAAGATACAAACTGCTATAGCATCGAAAATCCCAATAGCGCAGAATAAGTGAACAGGTAAGTGTGTGGCGAAGATAAATTCCAGCAAGCGGTTTATGCCTTGAAAGCCAGACAATGCAATAAGTGTTAGATGTTAGGAGGATGGAGTATGGTTGGGGTATATAAAAGTAAGGACAAGCTTGTCATAAGAAAAATATCCATTCGGTTCTACTTATTGATTTTTATATTGTTTGTTATTGGAATCATAGGCTCGAGTTTACTGGTAAACCTTAGTTATCATATCGATGATTACGTTATTATTGACAAGGCGACAACCGCTTTAGATAAGGCAAGGTTAAATGAACTGGTTTACGCCAGAGATGGAAGCTTACTCTCTTCTGATGAAATTAAGTTCAACATGGATGTGTTGGTTAAGAGTATTTCTGGAAAAGAATTGTTTGAATATTTTAATGATTACCCAAATAAAGAAAAAAAATTCACCAGGGCGCTAGAAAGCTATAAAGAACAATTTAACATTTTCATAGAACACCAACGAATGTTCAACGAAGATAAGAAATCAATTATATTATCCGCTAAAAACTTAACATCCAGCTTACTCACATTAACTCAATACAAGAAAGATGAAACAAGAAAAAACCTTATAAAAATAGATGCCTTATCATCGAATGCAGACACTGCACACAATGTGGTAAGAACCACTGCAGACGTTAGAATTAAAACACAAGGGATAATGAATATATTAAGAACTTATGCAGGTAGTGACCTTGATAAAAAAACCATGATTTCTCAAACAAGTTCAATAATTAAAATATTATCTAAAACAAACCAAGAACCATTTTTAATCACAATCGACAAGGCTAACAATTTATTATCCTTGTTATTGGATAAATCAACTAAAACAGAGTTGCAAGTTGCAGGTGTACAACTTATAGATGCCGTAAATATACTAGATAACTTACAACACGAAATGTTAAATGCCGCTGAGCATCGAGTTTTTAATGCAGAAAAATTGATGTTAAATGAAGTCAGTTCGCTAAAGGAGATAAATCTTCTCACTTTAGATATTACCGAATTAAGATTGCATGAAGATGAGTTCTACGCATCTATGAGTGAAAATACTTATTTTAACAAGGACATACTACTAAAGCATCTCAAACATACGCAAGAACAAGCAAGTTTAGTTGCTAACAAAGATCTTGGCGATAAAGAAACTGAATTACTAATCGTAATAACCCGCTCATTGAATCAATATAGGAAAAACTTTGAATCATCTATTAATAAATCAATTGAAATAGCAGGAATAAAAGCTAACATGCGTGCTTCAGCTATCACTGCCGACAGTTACCTGGTTGATATGCAAAATAAAGAATCCCAAGGTATTAAGCAAGCAAATCAGATCACCCAAAATATCTGGTGGCTTGCAGGCCTGTTTTTTATGTCTCTTACTGCGTTATTAATGTCGGTTCGCCGCTCTCATAATGAAGTTGTTGATCTCACCCAAAATTTAAATCAAGCCATCACCGACGCAGAGCGGGCAAAAGAAGCAAAATCATTTTTTCTGGCGAATATGAGCCATGAGATCCGTACCCCCATGAATGCCATTATTGGCATGACAGCCCTAGCACTTCAAAATGATATTGACTCTGAAACAAGTTCTTATATTCATGATGCTAATCACTCCGCCAAACTATTATTAGGGATCATTGATGACATTCTGGACTTTTCTAAAATTGAAGCCGAGAAGTTAACCCTAGAAGAAGTCGATTTTGATTTCAGAAAGGTCATCAATGATTTTGAGACTATTATCCGTAACAGAGCCCAGGAATCAAGTGTGGCCTTAAGAGTTAACATAGATGATAAGGTCCCACAGATTTTAAGGGGAGATCCATTACGTTTGTATCAAGTACTACTCAACCTTGGCAGTAATGCGGTGAAATTTACCCATCAAGGCTGCGTTTGCTTATCAGTAAGTAATTTGAGTGATACAAGCCACCCTACTCGTTTAGGGCTACTTATCGAAGTCCAAGATACAGGTATTGGCATGACCCAAGAGGAAACAGAGCATTTATTCCAGTCTTTCACTCAGGCAGACTCATCCACCTCACGTCACTTTGGTGGAACGGGGCTAGGTTTAGCGATCACCAAACAGTTAGTCGAGTCCATGGAAGGCAATATTCGCATCGAGAGTGAAAAAGGCGTGGGCACTAAATTTCTGATTAGCGTCTATTTTAAACAGCCTATTTCTACACTTCTTGCCGATGGCCTTGCTGATACAACGAAAGAGGCTATGCCTGACAATATCGCCGCTATTCGCGGCAAAAACATCTTACTCGCCGAAGATAATGAAACAAACCAGAGATTGATATACGCATTATTTCAGAAGAAAGGGCTCAATATTACCATTGTAAATAATGGACTTGAGGCAGTTCAAATTTTAGAGAAAAAGCCGTTTGATTTAGTCTTAATGGATTGTCAAATGCCTGTGTTAGATGGTTATCATGCAACCCAAAGGATAAGGAGTGAACTCAACTTACATGAACTACCTATCATCGCCCTCACAGCCAACATCATGTACGAAGACAAACAGAGAGCATTTGCGTCTGGTATGAATGATGTCATAGGAAAACCCATCAATTTCGGAATACTGCTCTCCTCAATGGCTAAGTATTTTACTAAGGATGATATTTCTTTGGTTCAGAGCCATGATGCTGTTCTGCCGATGAGTATCGAAATAGAAGATGTCAGCAGCAAAGATAAACTTATCTTAGATTTGGATGCAGGATTAAAGATAACAGATAACGATGAAGAGCTATATGCAGAACTGCTGGCCTATTTTATTGAAAGCTATTCTGACTTAGATATAGCCTCTAATTATAACACTAACAGTGAAATTAATAGCTTACTACATGAACTAAAAGGTGTTGCATCCAACATAGGAGCAACGGCATTAGCTGACCTTAGTTCAAAATATGAGATTGAATCTAAATCAGTAGCCTTGAATAACCAGCAAATTTTGTCTCTCAGCAGTTTGCTGAACCAAACCAATAGAGAGATTAGCGAGTATTTATCTCCTAGCCAAGCATAATAGATTCAGCTTTCAACTTGGTTGTATCCATCAGCAACAAGTCGTGAAAAACATGTAGGGCGGATAGCCCTATCAGTTTAGAAACCGATTCACAGTCCATTCAAACGAATCTAGCTTTAAATGCTGATGGACTTAACCCTATAATCTTTATAAACACTTTACGAAAACTATTTACGTCATCATAACCAATATTCAGGGCTATTCTCTCAAAGCTCTGAGGAGTAGTTTCTAGTAATTCACAGGCTTTTTGAACCCTAACCTTTTGAATATACTGTATGGGCTTCAAGCTTGTAGCATTGGTAAATTGACGTAAAAATGTTCGCTCACTCATACAGGCTAATGTTGCTAACACGGAAACATTCAGTGTTTTACTGTAATTTGCTTGGATGTAGTGCTGAGCTTGCAATATTTGTTTATTGCCGTGATTAAATTTTGGCGTAAAACTGCCATAGTAACGTTGCTCTCTTTTACCAGTATCAACGATAAGAAATTTTCCAAGTGTACGCATAATGTGTGGCTTGGCGAAAAGAGCAACTAATTCTAGCCCTAAATCAATCCATGACATTAGGCCTCCGGCACTAATTATATCTCCATCATTGACAAGCAAACAGTCAATTTCAAGCGATACTTTGGGAAATAGTTCATTAAAGTCATCAGCTAATTGCCAGTGTGTTGTAGCCACTCGGTTGTCTAATAAGCCCGTTTTGGCAAGTATAAATGCCCCCGCGCAGGCAGAGCATAATATTGCCCCCTTTTGATGTGCATCATTGAGGTATTGCAATAAACCTGGTTGAGGACTGAGGTAATAATGACCATCTAAGTTCGGCGGGAGAATAACAATATCATGCCGACTCATTCCATCTAAGTCTTTGTCAGGTTGAATGAGCTTGACGGTAAACTGAATTTCAAGCTGATTGTCTTTAATGACCTTATTGGCTAATAAAAACAGCTCTCTGAAACCCTGTACTGCACTTTGCAGGGCATTAGGGTAGTCGATAATTACGATATGAATAAACTTTGTCATTTTTAGACTGATTTATGGCGATTTCGCCATCGGTACAATTGATTGGTATTTTGCATAATAGCCTCAACAAACAACCTGAACAACACAAGAGAGATTATTATGTCTAATACCGCTTTGTTACTTATTGATTTTCAAAATGACTATTACCCATCATATGCAGGGGCTAAATGGGCTTTATCAGGCACAGAAGCAGCTGCATCAAATGCAGCAAGGCTATTAACAGCGTTTCGTAAGCAAGGCTTACCTGTAATACATGTTCGTCATGAGTTTCCTTCGTCTGACGCGCCGTTTTTTTTGCCTGAATCTGAAGGTGCACAAATTCACAACAGCGTAGCCCCCCTTGAGGGTGAACCCGTTATCTTGAAACATCAGATTAATAGCTTTCGAGATACAGGGTTACAAAATATCCTTGATGAATTAAATGTAGATAAATTAGTTATCCTTGGTGCAATGAGTCATATGTGTATTGACGCTGTTACTCGTGCAGCAATTGATTTTGGCTATGAATGCAACGTAGCTCACGATGCATGCGCAACATTGGATCTCGAGTTTAATGGCGTCACAGTACCAGCCAGTCATGTGCATCATGCTTTTATGGCGGCATTAAGTTTTGGTTATTGCAATGTAGACAGTACCGATAAATTATTAGCCTTAGTTAGTTAGCAACCCTAACCACTGACAGTATTCAGAGTACAAGGAAAGCTATACTTCCTTGTCTTAATACCGATTGGTATAAGTTAATTAAATTAATATTGATAGTTAAGAGAATAAACAATGCAAAAAATGACAACATTTGAATTTCAGGCAAAAGAAGGACAATCAGAAGCGTTACTGTCTTTCTTTAAAAAAATACTACCTGCAACAAGGAGTTTTCCAGGCAATAAAGGAGTTGAAACTTCACGTTTATCTGAAAATGAATTCATTATCATTGCTTATTGGGAGCTTGAAGGTCACTTAGGAAAATATCTTGATTGGAGAGAGAAAAGCGGTGATTTTTCAATTCTACTTAGTTTCCTTGTCCAAGCGCCTAAAATAATAACTTATGACGTACTTGAAGGGGTTTAGCTTAGCTAAAAACCACATTGAATAACCTTGTTATGATCTGTTTTTATTTGAGAGTCATATGATGTCTACCGAAAAGAAGATAATAAGATATTAGGAGCGGCCATCTATCGGGTTATGCTATTGACTCTCAATACTGTTTCCCAAGCGATTTCACCTCTTTCGGCGTTGGGAGGGGGAAATCACCAGGGTGTGTTTTAGGTAACGAACACGGCTAATGTCAAAATGCTTCAATGGTTACGGCAGTAGCACGACCCGATTCTGGACGGGGCTGACTTATAACCAGCCTCTTTCAGAAAAGAAGGCTTTAAAACTTTAATCGAAGAGATGAATAATGAGGTGTAAAGCGGCTGTGTTCTTCTACAGTGGGAAACTACCATAGAGGCTGACAGCGTTCCGCAGCAGTATCTACATGTGAGGTAACTCATTCACATCTGACCCATAAGGATATGGGAAATGTCTTGAGATGCAGGGAACATCTCTGACCTTGTGATCGCGACACTCGTAAATCCATTTACAGCACCTGCGGCAAGCAACAGACAACAATGAAGTGATGGTATCCAGTAAACTAACCAAATACCACCCAGCCCAATGAGTCCAATAACAAAATTTGTAGCGTTAATTTATTAACTCAAGAAAATCATGAATAGTCTTCACCGGATTGATCTTAGCCCCTAGCCCTTCCATCGACTTATGATAGTTACGATAGGGAATAAAAATCTCAGTAAAACCATGCTGAACCGCTTCTTTCACTCTAGGTACACCGCTATCTATGGGACGCACATCTCCATTTAAGCTAAGTTCTCCCATGATGCAGGTCGTTCTGGGCACCACAAAATCATTCAAGCTGCTCAGTAATGCAGTGACTAATGCTAAGTCGATACAGGTTTCTGATTCGTCGATCTTCAGGCCACCGACTAAGTTGAAATAGGTATCATGAAAAATCTTAGTCCGCGTATGTTTACGCAATATGCCAGTCAGCATCTTAATGCGGTTCATATTAAGGCCAACACAGACTCGCTGCGGAAACTCACCTTCTGTTTCCGTGGTTAAGCACTGGATCTCGAGCAATAAATTACGGTTACCTTTACGGATGCAGGTGATCGCCGCTCCAGGAGATTCTGTCGTCGATCCCGATAGGAAGATTTCGCTGGGGTTATCAACACTGAGCATGCCCCGTTCGGTCATCTTGAAGATACCTACGGTATCTACATCACCGAAACGGTTCTTATTGGCTCTAAGGGTACGAATTTGACCATCGTTACATTCGAGATGCGTGAGACAATCTACGATATGGATCAGTGTCTGGGGCCCGGCAGTTTCATTATTTTTATTTACGTGGGCCACGAGGAACATGGTGACGTTATTTTGCTTACAGTATTGTGTCAGGGCCTGAGCACTACTCTTTACCTGAGAGGGGGAGCCGGGACTACCGTTGGCTAAATCTGTGACAACCGCTTGAATCGAGTCGATGACAGCAAACTTAATCTGCTTAGCATCGAGCTCAGCAATGATGGCTTCAACGCTGGTTTCCGCCATCAGGTACAGATTGTCTTCATGACAGCTTAACTTGAGACGATTCACACGATTCTTAAACTGTGACAACGACTCTTCGGCGGTACAGTATAGCGACGGCATCAGCTGAGACATACGGGACACCAAGTCTGATAACAAGGTTGTCTTGCCCGCTCCGGGATCGCCAGAAATAATATTCACAGAGCCTGTGGTTAAACCACCACACAGAACGCGGTCTAGCTCTCCAATGCCTGTAAGCATCTTCTCGGCTTCGACTTCTCTTATTTCTTTGAGCTTCTTTGAGCCGCCGCCAACAGAACCCGCATAGCCAGATACGGAAGACCCCGCCGACTTACTTGCCCCTAAGCGAACTTCTGTAATGGTATTCCACTCATTACAGGCGCTACACTGTCCCTGCCAACGTGGAAAGTCTTGACCACACTCATTACATACAAATGCTGTTTTATTTTTAGCCATAGCTCTTTAATTACATAAATTGAAAAATAGAGTTAATCTAACAATGAATCCATAGGTTCAAAAAGAATAACGTACAACGAAAGCCAATAATGGCTTAAGATAATTTAAGTGAACCCATGTCCCTTGAAATTTAAGTGGACGAAACTCGTTATTGGATATCACAGATAATGAGTGTTCATCAGTAATAATAATGACTTAAATATGATAACTAGCCTTATTAAGTATCAAGTAATTTCAGATTTTGCCGACATGATACTATTAACCGCCTTAGTTTTCAGCCCACAAGACGATCTGATACGATTACATAAGCCCTCTTAGAAGAAGCGAGTAGATGAGTTTAGACGAACATAGTGCCCTGATTGAACAGCTCAAGCCCCTGCTAATGGAACCCGATTTCCACGAGCTATTTGAAAGGCTGACAACAGAAGAATCGAATTCCACGCGTTTCTTGCTCAAGATGGAGCTCAATCGCATCTCATCCCCCTGTACTCGTATCATAGATTTAAGAGATAAATCTGAATTACCCTGTGCAGAGCTTATCCATGGCAAGCAGCAACACTTCTTAGATGACCCAGCTAAAGAGAGCTTCCTCGAGACGGTGGCGCTCTACCGTAATCATTATACCTTAGGTGTTTATGAGAAGGTCATCGAAGCCCATAAACTCAGGAAGCAAAAACTAAGAGACGGAGGACATTCCCAAGATGAGCTTCCATTCGCTCCATACTTAGCACAAGGAGTTGTCCTAGGCAGTTATTTCAACCGTAGTGAAGAGAGAATGAACTACAGCATACGTATCTCGGTACTTCAGCCTAATCGAACCGAGATACAGGGCATTACGGTAGACTTGTCTGTCGGCGGAGCCAGAATTCGACTTCCCCTTAAGCATAATTTCGAGCTGGATAAACCCATTAGAGTTAAGCTACTCGAATTAGGTGAAGAATATTATTATGAAGATCTGCAACAAGGGGTCGACTATGAAGTAGTCGACACACAGGTCAACAATGAATATTGTTGGATGCGACTCAAGCGTGTTGGCGGCTCCGATGCCTTATCGGAAATGCTATCTAACCTGATCAGGGGCTATAAATTCAGATACAAGGTCGATATCAACGATGTTTTAGTGGCCGCTACCGGTTTGGGTTTCGAGAGACACTATCTGCCTCACTTGCCTCATCTTCCTCTGTATCTTGAATCCATTGAAGGCAAGTATCAGATCACCCATAAACTGCTCAGTCGAGATAACCAACAGCTGCAATATTATTTTCAAGACGAACATGATGTCAGCCAGCTAACAGGAATGCTATCCGATAGACGTTTGAAAAACCTGATTAATGAGCCGGAAAATAAAGACCACCAACTATTTTTCTGCTTTACCTTCCATACTCAAGGTCACATCTACTTCTATTCGGCAACATTGGCCGAGCTTAAACAAAAAGATTTACTGGCACTCTTCTTTAGTTTCGGTGCCAGTAAGCCTTCCTGGAAAGTGTTTAAACTTGCCCATCATAAAATAGATCATGGCAAGTCATACAAGGCCTCCATGCTTCCCGGTGACGAAACCAATTACAACGCCCTAACTGAATCCCAGTTGAAATGCTTTACCCATGTGCTTCAGCTTATGGACCTCACGACTGATGAATCCCAACAAGATTACCTATCTTGGGGCGACAGATGTACAAGCAAAGCCAATGAATTAAAAGTTTTCGGACAACAAAAAGTCAAAAGTAATCCTATAAAACTACTTTCGCTCCAATTCAGTGAACGCCGAAATGAGGCGCGATACTCTTTCAAGACTCAAGTGAAGTTAAGCCAAGGTAAGCTGTCAATCACCGCCTCGACCCACGATATATCGAGCAAGGGACTGCAGTTAACCTTGGATGAAGCCACCCAATTTGATAAAACGGCTCCGATACATCTTGGGTTTCCTAAGCTGCAGCAGATATCAGGCAAGGTTCAACTCAGCAATCTTTCATATCGACTAGTCAAAACCCGAAAAAAAGGCGGCATTGTTCATCTGGCTGCAGTCATGGGACATAGCCCCCATGTCGGCGTCGAGTTTATCAATAAGCTCATCATTCATAACAGAGACAAGTTAGAGAAAATCACCGAGGCCAACAGTGAGAAAAAAGAGCTGGCCGATGGCTTAAAAAACTTATTGATGCGTCACCTGGACTCAGTTCCCTATTTTGTAGAAAAAACACCAAAATCAGCAAAACTATCCATACTTGGCGTCGGTACTCATAAAAATGTCATCACGGATATTTTTGCCGCCTCGGCGAGCCAATCATTGGAATACAACTTAGAGTCATTGCTGAAAGACGGTCGCTTGAAGACAGACTTTATCGAGCCAATCCGAGCACTTAAGCCCCAAGATGGTCTGGAACATTTTGAGATTTACCTCCAGGTTTCCAGACAATCTCAAGGACAAGTCAGAGTCAAGTGTATTCCACCCAATGAGATAGGCGATCTCAATGCCAGACAGCACTTCATCCATCAAAGTAATAATTTAGGCCGTTTTATGGCCCTCAGGATCTACCGAGGTGCAACTGGAAAGCCCGATCTCAACTATATTCGACGTGAAATGGAATATATCGGCATTCACGCTCATCACAAGTCCAAGAAACTAGAAGAGCTAATGTGGCAGATAATAGGTGTCGGGGAATTGTTGGATATCACAGAAGAAGTATTACTAAGATATCCTCAGCTTCATGAGACAGAATCGATAGTTAAGGCTGATGCGAGTTAAGTTCTTAGTTCCTAGAATCTAGGAACTTGTTCCCCCTTCAATCTGTTCATACCACACCTTTACCTGAGCAAAATGATCACCCGCAGCATCTCTGTGAGTCAGCATATCGGCATGACCGTAGTCATGACGATAACCTTCAGCCTTAGATAACAAGGTATAGCGAACATCGGAAAACTGGCATTCCTGAATCATTCTTAGCACATCTTCAGGGTGTCCCAAGACCTCATCCCCAAGCCCGGCGATAAACCAGGCTTTGGGCCACTTGCCTTGATTAGCCGTGTTAATGGCAGCTTTAGCATAATCGAAGCCATCATCATGATCTATCCATTCACCGCGAACCCAATCGATACTCTGAGCCAGAGAGGAACGGCTCTCATTATCCATGCCCATGCGCCACCGATCTGCAGCAAGATAACCGTGAGACCATGCTATTAACGGTGCCAGCTTGTTCCAGCCGATATCGACCATCATCCATTTTTTCAGGGATTTTATCTTGATACTACGCTTAGTACCGAAGGTGACTAGGGAGGCTATGCTCTCTTGAAACAGCGGATACCTGGATATCGCACTGGCCATCAAGACGCCACCCCATGAATGGCCACACCAGTGAATTTGTGGATTATTCCGATGCAGGGAAACAATATAGTGATGTATTAAGGGTAACTGGTCTCGAATGATCTGACCTTGACCGGGTTTAGACCCCCGATGTAACTTAGGCGTACTCAGCCCACGCCCATATGTATCGAGCACATATACCACGAAGCCCGATTCAGCTAGAAAGCAGGCCAGCCCCTTACCTGAGTCACTGTAAAATACTCGCCCGTTAGACATTGCACCATGGAGCATAAATATTGGTGGTTTACTCATGTCCGCATCCATAGGTTTTATCTGCCTGAGGTGCAGTTTTCCATCCAGATAGGGAATAAATAACGAGTGCTGTTCAATGACCACGGCATACAACTTATTTTAAATAATGATTAATTTAGCTAATAAATTACTGAGTCAACAGACAAAAAACAAGAGTAATGACCTTGTCAACTTCAAGTCAAACAAGCGACTAAGCTAAACCTATGTGGTCAAAGGTGATCAAAGGCTGTTTTAAACGAAAATAAAACGCAAAACTTTCACGTAAGCTAAATACATAAGCTAAAATATGAGGCAGAAATAAAGTCATCCTTCCTGCCTAGCAACAGCTGACAAATGTGACTAGCTAACTTAGCAGTAACAGGTACGGTAGTGCCTTTAGGTTAAGCTTACTGATGGCGACATCCGCCGCCTTCTCGAGTTTGGGCTTAGCATGATAAGCAATACCATAATCAGCAGTCTTTATCATGGGAATATCATTAGCACCATCGCCGATGGCCAATCTTTGACCCTCGGGGATTTGCCACAACTCGGCGCAGCGAAGCACAGTATCGGCCTTAAATTGCGCATCAACAACTTGGCCGATAACGGTTCCAGCAAGTTTACCTTGTTCAATTACCAGCTCGTTTGCGTATGCGGCATCTAAACCTAGAAGCTGTTTCAAGTGCCCAACGAAAGGGGTGAAACCACCAGAAGCCACCACGAGTTTCCAGCCATAAGACTGCAACTCTTTAACTGATTCCACTAGCCCAGGCATCAGGGGCAGTTCATCGCACAAGTCTTGAATGATCTTCTCATCGGCACCTTCGAGTTGAGCCACACGTGCACGCAAACTCTCTTCGAAATCCAACTCACCTTGCATGGCACGCTCTGTGATTTTGGCTACTGCTTCACCGACCCCAGCCATCACGGCCAGCTCATCGATACACTCAATCTCAATCGCCGTCGAGTCCATGTCCATCACTAGCAAGCCAGGCTGATTTAGCTTCGCTTGCTCATCTGAAATAGGAAAGCTTTCAACCCCTTGGATAGAGGAGATCACTTGCATCTGTGTCAGGTTTAGTGGCTCATAGACACAAATTTCGATACAAAGGAGTCCAGTAGTTCGCTCGATAATCGCTAAACTCAAATCTTGCTGCAGCTGACCTATAGCCGCTGCGAGTGCAGGTTCATCTAAGCTATTCTCATAAACACAACGAATTCTCATCTCGCAAAGCGGAGCATTGGCCTCCATATGCTTGGCCAAAGTCTGACTCTGATATTGAAAACGGTTATTTTCTCCACTCGATAACCAAGAAAACAGCAAGGTATGACTCAGACTTTCCATTAGTAATGCTTCTCCAACTACCGGGCAAGGCCATAATCTATTATGATTAGCTAAACCCTTCAAAAATACAGGTATATAGTGTTTTTTCTTAAAGGTCTGAAAAAGAGCCATAGAATTAGCAGGCTAATACAGATGGCAATTGCCATCACCTTAGCCGTGGGTCTTATCCAGTTATGGGAAACTAGCCTACTACAAGGACAACAGCTTCTAAAGTCCCAAACACAAAAGATGGCCAGATTACTGGTCCAACAAACGGCTTATGGTGCCGCTCCAGCGTTGCAACTGCAAAACGATGAACAGCTTCAATGGTTAGCCAGTGCACTGGTTTTAGACCCTAAGGTGATGTCTGCCAGTATTTTCAGTGAGGATGGACAGAGGCTATCATTTGCCCAGAGCGTTACCGATGAAGAGTTAGAGCCAGACTCGGAGGAATTAAGCCAGCTACTGGAACGTTATCCACCCTATGTCGAAGCCGTCACTCAAGATGGTAATAATTTAGGCTTTATCGAAGTAAGACTAGAGCCTAGACTCTTCTTCAATGAGATTAAAGAAGCCCATCAGATCCATATGGAACAGCAACAGATGATGCTGATAATAGCTGGCCTGATAGGTATGCTATTGTCACGGTCCCTATCATTTAAACGTGCCGATTTCGATAGACGTAAGACTCGTGCGAAATTAAGAAAGAAGCCGAAAAAATTAAAGAAGAACAAAGTTAAAAAGGAAGAAGTTAAAAAGGAAGAAGTTAACAAGGAAGAAGGGACGAGTTCCTAGGAACCTAGTACCTAGAATCTCGGGACACAAAAAAGGGCTCTAACGGGCCCTTTTTTTATATGGACCTCTCTAAAATAAGAGTATCCCCGCTTGCAATTTATCTGACATTGCAGGCTTCTTCAGTACTTTCAACATCCCTCCCACTAATAAAAGTGGAGGGGATGATGAACAACTTAAAGCAAAATTACAGAGTAATAGCCGCTTCTAGTGTCATTTCAATCATTTCGTTAAAGGTAGTCTGACGCTCATCAGCAGAAGTCTTCTCACCAGTACGGATATGGTCAGATACAGTCACTACACATAAAGCTTTAGCACCGAACTCTTTCGCTACGCCATAAAGACCAGCAGCTTCCATTTCGACACCTAAAACGTCCATCTTTTCCATCACATCAAACATCTCTGGATCTGGTGTGTAGAAAAGATCTGCTGAGAACAAGTTACCTACGCGGTACTTAGTCTCTTTAGCATCGGCAGCTTTAACCACTGCACTAAGTAGACCATAATCTGCGATAGCAGCGAAATCTTGGCCCTTGAAACGTAAACGGTTAGCTTGTGAATCAGTACATGCACCCATACCGATCAATACGTCACGAACTTTTACGTCTGTGCTAACAGCGCCACAAGTTCCAACACGGATAAGGTTCTTAACGCCATAATCTCTGATAAGTTCTGTTGCGTAGATAGAAGCAGAAGGAATGCCCATGCCTGAACCCATAACAGAGATACGAACGCCTTTGTATGTACCAGTAAAACCAAACATGTTACGCACATCGGTAACTTGCTCAACATTCTCTAGGAACGTCTCCGCTATGTACTTAGCACGAAGTGGATCGCCTGGAAATAGCACTGTATCTGCGAATGCACCGTCAACAGCATTAATATGTGGTGTAGCCATCTATATAACCCCTTATATATTTACAACTTAAATCAGTAGCTAAATTATCATATAATATTAGTTACTTAAGCCTTATTTATGGCGGCCATCATCTAAACCGCCAAACTAAAAAAATGGTCTAAGCTAATCGATATCAGCTTAGTACTAAAATGTATTACTTAACGAAAGACTCGCCATATTCCATCGGCTCTAGCGTAAAGTAGCTAGCGATAGATTGACCTATGTCGGCAAAGCTCTTACGACGTCCCAAAGATCCTGCTTCGAGCCCAGCACCTAATGCCAATACAGGTACACGTTCACGAGTATGATCAGTGCCTTTCCAGCTTGGATCACAGCCGTGATCGGCGGTTAATATCAACAAATCATCTTCATTGAGCAGTTCGAGCATCTCAGGCATACGGGAATCGAAATATTCCAATGCCTTGGCATAACCAGCTATATCGCGGCGATGACCATAGTGAGAGTCGAAATCGACAAAGTTAGTAAAAACTATGGTTCTGTCGCCCGCTTGTTTAACTTGCTCAAGCGTTGCATCAAACAGGGCTTCGAGCCCCGTCGCCTTCACCTTTTTAGTGATGCCACAATGAGCGTAAATATCGGCAATCTTACCGACACTGACCACTTCACCGCCGGCGGCAGCCAGTTTGTCTAGCACAGTTTTCGCAGGCGGCTCTACTGCATAATCACGACGATTACCGGTACGCTCGAAATTACTGGCATCAGTCCCTACAAAGGCACGGGCGATCACGCGGCCAATATTATAAGGCTCAAGCTCTTCACGAGCAATTTGGCATAGAGTGTAAAGATTATCTAAACCAAATGACTCTTCATGACAGGCGATCTGGAAAACCGAATCAGCCGAAGTATAGAAGATAGGCTGACCGCTGCGCATATGCTCTTCACCCAGCTCCTCTAAAATCGCCGTACCCGACGCATGGCAGTTACCCAGGTAACTATCTAGGCCGGCACGAGCCAGAATCTTATCAGTCAGCTCCTTCGGAAAAGAGTTTGTCAGATCTGAAAAGTATCCCCACTCATATAAGACTGGCACGCCAGCCATTTCCCAATGCCCACTCGGCGTGTCTTTACCAGTGCTGAGTTCATCTGCATGACCATAAGCACCAATCACTTCAACATTGTCACTAAAACCTGCGGCAAACTCACCAGTACTCTCTTTACCCGCCATGGCTAAACCAAGACGAGAAAGGTGAGGTAATTTAAGTGGTCCTTGACGGCCTATATCGGCTTTACCTTCTGCACATGCTTTGGCTATGCTGCCGAAAGTGTCAGAGCCTACATCGCCGAAAGACTCTGCATCAGTTGCTGCACCTACACCAAATGAGTCCATCATCATGATGATTGTTCTTTTCATAAAAACCTCTTACGCAATCTATTTACAGATCTTCTGCGCGAATATAACGATAAATTTCAGGTGTCTTCTCTACTCGAGTTTCAGCAATCTCAATTGCGCCTCTTACGGCCGCCGCCGCTTCTTCAAATTCTGTCTCGGTCTGAGCGTGGATCATGGCAATCGGCTTGTCCTTGGTGATCTCATCGCCTAAGGCACAAACCTGAGTCAGGCCAACACTGTAGTCCAGTGAATCACCAGGCTTACGACGTCCACCACCTAAAGTCACCACAGCTAGACCTAGCTCTCGAGTATCCATAGCAGAGGCGAAACCTGTTTGCTCAGCATAAACCGGCCGCACAATTTTAGACTCAGGCAAATACAAACCTGGATTTTCAATAAAATCTGCCGGACCACCAAGTCCCGAGATCATCCGGCCAAATATTTCAGCAGCCTTGCCGTTATCTAATACGGTATTTAGCTTGTCTCGCGCTTCAGCTTCATTCGCGGCTAAGCCTCCGAGTTGCAGCATTTCGGCACATAAACCCATGGTGACTTCGTACAAACGTGGGTTACGATATTTGCCCGTAAGAAAATCTACAGCCTCTTTCACTTCCACCGCGTTACCGGCACATGATGCCAAGACCTGATTCATGTCGGTAAGTAGTGCTGTTGTCTTAGTCCCTGCACCATTGGCCACGGCGGTAATACTGCGAGCAAGCTCTTCAGAAGCTTCATAGGTAGGCATAAATGCGCCGCTACCTACCTTGACGTCCATAGCCAGAGCGTCGAGCCCTGCTGCCAGTTTCTTGGACAAAATTGAAGCAGTAATTAACGAGATTGATTCGACGGTGGCGGTATTGTCACGGATGGAATAGAAACGTTTATCAGCAGGAACTAAATCGCCGGTTTGACCTATAATGGCCACGCCCGCCTCTTTAACGACTTTTCTGAACAAGGCACTATCTGGCTCGGTTTGATAACCAGGGATGGCATCAAATTTGTCTAAGGTGCCACCGGTATGACCTAAGCCACGGCCCGATATCATAGGCACATAACCACCACAAGCGGCGGCCATAGGGCCAAGCATCAAGCTGATAACGTCGCCGACGCCACCTGTGCTGTGTTTATCGATAATAGGACCGTTAAGATCCAGACTCTGCCAGTCGAGTACTGTGCCAGAATCACGCATGCATGTGGTTAGCGCGATGCGCTCATCCATGTTCATATCGTTGAAGTAAACTGCCATACCAAAGGCCGCAATTTGGCCTTCTGAAACGGTATTGTCGGTGATGCCTTTAACAAAGAACTGGATCTCTTCTTTAGACAAGCCTTCTGCGTTGCGTTTTTTACGAATTATCTCTTGTGCTAGAAACATGGTACTGCCTCCAAGTCTGTAACTAAAATTCAGTTTTAAGCCACAAACTCTTTTATAAAACACTAAAACTGTAACTTTGCTACATTCGATATTAGCCGAGTTTCAGTGTCTTCAATTAGATTTAGATCACACTTAACTAAAAAGATTAGCCTTACACTTCACATTAAAAGAATAAGGCTCTTATGACTTAGTGCTTGTAAATTAGTAGCCCTGTTTGCCTTTAGCAGCTTCACCAAGCTCTAAAGTATGCAACAGGTTAACTAACAGGCTAGAAGCACCAAAACGGAAGGTACGTGGAGTTGCCCAGTCATCGCCAAGAAGACGAGCTGCGACACCTAAAAATTCTTGTGCTGCGGCAGCATCACGAACGCCACCTGCAGGCTTGAAACCCACTTTAGTGTTCTTCTCACTGATCACAGTCATCATGACCTCAGCCGCTTCTAGCGTGGCATTAACGGCAACTTTACCGGTAGATGTCTTGATAAAGTCGGCACCAGCATCGATACAAAGCTCAGAGGCTTTACGGATAAGTGCAGGATCTTGAAGCACACCTGATTCGATGATGACTTTTAGCAGAACATCTTCACCACAGGCTTCTTTACAGGCTTTAACTAGCTCGAAACCAACGGTCTCGTTACCAGCCATCAATGCGCGGTATGGAAAAACCACATCGACTTCGTCAGCGCCATAAGCAACGGCCGCACGAGTCTCTAATACTGCGATAGCTATGTCGTCATTGCCGTGTGGGAAGTTAGTCACTGTCGCGATACGTACGTTTTCAGCGCCCATTTCATTCAGTGTCTTACGGGCAATAGGAATAAAGCGTGGATAGATACAGATAGCGGCAGTGTTACCTGCCGGAGTCTGAGCCTTATGACATAGCTCGATCACTTTCTGATCGGTATCGTCGTCATTAAGGGTAGTCAGATCCATTAGCTCAATGGCTTTTTGTGCAGCTTGTTTTAAATCGCTCATAATAGTTCTCCGAAACAAATTCAAATGTATAAAAGTTCAAATAGTAAAATTGAAATCTACTTATGACAGTGCCATTAGGGGGCATTTTGATTATTGTTATGGCCGGGCCTTCGGGCAATGCCTAAGATATCGAAATTCGATATCTGTTAATTCAGGTATTCAGCGCTGCTAGCGACTTATAGTAATAATCGATAACAACAATCCTGACACTAGGTCACGACTTGAATCCTTGAAGACCGGGAAGGGGAACTGAGTCATTACAACTATAGAGCAAGGTTCCTGCCTTTCCGCGAAAAATCCATTTTAGCGCGTAAAACGTGTTTAACATTTACATAAATATGCCATTAAACCTTGCATGCTTAAGTAAATATTAACACTCAATACCAAATTCGATTCCGGTTATTGAGTGTTAAAAAGAGCCACCAACTAGTGGCTCTTACTGCTTACTAATCTCTAAGAAAGAGACTAAGAATAATCTTTAAGATTAAGTCTTAGAACTTGTAAGTAGCTGAGAAGTAATGTGCGAAACCTGTAGACTTAAAGCCATCAGTATCTTTAATTAAGTAAACATCACTAAATGCCTTTAAACCATAACCAAGTGCAAACTGGTCAGAATGCCAATAGATACCATTAAACATCACACCACCAGAAGAAGCTTGAGTAGTAGAATAGTCATCGTCACTTGCAAACTGATAATCTAAGTAACCTTGGTAAGAGATAAAGCTACCGTTATCGAAGTTAATGAAAGGTTTGAACCAGTTCATAGAGAACTGATAACCGTTCCAAGATTTAGCTTGAATTTCATAGTACTTATATAGGTTCATGCTTACTTTGCCGAACCAAGGCACCATAACATCAGCACCAATACCGATTGAAGCATTGTTTACATCACCAGCACCAGGTCCATAAAGGTCTGCGTCTCCGCCACCCCAGTTAAATAATGTTGTTAGATAAACTTCTTGAATTGGACCAACAGATAAGTCCATACCTGTGATCGCATCGATAGAGAAGCGCGGTGCGAACTTCAGGAACATTTTTGGAGAACCAGACTTATCACTATCTGGACGCTCACTTGGGTTAAAAATATCTAAATAACCATATAAATCTACAACACCTGAACGGCCACCGAATTCCAACTCAAGATAGTCATGGCTGCTTCCACCAGGAAGTTCATTAACGGCATACATGTAGTTCATCTGCATCCAGTTGTAATCACCCGCGTGGATATCATCGCCGCGTTCCGCTGCGAATGTTGGTGCAGACATTGCTGCTGTTGCAGCTAGTGCTGTAGCGAGTGCTATAGTTTTAACGTTTTTCATCATCAACCCCATTTATTTTATGGTATGCCGCTCTTTTCGAGTCAGCGTTCTTTTCTTATGGCGCCGCATTTTACCCAAATTATCGTAAAGCACAATATAATTTGTGTGAAAATGCGAACACAAAATTCTAACAAATGAACAAACTTCTGATTCTTCATGCTATTTAGTCATAGCTATTGCGAAAAACCCGAATTTAAACAGTGTTTGTCCGAAACAGCACTCTCTGGTATTTGTAGAGAACTGCTGATTTTATGCTTATATTACTGTGAAAAATGGTTGAGCTAACTTGGACCCTACCCCCATGAACAGAGCCCAATTGTGGGGTTCCCCACAGGATTTACCTTAGACATAAACAAGGCAGCTCAATATGAGCTGCCTAAGGATTATAATGCTAAGAATAGACCCGCTAGTGTCGCACTCATTAGGTTCGCTAGCGATGCTGCGATAACGGCACGTACACCTAGCTTAGCAAGGTCATGACGTCGGCTTGGAGCCATGGCGCCTAGACCACCAAGTAGAATTGCGATTGAAGATAGGTTAGCAAATCCACATAATGCGAATGAGATGATAGCTTTAGTTCTATCTGTCATAGCAAGACCAGTTTCAGCAACAACCATACCGCCATCGGCAATATCTTTAAGGTAAGGAGCGAAGTTCAGGTAAGCAACGAATTCGTTTACGATGATCTTCTGACCGATGAATGAACCAGCAACCATTGCTTCGTTCCAAGGTACACCGATAAGGAATGCAAGAGGCATGAAGATGTAACCTAGGATAAGTTCCAGAGTTAGGTTCTCGATACCAACAAGACCACCTAGACCACCGATCATGCCGTTAAGCATGGCGATAAGACCTACGAAGGCTAGTAGCATAGCACCAACGTTAAGTGCTAAGTGCATACCAGATGCGGCGCCAGAAGCAGCAGCATCGATAACGTTAGCTGGCTTGTCTGCATCTTCAGGCAAGTCGCCCATCTCGTTGTTAGTTTCTTCGGTCTCTGGGTGCATAAGCTTGGCCATCATAAGACCACCAGGAGCCGCCATAAATGAAGCTGCAACCAGATACTCAATCTTAACGCCCATACCTGCGTAACCAGCAAGTACCGCACCAGCTATAGAAGCCAGACCACCAACCATAATGGCGAACAACTCTGAGTTAGTCATAGTCGCGATAAACGGACGTACAACTAGTGGAGCTTCAGTCTGACCGACGAAGATGTTTGCCGTAGCAGACATTGACTCAGTACGGCTAGTACCTAGTGCTTTTTGCAATCCACCACCGATGAACTTGATGACCATCTGCATGATGCCAAGGTAGTAAAGTACAGCGATTAAAGAAGAGAAGAAGATAATGACAGGAAGAACGCGGATTGCGAAGACGAAGCCAACACCGTTTGCGAACATAGCGTCAGTACCAAGACCACCAAATAGGAAGTCGATACCCGCTTGAGAGTAACCGATAACACTGGCTACACCCATTGAAACACCACCAAGAACCTCTTGGCCTACTGGAACATAAAGAACGAAACCACCAAAGGCAGCTTGAATTGCTAACGCACCACCAACGGTACGGTAGTTTATTGACTTCTTACCATTTGAAAGTAAAAAAGCAATTGTAAGTAAGGTGACCACCCCTACTAGACTCATTAAAATATCCATTAACCATCACCCTATTGTTAATACTTTTTAATTATGTTGTTAACCAACCTTTTTCGTGGACGATTATACCCGAGCAATAGCTTAAAAGCGTCGTTTCGATCAAGTTTTTGAAGTTTAATTTCAGTATCTTAGTCACAACTTATGGTGCGATACACATCTGTTTAAATTAAAATTAATTTAAGGTCAAAGAGTTGCACCGAATTTCGAAACGCGTGTTCTGAAATAAGAACACTGGATTTTTTCTGTAAATTGGCTATTTCTGTGATGATTGACTGCAAAATAAGGGGAGTATTACGTGGATCTGCTGCATTTTGAGGTGTCATAGCAGGAGAATCTGTCTCAATTAAGAAACTATCCAGGGGAAGTTTAGCGACACAGGTTTTCAATTTTCTAGCATTAGTCTTTAAAATTAAGCCACCGATCCCCAGCTTAAAACCCAGTTTAATGTACTCGCTGGCTATTTCTGAGCTGCCGTAAAAGCCATGGATCACTCCGCCCCTGGGGAGAGAGTAGCGTTTTAAAATACTGAGCATGTCGTTGTGTGCCTTAACGACATGCAAGATGACTGGCAAATTTAGCTGCTGGGCCATAGTAAGCTGGGCCTCGAGAGCTATGATTTGTCCATCCCAATTATCCTTACGTATCTTATCCAGACCACACTCACCGATAGCGACCAAGTATGGATCTTCTATAGCGCTATTGAGTTTATCTGTTAATTGCACCAAGGCTCTTTCAGGATTGTCTTCACAAAACCAAGGGTGAATGCCTAGCCCATAGGGACACGCATACTGTTTAGCCACATCGAGTTGCTTGGTCCAATGCTCGGGGCTAACTCCAGGAATGATAGCCGTCTCTATACCTGATTGGGCCATAGACTCGAAAAGTTCGTCACGGTCAATATCGAACAAAGCATCGTCTAGGTGTGCATGGCTGTCGAGTATTCGCATTATCCGCTCATTTATTTAATTTAACAAATATCAAATCGGCTTTATTTTTGGGACTGTTAACAAGATGTCCCAACACACTTTCACAACAAAACTGATACATATATAGATGATGATAAACGATTCAATAAAAAAGCCCCAACCTTTCGAATGGGGCTTAGCTTGAATGCTTATTGGCTCACTTATAGAACTAGGACTAAACGTTAGTACTAAATGTGAACCCTAGACTTTGGACAAAATATTAGTTCTCACGAGTCTTGGCAAAATGAACGTCCGGATAACGCTCCATAGACAGGTTGAGGTTAACCATAGTCGGGGCGATATAGGTCAGGTTATTGCCACCATCCAGCGCTAAGTTAGGACTGCACTTACGTCTGAACTCATCCAGCTTCCTCTCATCGTCACAATAAACCCAACGGGCAGTTGCGACATTAATGGCTTCATAGATGGCTTCGACTTTATATTCACTCTTTAAGCGGCCAACAACCACTTCAAACTGAAGTACACCAACAGCGCCAACGATAAGATCGTTCGAATCTATGGGTCTAAATACCTGTACGGCACCCTCTTCGGCTAACTGGACTAAGCCCTTAAGTAGTTGCTTCTGTTTCAATGGATCTCTTAAACGGATACGACGGAACATCTCAGGCGCAAAGTTAGGTATACCGGTGAAACGCAGCTTCTCACCTTGAGTAAAGGTGTCGCCGATACGCATGGTGCCATGATTATGCAGACCGATAATATCGCCTGGGTATGCCACCGCAGCGCGATTACGATCCCCAGCCATAAAGGTCAAGGCATCACTGACATTGACATCTTTACCTAACCGAACATGATGCATCTTCATACCTTGCTCGTACTTACCCGAACAGATCCGCATAAACGCGACTCTATCTCTGTGTCTTGGATCCATATTTGCTTGGATCTTAAATACGAAGCCAGAGAACTTATCCTCTTCCGGCTGAACATCTCTCACCTCAGTTTCACGAGGTTGTGGGGTAGGAGCCCATTCGACCATGCCGTCGAGAATATGATCGACACCAAAGTTACCTAATGCGGTACCGAAAAATACTGGCGTTAGCTCACCTTTGAGGAACAGCTCGAGATCAAACTCAGTCGATGCGCCAAGAACCAACTCTAACTCTTCGCGTACGTCATCGGCATAAGCGCCTATGGCTTCATCAAGCTCTGGGTTATCTAGCCCCTTGATGATGCGAGAGTTCTGGATGGTATGACCTTGACCACTCTGGTATAAGATCACCTCATCACGTAACAGGTGATATACACCCTTAAACTCTTTACCTGAAGAAATAGGCCAAGTAATAGGTGCGCAGACAATGTTTAAGACATTCTCGACCTCATCCATCAGTTCTAATGGATCACGAATATCACGATCGAGCTTGTTCATGAAAGTCACGATAGGCGTATCACGCAGGCGCGTAACTTCCATTAACTTAATCGTTCTCTGCTCAACACCTTTTGCCGAGTCGATCACCATTAGACAGGAATCGACGGCGGTCAGGGTACGATAAGTATCCTCCGAGAAGTCTTCGTGACCCGGGGTATCGAGAAGATTGACTAGGGCATCGTTATAGGGAAA
This sequence comes from Shewanella psychrophila, assembly GCF_002005305.1. Classification (NCBI taxonomy): domain Bacteria; kingdom Pseudomonadati; phylum Pseudomonadota; class Gammaproteobacteria; order Alteromonadales; family Shewanellaceae; genus Shewanella; species Shewanella psychrophila. Next base: position 4,825,361 of record NZ_CP014782.1, read on the forward strand.
CTGCATCACAGATGTGGTGATCGAGATACCACGCTCTTTCTCCATCTCCATCCAATCAGACTTAGCATGTTGGCCTGACTTCTTACCTTTGACGGTTCCGGCCTTCTGTAAGGCGTTTCCGAACAATAGAACTTTTTCGGTAATGGTGGTTTTACCCGCATCCGGGTGAGAGATGATGGCGAAAGTACGACGCTTGTCGACCTCAACTTTATTGCCTGACATGGTTACCTGCAGAATCGTGATGTACTAAAAGCCGGCAATTATAGCGCCTAGCGTGCAAATTAGCTAGATGACTAAAGGCGCTAATCACAGAGCCTCAACTGCACAAATAAATTTAAAGTGTATAGGCATAAAAAATGCCACCCTCTCAGGATGGCATTAAGCTGTTAATAACAAGATTGTTGAGCTGAATTATTGACTCTGTTGCTCTTGATACATCAGCATATTTAGCTTGGCCAACTCGATTCGCGCATATCTATGCTCGACAAAATCATAGATGTTCGTTGCCAGTGCTAGCCTGAAATAATTTGCCGCATCACTGTACTGACCTTGCTCTTGGGCTATTTTAGCTATGTAGAAATAAGCTTCACATAAACGTTCTGCATATTCATTGGGGTGAGAAAGCCCTAATTTAGCTGCGGAAAATACCGCTTCTCTGGAATTCTTACCAAGGTAGTAATCCACCAGTACACTCGACCAGGCGTTGGGTGCAAGCTGTGCCCGATTTATTTCCAAATTAGCCTTTGCTTGCTCGGTGCCTTGGGCACTTTCCGTCAAATATAACCATAGGGCACGGTAGCCATCTTTAGGATCCAATGAATAGAATGACTGCATATCGGCGATGGCTAATTCGTAACGCTCGCCATAATAGAGAGCGATGCCACGGTTTAAGTATGCGTAATCATATTCAGGTGAAAGCTCAAGCACTGCGTCGAATGCTTCATATGAACTCTCGAATTCACCTTCCTGAGTGTAGTAAATCCCAATGAAGTTATAGGCATCGGCAAGGTTAGGTTGGAGTTTCAACGCCTGATGGAAATCGATTCTGCTCAAAATCCGTAAACCTACGCTGTCATAAATGACGCCGCGGTCATAATGAAAACGTGCTCTTTGCTCTTGAGTTAAATCGGCTGAGGATAAAATTTCATTCAACTTAGCCAGGGTTATTTCCAGCTTATAATCGGGCATGACAGGCTCAACCATTAGCTTGCCTTGCTCACTGCTACCTGACTGAGTCGATACACATCCGGTCAGAAAAATACTCATACCAGCCAAAACAGCAATTGCGGTAGTCCGCATTTTTTGATTCATCCATTTAACCCTTTGAGTTCAACTATGAAGCTAATCATAGCAATCCCCTATCACTACTGCTATCAGGGATTTAATTTTTTCTCAATTCATTCAGCTTATTGCTAGAAAACCGCAAAGCTTTACATTTATCACAGTAAAAAATCGAGAAAAGTCAGTAATAATACCAATAGGTATAAGAAAATAGTCAACTCAGAGTTATTTTTGGCAGAATAAATCAAGGTGGATGAGTGAGGGAATGGTGATCCCTTTTGAACTCACTCAACTCAGAAGTAGGCAGCCAAAAACACTCCTGAAAAGCGAGTTTTAGCACTTCCAATACGGCGTTAACGAGCTTAAACGTAGAATAACTATGTTTTTCACCCGTTGTCTTGTCTCACAAGCGCTAAACTCTCGCTGAGTAACCACACCTTTATACCGATTGGTACTCCTCACTGAATTGGACTAATAATTAATCACCAGACACAAAAAAGGAGACCCTTAGGTCTCCTTTTTAATTTACTAGCTAGTGATTACTCAGCAGCAGGTGCCGACTCAGCTTTAGGTTGTGCTTCTTTCATAGAAAGACGTACACGACCCTGACGATCGACTTCCATCACCTTAACTTTGACTTCTTGACCAGTCTCTAGGTAATCAGAAACATTAGCAACACGCTCTTCAGCAATCTGAGAGATATGAACTAAGCCATCTTTACCTGGAAGAATTGTCACGAATGCACCGAAATCTACGATTCGTACAACTTTACCGTTGTAGATAGTACCCACTTCGACTTCAGCAGTGATTTCTTCGATACGACGGATAGCTTCTTTAGTCGCTTCACCGTTAGACGATGCGATCTTAACTGTACCGTCATCATCTAGCTCGATAGTCGTACCAGTTTCTTCAGTCAGTGCACGAATTGTAGCGCCACCTTTACCAATCACATCACGGATCTTCTCAGGGTTGATCTTGATAGTGGTAATACGTGGAGCGTGATCTGAGATATCGTCACGATGAGAACCAATAGCCTGATCCATCACATTAAGGATATGAACTCGAGCGCCATAAGCTTGCTGAAGTGCGATCTGCATAATCTCTTGCGTGATACCTTCGATCTTGATATCCATTTGCAATGCAGTGATACCATCACGCGTACCGGCAACTTTGAAGTCCATATCACCTAAGTGATCTTCATCACCTAGAATGTCAGAAAGAACGACGAAATCATCACCCTCTTTAACTAGGCCCATAGCGATACCGGCAACAGAAGTCTTGATTGGTACACCCGCATCCATAAGAGCAAGAGAAGTACCACACACAGAAGCCATAGAGCTTGAACCGTTTGATTCAGTGATCTCTGAAACTACACGGACGCTGTATGGGAATTCTTCAGCAGAAGGCATAACTGCGTTAATACCACGCCAAGCTAGTTTACCGTGACCAATTTCACGACGCTTAGGTGAACCAACAAAACCTGTCTCGCCCACACAGTAAGGAGGGAAGTTATAATGAAGCATAAAGCGGTTAGTGTACTCGCCCATGATGCTGTCAACTTTCTGTGCATCGCGCTCGGTACCAAGAGTACAAGTCACTAGTGCTTGAGTCTCTCCACGAGTAAATATTGCGCTACCGTGAGTACGTGGAAGTACACCGGCCATCACATTAAGACCACGAACCATATCTGGCTCACGACCATCGATACGTGGGTTTCCAGCGATAATACGGCTACGTACTACTTGCTTCTCAACACTACCCAAAATCTTACCGACTTCACGTAGATCTACATCTGCATTGTTAGCAACTAGCTGGGCGATGGCGTCAGCTTTAAGTGCAGTAACGGCATCACGACGTTCAGTCTTATCAGCAATTTGATAAGCTGCAGAGAATTTTTCTTCTGCAATCGCTTTTACGCTAGTAACAAGATCAGCATCAGATACAGGTGCAGTCCAATCCCAAGCAGGCTTACCCGCCTCAGCTTTAAGTTCACTAATAGCTGCAATAACAACTTGCTGCTGCTCATGACCATAAGCAACACTGCCTAGCATTACTTCTTCTGGCAATGAGGCGGCTTCAGACTCAACCATCAATACAGCGCCTTCAGTACCAGCGACGATTAGGTCTAGGTCACTCTCGGCTAACTGACTAACTTCAGGGTTAAGTATATATTCGCCGTTGATGTAACCAACGCGTGCCACACCTAGTGGACCGTTGAATGGCAGACCAGAGATAGCTAGGGCTGCAGAAGTACCTATCATAGAGATGACATCAGGGTTGATTTCAGGATCCACAGAAACCACTGTGATAATTACCTGAACTTCATTTTTGAAGCCATTAGGGAATAATGGACGAATAGGACGATCAATAAGACGTGCAATCAGCGTTTCACTCTCAGATGGACGACCTTCACGCTTGAAGAAACCACCTGGGATCTTACCCGCTGCGTAAGTTCTTTCCTGATAATTCACGGTAAGAGGGAAAAAGTCGCGGCCCGGCTCTTCATCTTTCTTTCCTACAACAGTAACCAATACTGTTGTATCGCCCATGCTTGCTAAAACGGCAGCGTCTGCTTGACGTGCAATAACCCCAGTCTCTAATGTGACTGTGTGCTGACCATATTCAAAACTCTTTACGATTGGATTCACGTGAACCATTCCTTAAATTTAATTATCTTAATTACGCGCGTAAGTATACTTCATCTCTATTCAAGAGATAAAGGGCACAGATTGATGACAAAGCCGAAACTTTTCTCTAAAGTGAATAATATCAGGATTATTTTGTTATGGAATGCCTAAATAGTTCCGTATTCTAAATATCAGTTCACTGATTTAATGGATGAGTTAATGACTGCTAGTTTTAAATCACTTACATGGAAGCAAACCAGCCTTGTCGTTTTTTCGGCACTCTTCTTCGCGATTGCCATTTTTATCGTCGAAATTGCCTTAGTCGGTGTAACAACCAGAGATGAACTTAAAGCATCTCAGAAAGAGTTATTAGACTCGGTAGAGCAACCCGCTTCGAATGCAGTCTGGGCATTGGACGATAACTTAGCCAAACAAACCATAGAGGGTGTGTTAAAAGTCGCCCATGTTGGTTCGGCTGTTATTGAACTCGATGACGGCTCCATGTTTGTCTCAGTCGCCTCACCTATCTCCCCGCCTAATCTATTCGATCAATTAAGCAAAAAACTCTTTGGTGATCTCAGAGAGATCTCGCGTACCCTTTATCGGCCTTTTGATTTTAAAGACAGTGAGAAAAATCAACTCATTGGTACTTTGACTATCTTTTATGACACCCAAGAACTCACAGATTCACTTTTTTCACAGCTTAGATTCAGCTTGGTCGCAACTTTGATCCGAGCGCTGCTTATTACTCTGTTACTTTCGATTGTTTTTCATCGTTTCTTAACCAAGCCCATAGCAGAGATCAGTGAGGCAATTGACAAGATAGATCCTGAATCACCCGATGAGAACTTACTGCCAGTGTCCAAGGCTCACATGGACGATGAACTTGGTCTGGTTACATCAAAATTTAACCAGATCCTTATTCAGTTCGGCCAGACTCAAAGTAAACTGAGGAAAATGGCGACGAGAGACCCGCTGACAGGCTTACCGAACCGCACACTATTGTTAGAAACCATAGCGGTTACTATTCAAAGAGCCCGTGTACATAAACACCAATTTTGCATGTTATTTATCGATCTAGACCGATTTAAGAACGTCAACGACTCCTTAGGTCATGCAATAGGCGATCAATTCCTTGCCCGAATAGCTCAAGTTCTCGAACGTGTCGTTGCAGATAAAGGGACTGTGGCTCGCTTAGGTGGAGATGAATTCGTGATATTAGCCGATGAAATTCGTAGCCCAGATCAGGCTGCTGACTTTGTCGAGCATCTGCTGTTTCAATTGAACACACCGATGCAACTCAATGAGCACACGATTCATCCGGCTGCATCAGTCGGGATCTCTATCTATCCAGATGACGGTATGAGCGCAGAAGATCTAATCCGCCATTCAGATATCGCCATGTATAGCGCAAAGGCTGCGGGTTCCAATCAATGGGCCTTCTTCAAGCAACAAATGACAGAGCGTGCGGCTGTTAGGTTACGTACAGAAGCCTCCTTACACGATGCACTTAAAAACAATGAGTTTGTCCTACATTTTCAGCCCAAACTCGATATCAAGTCTGGAAAAGTCGTCGCTTGTGAGGCACTGATTAGGTGGCAGAAAGATGGACGCTTGATTAGTCCCATGTCCTTTATCCCAGTAGCCGAAGAAACCGGAATCATTATCCCCATAGGTCGCTGGGTCATAGAGCAGACATGTAAGACTATCAAAGAGTGGCAAAAGAAATATAATTTTGCGCTACCTATTGCAGTTAATGTGGCTTCACAGCAATTTGAAGATCCGAGCTTGGTTCCAGATATAAAACAACTCTCCCTGAGATACCAAATACGACCTGAGCTGTTAGAGATAGAGATCACAGAAACTTCCTTGATGAATGACGTAGAAAAAGCCATTACCAAGTTAGAGCAACTAAAATCGGCAGGATTCGGTATTGCCGTGGACGATTTCGGTACTGGCTACTCTTCCTTATCCTATCTACGCCACCTCCCCATAACAACCATGAAAATCGATCGCTGTTTTGTTACCGATCTCCCCCAAGAGAGCGCTATAGCCTCGACAATCTTAATGTTAGGCAAGCAACTTGAGCTCAATATAGTAGCGGAAGGCATAGAAACTCAGGCGCAATTGGATTGGCTTAACGACAATGATTGTCAGATGGGGCAAGGCTTTTTCTTCAGCAAACCTCTGTCTCAGCATGATTTTGAAGAAAAATACATCAAACCTCATACGGCGACTATCAGTCAGATTTAATCACAAGTTCCTAGACTCTAAGTTTAGTTTTCTCGGCGCGGCTTGTTCTAGCGGTAAGCGGTAAGTGACTTTAGAACGAGATGGGCTAACAGTAAATCAAAATTATCACGTTAAACATTAAATCACAGAGTTCTCAATCCACCTTTCAAATCGAAGCTATTTTTGCTTAATCTTAAGGCTTACAACTTTCTCAGCCTTTTCTTATACCTTAATACTTTGTTTTACAGGCAATAAAAAAGGAGGCCTAAGCCTCCTTTTCCAGGTTTAATCGTTAAAATTAACGACGTAGACCTAGCTTCTTGATTAGTTCCTGGTAACGAACATTTTCAGTACGCTTTAGGTATGCAAGAAGTTTACGACGTGTGCTAACCATACGTAGTAGACCACGACGAGAGTGATGATCGTGGATGTGCTGCTTGAAATGGCCCTGTAGATGGTTAATCTGAGCAGTTAAAAGAGCAACCTGAACTTCAGAAGAACCAGTATCGTTTTCACAACGACCGAATTCAGCCAGGATTTTTGCAGTTTGTTCAGCATTTAGTGACATTTTGTCTCTCCAAATAATGCGTTAAAAGTCTTTAGCCAATCACTAACTCAGCTAAAGGAGCGCGGCATCTTACCTATTCCAGGTGATATACGCAACAGGAAAAGTAAAATAACCGCTAAGATATGGGCTCTAAGCGGTTTCTAAGGGTTCTCTAAGAACGATGAGTCGCTTAGGTGCCAGCAGACCGTCATCATTGATTGCACCTATACCAACAAACTTGTGTTCTTCGCCAATAGTGATCCGTACCAGCTCTCCATCAGCTAGCTCACAGCTACCTGGGTTTTGAACTGGATTACCGTTCATTAGATAAGGTGCAACTGTGTCAGCTAAGTTAATTTCTTGAAACTTACTGACAGCTGTATCCATAGGCAGCAATAGCTCATCTAGAATAGCTTTCGCATCTAGATCTTGGGCTTCAGCTTTTTCAACCATCTCATTTAACTGAGTTAAACTTACAATGCGATCATAAGGGTAGTCAGCGACTTGAGTGCGTCTGAGCATGATCACATGAGCACCACACCCCAACATTTCACCGAGATCATCTGTAATGGTACGAATGTAGGTTCCCTTAGAACAATGTATGTCTAAGGTCAGCTCATCCCCTTCTAAAGAGATAAAATTCAGTTCGAATACCGTGATAGGTCTAGCTTCTCTGGGTACTTCGATGCCTTCTCGGGCATATTTGTACAGGGGCTGTCCCTTATGCTTTAGCGCCGAATACATCGAAGGCACCTGCATGGTATCGCCACGAAAATACTCCAAAGACTCCATCAGTAAGTCTTGGGTAAAATCCAGAGGGCGGGTCTGTACCACTTCACCATCAGAATCACTTGTATCGGTGCGCACACCAAGTTTAGCCGTGACCAAATAGCGCTTATCAGCATCGAGAAGATGCTGAGAAAACTTGGTAGCTTCACCTAGGCATATGGGTAACATACCTGTGGCTAAAGGATCTAAGGCGCCAGTATGGCCCGCTTTATTGGCATCGAAAAGTCGCTTAACCCTTTGCAGAGCAAAGTTCGAACTCATCCCAGTCTCTTTGTCCAAGAGCAGGATCCCATCGATGAAGCGACCGCGCTGACGACGTCCCATTAATCCTCACCTTGCTGATTTTTATTTTCATCTTCTTCACTACGATTAGCATCTTTCTGCTTAGCTTCATCATCATGAATAATGCGCGTCACAAGGTTTGACATGCGCATGCCTTCAACCAAAGATGCATCATAGATAAATCTAAGTTCAGGCATAACACGCAGCTTCATACGTCCCGCAACAAGTGAACGTATGTAACCCGCAGCACTACTAAGCGCTTCAAGTTTCTCTTCTACGATTTTCTCATCTTCTTCGAAGAAGGTGACGAATACCTTAGCGTAACTGAGGTCTCGAGACACTTCCACATCATTGACCGTTACCATGCCTACGCGAGGGTCTTTGATATCACGTTGCAGTACTTGGGCTAACTCTTGTTGTAATTGTTGACCGATGCGGCGTGTACGACTAAATTCTTTTGCCATAATAATTGGCCTTAATATTTTATTCTGCAGTTCGCAGCTATAAACAAAAAGGGCGGCTTGCGCCGCCCTATTAACTTTACGCTTCTAAGGAGCGAGCAATCTCTATGGTTTCGAAGACCTCTATTTGATCGCCAACTCTGACGTCATTATAGTTCTTCACACCGATACCACATTCCATGCCGTTACGGACATCGCTTACATCGTCTTTGAAACGACGCAGTGATTCTAGCTCACCTTCGTAAATAACGATGTTCTCACGTAGTACGCGGATTGGAGCACTCTTCTTGATAGTACCTTCAGTAACCATACAACCGGCAATCGCGCCTATCTTAGGAGACTTAAATACATCACGAACTTCAGCAAGACCGATTATCACTTGCTTGAACTCTGGAGCCAGTAGGCCGCTCATCGCGTCTCTAACTTCATCGATCAAGTTGTAGATAACGCTGTAGTAGCGTAGGTCGACGCTTTCGCTCTCGATAACCTTACGCGCCTGAGCATCTGCACGAATATTGAAACCAATCATGATAGCGTTAGAAGCTGCGGCTAATGTCGCATCCGTTTCGGTTAATCCACCGACACCGCGTGCAATGATGTTAACCTTAACTTCATCGGTAGACAGCTTGTTCAGTGAGTCAGCAATCGCTTCTAAAGAACCTTGTACATCGGCCTTAAGCACGATATTCAATTCCTGAACTTCACCTTCTGTCATGTTCGCAAACATGTTCTCAAGCTTAGCCTTCTGTTGACGTGCTAGCTTAACATCGCGGAACTTACCCTGACGATACAAAGCAACTTCACGAGCCTTACGCTCATCACGTACGACAGTAGCTTCATCACCTGCAGAGGGAACACCAGAGAGACCTAGAATCTCTACAGGGAACGATGGACCCGCTTCCTTGATGGTTCTACCATTTTCATCGCGCATGGCACGGATTTTACCGTACTCAAGACCACAAAGAACGATATCGCCTTGCTTGAGTGTACCTTCCTGTACTAGGACGGTAGCAACCGGGCCGCGGCCCTTGTCTAGCTTAGATTCGATGACAACACCAGCAGCCATACCTTCTTTGATAGCTTTAAGCTCTAAGACTTCGGCTTCAAGCAGAATGCCTTCCAGCAGTTCGTCGATACCTAGACCTGTCTTAGCCGAAACGTTAACAAACATGTTGTTCCCGCCCCAGTCTTCAGACATGATTCCATGCTGAGATAGCTCGCTCTTAACACGCTCAGGATCAGCTTCTGGCTTATCCATCTTGTTAACGGCAACAATCAGAGGCACATTACCAGCCTTAGCATGCTGAATCGCTTCGATAGTCTGCGGCATAACACCATCATCGGCAGCAACGACTAAGATAACGATATCGGTCGCCTTAGCACCACGAGCACGCATAGACGTAAACGCCGCGTGACCAGGAGTATCTAAGAAGGTGATCATGCCATTGTCAGTTTCAACGTGGTAAGCACCGATATGCTGAGTAATACCACCGGCTTCGCCAGAGGCGACTTTAGCGGTACGAATATAATCGAGCAGTGATGTCTTACCATGATCGACGTGACCCATGATAGTCACAACTGGCGCACGAGATTCGGCTTCGATGTTACCATCACGATCCGCAAGAACCTGATGCTCTAGCTCGTTTTCACGAGTCAGTATGACCTTGTGACCCATCTCTTCAGCAACCAACTGAGCAGTTTCCTGATCAAGTACCTGGTTGATAGTAACCATAGAGCCCATCTTCATCATAGCTTTGATGATTTCAGTCGACTTGATCGCCATCTTCTGAGCTAACTCAGATACAGAAACCGTCTCACCGATGCTGACATCGGCTTTAACTACGACTGCAGGCTTAGTGAATGCGTGGTCCATAGACTCAGGCGCTACACTACGAGCATTACGCGAGTTACGACCGCCACGAGCGTTGCGTGAGTTACGGTTGTCTCTACCACCGCGACGCTTGCCTTTGCCTGTTGTAGCAGGAACTGGAGTCGGAGCTTTACGAGGACGACGATCGCGTTTTTCAGCGTTAGCATCTGCTGTATCTTCCGCAGCACGAGCCTCGGTAGAAGTGGTGATATGGTGATCGCCCGTCTTCTCAGCCTCTTTACGAGACTTCTCTTCTTCTGCCCAACGCGCCGAGTTTTCTTCAGCGAGCTTACGCGCAGTTTCAGCTGCCGCATTCGCTTCTTCATCGGCCTTAGATTTAGCCACTTGCTCTTGAGCTGCTTGCAGCTTATCGGCTTCGATTCTTGCGGCTTTTTCTTCTGCCGTCTCGACTACAGGCTTAGCTTTTTCTGCCGCTGCAGTTTTCGCTTTTTCTTTCGCTTCTTCGGCCACTTTTGATTTCTCTTGGGCTAGTGTATCGGCTGCCGACTTAGCATCTGCATCGGCTTTAGCCTTAGCTTCCGCATCTGCAGCAGCTTGCGCTTCTTGTTCTGCATTCGCCGCTGCTTCTGCTGCTGGATCGCGCTTCACAAAAGTACGCTTCTTACGTACTTCAACTTTAACGTCTTTAGTGTCACGGCCAGAGCCGACACTTAATGTCGAAACAGATTTACGCTGCAGCGTCATCTTAGTTGGAGCTGCATCGCCGCCATGTTGTTTCTTTAAAAAGTCCAGCAACTGCTGCTTCTCAGACTCAGAAACTGTGTCTAATTTACTTTTTTTAATTCCAGCATCAGAAAGCTGCTCAACTAATCTATCTGCAGTCTTTCCTATTTCGCCGGCCAGTTTTTCTACTGTTGTATCTGCCATATGTTCAATCCCCTCTGTTGAGCGAGTTATTCTTCGTCGCCAAACCAACAGATATTGCGGGCTGCCATGATGAGCTCACCAGCCTTTTCTTCTGTCAATTCTTCAATATCGATCAAGTCATCAATGCCTTGTTCGGCTAAATCTTCAAGTGTGATAACACCTTTGCTTGCAAAAACGAAAGCCAGATGTTTTTCCAGCCCTTCCAGTGCAAGAAGATCTTCACTTGGTTCTGCACCGTCCAGTGCTTCTTCTGTTGCCAATGCGCGAGTCGAGATTGCCGCTTTGGCACGTTCTCTCAATGCTTCGACGGTATCTTCATCGAAACCATCGATTTCCATCAGTTCGGCAGCCGGTACATAGGCAACCTCTTCCAATGAAGTGAATCCTTCATCTGCAAGTATCTGAGCAAAATCTTCATCTACATCTAATGATGCGACGAATAGGCTCACAACTTTAGCACTTTCAGCCTGATGTTTTACCTGTAGATCTTCCACAGTCATAACATTCAACTCCCAACCAGAAAGTTGAGTAGCTAAACGCACGTTCTGGCCATTACGACCAATGGCCTGAGCTAAGTTGTCAGCTTCTACTGCGATATCCATGGAATTGGAATCTTCGTCAACGACAATTGAAGCCACTTCCGCTGGCGCCATTGCGTTGATCACAAACTGTGCAGGATTGTCATCCCAAAGCACGATATCTACACGTTCACCATTAAGCTCGTTTGATACCGCTTGAACTCGAGCACCACGCATACCTACACAGGCACCGATTGGATCGATTCTACGGTCATTTGACTTAACAGCAATCTTAGCTCGAGAGCCTGGATCACGAGCAGCACCCATGATTTCAATCATCTCATCGGCAATTTCCGGTACTTCGACACGAAAAAGTTCGATAAGCATATCCGGCTTAGTGCGAGTCAAGAACAATTGCGCGCCGCGAGCTTCTGGGCGAACCGAGAAGAGTAAGGCACGAATACGGTCACCTGGACGGAAGTTTTCACGTGAAATAAGATCTTCTTTGAACAGTACTGCGTCGGCATTACCACCAAGATCGACAACCACACTCTCGCGGTTACTCTTCTTCACGACACCAGTGATCAACTCACCTTCACGGTCTTGAAACTGTTCAACGACTTGAGCACGCTCAGCTTCACGTACTTTCTGCACGATAACCTGCTTAGCGGTCTGCGTCGTGATACGATCGAACGTGACAGACTCGATATCATCTTCGACAAAATCACCAAGTTGGATTTCAGGGTCCTCAAACTGAGCCGCTTCTAGTGTTATTTCACTATAAGGGTTCTCCAGTGGCTCACCTGTATCTTCGACAACTTGCCAACGGCGGAAAGTTTCATAACCACCTGTCTTACGATCGATTTCAACACGAACTTCGATCTCACCTTCGTGCTTCTTTTTTGTTGCTGTGGCTAAAGCTATTTCCAACGCTTCGAAGATCTTCTCGCGAGGAACACCTTTCTCATTTGAAACCGCCTCAGCGACTAGCAGAATCTCTTTATTCATCCTCTTGCCTCGTTGATTTTTGAATCCATCAAAACTTAGCGATTAGGTTGCCTCTACGGATATTATCCAAGGCAATAATCAGTTCGTTACCATCTACAGAAAGCGTGAGCGTCTGCCCCTCAACCCCAATAACGGTACCCTTTAAATTACGACTACCCGCAACAGGCATAGTCAGTTGAATTTTTACAGTCTCATCGATGTAGCTTGCATACTGCTCAGCACTGAACAGGGGTCTATCTACACCGGGAGAAGAAACTTCTAATGTATATTCGGTTGAAATAGGATCCTCAACATCGAGCACAGCACTTATCTGGCGACTGGTTTCGGCGCAATCTTCGATAAAAATACCCTTATCATTATCGATATACACTCTAAGTGTTGAATGCTTGCCCGCTTGGATATACTCCAAGCCCCAAAGTCTATGCCCCAATGCTTCAACTGGAGATTTGAGCATCTCTTCCAGTTTTTTTTCTATAGTAGCCAAGGTTACCCCCCGAAAAACAAAAAAGGGCTAAATAGCCCCGGTACAACACTGCAAAAGCAGCATTTTATAAGTTACAGATAACAAAAAACCCCGTAATAACGAGGTCGTTGAGTTTAAAACCTGTAACCAATATTAGACTAGTTTAGCCTGATATTGGGAAGCTGGTTGCGGGGACCGGATTTGAACCGATGACCTTCGGGTTATGAGCCCGACGAGCTACCAAACTGCTCCACCCCGCGTCAACTGCTGCAAGTATATTGAGTTATCTCACTACTTGCAATAATAAAGCGAATAAGCTCTCGCTTTATTACTCTCGACTTCAAAAAGAAATCAAAAGTTGGTGCGGATGGGGGGACTTGAACCCCCACGAGCTTGCGCTCACCAGCCCCTCAAGCTGGCGTGTCTACCAATTCCACCACATCCGCATGTGACTAACCGTTTTACATCTAGGTTTAGATGTTCATCACAAACTGGCGTGTCTAACTATTATCAAGACACCACCACATCCGCATGTGACTAACCTATATTTTATATCCTAGTCAGGATAACGAATCTCAAATCCGTAAGTAACTCTTGCATCGACAATCTACATTTATTTGACTAGTTGAGATTAGTCAAAGATTGTCTTAATCAGGAATTTTATCTTCCGTCACTTCAGTCTTTTGAACTTCTTCAGTAACTTGGTCAACTACTTGTGCTGCACCATTACTTAAGTCATTCCATGCATCTTCTGACTTAGTATGATTGGCACTTAAATTACCAATAATCAAACTAAGAGCGAAGAAACCAATCGCTAAGACAGCTGTAGAACGAGTTAAAAAGTTACCCGCACCAGACGACCCAAATAGAGTAGCTGAAGCACCGGCGCCAAAAGAGGCTCCCATGTCAGCACCTTTACCCTGCTGAATCAAAATCAGTCCAACTAGACCAATCGCAACCAACAAGTAAACAACCATTAGAACTTCATACATATTATGCGCTCATCGCTATGGAACATAAACTTAAAAACTCGGTTGAATTTAAGCTCACGCCGCCAATCAATCCACCATCTACATCAGGTTGAGCAAAAAGATCTGCTGCATTACTCGGTGTTACGCTACCACCGTACAAAATCCTGATATTTTCTCCAATAAATGGAGACACTTCAGACAGACGCTTGCGTATAAACGCATGAACTTCTTGCGCCTGTTCTGGCGTAGCACTCTTACCTGTCCCTACGGCCCATAATGGTTCGTAAGCGATAATTGCATTATCAAAAGCCATGGTGCCATTTTTTTCAATGACTATATCAAGCTCTTCGGCGATAACTTCAAAAGTTCTTCTCGCTTCTCTAGCTGGACCAGACTCACCGACACATAATATCGGAGTCAAACCATGCTTTTGAGCCGCAGCAAATTTCTCTGCCACTATATCACTCGTCTCTCCGTACATACGGCGACGCTCGGAATGGCCGATAATGACATATCGACATCCTGAATCTTTCAACATCTGCCCAGACACTTCACCAGTATAAGCACCGAAGTCATGTTGACTCAGGTTTTGTGCGCCCATTCTGACTAAACAACCGTTTAAGGCTTCTTTGTTCATGTCTAGCTGTTGTCGTACGCTTTCGAGATAAATGCTCGGTGGACACAAAACCACTTCAGCTGAATCATCTTGAAGCTTGGTAGCAAATTTAGTGAAAAGCTCTTGTGCAAGTTGAGCACTGCCATTCATTTTCCAGTTACCAGCAACCATCGGACGTCTTAATGCCATTACCATCTCCTCTGAAAGCGGCGTGAATAATAGCGAACCACTTCTTAACTTACAATAGCTAAATCGCTAATTTTTTAGATTAATGGTCAGAGCGTTGCTTTTTCCGCCGCCCCAAGCTAATTATTCATCGTTGTGAGTATAAATAGCACTACATAGGGGTGACCATCATGGATGTCACCTCTACTATTTAGCAGTAACCTAAACTAAATTTCTGACTTTATCGGCTATAAAGTTTGCATGCATGAGCACATCGGCTTCAATATCACCTTCTACCATGACTCGAATTAAGGGTTCGGTGCCCGATTTCCTCAATAAAACTCTGCCGCGCTCACCCAATTTAGTCTCAACCTCTAATTTAGCCTCGAGCACTTCGTCTGACTCTAACGGGTTATGATCGCCTTCAAAACGAACATTAACTAAGACTTGAGGTAGCATCTTGATATTCTCTGTTAGCTCTTCAAGGGTTGCATTACGTCTTCTCATCGCCGCAAGAACCAATATCCCCGCGACAATACCATCGCCTGTGGTGCCATGATCTAAGTTCAAGATATGGCCTGAATTCTCACCACCAATGCGCCAATCATTCTCTTTCAGGAGCTCCATTACGTAACGATCACCCACTTTAGAGCGGAGGAAGGGTATATCCAGTTCACTTAACGCCAGTTCGAGCCCAAGATTAGACATCAAGGTACCGACCACCCCGCCGTGAAGCACGCCTCTGAATTTAGCATCGCATGCCAAGATATAGAGTATTTCATCACCATCTATGACTCGTCCATGGCTATTAACCATCATGATACGGTCGCCGTCACCATCTAAGGCAATACCAAGATCGGCCCCTTCGGATATCACAGTTTCACGAATTTTTGCCATAGAAGTAGCGCCGACTTCATGGTTAATGTTCAAGCCATCAGGTTTATCACCTATGGCTATAACATCGGCACCTAATTCACGAAAGACATTAGGCGCAATATGATAGGTAGCGCCATTGGCACAATCCACCACAATTTTTAAACCATGAAGTGTCTGATCGGCAGGAAAATTACCTTTACAATATTCGATATAGCGACCAGGAGCATCATCAATACGGGAGACTTTTCCTAACAGATGAGACTCGACGCAGACCAAAGGTTTCTCTAGTTCACGTTCAATCTCTAGCTCTATCTCATCACCGAGTTTACTGCCATCTGTGGAGAAAAACTTGATGCCATTATCATAGTAAGGGTTATGGGATGCGCTAATAACCACCCCAGCTTCGGCTCTAAAAGTCCGAGTTAAATAAGCAACCGCAGGCGTTGGCATCGGCCCCATCAACATCACATTCAATCCTGCCGCCGATAAACCGGCCTCCATTGCAGATTCGAACAAATATCCTGAGATACGTGTATCTTTACCTATAATGACTTTATTAGTACCACTTCTAGACAGCACTCGACCTGCAGCCCACCCGAGTTTCAATGCCAATTCAGGTGTCATTTTTCCAGCGCCGACCTTGCCACGAATTCCATCTGTTCCAAAAAACTTTTTCACTTTACTACCCCGTTTGTCATCCCTTTTCCAGGATGAAATTTGTTCTAGTTTACAGTCCATTTGCTGACTCAGGCTGAATGATGATGAAAAGAGAGAGCTCTAATCAGATTAACCAAAGTCGCTTAGAGTCAAATCAAGCCTTGGTAATGATTAGTGGCTTGTAACACTTGTAGGCAATCTAATGTCTCCGCCACATCATGTACTCTTAAAATATTGGCGCCTCTCTGAGCCGCTATCAAGCCGCCAGCCAGACTGCCAGCTAATCGCTCTTTAGGCTCGCGATTAAGCAGATTACCCAGCATCGATTTTCTTGACAAGCCGATCAGCAATGGTAACTCTAGCGCCTTAAACGCATCTAACCGATTAAGTAACTCATAGTTATGGGATAAGGTTTTACCAAACCCAAAACCGGGATCCAATAATATTTGGTGGCGTTCAATTCCCGCCTTAATGCATGCATCGATTCTTTGCTCAAAGAAGTCGATGACATCTTCAACGATATCTCGATAATCGGGAGCATCTTGCATGGTGTCTGGTTGTCCCTGCATATGCATTAAACAAACGGGGACATTAAGCTCGGCCACGGCCTCTAGGGCGCCTGGTGCCTGTAGGGCTCGAACATCATTTATTAAGTGTGCACCAGCTTTAACCGCTTGCTCCATGACCTCTGGTTTACTGGTATCTATGGAGATCCAAACGTCATGATTCTTAGCGACATACTCGACTAAGGGCAGTACCCTGTTTAGCTCTTCATCCAAACCGACCTCAGCAGCCCCTGGACGAGTAGATTCACCGCCTATATCAATGATCTTGGCGCCCTGTGAAACCATGGCATCCGCTTGGCGACAGGCTAATTCAAAAGAGGAAAAGTCACCGCCATCAGAAAATGAATCAGGCGTGACATTTAAAATCCCCATGACCAAGGTTTTATCTAAGGCTAATGCGTGTTCGCCGCTTTCAATTTGAAACACATAAACTCCATTAAACACATATGACTTGTGTGTTATAAGACTCAAGAAAAACTACAAACACCAAAAACAAGAAAACCCCATTACGGGGTTCTCTTTAATCAATAGTGATAGCTACTTAACTGTAGACTCATCAGCATCTTTGATATCCGGTGTTGCTTCAGATTCGGCTTTCACTTCACTCTCAGAGGACTTAGCCTCCTCAGCTTTTTCTGAATTCCCACCCATGTCATCGTTGCTAGAACCATTATCATCCATATTCCACTCTGCTGGAGCACGAACTTCACGACGTTCCATCAAGTCTTCGATCATGTTTGCATCTATGGTTTCATATTTCATCAATGCATCTTTCATCGCATGAAGAATATCCATATTGTCATCTAGATATGTCTTGGCACGATTAAAGTTATTATCGATAAGCGTTTTCACTTCGGCATCGATCAGACTAGCAGTTTCATCGGACATGTGCTGAGTCTTGCCCATGCTACGTCCTAAGAAAACTTCATTTTCATCTTCAGCATAAAGCACAGGACCAAGCTTCTCTGAGAAGCCCCACTGAGTCACCATGTTTCGGGCAATCGATGTGGCATACTTAATGTCCTGAGAAGCACCAGTCGACACTCGCTCACTACCGTAAATAATCTCTTCTGCAAGACGTCCACCATAAGCAACTGAGATTTGACTCTCTAGCTTACGTCGACTCTGACTGATTGCATCAGCTTCAGGCAAGAAGAAAGTCACACCTAAGGCACGGCCACGAGGAATAATTGTTACCTTATGCACAGGATCATGCTCAGGCACAAGACAGCCAACAATGGCATGTCCAGCTTCATGATAAGCCGTCATCTCTTTATCTTCTTCCGACATCACCATGGTACGGCGTTCAGCACCCATCATGATCTTATCTTTTGCACTCTCAAACTCTTCCATTCCAACGATGCGGCGACTACCGCGAGCGGCAAATAAGGCTGCCTCATTGACCAAGTTAGCGAGATCTGCACCAGAGAAACCTGGAGTACCACGAGCGATAACACTCGCCTTAACATCGTCGGCCAGAGGTACTTTACGCATATGCACTTTAAGTATCTGCTCACGACCACGGACATCTGGAAGACCAACCACGACCTGACGGTCGAAACGACCAGGACGTAGCAATGCAGCATCGAGTACATCGGGACGGTTAGTCGCGGCAATAACGATAACGCCTTCATTACCTTCAAAGCCATCCATCTCCACTAGCATCTGGTTCAATGTCTGCTCACGCTCATCGTGACCACCACCAACACCTGCGCCGCGTTGACGGCCTACGGCATCAATCTCATCAATGAAAATGATACAAGGAGCAGACTTCTTGGCTTGCTCGAACATGTCACGTACTCGGGAAGCACCGACACCGACAAACATCTCGACAAAATCTGAACCTGAGATGGTAAAGAAAGGCACTTTTGCTTCACCGGCGATAGCCTTAGCCAGCAAGGTTTTACCCGTACCTGGAGGACCGACGAGAAGTATACCTGTGGGTATACGCCCACCTAACTTCTGGAACTTAGTAGGTTCTTTGAGGTAATCAACCAGCTCTTTGACGTCTTCTTTTGCTTCGTCACAACCAGCAACATCACCAAAAGTTGTCTTTATCTGATCTTCACTCATCAATTTGGCTTTACTCTTACCAAACGACATGGCGCCTTTTCCACCCCCGCCCTGCATCTGACGCATGAAGAATATCCATACACCAATAAGCAATAGCATTGGGAACCAGGAAATGAAGATCTGAGTCAGGAACCCTGATTCTTCGGCTTCTTGCCCTTTCATGCTCACGCCTTTACGATCGAGATCGTTAATCAAGTCCTGATCATACATAGGCATGATAGTAGTGAACTTTTCTCCAGTACGTTTAGTTCCTTCTATCGTACGTTGATCGCTCTTGATTTCGACCGTGTTTATCTGACCACTACGAACATCATCTAAAAAAGCGGAATAATCCATCTTCGACGCGGTGGTAGAAGAGGGGGAATAGCCCTGAAATACAGACATCAGCACAACAGCGATGACTACCCAGAGAATTAAATTTTTTGCCATATCACTCAAAATTACTAGACCTCATACAGTCTTGCGATAACTGACGCTAGGGTACTACAACTTGTACCCTGTCGCCACAAGATAGACTTCTCGCGAGCGTGCTCGCGAAGAATCTGGCTTACGTGTTTTAACCGTTTTAAATGCGGCTCTCACCGACTTCATGTACTCTTCAAAGCCCTCCCCCTGAAAGACTTTGACTGCGAAACAGCCATTTGGGGCCATAACTTGATGACACATATCTAAAGCTAATTCCACCAGATACATGGCCCTAGGCTGATCGACACCACCAGAACCACTCATGTTCGGTGCCATGTCAGACAAGACCACATCCACTTTCCCATCTCCGACTCGGGTAAGCAAGGCATCGAGTACCTTTTCTTCCCTAAAATCTCCCTGAAGAAAATCAACACCAACGATGGGATCCATCGATAAAATATCGCAAGCAATAACCTTACCACTGTCTCCTGCCAGTTTCACAGCGACTTGAGACCAACCACCAGGAGCAGCCCCTAAATCCACCACTGTCATACCAGGACGAATCAATTTATCTTTCTCCTGGATCTCCTCTAATTTAAACGCGGCGCGTGAGCGCAATCCCCTTTTTTGAGCTAATTTGACATAGTGATCATCAAAATGTTCCTGCATCCAACGGGAGGAACTCGCAGTTCTTTTTTTACCTGACATTCAACATCCGCAACAAATGAGAGTTACATAAAGTGTATATAAGGGTAGAATAGCGGTTTTTCAACAGTAACTCAGCATAAAGTTGGTATAAATGAACTTAACAACCAAACAAAAACAGCACTTGAAAGGTTTAGCGCATGATTTGAAGCCTGTAGTGATGCTTGGTTCCAATGGTCTGACTGAAGGTGTACTGGCGGAAATTGATAATGCACTCACTCACCACGAACTGATCAAGGTGAAAGTTGCCTCGGGCGACAGAGAGTTAAAAAATGCAATTGTTGACGCCATCGTTCGTGAGACTCAAGCCGTTAAAGTACAGCTTATCGGTCACGTACTAGTACTTTTCCGTCAGTCTGAAGAGATGAAAATAGCCGTTCCTAAGGCAAAGTAAGCACCCTCCTATCAAAAAACGGAGTCAAGCTGATACTTGACTCCGTTTTTTTTATGCCTATTTTACAACCAACTGATATTTATGGCGTGTCGGAAATGGGCACGAGACGATAGTGCTCCGAGTTCAGTTTGAACAACTCAGGTAAGCAGGTTCCCACAGATATCGACGACCAGGTTCCGGTCAAAATACCAATGAACATAGCGATAGAAAAACTTTCCAACGGCCCACCTCCCATCACCCATAGCGCGATGACGGTCAGCAAGGTGGTACCACTAGTCACCATAGTGCGGGAAAACGTCGCCCTCACAGCCCTGTCATTAATTTCCGCTATGGGCAAGCCAGATTCCGTTCGCAATCCCTCTCTGATCCTGTCTGCTATGATAATCGAATCATTGAGTGAATAGCCTAATATGGCTAGTACCGCTGCCAGTACGGTCAGGTTAAACTCCGTCTGAGTAAGGGAAAAGAAAGCCAGCACGAAAATCACATCATGAAACAAAGCGAGCAAGGAACCACTGGCCAGACGCCACTCGAATCGGTAGCTCAGATAAGCCATGATACATAACATGGCAACTAATAAGGCCAAGCCACCTTGCTCTGCCAACTCCTGGCCAATCTGCGGTCCGACTATGCTGCTGTTGAGTACCTCTATGTCACTATTGAGGGGCTTTAACAGTTGATCGATATCTATTGCCTGGTGACTGACATCATTCTGAGCCGATGGCAGACTATATCTTAGTACCCAACGTCCAGGCTCTCCTGCAGAGATAACACTCACCTCCTGCTCCGACGCTAAGCTCAATAAACCAGATATATCTTTACTGGTCACCTTGCTATCAAGTTTCACCTCGGTAACGACTCCGCCAGTGAAATCCAACCCCCAATTGAATCCCTTAACCGCAATCACAGACAGGGACAATACCATTAAGCTAAGTGATATCAGACTACTGACATAACGTAATTTAGTTAACGTTTTCATTTCGGTAAACTTGGTGTTAACCAACTTAAAATTAAATAAACTCATCATTACACCCTCACATCACGGTTAAAGTTACGTCCATATGCCCAGTTTATAAGGGCACGAGAGGCAAAAATGCCGGTAAACATACTCGTTAATAGTCCCAGACCCAGTGTCAAGGCAAAGCCCTGGATCGGACCATTTCCGATCGAATAGAGCACAACTGCGGTGATCATGGTGGTGAAATTAGCATCTAAAATGGTGCCAAAAGCGCTATCAAAGCCCCTATCTATGGCGTGGGCGAAATCTCTTCCCAGCTTCAGATTATCTTTTATTCTCTCGAAAATAAGCACATTGGTATCCACTGCCATGCCAACAGTCAGCACTAGGCCAGCGATACCAGGCAAGGTCAATACAGCTCCAGGGATCAGGGCCAGCAGCCCAAATAGAATCACCATGTTAGCAATAAGCGCCACATTGGCCACCCAGCCCAAACGACGATACCAGAAGCCCATAAACAGCAAGGTCATCGCCATGCCTAAGGCTAACGCTGCAAAACCATTGACGATATTCTCGGCGCCAAGACTTGGACCTATGGTTCTCTCTTCGACTATTGTGACTGGGGCCGTCATCGATCCCGCACGTAATAGCAATGCCAGCTGCTGAGCTTCTTGGTAATCTCCGGCCCCAGTAATACTGAAACGATTGCCTAATTGGCTCTGTATAGTGGCAACACTGATCACTCGCGTCTGCTGGGTAACCTCACCTTGAGTATTCCGGCTGTATTCACTATAAGACGTGGCCATGGGCTGACCTATGTTGTCTCTGGAGAAATTAGACATCAGTTTACCGCCGGCGCTATCTAAGCTGATATTCACTTCTGCGCCCCCCATCTCACCGATACCAGCTCTGGCATCGACAATATGCTCACCTCCCAACACAGGTTTGCGAGATACATACACTGGGGTCTGGGAGTCATCCCGCAAGATTTTCGCGTTAACAGAACCTGGTTTTTTTACTTCATAAAAAGCCAGGCTGGCAGTTGCACCTATGACATTTTTAGCTGCGGCGGGGTCTTGAACGCCAGGTAGTTCAATACGAATTCGATGCTCTCCCTGGCGCTGTACTAAGGCCTCGGTTATCCCAAGTTGAGATATGCGACTGCGCATGATCTGTAAATTTTGTTTAACGGTGAGATCCCGCAGCAGGGCTTTTTCAGTTTCCTTTAAACTGACCGTCAAGACGCCATCCCCCTTCTGTTTTATTTGCCAGCTAGGATGTTGGCTACGGATAAATTGTTGATATTGACTAGCGTTTTCCGAGTTAGCCAAGACTAAGATGATACTAGTATCATCCTCCTGTCTTACATTAGTGCCCATCAACTTATGTTCACGGGAAAACAGTCTGATTGAATCGACCAAGCTTTCACCATGAACCCTGTACACAGGCTTCATATCCACATCCAACAAAAACTGCACGCCGCCTCTCAGATCTAAACCCAATTTTATGGGTTCAGCTCCAAGACTGAGCAACCAGGACGGCGCCGCCGGAGCGAGTGCCAGAGTGAGATGTTCCGGTTTAGCCACCAATTTAGCCAGCAGTTGCTTTGCTTGGGTTTGTTGAGCTTGCTCAGCGAGTACTATGAGTGTTTGGCCACCGGCCTGTTCGATACGTTTAGTATCAATTCCGGCCTGCTCAAATTGCTTATGCAGATCTATCAAGGAAACTGATAAACCAGCCTTATCACTCACCTCAATAGCCGCATCTTCACCGAACAGAGACGGCAGCGCACTCAATAGCATGACGATAATAGTGACGATTAACACCCCATATTTCCATGGAGAGTTGTGATTGAGTATTTTTTTGCTAGTTTGTTTTTTCATAGCGTAATTTGCCCAGAAGGCACCCTGCTTTCTAACGAGTATTCCGCTCTCTATCAAGATTCACCAGTCATACCGATAGGTATAATTCACCCTAGGACGCACAGCCCAAAATGATGGTAAATAGTAGGTGTTTCTTGAGAAAGAGATGTAGCCAGCAATCGTTTGATGCCAGCGGATATCTGGTTAGCTAACGGATTTTTGCTGAGAAAAGCGGTAAAGCAGATTTGATTCCTTCCAGCCCGAAAGCTTGGAAGGCTTTTCATTAGCATGAAGTGACCAATCAAGCGTCTGGGTAAAGTCTATTCGATACCCGATGGAGAAAGAGGGACTTGGAGGTGAAACAAACTCATAGGCCAACAGATAGCTTGGCCTTACCTGATGTAGATCGTGTTGAGAAAAACTTAACAGGCGCATCGAAATAAGAGGAACAAACTCTTGCTCACTTGGGTCATGATGTTCAAGCCCTGTGTGAGTGCTTGGTGTATCTTGATGCCCAACGTGAGGGTTCATCGACACCCAAGAGATCGTTTTAAGTGCATCCACAGCACTTGAATCCAGACACACGCTTTGAATCGACTGAATATGGTTATCCTTTTTCATATACTCAGAAGCATACGCATTCGTACCAGAGAGAAATATTCCCCCCAGCAAGATAAGCATTAGCCCTACACGAAAAAGTCCCGACACATTTAGCCCCATAATATTCAATTTTTTGATTCTAACCAAAAAAACTGAAAAAACAAATTAACAATTAAACATCTACTGGCTTAAAGGAGAATAAACAAATCAGATATCTAATGAATTTGGTATTAAACGACAACAAAATTAGCCAATAAAAAAGCCGCTATTAGCGGCTTTTTACATCTAGCAGTATTACACAAGGGTATTCCATCATTAACAATGAATGGCTAGGTATAAGATCTGCTTAGATATACTCTACTGCGATTATTTCATACTCGGTGATACCACCGGGAGTTTGAATATTCACTTCATCATCAAGATTCTTACCAATCAAACCACGTGCGATAGGTGAAGTCACAGAGATTAAATTCTCTTTGATATTCGCCTCATCTTCACCCACGATCCGGTAAGTCGCTTCTTCTTCGGTATCGATATTTAGAACAGTAACAGTAGTACCGAAAATAATACGCCCGGTATTTTCCATCTTTGTCACATCGATGATCTGCACATTAGACAGTTTACCTTCGATATCACGAATTCGAGCTTCACAAATACCTTGCTCTTCGCGCGCAGCATGATACTCAGCATTCTCTTTAAGATCGCCAAGCTCTCTGGCAGTACCGATCGCCTGAGTAATACTGGGGCGCTGCTCAAATTTCAGATGTGTTAACTCGTCTCGCAGCTGCTCGGCGCCGACAACCGTCATAGGAACCTTATTCATAATCCTCTTTCGTCTCCTTAAAACAAAAGCAGTCTCTATCGGCACATGCTTGGCCAATAAAGTAAAGTATCTCGGGAATAAGCTTATTCTATACGTTCATCCGCTCAGATGCTATCCCACTTTCTCACTTAAACATTTGGTACAGCCAAAGTCCCAAGCTTGCAAAGATCTGCATGATTGCAATATATGGCAGATGAGTGCCTAAGCTTCTTAAAATAAAAGGATTAATTTCACTGAAAGATGTCTCACCATCTTGGTGCAATTATAATACTCGTTAATTAGCAATAAGTTAAAACTGCACTACACTTCAATTGATCTACCCAGCTTGTACTTAGCTTTCAAAGATAATCAACTCACTTTTTCACCCCAGCTCAACTGATGAAGTAGGGTTAAGCTTATTAACAACAATAAGCAATAATGACAAATAGGGAATGAATATGAAACATTACATTGGATATGCAGTCGCATTGTGCTGCACACTCACATTAGCCCCCCCGACATTAGCCACAGAAGGCTTGTCGGCCAATATAAGCGTCACTAATAATTACATATGGCGAGGTGTTACTCAGACCGATGATAAACCTGCCGTATCTGGCGGAATAGATTACGCGATGGAATCAGGTATCTATATCGGCACCTGGGCATCTAACGTCGATTTTGGTGAAGATGATGATGCCACCACTGAGGTAGATCTCTATCTAGGCTTTGGTAATGAATTTGGTGAGTTCAACTATGATTTTGGCTATGTCTATTACGGCTATCCCGATGGCGATGACCTTAACTTCGGTGAGGTTTATGGCTCAATCGGCTGGAGCGTACTCTCAATAGGTATTTCTACCACCGCCCATTCTGACTGGTCATCGGACTTTGGTGACGATATTTATTTCGAAGCCAACGTAGCATTTGAGATCCTTGGCGACGCCGAACTCGGGCTACACTTCGGTAGTTATGACTTCGATGATGGTCTAGATTATCAAGACTACAACGTCAGCATAAGCAAGAGTGGCTTTAGCTTCTTAGTTAGTCAGGTCAGCGAAGATGAGATAGATGACGATTATAAGGTTATTGTTTCTTATACCTATGACATAGACCTATGACCGATATTGGTAAGCAAAAAAGAGGCCTGAACAGGCCTCTTTTTTAGTTCATCACTTGTCTCAACTAAAGCTTAAACTCACTCATTTTCTCTTCTAAGTCAGTCACTAACCCACTCAGTTTTTCCACATCATCCTTACTCAGTTCTGCCTTGGTCGATATTCTCTGGGAAGTATCGGCAATCTCTGTAATATTCTGATTGATATCACCAACTACAGCACTCTGCTGTTCGGAGGCCGTTGCAATCTGCATATTCATATCACTGAGCTGAGAGACAAGCACCACGACTTCGGACAATATTTTCCTGTTTTCTTCACAGGTACCGATACTCGCATTGGCCATCTCGTTAGACGAGGTCACCATTTTGACGGTTATTTCAGTTTCATGTTGCAGTGAGTTAATCTTTTCTCGAATATCTTCGGTAGATTGCTGAGTTCGAGATGCTAATGTCCTCACTTCATCGGCAACAACCGCAAACCCCCTTCCCTGCTCACCGGCCCTGGCCGCTTCGATAGCCGCATTGAGTGCTAATAAATTAGTCTGTTCAGCGATGGCTTGAATCACATCGAGTACCGAGCCAATAGATTCACTTTCCTGAGCCAATTTCTCGATGGATTGTGACGCCGAAGCCATTTGTGCATTTAACTCCTCCATATCATGCTCCAGACGCTCAGCTCCTTGGGTACTTTCCAAACATTTATCATTAGTTTCACGCACAGAGTCGGCGGCGCCAGCAGCATTACGTGCCACCTCCTGGATTGTCGCTAACAACTGATTCGTCGCCACTGCCACACTGTCAGCACTGTTGGATTGCTGCATGGTTTGGTCAGTAGTTTCCTGAATGTCAGACATCATCTTGCTCGTGGATTGCAGTAGAGTCGCCGCCAACTCCTCGACACTATTAAGAATACTCTGTAACTCCTGAAGCAGCTGATTGAATGAGCTAGCCAAAGAAAACAGCTCGTCTTTACCTTGGTAATCTATCCTGGTGGTGAGGTCTTTATTCTGAGTGACTCGATTGACCTGAGCAATGAAATCATTGATTGGATTAGATATTCCTCGACCAACCATAAAGCCTGCAATAAGAGTAATAGGAATTAAGATCAACATGATGACACTGATAGTCAACCAAATAGCCGAGAGCATATCCTTTTTGTCCTGCATCGCCTCGGTGACATCTATCTCACTCAATATGGCCCATTTAACCCCAGGAATTTCCAATGGCGCGAATGCTGACAACACCTCTACATTACGATAATCCATGATGGTTTTAATTCCAGACTGACCAGATAATGCCAGTCGAGCCCCCTCACTATCGACCGTTTGATAACCGATAGCCGAGCCACTGGCCTCAATCTTGTCCACCACACTAGCGTTCATACCCGAAGCTCTGAGCGCCTTAATATAGCCTTCCTTATCATCATGTAAGAATCGATTCTGACTACGAAGCAAGTGATCATCCCCCACCAGATAAGTTTCTCCCGAAGTCCCCAGCCCAACCTTGCCCCACTCCTGCTCATAGGTCATTAAACTATTAATCTCATCGATTGGCATCTGAAACACTAACACGCCCAACTTTTCCCCGTCATCTGAGAATACAGGGGAAGAAATAAATGCTGCTGCGGCTTCATAGGATGGAAAGTAGGGCTTGAAATCAACCAAGAATGTTGCATTCCTATCTGTGGTTTGATTGGCCATCCTAAATGCTTCGGCAAGCCCAGTATCTTTATAAGGGCCATCTAATAGCGATGTCCCATAATCTAGCTCTTTAAATACCGAATAAACCACGAAACCAGATTCAGGCTCGACGAGGAAAATATCATAAAATCCAAATGCTTCGAGATATTGATTAAAATGTGGATGATACTTTTTATGAGTCTTACTATAGGAAGTCCCATCATTAGCAAACTCTAATGCATTTTTACTGCCTAAAGGATGAGAGTTACCACTTATATAAGCATGTTGAATGGCTTTAGTATTTCGATTTAGCATCGAGAGTTTACTGGTTGCGCTGCCCATGGCCGATGGATTCTGATTACGGTATTCCTCATCGAATTCATTGGTGTAATAACGCTTCAAGGCTGAGTCGTCTCTCATGCTACTCTGCTGAGCATAATCAAAAAACTCTTGAGGCAGATGAAGCATCACATCGCTAACCATCTCACCGTTAGACAGGGTGATCATCTCTTTCTCAATCGTTGAGAAATATCTTTCGACTTGAGACTTTTGAATTTCTCGAATAGCAACAAGTTGCTCAAACGCCCGCTTCTCTAATGCAACCGATGCAATAGAAGAAGACTTCCAGCCAACCAGCGATCCTGCTGTAAAAATACCAATCCCTGATAACAACACCGAAGCCAACACGATTTTGCTGGAGATTTTCATGAGCCGTTTTCCACCTAAACTAGATTAGTCTTTAAAGTTTAGTAGAAATGAAAAAACTCGCTGAAAAGTGCGGGTTTACGATTTTTAATCAATAAAAAAGGCCGCGAATGCGGCCTTTCATCTTAAACATCGAATCTTACTTGATGCGTTTATGCAACTCTTGTATCGAAGTCACAGTACTTCTGTCATCGGCAGCATGTGCCATACATGTCGCAAAAGCAGCATTCAGAGTCGTGGTGTAATCCACCTTGTATCGCAATGCACCACGTCTAAGCTGGCGAGAATCTTCAATCGCTTGACGCCCTTCGGTAGTGTTAACGATATAGGTATATTCACCATTCTTGATACGGTCAAGAATATGCGGACGCCCTTCATGTACCTTGTTGACCAGACGTGGATTAATCCCCGCCTCGCCTAAGATAATTGCTGTACCATGGGTAGCATCGATTTCATATCCCAGAGCAATAAGGTTCGAAGCCAGATCTGCAACTCTTTGCTTATCGCTGTTACGAACCGATAGCAAGGCACGACCGGATTTAGGCACGGCAGCCGTGGCACCAAGTTGCGCTTTGGCGTACGCTTCGGCGAAAGTATCACCTATGCCCATCACTTCACCGGTAGAACGCATCTCAGGGCCAAGCAAAGGATCGACACCCGGGAACTTGTTAAACGGCAACACGACCTCTTTCACCGAGAAGAAAGGTGGAATCACTTCCTCGGTAAAATTTTGCGACTTGAGGCTTTGACCCGCCATAACACGGGCGGCTATCTTAGCTAAAGGTACACCGGTCGCCTTAGACACAAATGGCACTGTACGTGCGGCGCGAGGGTTAACTTCGATCATATAGATCTCATCATCCTTCACGGCAAACTGTACATTCATCAAGCCAATAACCCCAAGCTCCATGGCCAACTTGCCAACCTGTTCACGCATGCGGTTCTGCACATCTTCACTAAGACTATAGGGAGGCAATGAACAACCTGAGTCACCTGAGTGTACGCCGGCTTGCTCGATATGCTCCATGATAGAGCCGATAACCACAGTCTCACCATCACAGATAGCATCGATATCGATCTCAATGGCATTATCTAAGAAACGGTCAAGCAAGACAGGAGATGAGTTTGACACGCTCACAGCTTCATTAAAATAGCGACGCAGGTCTTGCTCATCATAGACGATTTCCATCGCACGACCACCGAGTACATAAGACGGACGTACAACTAACGGATAACCGATACGCTCAGCCGAGATAATGGCACTTTCCACTGTAGTCACGGTATCATTTTCAGGCTGCTTCATCTCCAGACGCTGAATCGCCTGCTGGAAACGCTCTCTGTCTTCGGCGCGGTCAATCGCATCAGGGCTTGTACCTATAATAGGTACACCGGCTGCTTCGAGCTCACGAGCTAACTTAAGCGGTGTTTGACCACCATATTGCACGATAACGCCCTTAGGCTTCTCGATGCGAACAATCTCCAGCACATCTTCCAGAGTTACAGATTCGAAATAGAGTCTGTCGGACGTATCGTAATCAGTTGATACAGTCTCAGGGTTACAGTTGACCATGATGGTCTCATAACCGTCTTCACGTAATGCGAGAGCCGCATGAACACAACAATAATCGAACTCGATCCCCTGGCCAATTCTGTTAGGTCCGCCGCCTAAGATCATGATCTTGTCACGATCTGATGGGTTCGCCTCACACTCTTCCTCATAGGTAGAGTACATGTAAGCGGTGTCCGTTGAGAACTCGGCGGCGCAAGTATCGACGCGCTTATAGACAGGATAAATCCCATGCTTATGACGCAGTTTGCGAAGTTCTGACTCACTGACACCAAGCAAATCTGACAGACGTAAATCGGAGAAGCCTTTACGCTTAAGTTGGCGCAAGAAGACCTCATTCAGGCCCGACATGCCAGTGTCTTTAACCTGAGTCTCAAAATTAATCAGATCTTGTATCTGTACCAGGAACCAAGGATCAACATTAGTCAGCTCGAAGATATCATCGAGAGAGAGGCCGGCACGGAAGGCATCGGCAATATACCAAATTCTGTCTGCGCCAGGTTCTTTGAGTTCATGGCGAATTCGCTGCATCGCATCGGCGTCTTCGATATCGATAATGGGATCTAGACCATTCTTACCAACTTCCAGACCACGTAAGGCCTTTTGCAGTGATTCCTGGAACGTACGGCCAATGGACATCACTTCACCAACCGACTTCATCTGAGTCGTTAGACGGTCATTTGCACCGGCAAACTTTTCGAAGTTGAAGCGCGGCATCTTGGTAACCACATAATCGATAGCTGGCTCGAACGAAGCGGGTGTATTACCACCAGTAATATCGTTTTTAAGCTCATCGAGAGTGAAACCTACAGCAAGTTTTGCTGCAATTTTCGCAATAGGGAAACCTGTTGCCTTAGACGCTAATGCCGAAGATCGAGAAACACGTGGGTTCATCTCGATAATAACCATACGTCCATCTTTTGGATTGATACCGAACTGTACGTTAGAACCACCAGTCTCGACACCAATCTCACGCAGAACCGCCAGTGATGCATTACGCATCAACTGATACTCTTTATCTGTCAGAGTCTGCGCAGGAGCCACAGTGATCGAGTCACCGGTATGAACACCCATGGCGTCGAAGTTTTCGATAGCGCAGACTATGATGCAGTTATCGTTGCGATCACGTACCACTTCCATCTCATACTCTTTCCAACCGATAAGAGACTCATCGATTAGCAACTCACTGGTCGGAGAAAGGTCTAGACCCAATGTACAGATCTCGACGAACTCCTCCCTGTTATAAGCGATACCACCGCCACTACCGCCCATGGTAAACGATGGGCGAATAATACAAGGAAAACCAACTTCAGCTTGAACCGCATGAGCTTCTTCCATCGTGTGAGCGATGCCCGCACGTGGACACTCAAGACCAATGGCCTTCATCGCCTTATCAAAACGGCTACGGTCTTCGGCTTTATCGATAGCATCGGCAGTAGCACCGATCATATCGACATTAAATTCTTTCAATACGCCTTTGCTTTCCAGCTCCAGAGCACAGTTAAGCGCCGTCTGGCCACCCATAGTAGGTAGAATCGCATCGGGGCGTTCTTTAGCGATAATGTTACGAACAACTTCCCAATGAATAGGCTCGATATATGTTGCATCGGCCATCTCGGGATCTGTCATGATCGTGGCAGGGTTAGAGTTAACAAGAATAACTCGATAACCTTCTTCACGTAGCGCCTTACACGCCTGGGCACCGGAGTAATCAAACTCACATGCCTGACCGATAACGATCGGACCCGCACCCAGAATAAGAATACTTTTTATATCTGTACGTTTTGGCATTGCTTAAACCTTCTCCTGACTACTTGGCGTTTTGACGATATAGCTCGATAAGTTCAATGAAGTGATTGAACAAAGGCGCTGCATCATGTGGACCTGGACTCGCTTCAGGATGTCCCTGAAAGCTAAATGCAGGTTTGTCTGTCAAATGTATACCTTGCAATGAGCCATCAAACAGTGACTTATGAGTCACCTTGATGTTGGCTGGTAAGCTTGCTTCATCAGCAGCAAAACCGTGGTTTTGGCTGGTGATCATCACATTACCTTGCTCAAGGTTGCTCACTGGGTGATTGGCACCATGATGACCAAACTTCATTTTAAGGGTTTTAGCACCGGAGGCGAGAGCCAACAGCTGATGACCGAGACAGATACCAAAAACAGGGATCTCTGTCTTGAGGATCTCTTGAATTGCTGCAATGGCATAATCACATGGCTCTGGATCACCTGGGCCATTAGACAAAAATACGCCATCGGGCTTCATCGCCAGCACTTCAGCTGCTGGTGTCTGAGCAGGCACTACGGTGACATCACAACCACGGTCAACCAGCATACGTAATATATTACGCTTCACCCCATAGTCGTAGGCAACGACCTTGTATTTGAGTTCTGATTCTGGCTTATCTTCGGGTAGACCACCGACTAAACGCCAGCTACCGTTACGCCATTGATACGCTTTATCAGTGGTCACTTCTTTGGCTAAATCCATGCCTTTTAAACCAGGGAACGCTTTCGCTTCGGCTAGTGCCTTAGCAATATCATCCTCACCGACTAATATACAGCCCGCTTGCGCACCTTTTTCTCGTAAAATACGAGTCAATTTTCGAGTATCAATATCTGCGATACCAACAATATTGTTAGCTTGTAGATATTCACTCAGAGCTTGCTGGTTACGAAAGTTACTGGCGAGAAGAGGAAGATCTCTGATGATCAGACCACGAGCATGGACTGCATCAGATTCAGTATCTTCATCATTGGTACCTGTGTTACCAATATGAGGATAAGTAAGAGTTACGATCTGGCGAGAATAAGAAGGATCTGTAAGGATCTCTTGGTAGCCAGTCATTGAAGTGTTAAAAACCACTTCACCAACAGCATGTCCATCGGCACCAATTGCTGTGCCAGAGAATACAGTTCCATCTTCGAGTACAAGTAAGGCAGACTTTGTCAACGCGACCTCCATAAAAGAGCCAAGCCACTGAAATATAATGTTTTGTTTGTTTTTAAAATACCAACTTTCGCAAGAATACGAAATTTTGACAAATTCGGACAACTATATACGTGTTTATTAAGCTTGTCTACATATTAAAAATTTAAATTATCAACACATTTTGATAATACATAACTCCCCTTCTGACACCAGCTTGGTATCCGGGGATAACTCTTACAAAAACAATTCCATGTATAAACCCCCTCATACACCATGACCTACAAGGATGTAGGGATTGCCTAGAAATGTCAGGAACATTTCAGGTACCATGGTGTTCGGGGATAAATACTTCCGTGTATAAACCCCCTCATACACCATCCATGGTGTTCGGGGATAAATACTTCCGTGTATAAAAAAACCGCCTAATTGGCGGTTTTAAAAAATAGTAATTATTTGAGACCTAATACCTGCTGCATATCATAGAGTCCGGCATCTTGATTGACTAACCATACCGATGCTCTCATAGCACCATTAGCAAAGGTCATACGACTCGATGCCTTATGGGTGATCTCCAGTCTCTCACCGATATCGGCAAACATAGCAGTATGCTCACCAACAAGATCCCCAGCACGTATGGTAGAAAAGCCTATGGTTTCGCGATCTCGCTCACCGGTTATACCCTCACGACCATACACTGCACATTTTTTAAGATCACGACCCAGAGTCTCGGCAATCACTTCGCCCATCTTGAGTGCCGTACCTGAAGGAGCATCTTTCTTATATCTGTGATGACCTTCAATAATCTCTATATCAGTGTAATCACCCATGACTTCGGCCGCTAACTCGAGCAATTTCCACATCAAGTTCACTCCGACAGCCATATTAGGCGCCATAACGACTGGAGTCTTAGCTGCTGAAGCAGAGATCAACTCTTTTTGAGCATCATTAAAACCTGTTGTGCCAATCACTATGGCTTTACCATGTCTGGCACACCAATCAGCATGAGCAACACTCGCTTCAGGGGAGGTAAAATCAATCAACACATCGAAATCATCGACGGCCTTATCCAGTGAATCTGTGATGGGTACGTTCATCGAGCCCACGCCAGCAAGCTCACCGGCATCGACGCCTATCAAGGTAGAGCCAGCTCTTTCGATCGCAGCACCTAAATAGATAGCAGGCTGAATTCGCGCAGCTTCAATAAGAGTACGCCCCATACGACCACTGCCGCCTGTAATAGCCACTCTTACTTGTTCACTCATCGTCTACTTCCTTTAATGCTATCTAGATAAATTATATAACGTGCAGCCTGCCTCTTTATAGTCATAAAAGAGGAACTGACAATTCTTATTCTAAAAAAATGCCTAAGGGTTAACTTAGGCATTTGATTGATACTGAATTAAAGAATGTCGAGTAATTCGACTTCAAATACCAATGCGGAGTATGGCGGGATAGAAGCGCCTGCGCCGCGCTCACCGTATGCCAGGTGATGAGGAACATAAAGCTTCCACTTTGAACCGACGGGCATAAGTTGTAGTGCTTCAGTCCAACCAGCAATAACGCCAGAGACTGGGAATTCAGCAGGCTGATCACGTACGACTGAACTATCGAAAACATCACCAGAGATGAAAGTACCGTGATAATGAGTACGAACCGTCGAATCTTGACTAGGCGTTTCGCCTTGACCTTCGTTAAGAATCTCATATTGAAGGCCAGACTCAAGAGTCACGATACCGTCACGCTTAGCGTTCTCCCCTAGGAAAGTTTCGCCTTCAGCAGATGCAGCTTCTGCAGCCGCTTCTTGAACTTTCTGAATACGCTGACTGATCTCTGTAAATGCAACTTGAAGATCTTGCATAGCGACTTGGCTCTCTTTACCTTCGAAAGCATCAGATAGACCTAGCTGAACAGCTGAGATATCGATACCTTCAAATGAATTAGCAGCCAACTGCTCGCCAAGCTGACGACCTACGCCATAACTTGCTTGGGCTTCAATACTAGTGAACTTGTCAGACATAATGATTTTACTCTCAGTAATTCAATTTAATTTCGCGCGATAGTTTACCATAGTTAAAAACTGTGATCTTAATTACATTAAATTTATTTCGTAATTTGACATCGATTTTGGTCTTTATCTTTGTTTGCCAGATAAAGTGGCATTACTTGAGCTTGCATTTGAGCTAAATCATCGATTCTATGGCTATGAGATGGGTGAGTAGATAGCAACTCAGGTCCTGACTCCCCTCCCACTTTGGCCATGTTCAGCCAAAGGGCCATACTTTGGCTCGGATCGAACCCAGCTCGTGCCATCAACTCCACTCCCATGATATCGGCCTCACTCTCCTGTTCACGGCCATAGGGTAATATAAAGCCAACTTGAGTACCTAAGCCAAGCGCTGCCATATACAGGTCTTTATTACTCACACCGCCTACACCGAGTGCCGCATCGGCCATTTGCATGCCGATTCCAGTCATTTGCCCGCGGGATACCTGCTCATTGCTGTGATTAGCCAACACATGTGCCACCTCATGTCCGATAACCGTCGCCAGCTGGTCTTCATTTTCGGCCACATTTAATAAGCCGGTATAAACCCCGATATGACCACCAGGCAGGGCAAACGCGTTTACTTGCTTAGACTCGAATACCACCACATCCCATTTCATTGATTTATTGGGTAAAACTCGAGTCACTCGATTAGCAACGCAATCAACATAATTCACCAGCTTGCTATCCTTACTTACTTTCTCCTGCTTCTTAATCTGCTCAAATGATTGATCTCCCATCTGGTTTATTTCTTGAGATGAAAACAGCAAGGTCTGCCCACGCCCGGTAGGTGATTGATGGGTGGCACAGCCTGATAAAATCATGGCTGAAAGAAATAATACAGGTATGGATTTCATCTGTGGTGAGTCCTTTGTTTTTAGAAGTAACTAGGTAAAGAGGTTCTAGTGGCTAGGATGTAGAGTCTATCAAATTTCAGCAACATTATTATCATGAATAAGTCACTACATTGTTACCCTCGTGTTCATTTTAATCCAGAAGGTAGAAGGATGGAGCAAATGCCGAAAAATGCCTGGAACATTTTTGGCCTCGTGAAAACCCCCTCCATCGCAGCCCCTGCGATCGGGGATAACTCTTGTTAAAGGGAGGTTCATATACAAATCCCCTCTTGCACCATCCATGGCGCCCGGGGATAACTATATCCATATACAAAAAAGCCCCGCTTGCTTATTCGCAATGCGGGGCTTTATTCACTAATTAAATTTCAGCGATAGCGCTATGAAATTAAATTAGGTGTTCAAGTCTTGAAAGAACTTCTTCACACCGTCGAAGAAACCTTCGGCTTTCGGGCTATGCTTCTTGGAAGCATCCGAAAGAGTCTCATCGAATTCGCGCAACAACTCTTTTTGACGTTCGTTAAGTTTGACTGGAGTTTCCATGACAACCTTACACAACAAGTCACCCACAGCATGACTGCGTACAGACTTAACGCCTTTACCACGCATGCGGAACATACGACCAGTTTGCGTCTCTGAAGGTATCTTAAGGTTCACCTTACCATCGAGAGTAGGCACTTCAATCTCACCACCTAATGCGGCTTTACCGAATGAAATCGGTACTTCACAATAGAGGTTATTACCGTCACGAACGAATATTGAGTGCTCACGAACGCTCACCTGTACGTAAAGGTCGCCAGGAGGTGCACCATATTCACCGGCTTCACCTTCGCCAGATAAACGAATACGATCGCCGTTGTCGACTCCCGCAGGAATCTTAACTGACAAGGTCTTGCTCTTCTCAACACGACCTTCGCCATGACACTTATTACAAGGATCTTTAATGATCTTACCGCGTCCATGACAGGTAGGACAGGCTTGCTGCACCGCGAAAAAACCTTGGCGCATCTGTACTTGGCCTTGACCATGACAGGTACCACAGGTTGTTGGCGAAGTGCCCTTCTTAGCACCACTACCATCACAGCTATCACAGGTAGTCAGCTTGGGAATACGTAACTCTTTAGTCAGACCTTTAACCGCTTCTTCCAAAGACAGCTCTAGGTTATAACGTAGATCACTACCACGAGCAGCCTGACGTTGACCACCACGACGGCCACCACCGAAGATATCACCAAATACATCACCGAAAACATCACCAAAATCGGCATTGCCACCGAAACCACCACCGCCACGATTAGGATCGACACCTGCATGACCAAACTGGTCATAAGCCGCCTTTTTATCGCTATCGGTAAGGATTTCGTAAGCTTCCTTTACCTCTTTGAAGCTGGCTTCGGCAGTTTTATCGTCTGGATTGCGATCCGGATGAAACTTCATGGCCAAACGTTTATAAGCCTTTTTAATTTCACGCTCGCTGGCATCGCGGCCGACGCTTAATACTTCGTAATAATCTCGCTTTGACATATTCTCACGCTTTCTTTGCTGATGTGGTAGCTGTAGTCGCTAATCTTGTAGCTCAAATCACAACTACGGGCGTTAGAGTTTCCCCTAACGCCCGTATTCAATAACTCAGGGGTTAGCCTATATTATTTCTTGTCATCTTTCACTTCTTCAAACTCTGCATCAACAACATCTTCGTCTGGCTTAGCAGCTTGTGCTTCGCCTTCTGGAGCCTGCTGACCTTGCTCAGCTTGAGCCTTAGCTTGAGCAATTTCCATCAACTTCGAAGATGCTTCCATCAGCTCTTGAGTTGCTTTGTCAATTGCTTCCTTGTCTTTACCCTGAACCGCAGTTTCGACAGCAGTAATGGCAGTTTCAATCTTTTCTTTTTCGTCGCTTGGCAAGGCTTCACCAGCTTCTTCAATCTGCTTCTTAGTTGCGTGAACCATGCCATCAGCCTGGTTACGAGCCGTTACCAACTCTTCGAACTTAGCATCTTCATCAGCATGGGCTTCAGCATCACGTACCATAGCTTCTACTTCTTCATCACTTAGACCTGAAGAGGCTTTAATAGTGATTTTCTGTTCTTTACCTGTCTTCTTATCCGTTGCTGATACATGCAAGATACCATCGGCATCGATATCAAAAGCAACTTCAATTTGTGGCATACCACGTGGAGCAGCCTCAATACCTTCCAGGTTGAATTGACCCAAAGACTTGTTACCGCTCGATTGCTTACGCTCACCCTGAAGTACGTGAATAGTCACAGCACTCTGGTTATCATCAGCAGTAGAGAATGTTTGGCCAGCCTTAGTCGGGATAGTTGTGTTCTTCTCGATAAGCTTAGTCATCACGCTACCCATGGTCTCAATACCTAGAGACAGAGGTGTAACGTCAAGTAGCAATACATCTTTCACTTCACCAGAAAGTACACCAGCCTGAACAGCTGCACCTATGGCAACGGCTTCATCTGGGTTAACGTCTTGACGAAGTTCTTTACCGAAAAACTCAGAAACCTCGGCGCGAACCTTAGGCATACGAGTCTGGCCACCAACAAGAATCACTTCGTTAATATCAGAAACGCTAAGGTCTGCATCTGCAAGAGCAACTTTCAACGGCTCTAGAGTACGAGTGATCAGGTCGTCAACCAGAGACTCAAGTTTAGCACGAGTGATCTTAACCACTAAGTGCTTAGGACCTGTCGCATCGGCAGTGATGTAAGGCAGGTTAACTTCTGTCTGTGATGCACTAGAAAGCTCAATTTTTGCTTTCTCTGCAGCTTCTTTAAGACGCTGCATAGCCAATGGATCGTTACGTAGATCGAGACTTTGCTCTTTCTGGAACTCATCGGCAAGATACTTAATCAAACGGTTATCGAAATCTTCGCCACCTAAGTGAGTATCACCGTTAGTCGCAAGTACTTCGAATGTCTGCTCACCATCGACACTATCAATTTCGATGATAGAGATATCGAAAGTACCGCCACCTAAGTCGTATACAGCAACGATGTTATCGCCTTGCTTCTTATCGATACCGTAAGCCAGTGCAGCAGCAGTTGGCTCGTTGATAATACGCTTAACTTCAAGACCCGCGATACGGCCGGCATCTTTAGTTGCTTGACGCTGTGAATCGTTGAAGTATGCAGGAACGGTAATAACCGCTTCTGTTACTTCTTCACCTAAGAAATCTTCGGCAGTCTTCTTCATCTTCTTCAAAGTTTCTGCAGAAACCTGAGGTGGAGCCATCTTCTTATCGTGAGCTTCAACCCATGCATCACCATTATCTGCAGCGATGATCTTGAACGGCATAATGTCGACATCACGCTGAACTTCGTCATCTTTAAAACGACGACCGATAAGACGCTTAATGGCGTAAAAAGTATTAGTTGGGTTTGTCACAGCCTGGCGCTTTGCAGGTTGACCAACCAAAATCTCATCGCCTGTGTAAGCGATGATTGAAGGGGTAGTACGATCGCCTTCGGCATTCTCCAATACGCGTGGTGTGTCGCCGTCTAATACAGCTACGCAAGAGTTTGTTGTGCCTAAATCGATACCAATAATTTTACCCATGGGGTGCTCCTGAAATCTTTTCTTTAATAATGCTAAATTTGTTATCTGATGGAGATATGGGGTTAACTAAAAACAATTTCAAGCCTGAAATAAAGTTAGTAAGAAATAGTTCTTAAGAATTTTGTTTCAACGAACGACTCGTTATATCAAGTTTTACTTTGGCCTAAACCGACCCCATAATCTTGCCTTAACCTCTATATTGGGTCGTTTACATTGATTACAAGTGTAAAGAGATAAAAATTGCACACTTGAGCATTTTTTTGATCTTAGACTCAAAATCACCATAAAAAATACCGTATAATGCATGCAATCCAAGAGTGCGTTATATTCGGCTTAATGAAATAGCTGGTAAATCGTGTCGTAGTCTCTGCTGTAGTTAAGAGTAAAATCATTGAAACAATCAAATCAGGCCTATCTGTATGGCATTGGCGCCATCTGTCTTTGGTCAACGGTCGCCACCGCCTTTAAACTAGCACTCGCACATTTCAGCCCACTGCAGTTGGTATTTGTCGCTACCGTCACATCTATTTTTGCCCTGAGCTTTATTTTACTGATCCAAAAAAAGCTACACCTGATAAAAGCACAATTTAAGTCGAAGCCACTATTTTACCTGCAGGCAGGCTTACTTAACCCTTTCCTTTATTACCTAGTGCTTTTCAAAGCTTATGATCTGCTACCGGCTCAACAGGCGTTGTCCCTAAACTATACTTGGGCCATCTTGCTGCCTCTATTGTCTGTACCACTCCTTTCCCAAAAACTGAGAAAGAGTGATATGACAGCTGCTATCGTCGCCTACTTTGGTGTTTTTGTTATCGCGACTCAAGGCAACCTCACGAATTTCTCCTTCGAGAGTGGTACAGGTGTCATCCTTGCGCTAACAAGTACATTACTTTGGTCTCTTTACTGGATAATCAACACCAAAGACAAGGGAGATCCAGTCGTGAGTCTACTGCTCAGCTTTTTGGTAGGTTTCCCTTTCATTTTAGTCACCTTGTTATGGACTCAAGAACTACCCAGTTGGAATACACAAGCGTTCGCAGCTGGGATCTATGTAGGCTTATTTGAGATGGGAGTCACCTTCGTACTCTGGTTGGTGGCACTGAAAAAAGCGGAAAGAACGGCGAGTATCAGCACCTTAGTCTTCATGTCCCCAGTCATGTCTATCGGTTTTATCGCCTGGATTTTGCAAGAACAGATAGCCAGCTCGACTTATATAGGTCTAGCGTTAATTTTAACCGCACTGGCTCTGCAACAACTACTGCCTCACCTAAATAAACTAAAAAGAAGCGACCCCAGAGAGTCGGCTTAAAACAGAGACTAAGATCCATTTAAAAGCCCACCTTTAGATAAAAGCGGTGGGCTTTTTGTTCTGTTATTAATATTGCTACTAGCGACTACTTAATATAGGTACGGCTGTAGCACTAGTCTAATTTCTGAAAAAGCTGATTCTTTAACTCAAAGCTTATGATGTACATCTATTTGACCGACTCCCACATTCACATTCAATCGACCAAAGCCTGTTTCATCTTCTCTTTCATACGTCTGCATAACAAAGTTTCTATCCACGTCAACCTGCTGCCCTTGTAGATTAACTGATACTTCACCAACACCCGACTCTAACGAAACCGAGCTAAACAAAATCTCATGATTCACTTCCGCATGACCGACACCTAAGTCGATATCTATGCTGTTTTCCATGTTATTGACCTCAACTTGACCAATTCCCATGTTAAGATTTATCGCGGCATGACGAGGTAGGTAGACAATCCACTCCTGCTTAACATCATCTTGCTCGGTTAACTTAAGTTCAATTTCTTTAGACGCCTCTACAACATCGAGTTCAACGTCACTGATATCTAAGCTACTCCAAAGGGAAAACCAATTGCTCTCGCTAGGAGTGACCAAGACCTCAACATGAATATCTTGCTCATCGGTAGCAATAAACTTAACTGAACCAATATCCATATCCAGCAATACTTTCTGACCATCATAAGCATAAGTCTGACTCAGTGACTTAGCGCTATCAGCCGACGCAGAGGTCACAGCTAAAGAAGAAAATGCGGCAGAAACAACCATGACACTGCTCAAAGTTGCTGTAAGAAGTTTTTCCATTAGCTTGTTCATGTTCGCCATCCTGATATTGAAATCCCTAGGGGTATACATAGACAAGGCAAAATTTAAGCCAAACTTATTTTTTAATTGTATTTCAAACAATTAACTAAGTTGAGTCTAATTGAGTCGGCGGGGTTATTGTCGTTTATTAGTGGGTTGGGCTAATGGTTGGTGATTTTTACTATAGATTTGAGAACTTGTCGGATAACAAGTTTTAAGTCTCTTTTTAGATTCGGTTCATTTGGCTGGTTTTGTATTTGGGTGTCATCTGGTAAGCATGGCTTCGTTGGTACCTATCACCTGACGTGGGTTTAAGTGCAAACACTTCTGCGACATGGCGCCCCATCTATTAAAGGAATGGGTTCCTATAGTCTCCTTAATGTCGAAGGTCACAGACGCATTCACACCATGTTATTAATCTCTTCGATTTGGCTTTTCTCGACATGACAAACAAGCTTTTGGACAAAATCAGGTTAGAGCATGAGGTCTAGTTAATCTGACATTGATTAGACAAAGTACATTGATTTATCCGAAAGCCCTAATTCGCTCAGCCCCTTTATCTTTTTTATTTAAAATAAATTGATCAAAATAATAAAAATTTACACCCATATCTGATATCCCATTACACCTTCACATCTTAAAATCCTCTAAACGTCAAATAGTAATACCAATCAGTCAATTTAAGGTAAAAAATAGAAAATAATGGATATCTACCAAGAGAGTATCAGTTTTTTAGGTGACAGCGTCGACTTTGATGAAAACGATCTATTTCAATGCGAATTAGTATCAGAAACAAACGAACATGATGATGCCCTTTTCCTCACTATTTTTAAGAACGAAACAACCATTAATCTGCATATTTCGGTAACAAGCCCTGTTGAATTACCAACGCCGCTACCTGATGCATTAGCTGTCGCAATCGGTGAACATGCGCTAGAACCGTTTAGAGGCGGTTTTGGCGTCGGTTTGATGCCAGATAGCCGTCGACTATCGATTTATAAGGTAATTTCCCTATCGAACAAACCTCAAGGTTACGTTCAAAACACCTTTCAGCAACTGTTAGAAAAAGTTGAGCAGTGGCACCTTTTTATCGAACAAATGGATAACGCAGAAACGGTATCTGAAAAACCGCCTGTCGGTATTTTCATTTAATTCATCCCGTTATTGAGCATATTAAGAAGTGAGGTTAGTTCATGTCAACAATTCAAATTAATAGCCAGCACCGAGGTAACTTAGACCTCGCGAATATTCAAAACATTAAAGCCAACGCGAAAGAAGGTGACACCCTTAAGTTTGGTTCTGTGTTTGGTAAAGAATACAGCGTCACTAAAAATAGCGATGGTGAGATTAGCCTAAAACAGAAAGAAAACCGAAGCTTTTTCAACCGCTTTTTTAGCAAAACAGATTCAGCAAAAAATAGTGATTTAAAACTGAATGTGATGAACCAGCAGCTGCACAAAAAAGAGAGCAGCAGCAACGTAAAGGTCTTAACGTTAACCTACAACCAGGCTAACCAAAAGATGCCCGAAGAGACAAAGAGCTATTTCCAAAATCTCATCCAAAAGGGTGACTATGATGTGGTCTTGTTTGCCGAGCAAGAATCCAAACTGCTCGCCAGTGATCTAGAGCTAGATAGCATGAACATGCTTAGCCAAAACAAAATGAAGGTAATGACGAAAGGTCTTGGTGAAGGCGTCAGTTATACATCGATGTCAGTTTTTGCCAAAGATGGCGTCGATATTAACGTGAAAAAAGAATCTGAGTATCGTCACGGTATTGGTGGACGAAACATGGAGTTCTTCATGGGTATCACGGGTAACAAAGGCGGCGTGAAAACCGCTCTAGAGATCAATGGCCAAGATTTAACCGCCATTTCTGCACACTTAGATTCCAACAAAGAGGCGAAGCGTGAATTGGAAGGAAACAAGTTGATGGAAGGAATCAAACCGAATGAAGAGGTTCTGATCACCGGAGACCTAAACGAGCGTGAGAAGCGAGTTGCCGAAGGTTCTGACGTAATGTACGACCCTGTTGCACACGATGATACGCACCTAGCCAAGCATGGCTTCAAGTTCAAACCACTCGATAGCCATACCTACATGCAGCTTGATTCAAGCGGTAAAATTAAGCAGAAAGAAGGTCGAGATCGCCCAGATTTTGGTGAGTTAGACAACACGGGGCTGACCAACAAAACCGGTAACTTTCAGAACCTAGAAACTACGGTACTTGCTGATGGCTTTGACAATGCCAGTGACCACAAGCCGGTACAGTCTACATTTGAAGTGAAAAGCCAGTCTTAATTACAGCCTCTTCCTTTTGGGTATTTTTCTTAACAGCGTTATCTACGCCTTCAGGTCTCCTGAAGGCGTTTGGGATTAACTAGTATCGAATAATCCACCCAAACTCGAAGTATAAGATCACAAAAACGGGGTTGTTGCAAAAACTGAATCAAGTAACTTCCCCTTGATTATTTAACACCGGATTAAGCACCAACCGCCTCAATATCGAATAACAGATTCATGAAGGCAGATCTCTCCCTCACGCGCAACTTTTCATCGTAACCGCGTAACCAAAAATAAAATTGTCCCTTGTTGAGCATCCGTAATGTCTCAAGCCCGCTTTCGTATCTTGAAACCACCCGTGGCGACAATCAGCTTCTTAATCGGAGCGTGATCCTACTCAATCCCGTTATTTAGATACTTTACTTATCGATGCTCGACATACTTCCGAGGCGGCCTTCTTGTTTAAGCGTGCAATCGCATTGTCGTAAGAAGAGTGCTTGTCCGTGTTCAGTACTTTAGGGGAGGGGAATTCCATTAAGCTACCCGAGAATCTTCGTAGGTCGAAAATAATAATGGGGCAAAGGCGAGTTATAGAACACTAGTAATAAACCACAATCGAAGAAGTAAATAACCAAGTGTAGATGCGGCTGCGAGCTTCGGCAGCATGGCAGTTCTCTGACATCCATGTCACCACTGCATTTGTAAATCTGACCTATAGGGATATAGGAAATGTCTTATGTATGTCTGGAACATACAAGACCATTCACATCAGACGCAGCTACAGAGACTACAGGGGCGGACTCTTATGAAATCAAGAACCAGCGTCTCGCTGAAGTATCTACATATAATCCCGCTGCAACTGGTAGATTGCAATCAAGGTACAACCTTCAACAAATTACCCAATATATAATCAGCCAGAAGCTAAAACAGAAAATGTCAGCTAGCTTCATTTGAAGCTAGCGATAACTCAAGTAGAATAAAATTATTGATAATTTTTTATCATAAAATGTCTAGCTGGACTGCCAGGAAAAGCAGGCACCGTTCCTACAATTTCAAAACCCAACTTTTGGTAGAAGTCAGGGGCTTGATAAGACAATGTATCAAGCTGGGCAACGAGGCAGCCTCGTTTCTTTGCCTCAGCTTCTGCTAGCTCCATTAATCTGCGCCCAAGCCCTGTGTCTCTGGTTTTCTTGTCTACCCACATCACGTCAATTAAAAAATTCCTATAAATAGTCTGTCCAGAGACACCACCAATGACTTTACCATCTTCATCACGAGCAACCACTGAAAGAGGCAGAGTCTCTTCCGGTCCCATATTTTCATATTTATGCTGTCGAACACCTGCAACCAGCTCATCAAAGACTGCACGATCTTTTTC
Organism: Shewanella psychrophila; assembly: GCF_002005305.1. Taxonomy (NCBI): domain Bacteria; kingdom Pseudomonadati; phylum Pseudomonadota; class Gammaproteobacteria; order Alteromonadales; family Shewanellaceae; genus Shewanella; species Shewanella psychrophila. Next base: position 4,870,216 of record NZ_CP014782.1, read on the forward strand.
ATTAATCACTTCAATTTTTACTTCAACTTCCACTGCAAGGCCTCCAAGCCAAAATCCACAACAAACAGAAGCCTATTAACTTGTTAGCACAATGTAAAGAGCACTAACCTATCAAGTCTAAATAATAAAAAGAGGTTTATTGCGAATAACGAGTGTGGACACGGCTGTGACCTTCCGTGACAGGGAGCTCACGTCAGAGCTCACAGGGATGTGCTTGCAGCGTGTCACTGAAGTGTTTACACATGCGCCTGCTGCAAGCAATAGATAACCATGAAGGTACAATCTAAAATCCGCTACCAAATACCAATATAACTTCGCCCCTACAACAAAATGAAACCTAATTTCATTTCAAGCTAGCAAACTCCTTGGTGATCGCCATCGTATGATCAATTATCGCTGAACCTTCGACTCCATCTCCATGGCCAGGAAATACCAGTTTCGCATCAGCATACTTGGCTTTCACATTACTCGCAGAGTGGTACCAGTTTGCTAAGTCAGCATCTCCAGTCCAACCTAAACTGTTTGAGCTATTAGACTTTAAAAAGCAACCGCCAATCAATATCTGCTCTCCCGGTAGCCAGACAACCAGATTATCCATGCTATGACCTGCACCAGGAAAAAACGCCTCTATACTGCCTTTAACAAATTCGAATTTCCCACTTAAAAAAGTATGATTCGCGATAGGCTTATCTTCCTTTTTTAATAATGCATTGGTCATGTCTGATGCATAAGTATCAAAGCCAGCTTTATCTAGATAACCTAACCCAGCAGCGCTATCGGCGTGATAATGTGTAACTAACGCCCCTTTTAGTGATAAGCCTTTAATTTGCAGCCAGCTCATAAGATCGGGCATATCGGAGACGTTCCATGGCGTGTCGATAAGATAAGCATCCTGGTTATCTATATAGATAAAAGAGTTGGCATCCATCTTAACAGCCGGCTTGTCAGCAGAAAGCTGCACCTCTTGATGGGACCGAACCAAATAAAGTGTCGGTAACACCATCTCTATCTCAATAACTTCTGAAGACCAATCAGCTTGATTAGATATCTTATCCAGAGCAGCCTGACTTGAACTTATACTCATTATAAATAGCAGAATAGACGTAGGAATAATGAATGTACCTAAAGAGGAAAGTACGAAATGGTACATTGAAACTAGCAAGCCTAGACATTTTGACATAACAAAACCTTATCGGTAAATATGCCCTTAATATATCGATCAATTGTGGCGAAATTATAGCGCGATAATGGCAATCTGCTGTTTTGAGTACTCAGCCGCCATATAGCCCTAAAATGTTTCATATTGAAGACATTCAATAACCTTACTTCATTCTTACAAGTTCAACCTACAACCTCAGCTGTAAAAGCTAAACTCCGACTATAATTATGATCCCGATCCAAGCAACAAACAGATCCTTAATGGAGGATTCAAGATGTTATTTCTTATCTATTGGGAGTTAAACGAAGAAACGGATGCTCTGGCCAGATTGCAGGCGGCAGAGAAGCTAACCGCAGCTGAGCTATTTCCACCTCAAAACGTAGAAGTGATCCGATTTGATGCCTCACCAGATCTATGGGGAGTAACCATAGTAGAGGCCAACGATGTTGAAAGTATTGCTAATGTCATCAACTCATGGCGCATCGCCTGTCCGGGAATATTTAAATCCACAAAAATATCCCCCGCACGCCCAGTACAAGAAGCCATGGCCTCTGCTGCAGAAATGATTAAGAAATTAAGCTGATGCCGTAGAAGAGGTAAAAGTCCACTGGATCCCCGCTCAAAATCATTGCGGGAATGACGAGCTATAAAAACCAGTGATTAAACTCTCTTGCCTGAAGCTGAAAAAATATGCTCGAAGAGGCACCCTGATTTTGAATAGTTCAGTGTCGGTACTGCTGCGAGCTTCCATTACCAGAAAATCGAGGATGGAAGGTTTGAGTTTAAACAAACCTTCCAATACAACTAATGGCAAATGAACCGAAATAAAATGTACGCCCGCTTGATTCGAAGCGACTTCTCACTAGGAAATTAGCTCCGAGATGTATATTCACCGACTCCGATCCACTTATAGGTGGTCAAGGCTTCCAGCCCCATGGGACCACGAGCGTGAAGTTTCTGGGTACTCACTGCTACCTCGGCGCCTAGACCAAACTGGCCACCATCGGTAAAGCGGGTACTGGCATTGATGTAAACAGCCGCCGAATCCACTTGATTGATAAACGCTGCCGATGCATGAATATTGTCGGTTAAAATCCCTTCCGAGTGTCCACTGGAATAGGTTCTGATATGACTTATTGCCCCATCCATATCATCGACAATCTTGATGCCTAATGTTAGTGATAACCACTCTTGAGCATAGGTTTCTTCGGTTGCAGTCTCAATTGCCAACCCTTGCTTTTCTGCAATAGCGATTGACTTGCCGCAACCATAAAAACTCACACCTAATGCAGTAAGTGCCTGGTATAGCTTAGGTAACATAACATCAGCGATATCTCGATGGATTAATGCCGTATCCAGCGCATTACACACTGTCGGACGCTGCACCTTAGCGTTGGCGATGACTTGGATAGATTTCTCTATATCAGCATCTTTATCGGCGTAGAGATGACAAATACCTACACCGCCCAAAATAACTGGTATCGTCGCCTGCTCGGCGCATAAACGCTGAAGGTTAGGACCACCGCGAGGCACTATCATGTCGACATATTGATCGAGTTTAAGCAGAGCCGATACAAGGCTACGGTCCGGACTTTGAATAAGCTGCACCGCATCGGCGGGTAACCCCTGCTCTACTACAGCCTCACGGATCGCTTCGCTCAAGGCTAAATTAGACTGCAAGGTTTCCTTGCCACCACGCAATATCACGGCATTACCAGTCTTGAGCGCTAAGACGGCGATATCCACTGTCACATTAGGGCGCGCTTCATAGATAACGCCGATGACTCCAAGGGGAACCCGACGACGGGACAGACGCAGACCATTATCTAATAGCTGGCTCTCAAGCTCAGTGCCGACAGGATCACTCAGGTTTATCACGTTATCGATATCTGCAATCACAGCCATGAGGCGTGACTCATCCAGTAACAGACGATCGACCATAGCATCATTGAGGCCGTTCTCTTTCGCAGACGCCACATCTTTTGCATTAGCAGCGACAATGACATCACTCTTTTCATTTAACTTAGTCGCAATGGCTTCAAGCAAAGCCTTTTTTTGCAAGCCATTTAGACCCGCAAGGGCATAACTTGCCTGTTTAGCTTGCTGACCGAGTGCCTGTATATATACTGCGTTATTCTCTATCACGTCTCTTCATCCTAAATTTTTAGAAGGATCCGCAACCTAAGATCCATTCATCTTCGTTTTAAAGAACGACCATATCGTTGCGATGAACGATGGCATCACCATAGTCATACCCGAGCAGAGACTCAATATTATCTGAATGCTCCCCCGCTATCTTAATCAGGTCTTTGGCGCTATAACGGCTCATGCCTCTCGCATATTCTTTACCGTCACTGTCAATAAGTTGCAGCGTCGCCCCACGGTCGAACTCTCCCAACACCTGAATGATACCTTTAGAGAGTAAGCTTCGTCCTTTCTGAGTCACTGCCAATACAGCACCTTGGTCGAGCACGAGTTTACCTTTGGTCGCCTGGCCCGCTAAGATCCATTGCTTACGGCTCTCCAGAGGATTTTCCAGCGCGGTGAAATGAGTGCCTACAGGCTCCTTACAGACAGATTTCTGTATCACCTGTGGATGATGACCCGAAGCGATAACCACCTCGACACCTGCTCGTCGGGCAATATCAGCCGCTTCGAGTTTTGTTGCCATTCCGCCAGTTCCCAGACCGGAGACGGCACCACCAGCAAGTAATCTCAAGCTATCGTCTATATTGACCACTTGTTTGATCAGTTTGGCATCGGGGTTTGAACGAGGATCGGCATCGAATAAGCCCTGCTGATCCGTTAACAAGATAAGCAGATCAGCATCACAAAGCAGCGCCGCTCGGGCGGAAAGATTGTCGTTATCACCCACTTTTATCTCATTGGTCGCTACCGCATCATTCTCATTGATGATGGGAATGATGCCCTGAGCAAGCAGAGCATTGAGTGAATCTCTGGCGTTAAGGTAACGCTCCCTATCATGAAGGTCGGCGCGCGTAAGTAAAAGTTGGCCAACATGGAGGCCATAGATACTGAAAAGTTGTGACCAGGCTAAAATAAGCTGACTCTGACCAACGGCGGCTAGAAGTTGTTTATTGGCTACCGTATCGGGGAGTTTGGGGTAGCCTAAATGCTCGCGACCTGCCGCGATCGCCCCCGAAGTACACAAGACGACTTCCACACCCGCTTTCATCAGCGCCGCCATCTGCCTTGCCAACTCAACCATGTGTGCCTTATCCAGCTGTTTACTGCCGGAAGTCAGCACACTAGTTCCCAATTTCACCACTATGCGGCGATAACCAATCTCACTTAAATTCATTGTCATTATAAAAAAAGAGCCGAACTTAGCGTTATACCCAATCCTGAGGCTAAATGGTAGTCAACTGGCTAAAAGAAGCATTAAATCCATTAAGTTGTGAATAAAAACCATAAAATAAGGCCATACACTGTATGACCTTATATTTTATGTAGTAATCCCACGTTAATAGTATGCAATATTCACTTTATCACTTAACTCATTAACCGTAGATAAACTTAGCAATAAAGAGTACGGCCAACACCACCACACCGACACTCAGATCTTTATAACGGCCGCTCATCAACTTGATCACCGCATAAGATATAAAGCCCATGGCGATCCCGGTAGCAATTGAAAATGTCAGTGGCATCAAGATACACACAACAACTACTGGTGCCGCTTCAGTCAAGTCTTCCCACTCAACATGAACCAGACCTGACATCATCAAAATTGCCACATAGAACAGCGTACCTGCTGTAGCGTAGGCAGGTACCATGCTGGCAAGTGGCGAAATGAATAACGAGAGTAAGAAAAGGAGTCCAACCACCACAGCAGTTAACCCAGTTCGGCCACCTGCACTGACCCCGGCAGTAGACTCAATATAACTTGTGGTCGTCGAGGTGCCCAACATAGCGCCAGCAATAGTCGCTGTACTATCGGCAGTTAATGCGCGTTTCAGCCTGGGCAGGCGCCCCTTATCATCCAGAAATCCGCCACGCTGAGCCACGGCGACTAAGGTGCCAGAGGTGTCAAATAAGTCGACAAATAAGAAGGCGAATACGACCGATATCATGCTGATCTCCAACACACTGGCCAGATCCATCTTCATAAAAGTCGGCATGATAGAAGGAGGCATAGAAACTACCCCAGTATATTGTACATCACCAAACACCAAGCCAAGCAGGGTAATAGAAAGAATGCTCACCACCACTGCCGATTTCATGCCCCGTTGCACCATGGCAATTATCAAGAAAAATCCCACTGCCGCCATAACGGCAGGAAATGCGGTGATATCTCCCATAGTCACCAGAGTCACAGGACTCGCTACCACTATCCCTGCGCTCTTCAAGCCAATCAGCGCGAGGAATAAGCCAATACCCGCGGCGATCCCAAGCCTCAAGGACATGGGAATGCTGTTAACGATCCACTCTCTTATTCTCACCAAAGAAAGAACCAGAAAACAAATTCCTGATAAGAATACAGCCCCAAGCGCCGTCTCCCAGGTGTAACCCATCTCGCCAACCACGGTATAAGTGAAAAAAGCATTGAGGCCCATGCCTGGTGCTAAGGCAATTGGATAATTAGCCACAATTCCCATGACCAAACAGCCAATAGCCGCAGCCAGACAGGTTGCCACAAACACGGCGCCATGATCCATGCCTGCATCAGCAAGCATCATAGGGTTAACGAAAATGATGTATGCCATAGTTAGAAATGTGGTTAACCCAGCCACCGCCTCCTGCTTCAACGATGTATGGTTCTCTTTGAGTTTAAATAGTTTTTCTAACATGACGCTCAATCCCTGAATATGATTATGTTGGAACATGTGATCCGAATGGGCCTATAGTCAGTGAAATCTAGCTAAATAACAAACACTGAAAGGCAAACACTGGAAGGCTATAGATGTAAAAACTGGATTAGACTCGCGATCTTGCACAATACATATCTCAAACTTCGAAATAAAGGCAAAAAAAAGCCTGCTCAATGAGCAGGCCAAGACTAATTCAAGTGTTCCAAATGGAAAGAGTTTCTGCGCTAACAGTTACACTGGTATATCGACTCGCTCAAAACGATCATCAATATACAACTCGAGTCATAATATCCCAAAAGGGAAAAGGGTTGATAGATGGTAACTAGCTTGCTATCACAAGGGGTTAACTTAGATGATAGAAGGGACAGTCAGCCCTTTTGTTCTCTACAGATCTACTTCTAAGGAAGGTTAGTCCTTGAAGGTCAACGGGTATAATCCGCCACGTAAAGTATCGGTACAAAACCAAGTGCTATGCCAATAAACGTACTGCATTCCGGTATAAGACATAATCAATACTCCTAAACAAAGTTGTAAAACTTACTCTAGTCAAACTTGGTACTGCGTTAATCTAAACGCGATACCTCAGAGTCAACTTGTCGCTCGATTCCTTGGAGAATTATCCATCCTGGATAGACTTAGAGGTGGAAGGCATCATTGCCTAACCAACGAGAGAGATTATATTCATTTCGTAATTAAATTACAAGATTTAATTCTAATTAACGTAAACAAAGCAAAAAACAGTCACATTTAGTAATTAAAGCACAAAGAGAGTTATTAGAGGCTGGCATAAAAGACTGGTATAGAGGGAGCATTGAGCATTGAATAATACACAAAAGGAGCTCACTTAAAATAATCGAAAAAAAGCCTGCTCAATGAGCAGGCAACGACTAATTTCAAGCGTTCCGAAAGGAAAGAGTTTCCGCGCTAACAGTTACACTGGCTTATCATTCAGATATCCAACATTAAATTGAATAACTTAACAACAAACCTCTTGAGTCTAAAGATCCCAAAAGGGATTAAGGTTGATGGATGGTAACTAGATGGTTATCACTCAATATTCAAAATAGTGAAGTAAATAACAGGGTAGTCAACCCTTGAAACTAAAACCACAAGAAGGGTTAGTCCTTGAAGTTCATTGGGTACAAGCCGCCACGCAAAGCCTCAGTACAGAACCAAGAATTTTGCCAATAAACGTACTGCATTCCAGTATAAGACATAGTCAATACTCCTAACAAAGTTGTAATTAAATTACCCTTGTCATTCATGCTTATTGTCAGCGGGTTAAGCCTTAAAAAGCAGAAAAAACACGATAGAGTCAACTTGTCGCTCGATTCCTTGGAGAATTATCCTTCCTAGATAGACTTTATTGAAAGAGGCTGCTTGCCTAATCAATGGAGCCATTATAAATAAATGTAGTTTTATTACAAGCTTTATTTGATCTAGATTAATAAAACTTAATTATTACCCAGATATGACGCAACAATGCGTAATTTTACAACAGGAAAAACGTTTTTAGGTTATACACCTACTTATTCAAACAAAATGAAATTTTATAACAAGAATGGAGCCTATAGACACTCAGACCTGATGCTGCAGATAAAAAGGCCCATAGAGACAGATCTCCATGGGCACTCAAGCCCGATGCTTCTAACAGATACGCTGCCGGATACTGATGACCTCGAGCCGTTACCGATAGTAGATACCCATTAACTCTTAATCACTTACTTATAAGAGTCATGTACTTATATAAGCCGACCAGTGGGGTGGCCGTCGGGCTGCCGTAAAGCGGATGGCCTTCGGTGGCACTGCCAGCGATATCCACATGAGTGAACGCCATAGGCTTATTAGAATGAAGGCCATGGGCACTCAAGCCGGATGCTTCTAACAGAAACGCTGCCGGATACTGATGACCTCGAGCCGTTACCGATGATGGTCCATTATTGGATGAGAGAATATCCGCCGCGCCTGATGGGTCAACTATCTTGGCAAAATCTTCGCGGCGCAGCACTGACTGCTCGATAGGCTCACCCCAAACCTGACCTAAATGAGCCATATTGGCAGCCACACCCGCCTGCTTCGCCACAGCATTTTCCACGGTAGCGGTATATCCGCCGAAACAACGCACCACATGGCCGGTTAATGTCGCCACCGAAAATAGCTCAGGCTTAACAGATTTTTCAGCTTTAATTCGCAAATGAGAAAGCAAGTCCGCCAGCACGAGTCGGCCTTCCGCATCGGTATTGCCAATTCTGACTCGAACGCCGGCATGGCTGGTGATGATTTCATCAGTAACGAAGGCTTCACTGCCTATGCTGTTACGCACTAAGCCAAGCTCGGCAACGACACGAATCCCCTTAGGCTTAAGCATAGATAGTGTCTTCATCAGGCCAGCAACTGCCGCCGCCCCACCTTTGTCTCGGCTCATACCTGCCATGCCACCAGCTACCTTGATATCGGCGCCGCCGGTATCATAGATAACGCCTTTTCCCGCATAGAAGTAAGTATGCTCTATCTCACCTTCGCCGACATACTCAAGCTTTACTACACGGGGCTGATGCCTTGAAACCGCAAATGAAGAACGGCCTACCGCACTGAGCAGAGGATAATCCCGCTCCAATACATCTCTGTCTTCTACCACACACATCGTCAAGCCGGAATCTTGATAGGCGGCAACACAGTAATCGGCAAAAGCTGGCGCCGACATACGCTCAGGCTCTGTGCCACACAGATCTCTGGCTAGATTTCTACCGGCTTCTATGGCGTTCAGGCTCTGACTAGCTTGAGTAGAATTAAACAGACCAATAGCCTCGAATGCTGGCGTATCGCCACTGGCTTCACGTCGCTCAAGTGCTCGCCATAGCTCCTGTCCACATGCTAATGCGGCAACTTGAGTCGAAAATTGATAACGCTCCTCACGGTTTATTGCCACAACTAACAAAGGACGAATAGCACCGGCATCTTTGGCCAATTTAATTCCAGACCTGGCCGCATCGGCAAAGATACGCACATCTTCAAAATCATCTTGGCTGTTTTTCACCGGTGAGATAATCAAGCGGCCACCAGCGAGTCCTGGGGCAAACAACAGGGTCGGCGATAGACCTACGCGCTTGTCGACCTTAGCACCGTGCTCCGCCAGCAAGGTCACCTCATCGAAACCAGATTTACTGATATCGGTAGTCACCACAACTAAAGCATCCCAACCACTGCCTTCGAAGATTGCATTATCATCGAGTACATCAACAAAATTAACCTGAGCCATGAACCATCCTTCTGCTTGTGAGATCGTGTCATTGAATTCTATAAATCACAGATAAAACCTTGTTTTAAATGCGTCATTACAGAACACATATTCTTATAGCTATTAGCAACTAGCGTGCATTTATTGCTTGGTATTATTAACCTAAGTGGTGCCCATGCCAAGTGCTTATAAAATATTGCTGGAAACTTTGTATGACAGCCTTTACATAGACAAAATACGGGCCTGATAAACTTGGGGGGGAGCTGTGATAGAATGCGGTTAAATTTAGCCTCAAAGTCGTATTTTCTAGGGGAGTTATCCGTGACAGCAATAAGCCAACTACAACCTCAAGCACTCTGGCAGTGGTTCGAACAGATCTGTGCGATCCCGCATCCTTCCAAGCATGAGCAAGCGCTCAGCGAACATATTCAAGCTTGGGCTAGAGATAAACAACTTGAAATTGTTGAAGATAAAGTCGGTAACCTCATCATCAAGAAACCAGCCACTCCTGGCATGGAAAACCGTAAGACTGTTGCCCTGCAGGCCCATATCGATATGGTTCCCCAGAAGAACTCAGATAAGGTTCATGATTTTGAGAAAGACCCTATCATTCCTTACGTGGATGGTGACTGGGTTAAGGCTCAGGGCACGACTTTAGGTTCGGACAATGGCATAGGCATGGCATCGGCATTAGCCGTTTTAGGCTCAGATGATATCGCCCATGGCCCATTAGAAGTTCTGTTAACTATCGATGAAGAGGCGGGCATGACAGGCGCGTTTGGCCTCGAAGCGGGTTATCTGGATGCCGAGATCCTGATCAACACAGATTCTGAGCAAGAAGGCGAGATCTACATGGGTTGTGCCGGTGGTGTCGACGCCCAGATCAGTGTGCCTATGGTGTGGCAAGCTCCAGAGTCGAGTAACTCGACATACACCTTGACCCTATCGGGTTTAAAAGGTGGCCATTCTGGTGTGAACATACATCTTGGACGCGGTAATGCCAACAAGTTGCTGGCACGTTTCCTGTTTAATCATGCCGATGACTTGGCGCTGGAATTAACTGACTTTACCGGTGGTTCTCTGCGTAACGCCATCCCCCGCGAAGCCAGTGCAAGCTTTATGTTACCTACTGAAAACATTGCTGAACTTGAGACTCAGGCAACAAAATTTCAAGCCCTGATAAGGGAAGAGCTAGCCATTGCCGATCCCGATATGTTACTCGAACTAACCCAAGTATCGGCCGCCAAGCAAGTCATGAGCGAAGATACTCAGAACATGCTTATTGACCTACTCAATGCCTGTCCAAATGGCGTGATCCGTATGAGTGATGAGGTTGAAGGCGTTACTGAGACTTCATTAAACGTCGGCGTCATCAGCACCGAAACAGAGAGCGTTGAAATTCTCTGCTTAATTCGTTCTCTGATCGATTCAGGTCGAGATGAAATTGAAAGTGTATTAACGTCGCTGACAAACTTAGCCGGTGTCGGGATAGAGTTTAGCGGTGCTTACTCAGGATGGAAGCCCGACAACAGCTCACCCGTGATGGCCTTAGTGCGTGAAACCTATGACAGTATCTACAACAAAGAGCCTGTGATCATGGTTATTCATGCGGGTCTTGAATGCGGACTGTTTAAGAAGCCTTACCCTGAGATGGACATGGTATCGATTGGCCCGACTATCCGCTATCCACATAGCCCCGATGAGAAGGTACTCATTGAGACCGTAGGCCAGTACTACAAGCTGCTGTTAGCCGTTCTGGAACGTATTCCAGAGAAAGGATAAACAAGGTTTCTAGAACCTAAGATCTCGTTCCTAGGTTCTAGTTATTTCTTTAAATCCTACTTCTTAAAATCCTAAGTCCATCTGTGACTCTCTCACTTCATTCTCAGCCTCTTTGGTATTTACCGACGACTGACTCGCTAAGCCGACCGATACACCTAATAAGCGAATGCCTCTCCCTTGCTGACGCTCCAGCGCTTGTGTGAGCAGATCATAAAATAGTTTCACCGACATCTCATCGGCTCTATGCTCTATGGTAGTCTGTTTAAAATCACTGAATTTAAGCTTAACCACCTGCTTATTGATGATGCGATCTTTTGCGCTACGCGTCACCCGTACAGCCAACTCCTGAATCAGCTGAGGCATCACACCATGACATTGGTCTAAGGTATAGATATCCTTTGCTAACGTCGTCTCCACCCCCACAGATTTACGCTCTCTATGTGGAGAGATACTGCGCTCATCTATACCTTGAGCCCGCTCAATCAAGACTGCGCCAAATTTTCCGAATCGCTCAATCAAGGCACTTTGCGGATAGTCTTGAAGATCGCCGCAGGTTTTGAGGCCAATATCTTCAAGTTTCTTGCCTGTCACCTTCCCAACACCAGGGATTTTAGTCAAAGGTAAGGTTTTCACGAAGGGTGAGATCATATCCGGGGTTATCACATATTGTCCGTTAGGCTTATTCAGATCTGAAGCGACCTTAGCAAGAAATTTCACCGGCGCGATGCCAGCCGAAGCCGTGAGGCCAGTGATCTCAAAGATCTCCAGCCTGATGGCTTCTGCAATCAAGGTAGCCGAGCCCTGACATAAAGTGCAGTCGGTGACATCCAGATAAGCTTCATCAAGAGAGAGGGGCTCAATTAAGTCGGTATAGCGAGCAAAAACTTCGCGGATCTGCACCGAAACCTCTTTGTACACCGACATGCGACCAGGTACGAGTACGAGATCGGGACACAGTTTTAATGCATAGCCCGAGGCCATGGCCGAACGAACGCCGAAGGCCCGTGCCTCATAGTTACAAGTGCTTATCACCCCACGGCGATCACTGCGACCACCAACAGCTATGGGCTTGCCCCTCAATTCGGGAAAGTCGCGCATCTCGACTGCGGCAAAATAGCAGTCCATATCGATATGAATAATTTTCTGAAAATTAGTTTTCAAAGCAATTTCACAGCACTCTTCTAAACACTTCTCTGAACAAGAAGCCTCTCACACCACTATACTGTATATAAATACAGTAACCAATAAAAATGAGACTAAAGGGGAATATTTGAACGAGGAATGAACAATTGATGGGCTAGGGACAAACAAAAATGCCATTGAGTCGTTAACCCAATGGCATTATCGAAGCAAAAATCGCTTAGCTTCAGCTGACACTAAGATGCGAGCCATGGAATCTCAGATGCTGCTCTATGAAGCTGGCAATGAAAAAGTAACTATGGTCGTAACCTTCATGACTTTCCAGGGCTAAAGGATAACCACTGTTTTTGGCCGCGGCTTCTAATACCTCAGGTTTCAACTGCTCAGCTAAGAAGTCATCCGCTTCTCCTTGACTGACCAGAGCTGGAACAAATGATTTACCATTTTCCGCAGAGGCATTACGCATTAAGGTACTTGCATCATAGTCAGACCAAGTCGTCATGTCCCGGCCTAAGTAAGCCGTAAAGGCTTTCTTACCCCATGGGCAATTTATCGGATTACTGATAGGGCTAAAAGCCGAAACTGACTGATAGGCATCACTGTTTCTTAAGGCAATAACTAAGGCGCCATGCCCACCCATTGAGTGGCCAGCAATGGAACGCTTGTCAGTCACTGGAAACATGGACTCAACTAGAGCCGGCAACTCATCGACGATGTAATCATACATCTGGTAATGCTTGTTCCAAGGGGCTTGAGTAGCGTTGACATAGAAGCCTGCACCTTGGCCTAAGTCATAGCCCTCATCGTCGGCAACATCGCTGCCACGGGGACTGGTATCCGGCGCAACAATGGCGATACCAAGCTCAGAAGCAATACGATGAGCGCCCGCTTTATGCATGAAGTTTTCATCGCTACAGGTCAAGCCTGATAACCAATAAAGAACTGGCACTTTCTGACCATTCGAAGCTTGAGGTGGCAGATAAATAGCGAAGCGCATCGCACAATTTAAGGTCTTAGACTGGTGGCTATATTGCTTGTTCCAGCCTCCAAAGGTTTTATTACTACTGAGATTTTCTACTGTCATTATTCCGCTATCCTCACTACTACCTAGACATCACTCAAGCACCAATAAAGTGCTAACTAAACAGAACTGACGACATGAACCATCAGTTCTGCATACTTCTATTAAGAGCCATCACATGAATATGGCGACGCTCTATCTGCTATCAGCTTACTTATTTGTCGAAATGAATCACGGTACGAATGCTCTTACCTTCATGCATAAGATCGAATGCCTCATTAACTTGCTCAAGACCCATGGTATGAGTGATAAAGTCACTTAACTTAAACTCACCAGCCATGTAGCGCTCAACATAGTCAGGCAGCTCAGAGCGACCTTTAACACCACCAAATGCAGAGCCTTTCCACACTCGGCCAGTTACCAGCTGGAATGGACGCGTTGAGATCTCTTGTCCGGCACCGGCGACACCGATAACCACAGATTCACCCCAACCTTTATGACAACACTCAAGTGCCGAGCGCATCACATTGACGTTACCGATACATTCGAAAGAATAATCGACGCCACCATCTGTGAGTTCTACGATGACATCCTGAATAGGCTTGTCATAATTTTTTGGGTTGATGAAATCGGTTGCACCCAGTTTACGGGCCAGATCAAACTTACTCTCGTTAATATCGATAACGATAATACGAGCGGCTTTTGCCATAGCCGCACCTATGACTGCAGATAAACCAATACCGCCCATACCGAAGATAGCAACTGTAGCCCCCTCTTCCACTTTAGCTGTATTCATTACCGCGCCCATACCGGTTGTGACACCGCAACCTAATAAGCACACTTCTTCTAACCGCGCTTCAGGGTTGACCTTAGCTAATGAGATTTCAGGCAATACCGTGTACTCGGAAAACGTTGAGCAGCCCATGTAATGAAAGATATCTTTACCATCTTTAGAGAAACGAGTGGTACCGTCTGGCATCAAGCCTTTACCTTGTGTCTCACGAATTTTTTGACACAGGTTAGTCTTACCGGATTTACAGAACTTACACTCACCACACTCAGGGGTGTAAAGCGGAATAACATGATCGCCAACCCGAACGCTAGTCACGCCTTCACCGATAGACTCGACAATTCCGCCACCTTCGTGACCAAGAATACATGGGAATATACCTTCAGGATCATCACCAGAAAGTGTGAAAGCGTCGGTATGACATACGCCGGTAGCGATAATCTTGATGCGCACTTCACCTTTTTGCGGTGGCATTACATCGACGATTTCCATAGACAGAGGTTGACCAACGGCCCAAGCTACGGCGGCTTTTGATTTGATTGTTTGTGCTGTCATTTTAGCTCCAAAATATAATGGTTGAATCATGGGAGCGCTCCCAGAAAAAGATACTAGACCCAATTTCTGAAATCGTGCCGCTTTAAATATGGGATAAGTATATCCCTCAAAATTAAAATGATAATCCTATTTATAAGTAAATTACCTTTACCATATGGTAATAATAGACTTGTGGAATCACCTTAGCTGACTGTCTTTACTACCACGCCGGTTATAACCAGCCTGTTTACGTTGTAGATTATCTTGTTCTGTCTGGCAACTGACGCATAAACGGACCCCAGATAGTGCATCTCGACGTGCCATGGGGATTTCGATGCCACACTCTTCACAATGAGTCAGACCCGAGCCAGCATTTAATTTGTCTCTGGCCTGTGCAACCGCATCATTCACACTACTGTCTATTTGCTCTTGTACCGCGCCATCTCTTGACCAACCTCCAGCCATGGGCTCCTCCTATTTATTTCTAAGAATCTGTCAAAACTTCTTTCTGTTTAAACGCGATTAACCAATAAGTCACACCGAGGGCGAGGATCACGGCGGCAGAAGCCAGACATATTCAGCATCAACCTCTTTAAAATCCAGTACTATGATCTTGCGTGATATGGCCATCAATGCTGTCGCTATGACTATCTGCACATCTATCACACTCCATAAGATGACCAGTGTCATTAGCACTGCCAGTCCTCTTACAGCATAGTGCACCGCTTGACCCAGTTTATTGATAATAGGTTCGTTATCTATTTTTTCAATTTAAACTCCTAAAAGGTAAAAACACAGAGCAGCAACATCAGTACTATCAGCCTCTAAACATAAGAATGTACTTTCCGGCTCACGTAAAATTAACAGCGATGCCGGCGAATTGGGTGTATTATATTCCCAACTTAAATAATGATAATCCACCAAATTATAAAATCACTTTTACTAGGAGGTAACAATGTTTAACTGGGAAGGTGTCAGTGAATTCGTCTCCGTAGCAGAAACCGAAAGCTTTACTCAGGCAGCAAAACGTCTGGGTATATCCACGGCACAGGTCAGCAGGCAAGTCAGCGCTTTAGAGACCAGATTAGCCACAAAGCTCTTCCACCGCACCACACGTAAGGTCTCGGTAACTGAAGCAGGACAAATCTACTTTCAGCATTGCAGGCAAGTACTCGATGGGCTCGATGAAGCCGAAAGGGCAATCACCAACCTGCAAAGCACACCAAGAGGACGGCTTAAAATCACCGCTCCGGTGACCTATGGCGAGAGAACGCTAGCTCCTTTGATTAATGACTTTATCGCCAAGTACCCTGAACTCGACGTTAAGCTCAACTTGACTAACCTCAAGGTGGATATGATAGATGAAGGCTATGATCTGGCTATTCGCCTGGGTCAACTGGAAGATTCGAGCATGATGGCTAAGAAGCTGGGAAAACGAACCCATTATGTCTGCGCCGCACCGGATTACCTTTCAACCTATGGTATTCCTCACTCTTTATCTGAGCTGGATCAACATAACTGCCTGTTAGGTACATTAGATTACTGGCGCTTTCAAGAAGGCGGAAAGACGAGAAGTATCAGAGTTAGCGGGAGTCTGAGCTGTAACAGTGGCAGAGCTCTGGTCGATGCTGCGGTGAAAGCCATAGGGATCACTCAGTTGCCTGACTATTATGTCTTACCTTATCTTGAGAACGGTAAACTCGTATCAATCCTCGAGCAACATAGACCCTCTGATGATGGGATCTGGGCAATTTATCCACAAAACAGGCACCTCTCGCCTAAGGTGCGTATGCTGATCGATCACCTGACAGAAGAATTAAAATAAAAATACCAGTCAATATATGACTGGCATTAGGATTATTGGCACCCAGCTAAGTCCTGCCGCTAGATCTTAAACTGCTGTATATTCTTCGACAAATCTTCGGTCACATGCTGAAACTCGGCCAGACTCGCCGATAAGGCTTCGCTCGATGCCAATGAATCATCGGACAGGCCTCGGACATTCTCCACATTACAAGCCACTTCTTCGGTAACCACTGCCTGCTGACCTATAGCTGAGGTGATCTCAATAGTCTGCTGCTGAATAGCCGAAATAGCACTGGTGATGCCAGTTAGCGCCTCTTCGACTTTTATAGTCAGATCCTGACCCACATTAGCCTGCTCGACTCCTTCTTCCATCACTTGTTCCGCCTGCAGCGCATTTTGTTGCAGAGTCTGAATGATCTCTTGAATATTGGCGGTCGAGTCTTGTGTTCTTGAAGCTAAGGTTCTCACCTCATCCGCCACCACGGCGAAGCCCCTCCCCTGTTCACCGGCGCGTGCAGCCTCAATGGCGGCGTTAAGTGCTAATAAGTTAGTTTGCTCAGCAATACCACGAATGACGCTCAGTACCTCGCCAATCTGCTCTGAGCTGGTTCTCAGGTGTCGGACCACCTTAGCAGCCTCGATGACCTGAGAGGAAAGTGACTGCATGCCTTGAGTGGCCTTAGCAACAATCTTCATACCATCACGGGACTCCTGTTGAGCTTTCTCGGCAAACTCACTGGCTCGCTGAGCACTATTTGCCATCTCCTGAGAGGTATGGGCCATTTCAGTTGCAGCAGTAGCCACACTGGATATCTCCTGCTTCTGCTGAGAAACCGAATGCAATGCCTCATTACATATAGCAACTGCACCACTGACCCCAGAATCGACCCTCTGTGTCAGTTCACGGGTCTGCTCCAGCATCCCTTGTACCTTAGCCGCAAAACGGTTAAATGCATCACCGAGTTTGCCTAGTTCATCTTCTCTGTCCATATTGATGCGCTTAGAAAGGTCGCTATCACCTTGGGCAATATCTTCCATCGCCTCGAGTAAGCGATTTATCTGACGTCTAAATGGTAACAGCATCATCCAGACTGTAGCGCCTACCAAGAGCATGATGACCACAGCAAGCAAGCTTGCGTTAACTATAGCCTCATTAACTGGTGCCTCAATCACATCTTTAGGCAGCATAAAGGCAAGATGCCACTTCTGTTGAGGAAAACTGCCACCTACGCTGACATAGCTGACCCTTTGTTCTACGCCCTTGAAAGTCACCTTGGCAACGCCCTGCTCCTTTGAATTCATCAAGCGGGTCAGTTGTCCAAAACCTTGGGTCTCATTAAAATAGCTATCGACCTTACTGGCTTGAGAGCCTGGCTGGAACTCCTGAGTAAATCCAGGGAAATACACCAGCTGCCCGCTTTGAGTCATCAAAAATGCCTGACCCTGACCATGATATTTCATCCTGGCTAGCAACTCAGTACCTATGGTATCAATCAAGATATCCATGCCACCTATGCCGATGAACTCACCATTAGCATTCTTAATTACGGACTTAACCGTAGCCGAAATAGAACCATCGTTAGCATCTACCGCAGGATCGGTTACATACATGCCATTTTTATTGATACCTTCCTGCCACCAGGGACGCTTATTAGTGTAGTAGTCCGCATCATCGTATCTGCCATTGAGATCGAAATACTCGAAAGTATTCGCCGATCCAAAGAATACAGACTTGATATCACTGTCTGTGTCTGAGAAATGTTTGAAGTATTGAATGACATTTTGATACTCAGCATCGCGATCTAAGTTACTGAGTCGCTTATTGTACTGAGTGAACCAGTCCAATAATTGAGGCGAGGCAAACACAGAATCGATCACTTTTGCCTTCTCAACGAAGTAGCCAGTCACCTCATTAGATTTAAACTGTACCAAGGCGGAGAGATCGGCATCGATCTGTTTGCGTGTTCTGTCACTTTCGCCGTTAACGAGGAAGGCTGAAACGATGACGAGTAAAATAGCTAATGCGCCGACAATGGCAAAGACAAGTTGGAGACTGAGGGAGCTTTTTAGCTGCTTCATGCTAGTACCTTTTACTTATTTTTATTATTAGCCCATCAATCTAGCAGAACTACGCCGAGAGTGAAGGCTTAACAAGGATAAAATAGTGAAAAGTGTTTTTTACATGTTACAAATCAAGAACTGAAGTGGCAAAGCATGTTAACGACTAAGAAAGCGGTAGGACTAGAGAAATTTAAATTATTGGGATTATCTGAACCGAGCGGACATTTATGAGACTGATATTAGAACAGCTCATTGAGCATCTTTCGCTCTTCATCGCTGAGTAAAGAGACAGTGCCTAATTGAGGAAGCTCTGATTTGGCCTGTGAGAGTTGCTGCTCCAGACTGGCAATCTTGAGTAATAGTGAGTTAACGACCACAGGAAACAATTCCCTTAACTGGCTATTATCTGGATCTACCGCAAAATTGATATCTCTATGCATGGTCATTTTATCCCCTCCGAATCATTCTCATCAGGATAACTAACTTTACTGAATACAAGCTGTACGAAAGGATAGAAGATAAAAACTAAAAAGACACTCAAGTTTCGCAACCTGAGTGCCTAATACTAGTGATAATCCGAGACTCTTCACTTCAAAGCAGTCAACTGCAATGCAGTGGACTTTAGAGTGAAACCCAGATTACATCATAGATTGAAGATAGTTTTGCAAACCGACCCGACCGATAAGGCCAAGCTGTTTCTCTATCCAATGCATATGATCCGATTCAGTCTCCTCTAACAGAACCGCTAAGATTTCACGAGTCTGATAGTCTTGCTTCTGTTCACATAAAGCTATCGCCTTACGCAAATTATCGGCAACTTGATATTCATAATTGAGATCATTTTGTAGCATCTCCTGAGTGTTCTTACCAATATTGAGTGCTTCGCGACTGGCAACATCGGGAGTCCCCTCTAGAAATAAAATACGCTGCACTAACTTAGCGGCGTGGCCTCTCTCATCATCGGACTCATGGGATATTCGCGTATGAAGCTCATTCAGTCCCCAATCTTCATACATCAAACCATGAACAAAATACTGATCCATTGCCGATAGCTCACCAGTCAGCAGCTGGTTGAGTGTATCGATAACCTCTTGGTTGCCTTTCATCTGATAGCCTCTTATTTATTGATTTTTGATTGAAGAAAATTCTGCATGCCGGTTAATGAGATCAGCTCTTGCTGGGATTCAATCCAGTCGAGGTGCTCCTCTTCATCTTCGAGCAGATCAGCCAGTAGATCACGACTGACATAATCTCTTAGCGACTCACAAACCTCGATGGCAGCTCTCAATTCTAAGATTTGCTTCTCGACCATGGTCTTATCACAAGTGAGCATCTCTTCGCAATGCTCACCGATCCTCAGTTTTTGCAGTTGTTGCAGATTAGGCAAGCCTTCGAGAAACAGTACACGCTCAATGAGCTTGTCCGCATGTTTCATATCCTGAATGGATTTTTTATAAGACTTATGATTCAGCTCTTCGAAGCCCCAGTTCTTATACATACGGGCATGGAGAAAATACTGATTGATGGCAGTCAGTTCGAAAGTGAGAATATTATTGAGCTGACCGAGTACCTGAGGTTGACCTTTCATCTCTGCGTCCCTTAATTGTGAAACTTGATTCAAATCAAGTCACAGAGACTATTACAGAAAAGATTAAAATGCAATTACCGTTACATTTCAACAACTTAGAAATGAAAAGCATTCTTATTTGCATTCTTTTTAACGACAGTTTTTAGGAACTATTAGCGTGTTAGGGAAAGTTCATGAGAAACAGTTTTTGAATTCAGTGTCAGGATGTAAAATATGATGGCTAGATGCAAGTTAGTCTGATTTGCACTCAGTTAAAAAATCTCGATATCATCATCAAACTTCTTCTCGCTAAGGGCGCCACGCGAGACCAAATCTTCATAAACCTCGATACGATTCCGCCCCGTCTCCTTGATGTAATACAGGGCTTGATCGGCCTGAATCAACAAAGTATTGGCCTGCTTGTCAGAGCAAATCTGGGTTATCCCCATAGATACAGTGAGCCGAACCTTTTCACCGTGAAAACGATAGAGGCTATCACTAAATTTTTGACACTTGGTCAACATCTGATGTTTAGTAGACGGGGCAATTAACAATACAAACTCATCACCACCAAATCTGAACATGGCATCCTCTTCATCAAATACCGAGCGCATGACCCTAACAAGATCTAACAAAATCTCATCACCATAAAGGTGACCGAAGCTATCATTAATCAATTTAAATTTATCGATATCGAATATACACAGCCAGTGATGCTTTAGCTGCTTGATTTTGGCCTGTTCGATGGACACAAGATTAGTATTGGCCGCTCTCAGCCTGGAGCCGAATGCCTTACGGTTGAGTAAGCCTGTGAGCTCATCAGTTTCACATTCGATGACGATGGCAAGAAAGTTCTCAAACACTTTAGCCAGCCCCTTCAACAGGCCTAAGTTGTGCTCAGTTATGCACTCAAGTTTAACCCAAAGTACTTTCACCACGCATGAATTTAGCTTGATTGGAATCGCTATCAGAGCCGGTATAAGATCATTGCTATAGCAGGTCGATTGACTGCTTACACACTTGGTAAAACAAGCGGCAGCTTCCTCGCATACACTGTCATCGTTGCTGTTACCATAGGGGTTGTGACTAAGAGAAAAATATTCAGGTAACGCCACCTCCTCCAGCTCACTCGATGAGATATGAATATCAAAAATCTGTACATCTAACGGGGTGACAAACTGCTGTACGGTTGATACTAAACTCTTAGTCAGTGAATCTAGCTGACGCTGCTCCGTCAGCCTAACCAGTGAATCTAAGATAACTTTGAGGTCCGTTCTCATCAATTGCCCATATTGATTAAAAGCAAGATATGGGAAGTATAGTCAAAATGTAAACGAAGAGATGACAGGCATAAAAAAAGGTATCTTGGGATCAAGATACCTTTCAATGGTACAACTGCTACTAAATGATACGATTCTTGGCGAGCTTTTCACGCCTCTCATCTTCTTCGGCAGCCATTTTTTCTTTACGATTGTCACAAGGGTCATCGCAATCGCATGCTTTATCTATGCCTAATGCCCCTAGACCACCACAACTACCCGCTACTGCGGTTCGCTTAACGATATAGCCAATAGACATCAAAAGAAAAAACAGCAATAAAACAACAAATGCCGCGATAAATGTACTCATCAAATACTCCAAGTGTAGCGAGAGGCGATTATATCATCAGATCCCTTGTCAAACCTAAGGGTATAACGCGAGATCTGATCTAACACCTACAATAGTCTTTAAACCTAAACCAGAAGATGTAACAGCTCACTGATTTGAATAAGGTTTAAAAGCATCACTATAAAAAACTTTAAAGCCGCTATCTTGCTTCTCAATCAACATGATGGCTAAATTTTCCTGCTTAGCAAGCGCTAATGACTTCTCGGTTCCCAGTACCATCATGGCAGTGGCATAACCATCGGCAACCATAGACTGCTTATGAAGTACAGTCACAGAAGCTAATCTATGATCGATTGGGTAGCCATCTCGTGGATCGATAAGATGAGAAAACTGTCGGCCATCTTCTTCATAGTAATTACGATAATCACCGGAAGTAGCAACCGCCATGTCACCAGGAGCAATCACTTGTTGAATTTCTCGGTCGTCAACATCAGGCTGCTCAATAGCAACGCGCCAAGGTGAGCCATCGACCTTATTGCCAAATACACTGAGCTCACCACCAATCTCAACTAAATAACCAGAGACATGATATTTATCCAGTATGGCCGCAACGATATCGACACCAAACCCCTTGGCGATCGATGAAAGATCCACGTATAAATCAGGGTTAGTCTTAGTCAACTTAGTGCCATCTAACTGGAGGTATTGCATGCCAGTTTTTGCCTTGGCTGCAGCGATAACATCTTCAGATGGTATGCTCGTTGGTCGCTTATCGGGTCCAAATCCCCATAAGTTCACTAGAGGCCCTAAGGTAATATCCAGTGCGCCATCGGTGACATCATAAAGATGTATCCCCTCGGCGATAACAAAAGCCGTGTCCTTCGAAACTGTAATTGTCTCTTCATGACTCATGGAGTTAAAGCGTGACAGTTCAGAGGTGGGCCGATAGGTAGACATCTGATCATTGACCTTCTCTAGTGCGAGATCAATTTCAGCTTGAAGTAGGTTTGCTTCCGGAAGCTGCTCACTCGGTACCACTTTAATGTGATATGTCGTGCCCATGGTGTTGCCGGAAAGTGAAATTATTTGTGCAGGTTTACTACACCCAGAAACAAAAAAGGCCAGCCATACAAGGGCTAACCAGTTTACTAAGGTCTTTTTCATTTTGACCTAAATCCTTATCACTATAAAAACTGATGATCTATTCGAAACTTGATTAAAGACAGTGAGGCGATTTTCCTCACTGTCTGTTTCAAACTCGAATGACAACTATCTCAAGATTCAAGCGTTTAATACCAATCGGTATTAGTGTGATTAGCCGCCGAAATCATCCAGAAGGATGTTTTCATCTTCGACACCAAGATCTTTCAGCATACCGATAACAGCCGCATTCATCATTGGAGGACCACACATGTAGAATTCACAATCTTCCGGCGCATCATGGTCACGCAAGTAGCTTTCATAAAGTACATTATGAATGAAACCAGTCTTGCCTTCCCAGTTATCCTCAGGCTGAGGATCTGATAGCGCAACATGCCAATCAAAGTTTTCGTTATCTGACGATAAACCATCGAAATCTTCGACATAGAACATTTCACGCTTAGAGCGCGCGCCATACCAGAAGCTTATCTTACGATCTGTCTTAAGACGCTTAAGCTGATCGAAGATATGAGAACGCATAGGCGCCATACCTGCACCACCACCGACAAAGATCATCTCATTGTCAGTTTCTTTAGCAAAGAACTCACCAAACGGACCAGAGATTGTGACCTTATCACCCTCTTTCAAGCTGAAGATGTACGAAGACATCTTACCGCAAGGCAGAGTTAGGTTACGTGGCGGAGGTGTTGCAATACGCACGTTCAACATGATGATACCAGCCTCTTCAGGATAGTTCGCCATAGAGTATGCACGGATGGTTTCATCTTCTACTTGAGACTCTAGCTTGAAGAAGCCAAAGTGCTCCCAGTCACCACGGTATTCAGCAGGAATATCAAAATCTGCATATTTAACATGGTGTACAGGCGCTTCAATTTGAATATAACCACCGGCGCGGAACGGAACTGAATCGCCACCTGGAATTTGAAGCTTAAGCTCTTTAATGAAAGTGGCCTTGTTATCGTTAGAGATAACGGTACATTCCCACTTCTTAACACCGAAGATCTCATCTTCGAGCTCAATTTCCATATCGGTTTTAACGCTTACCTGGCAAGATAAACGACAGCCCTCACGAGCCTCACCTTTACTGATATGATCCAGCTCAGTTGGCAAAATATCACCGCCACCCGATTTAATATGTACTTTACACTGACCACAAGTACCACCACCACCACATGCACTAGAGACGAAAATACCGCTCTCAGCCAATGCACCTAGTAGCTTGCCACCTGCAGGCAGTTTGATGCCTTTCTCAGGATCATCATTGATACCAATTGTAATGTCACCACTGTTGACCAACTTTGACTTGGCAAACAAGATGATTAGTACCAAACCTAAGACGATAGCAGTAAACATACTCACACCGAGGTAAACCTCGAGTGGAGTAGATTTAAGAATATCCATTAACTTATCCTTAAAAGTCCGAAACAGGAACCCGATGGGTCCCGATTATAGGGACACACCAGAAAACGACATGAATCCAAGCGCCATTAGACCTGCGGTCACGAAGGTAATACCTAAGCCACGCAGTCCATCAGGCACATCAGCATATTTCAGCTTTTCACGGATACCTGCTAACAAGACGATAGCTAAGGCGAAGCCCACTCCTGAACCCACACCAAACACCATACTTTCAACTAGGTTGTAGTCACGCTCAACCATGAAAGAGACTGCACCAAAGATGGCACAGTTTACGGTGATGAGTGGCAGGAAGATCCCCAGAGCGTTATATAGCGGTGGGAAGAACTTATCCAACACCATCTCAAGGATCTGTACTAACGCTGCGATAACACCGATGAAGGTGATGAACTTCAGGAAGCTCAAATCAGCATCCGGTGCTCCAGCCCAAGCCAAAGCACCTGGAGCTAACAGCCCTTGATAGATGATTTGGTTAACAGGGACTGAAATAGCCAGTACCACAACAACCGCAATACCTAGTCCCATCGCTGTGGTCACTTTCTTCGATACCGCCAGGAATGTACACATCCCCAGGAAGAAAGACAGTGCCATGTTCTCGATAAAAATAGAGCGAATTAGCAAACTAATATAATGTTCCATCGCGCTTACCCTTTTGCTTCTACTTGCTCTGGCTTAACCGTACGGATGATCCAGATCAAAGTACCGATTAAGAAGAACGCACTTGGTGGTAGCAACAACAGACCGTTTGGCTGATACCAGCCACCGTCTGAAACCTTGCTTAAAATCTCAACACCAAATAACGAACCATTACCAAAGAGTTCACGGACAAAACCAACTGATAGCAAGATAGCACCATAGCCTAAGCCATTACCGATACCATCCATAAAACTCATCATTGGCGGTGTTTTCATCGCATAAGCTTCGGCACGGCCCATCACAATACAGTTGGTAATAATCAAGCCAACAAATACCGAAAGCTGCTTAGCGACATCGTAGGCATATGCCTGTAATACCTGATCAACCACGATGACCAAAGATGCAATGATAGTCATCTGAACGATGATACGTACACTACTTGGAATATGGTTACGCAACATAGAGATGAACAAGTTTGAACACGCTGTTACAGCGGTCAAAGCAATGGTCATTACCAGTGCAGTTTCCATTTTACTGGTTACTGCCAGTGCACTACATACACCTAGTACTTGCAGAGCAATCGGGTTATTACTAACAATCGGTCCCGATAGAACCTGCTTAAGTTCTTTAGCGTTAGCCATTAGCTCAGTCCTCCATTACGAACTTTTTCGATGAAGTGAGCAAAGCCTTCCTCACCTAACCAAAATTCTAGTGAGTTTTGAACACCGTTACCCGTCAAGGTAGCACCTGATAACGCATCGACACCGTGCTCGCTTGCGGCAACAGCTGGATTCTTAGTGACGCTAATCGCTAAGTTACCTTGTGCATCATAGAGCTTCTTACCATGCCACTTCGCCATCCAGATAGGATTTTGAACTTCACCACCAAGACCAGGAGTTTCACCCGAACCGGTAAATGCATAGTAAACCAGACTCTGAATGGTATTCATGTCAGGCTCAACGGCTAAGAATGCATACATAGTTGACCAAAGACCGTAACCTTTAATAGGTAAAATAACCGTCTGTGGTTGACCCTGATCATCATTCACAATATAGACAACTGCAGTGTTAGCTACACGCTTTACTGAAGCGATATCATTCTTAGGCTTAAATGAATTAGCCACATCACGAGAAGCCTTATCCGCATCGAATGAATCTGCATCACCTTCAACCCAATCACCCGTCTTAAGGTCAATTAGCTTAGCCACAACATACTTGTTGTATGTGGTAAGCACATCGGCTTTAGTCAGAGGTGCATCAGTATCTTTAGTGAGACCAGCAGCTTCAAGAATGTACTTTTGCTTATCGAGCAGTTTATTCTCAATCTGGATTGGTCTTAACATCACAGCTGCAGTCGATACGAAGATCGAACAGATGAAACATAAACCAACAACCACAAAGAGGGTTCTGCCAAAGGAATCTTTGTTACTAGCCACGTGCAATCCTCCGCTTGATATTTGCCTGAACGACAAAATGGTCAAATAGTGGAGCAAACAAGTTGGCGAATAAAATGGCCAACATCATGCCTTCAGGGAACGCTGGGTTAATGACACGAATAAACACCGCCATAGCACCGATCAAGATCCCGTAACCCCATTTTGCTGAGTTAGTGAACGAAGCCGATACAGGGTCAGTCGCCATGAACATCATACCGAAGGCAAAACCACCTAAAACAAGGTGCCAGTACCAAGGCATAGCGAACATTGGATTAGTATCACTACCGATGAAGTTCAACAGGTATGAAACAGCAATCATGCCCACCATTACACCGGCAACGATGCGCCATGATGCAATACGAGCGTACACGATAACCGCGCCACCAATTAAGATAGCTAAAGTAGACACTTCACCCACAGAACCAGGAATGAAACCTAGGAAGGCATCCCACCAGTCTTGGCTAAATCCGTATTCAAGTGTGCCTTGGGCCGCTTGACTCAGTGCAGTAGCACCAGAGTAACCATCAGCTGCAACCCAAGAGGTGTCACCTGACATGCTTAGCGGGTAAGCGAAGAATAGGAAAGCACGACCAGCTAGTGCAGGGTTAAGGAAGTTACGCCCCGTACCACCGAAGATCTCTTTGGCTACAACCACACCGAAAGTGATACCCAATGCAACCATCCATAAAGGAATGGTAGCTGGTAGAGTCAATGCAAATAGCACCGAAGTGACGAAGAAGCCTTCGTTAACTTCATGTCCGCGGACCGATGCAAACAAGACTTCCCAGATACCACCGACGGCGAATGTCACCGCATAGATAGGCACAAAGAAACAGGCGCCGTACCACAAAAGGGCAGCAATACCTGAATTGGCAGTCAGCTCAGTACCAAACATGCCGAACAGGCTAACCTGCCAAACATCTGGTGTAGCAAAACCGGCAACAAGCGCATCTTGAGCTTGCAAACCAACGTTATACATACCGACGAACATGGCAGGGAACGTACATGCCCACACCAAGATCATCATACGCTTCAGGTCTAAATTATCACGAACATGGGTTGCGCCCTTGTTCACATGACCTGGGGTGTAAAAAACCGTATATGCAGCTTCGAAAATGGCGTAAAACTTTTCGTATTTACCGCCCTTCTCAAACTGAGGCTCTACACTCTTAAATAACTCTTTCAAGCCCATTAGCCTTCCCTCACGATCGTATCTAGACAGTCACGTAGGTAAGTAGCATAGTCATACTTACCCGGACATACGACAGTACACAATGCCAAATCTTCTTCATCTAATTCCAAGGCACCTAAGGTAACAGCACCATCGGTATCGCCTGACACTAGGTCACGCAATAACATAGTAGGAAGAATATCCAGAGGCATCACACGCTCATAGTTACCGATAGGTACCATAGCTCGATCTGAACCACCTGTACTCGTCGTCATATTAAACAGACGCGAAGGTGATAGATGACCTAAGAAAGCGCGAGTGATAGAAAACTTATCACTGCCAGGCATAGCCCAACCGATAAACTCCTGCTCTCGACCTTCTTCAAGCAGTGTGAACTGCTGATGGAAACGACCAAGGTAAGCATGAGGTCCAGTGGCGGTACGTCCGCTCAAGACCGAGCCAGAAACGACACGAACTTCACCGTCTAAGCTTTCATTTGCAGTCAATTCTACAGACGAAGCACCTAGCTGAGTGCGAACAAGTCTTGGCTTACTCGCCTTAGGACCCGCTATAGCTACCACGCGTTGAGTGTTTAACTCACCGGTTGTAAATAGCTGACCAATGGCAATGACATCTTGGTAACCCACATGCCAAACCGTTCTCTTAACCGATGCAGACAATAGGAAGTGTATATGTGTACCGACCAGACCTGCAGGGTGTTTACCTGCAAACTCTTCGACTTGAGCATTGGCAGCTGGAATATCGGCTCCAGGTGCTTTACACAAGAATACTTTACCTTGAGTCAATCTTGATAGAACCTTAAGTCCATTCTCAAAATCAGCTTTTTTCGTGCCGATAACCACTTCAGGGTCGGCAGCAAGAGGTTGAGTATCTATCGCGGTAACGAAGATGCCGGCAGCGGTAGAGTCTACTGCTGGGGCTTTACTGAAAGGACGAGTTCGCAATGCCGTCCACAACCCTGATTCAATAAGGTTGTCTCGAACTAGCTGCGAATCCAACGACTCTAATTCTGCTGCACCATATTTAGCAAAGGAAACACTCTCTTCCCCTTCGATATCTATGACGACTGACTGCAGAACACGTTGTGCGCCCCGGTTGACTTCTGAAATTGTGCCACTAGCTAAAGCCGTATATTTAACACCAAGGTTCTTTTTATCTTCAAAGATAACCTGACCTTTTTTAACTTTATCACCCACTTTGATTTTCATCGTGGGGCGTAAGCCAATATACTCTTCACCCAAAGTAGCTACACGTTTAATGGCTGGGCCATCATGGACTACTTGCTCTGGCCCGCCTGCTATAGGCAGGTCCAATCCTTTCTTTATTGTAATCATATCCACAAGCACTACGTTATGAAGGAAAGATAATGCGCCGCGTTCCTGCTTAATACGACAGGTTTAAAACAAAGCTCACCTCAATGAGCTAGCGCAGATTTATCACGGAAATGCGATCGCAATCACGCTGTTCGCGCGCATTTTACAGTAAATATCACTGTATCGCCATGAAAAAAGTGGGTGTTTTAAAATGATTGTGAATTTTTCAAAGTCGGCTGTAGCTCACATTTTAGCGGATTATTTTGAATCAGCGCTTACTAATTCAAATAAGACCTTTACCTAGCAAGGATACCGTCTTTATCAAATAGTCAAATGAAGCCTAATTAATATTTATTTGACCAAGTCTTAGCCCAATTCAACCGCTGTTTATTTGAACGAAAGCTTTAAAGTTAACGAGTTAACATCAGTCAATAAAAATAATAGCAGGCATAAAAAAAGCGGCTTAGCCGCTTTTTTATGCCTGCATCTGAATCACAAACCTTTCAAAATGTCATCGCTGAGCTTTAGCTCGTCATTCTTATTAACGCTTATCCCAGAAGCAATTATCGACCGTGCAATCCCCTTAGCTTGCTCCAAAGAATGCATGTCATAAGTGCCACATTGGTATTCATTGAGCTCGGGGATCTCAGATTGCTCGGCGACTTTCAGTACATCATTCATTGCCGCTAACCAAGCCTCGGCCACTTCCGCCTCGCTAGGCGTACCTATCAGGCTCATATAGAAGCCAGTACGACAGCCCATGGGAGAGATATCGATGATTTCAACAGACTCGCCATTGAGGTGGTCACGCATAAAGCCAGCGTAAAGGTGCTCTAAGGTATGTATGCCCCGCTCACTTAAGATATCTTGATTCGGCACACAGAAACGCAGATCAAATACTGTGATTGAATCACCGTTAGGCGTCTTCATGGTTTTCGCCACACGAACCGCAGGGGCCTGCATGCGAGTATGATCGACGGTAAAGCTATCTAATAATGGCATATCTACTCTCCAAATTTGTAGGGCATAGGTAAGGCTTAACAGCTTAAAAGCATTCGCCTTATTTTGTTTTTTGGCATTCTAGCATAAGGCTATGACACTATGAGCAGTCTCGATAGTACGAAAAAACATATATGAGTCTGAACAAGACTAGTGTGTTGATAATTCTCTTCTCCTAAATTAGAACTACTGCCTTAATCTACTATAAGCATCTTCCGAGATCAGGTGATATTTTCTTACCCCGGCTTGATACTCCATATAAGCATCATAAACTTTTTTCATGGTGTCATCTTGCTGGGACTGCTCTTTTATTACCACCTTAGATACCTTAGCTAACGCTTTCATCACTTCATCTGGAAATTGTTTAATGATGACATCATGTTCATTGATGAGTGACTCCAGTGCTATCACATGCTTGCTGGTATATTCATCGAGCATATCTTGGTTAATCGCCCGAGAGGCAACCCTGACGATAGCCTGTAGATCCCCAGACAAGTTGGCGAATGCCTGCTTATTGATAATAAACTCAAGGGTGGTGCCAGGTTCGTGCCATCCAGGATAATAGTAGAACTTAGCGGCCTTATGTAAGCCGAAGGCAAGATCGTTAAATGGCCCCACCCATTCGGTTGCATCAATGGCCCCAGTTTGTAATGCGGTATATAGCTCACGACCTGGTAATGTGACGGGCACACCACCAACTCGCTTAAGTACTTCTCCCCCAAGTCCTGGCAGGCGCATCTTAAGTCCTTTGAGATCTGCCATAGAGTTAATCTCTTTATTAAACCAGCCCCCCATCTGTACCCCGGTATTGCCACCAGCTAAGGGTAAGATCCCAAAAGGCTCATAAACTTCCTCCCAAAGCTCCATGCCACCGCCGTAATGCAGCCAGCCATTCATCTCCTGAGCATTTAACCCAAAGGGGATCGAAGTGAAAAACTGCGCCGCAGGCGTCTTGCCCTTCCAATAATAAGCCGCACTATGCCCCATCTGCACTGTACCTTGACTGACGGCGTCGAACACCTCGAAAGCAGGCATAAGCTCACCGGCACCATAAACCTTAATCTTGAGCCTGCCATTGGACATTTCATCCACCAGCAGTGCAAATCGCTCTGGCCCCATGCCAAGCCCCGGAAAGTTCTTAGGCCAGGAAGTCACCAATTTCCATTCGATAGCTTCAGCCTTAGCAGTATCGGTAACACTTACCAGCTTGCTCTCCCCGCCACAAGCATTGAGAAGCAAGCCCGTCATTACAATCAAGACTAACCTTAATTTGCTCATATTTTATTCCTTTTATCTGACAATCCATAAACACTCATCGATATATGACACTAGGTAGCCAAGTAACTACCCCTGGCCACACACTCAAAATCAGCATTAACAGCAGCTGTATAATCACGAAGGGGATTACTCCCCGATAGATTTGACCACTGGTTACCAAGTCTTTTGTCACGCCTCTTAAATAAAACAAGGCGAAACCGAAAGGAGGTGTTAAAAAAGAGGTCTGTAAATTCACTGCGATCATGATCCCAAGCCAAATAGGGTCTAATCCCATACTCAGTAAAATAGGGGCTACCAGAGGCACGACAACGAAGGTGATCTCGATGAAATCCAGAATAAATCCAAGCAAGAAAATCACCAACATAACCAAGATAGTGGCACCGATAACGCCTCCGGGCATACTGCTAAACACTTGGTGTATGAGCTCCTCTCCCCCCAGTCCACGAAAGACCAGAGAAAAGATAGATGCGCCGATTAAAATCAAGAACACCATAGAAGTAACTTTAGTGGTGCTTAACATCACCTCTTTAAGTATCGAAACAGACATCTGCCGTTTCATTAATGCGATAATCAGAGCACCGAATGCGCCGACAGAGGCGGCCTCTGTCGGTGTAGCGATTCCAAACAAAATCGAACCCAATACCATAAAGATGAGTAATAAAGGTGGGACCAGCGCTCCGAAGGTTTGCAATATAAAGGCAAGATCTACTCGCTTGGGCTCTATTGGCTCGGGAAACTGTTCAGGCTTAAAACGGATCAGCAATAAGGTATAGAGACAATACAGGGCGAGTAATAGTAGCCCCGGCAGTAAAGCCCCGGCAAAGAGATCGCCAACCGACACAGATTTCGGGCTAAAAATCCCCATCTGCAATTGTGCCTGTTGATAGGCATTAGAGAGCACATCACCGAGTAAGACTAACGCGATAGAAGGCGGAATTATCTGACCTAATGTGCCAGTGGCACAAATAGCACCGGCGCTAAAGGCGGGATCGTAGCCACGCTTTAATAAGCTGGGCAGCGACATCAGCCCCATGGTAACCACTGTCGCGCCGACAATTCCGGTGCTGGCAGCCAACAACATGCCGACAAAGAAGACACTAAAAATAAGTCCGCCACGAAACCGGCCAAATAACTCGGCCATGCTAGTCAGAAGCTGTTCGGCAACTTTTGATTTTTCAAGCACTACGCCCATAAACACAAATAGAGGTACTGCCATCAAGATGGGATTATTTATCACGCCATACAGCCTATTAGGCAAAATGCCTAATAGGCTAGTGTCGAAGATGCCAAACAGGGAACTTACCCCAGCGAAGAGTAATGCGACCCCGGCTAAGGTCAGTGCCACCGGGTAGCCAAGCATCAAGACCAAGCAAACGACAATAAAGAGTACAATGGCCACTATTGCTCTCCCCCGCGCTTGCCGTCTTTCCCATTAGCTAAATCACTGTCACCCCCCTTAAACAGCGCTAAACCATGGCGAACCAGCTCAACAGTCCCCTGAAGTAATAAACTAACGACCAATAACAGCAACAGACTCTTCTGCAGATACACATAGGCTAAGCCACCCGCTTCCACTGAGCTTTCCCCGACTCTCCAGGATGCTAAGACATAATCGAAACTTGAGTAAAGGATGAAGAGACATACAGGCAGCAACAGAAATAACGTCCCGAGAAAGTCCACCCAATGACGGGTGCGAACGCTAAAATTACGGTAAAAGATATCAACCCTGACATGGCCATCATGTTTCAATGTATAGCCAGCGGCTAAGGTAAACACGGCCCCATGCAGGTACAAGGCCGACTCTTGCAACGCCGTAGCGCCTGTATTGAAGGCATAGCGCAATATCACTACCGCGAGTGTCATCAATACAATAAATAAGGTACACCAGCTCACCCCTCGGCCAATCAGCTCGGTTATCTTCTCTAGTTGATTCATCCCTTCTCAACACTAAAAATACATCTAACACATTGATAACAGAATTGTTGCGATAGATAAACAAAAGCTTGTGATGAGATAAAGGGATACGGGAGGAGGCAAGGGTCTAGGCAGGTAAGTGGTAAGTGGTAAGTGGTAAGTGGTAAGAATGATATGATCGCAATAAGTGGACAGGGGTTAATTTATTATTTCAAAGCTTATGGGACTCATTTATAAATCAGAGTCCCAAATTTAGCTGCCAGGCTTCGTCATCTGGAGCTTTGCTTTTAGCCTCTGCACTTTGGAGAGTCGGGGACATTTGACTCTGCAAGCCACTCTTCGGGCGTAAACGTGTGCATAGATAAGGCATGTAAGCCATTAGCGAACTCATCGGCTAGTGCTTCATTAACAGCTCTGTGTCGGCCAAGTAGGCGTTTACCCTCGAAGGCCGCGCTCGTAATTATTACCTTAAAATGCGTCTCTGAATTTGGAGGAACATGGTGATTGTTACTCTCGTTGATCACTTCCAGGTGACTCGGCGATAAAGCCTGAGTGAGTTTTTCGGTAATGAGTTGCTCTACTGACATAGGGATATTCTCAAACATGCAAAATGCGATGGCGGCAGGTTAATACCTTAGCCACGAAAGATCAATGTTTGCCACACATTTCAACCCTTTCTTAATAACCGCCTAACCCTCTATAACCTCCAATAAAGCTCTAAGCCGAATAAGCGTTAGTCAAAATAACCAGATATCACTCGCCTGAAGGTATAATTAATCCTAGACTCAGTGACTTTCATGCGCTTGGGTAAGGCATGATCCCACCTGTCTTGCATCGGCCAATGCATCAACAAGAGATCACCCGATTGCAGTGCAAAGGTGTGCTTATTAAGAGTGACCTTATCTCTGATGATAAAGTCTCGGGTCGCACCCAATGTAATAGAAGCGATATCACTACCAGCTGAAAATTCCGGTTCATTATCACAATGCCAGCCCATGGACTCCTTGCCATCGACGTAGCGGTTAACCAAGACGCCGTTGGACTCTAGATTAAAGTCACGCTTGAGTTTCAATCTTAACCTGTCCGCATACTTAGGCCAGGGAAGCGCCTTAACCATTAAGCCAGAATACTTGGTATCGCAGCCCATATCTCCGAACCAGGCTTGAGATCTGGGTATCCGATGCCGTTTACCATATACCTCGATTTCCGGTGATTCGAACGGATAGCCCTGCGCCTCTTTGAGTAAAGCATTTTGCTGTTCAAGATTAAGATAGCCCTTGATTAGCGTCACAGGAGCTGCAAGCCTATGAGCATCAGGCAGTTTATTATCTACCTCAGTATTTATTTCAGCAGGCTTATCTGCATTGCTAAAGCTCTGTTGTTTCATCGTCTATTTTCCAGACTTGGAAACGGCTGACATCTAAGTCTAGACTCCTTGAACGTTAAATCTGCAATAGCTTGGCGCCGACACTCATTGATCATATATACCTCAAACGTTAAATCTGCGATAATGCGCGCCCTCATTTTATTGGTACAGTTTGACTTATGACAACTCAATTTTCAGTAGCGGATATCGAACTTGAATTACATCGTTATCCAAGTGAACAGGAATCTAACCTACAGGCATGGGATGCTGCGGATGAACACCTGATCAAGCATCTGACGGAAATTGAGCAGACAGCTGTAACCACGGCTATCATCAATGATAACTTTGGTGCACTAACGGCTAGCCTTCGCGCTATCGACAGCCAGTGGCCACTGTTATTAGAAACTGACGCCAAAACCAGTCAATTAGGTACCCAGCAAAATTTAGCCAAGAATAAGCTCAGTAGTGAGAATATTCAGTGGATGAATAGTCGCGAAGCACTACCAAGTTCAGTTGAACTGGTATTAATGAAGTTACCTAAAAACCTGACCTATTTCGCGCACCAGCTTAACCGATTATCTCAGGTTTTACCTCAGGGAACACAGATACTCATTGGCGCAAAAGCAAAATCTATCAACAAGTCACTACTTGAAGTATTTGCCAAAAACTTAGGCACGGCAACAGCTAGCCTTACCTGGAAAAAAACCCGAGTAATAACCTGTATCAGCGATGGCAAGATTCGCTCCCTTCCACACGGCGTCAATTGGTTGATTCCTGAGTTGAAACTAGAGCTCAGTAACCTAAGCAATGTCTTCGCCGCCAACAAGCTGGATATCGGCGCTCGCATCATGTTGGATAACATGCCTAAGGGGGACTTCACCTCTATCATAGATTTAGGTTGTGGCAATGGTGTACTGGGTCTGCATGCTAAACAAATCTTCCCTAAAGCTTATATTCATTTTATAGATGACTCAGAGATGGCTGTCGAGTCGGCAAGACAGAACTGGGTCCTCAACAACTTAGATACTGAAGGTCTAGCGGGAGAACAAGCCACCTTCGGCTGGGATGACTGTTTAACCCACCTAAACGAAGGCGTGCGCCCGGACTTAATTCTGTGCAACCCACCTTTCCATCAAGGCGAAGCCATTACCGACCACATCGCCTGGCAGATGTTTCTTCAATCTTGGCGCGCACTGAAAAATGGCGGCATATTGCATGTCGTTGGCAACCGTCATCTGGCTTATCACGTCAAACTGCAACGTATCTTTAAGAACTGCACCACTGTTGAGTCCAACGGTAAGTTTGTTATCTTGCAGGCGCAGAAGATCAGCAAGAAAGCCGAGACTTTTGAGACAGAAGGATCTGAAACTAGAAGTGAGTCCAGTGACTCTCAACCGAGCGAACCACACCCACAGAGTGGGCTTTATGGTGAAAAGAAGTAACTTGTCCAATAACAAGTTTTAAGTATCTTTTGGTTTCATTAAGCTGAGTTGGTATTTGGTTTTATGCTGAATACCATAGCTGCATTTTTATCTATAGCCTGCCGTGGGTGCTGTACAGGATGTACCAATGTCATGATCACATGGATGTGAATGAACGACCTTAAGGGCAAACACTTCTGCGACACGCCGCTCTCTCTATCAACGGAAAGGTCCCTGACAGCATCCATGCTGTCGAAGGTCACAGCCGCGTTTACACCTGAGTATTTATCTTCGATTTGAGTTTATTTTTCTAAGAGAAGCCTGTGGGAATCTAACTCGTTTGTGTCGGATAGGCGGCACTTGTTACCAAGAACCGGACGTGCAACTTTCACTGCATACGGCTCAAGCCTCCACTAAGGCGTATTCTGTTACCCAGCACCTTACATAGCAGCCAAAACAGGATCAAACCAAGAGTTTCTGCCTTCCTTTGCCCGTTTCCGCTTACTTAAGTAAGCTTCGTATTCGGGGTCGTAAGGTATGGCTGCGCTCCTGATTTTCACATGTCTCTTTATCGGCGTTTGAGCTATCTGAACCAGATTAAAATGGCAGTCCATGTTGGCAATCTTCTGCCAGCCGTGGAATTGCCACCCACCTATGCGATTCATGTAGTATTTTCGACGTACCCAGTCTTTGCTTTTCGTTGGGTGACGCCTTACCGCCCATCGCCATAACAGCCAGAAAAGTTGATGCCCTACATAACCGAAAACTTGCTTTGCAACACAGTGGCGATAATAGTTCGCCCATCCTCTCAGTTTCGGATTCAATATTTTGATTAAATCGTTAACGGGGATTGTTGGATGTTTTCTGATGAATTCACGTAGATTACTCAAAAATGATAGAACGTTGCTCTTGCTCGGTTTAATGAGCAGTTTGCCTTTGTACTTTCTAAGATTGAATCCCAGAAAGTCAAAACCATCA
Source organism: Shewanella psychrophila (assembly GCF_002005305.1). NCBI lineage: Bacteria > Pseudomonadati > Pseudomonadota > Gammaproteobacteria > Alteromonadales > Shewanellaceae > Shewanella > Shewanella psychrophila. The sequence continues at coordinate 4,906,863 of NZ_CP014782.1, forward strand.
TCGATATGAGTTATGTGCGTTTTCTCATCAGAGAGTGTTAAGCCTCTTTCCTGTAGAAAACCAATTAGCTGCGGCTTGATTTCATTAACGAGCACTTCCTTCGAAGAACCTGTGATAACAAAATCGTCTGCATATCCGACAAAGTTGACTCTATTCCCTGCTTTACAGGCAATAGACTTAACCAACCGCTCTAATCCAGCCAGCGTGAGCAACATCAGCGTTGGCGAGATTATCCCGCCTTGCGGTGTTCCTTCTGCTGTTTTGTAGAACAATCCTTTATCAACATAACCACATCCAAGCCATTGTTTCAGCATTCGTTTATCTAATTGAATGTTATCGATGAGCCATTGATGACCTATCTTATCGAAACAAGCTTTGATGTCACCCTCAAGAACCCATTGGCTAGAGCGCTTCATACATAAACATTTGAAGCACTGTGCAATTGCATCTGCTGCGCTTCGGTTAGGTCGAAAGCCATAGCTATTGAGGTCGGCTACCGTTTCAGAAATAGGCTCCAAGGCGAGAAGATGAAGCGCTTGTTGCGCTCTGTCTATCATGCAGGGAATGCCTAAAGGTCTGAGCTGGCCGTTTTTCTTGGGGGTGTAGATACGCCTGAGCGGTTTGGCATGATAGCCTTTTCGGCTCAGTTGATTGACCGCACCTAAACAACGAGCATCACTGTTCCAAATGATCCCGTCAACGCCTGGTGTTTTGCTGCCTTTATTTTGAGAAACTCTTTTAACAGCAAGCAATTTTGCTGATTTAGAGTGGGGAAGTATCCACTGCAAGGATTTCGCTCTGCCGCGTTTACCTTCTCGGGTGGCTTTTGCAATGCGCATTTGAAGCTTTAATACATGTTGCTTAACCACTTTCCAGTTAATGGATTGCCATTGAGCATTGTCAGGGGATGCACTAACTTCGATTGAAGCCATCATTTGCGTTTCTCCTTGAATAAAGTTCTTCAAATCATCTTGCAACGGGAGACCAGCTCGAAGTGGGCCCACTTTCGTGCCAGACATAAGTCTGTATCCGTATCATTACAATGCGGCATTCGCTTTTTCTAGCCTCCTTTACCTGCATTACTATCGGCAGCCTTCGCAGGCCACTTTCCCTAAAGGGAGCAATACAGGCTTACCCTGTTCCGTATGTCGCGCAATGTCAGGGTAGATGCCCACTATAGTGCGGAGAGTTATTTGATCACGAAAGAGCACTGTCCAATCTCTTTCCAACTCTCGTGCCTTTTGGCCACAGCGTATTAACCACTTCCGCTGTTTCTCATATAACGCACCTTAAATGGATTCACTTACGTTCATCATACTGACACCCTAGCACTTACCCGATTGTGATTATCAGGAAGAACGTCCTCTCACGATTCAGTTCCCATTCGGCATAAGCCAAATATCGTTACATTGTCAGACTCGCTTATGTAGACTCCCCACTGTCAACAACAAAATGTGTTATCGATGAATTAATGCGTGCTTATGTACGAGCTCTAATAGGGTAGCGAACCCAGGCTCTATGATATTTACGCGGACCAGTAAACAAATCTACTTTACGAGCTTAATGCTCTTTGCGAGTCACTGTTTTTACTGGTTGATTTTCATCTTCGATTAAGCATTTTATTGTTTGAACGCGTTAAGAGGTCAATATAATATTGGCTTTGTATTCAGTGCCTTGAGTTAACATTGCAAAAGCGGTTCTTACGGTTTTATTAGCCAAGGTCACGGCGGCGCACTTTATGCCACGCCTATCGACTAAGTCTTGTATCCATTTTTCTTTACAAGTTTAGCTTCCCGTTTATTAACGTGCCTAACACTCGCTGCCGCGCCAGTGATTAGCTGACTTCGTATCACAGTGTTTTTAACATGTTTACCTATCGAGCCTAACTTGCTTTTACCTCCGCTAGAATGTTGCAGAGGGGTTAACCCTATACAAGCGGAAACATCTTTTCCTCTAGTAAAACAACCTAATTCTGCACAGCCCAAAGCAATATACAAATTGATAGCATTTATTGGCCCAACACCTTCTAGTTTCAGTAACTTTTTGCATTCAGGATGGGTTTCAATTGATGCTTCTAGGCATTCATCATAGGTTACAAGTGTTTCTGCGACCGTTAAATACAGTTTCCAGGCCTCATCTAGTGCTTTTCTAAATTCATGTGAGAAACCATTGCCAGCATCTTCAAGGGTCGATTCTATCGCGCCCCGTAAACCACCGTTACGATTGCTTGAGTTGATATTAAACTCGGCTAATAATGCAATAAGTTGGTTGCTGAGCGCTGTTTTTGCTTACTGCAAAGCTCTCTTAAACGCATCGTCGACTGAAGTTGTTGCTGCTCGATTGATTTCCCTGAAATGAAATTAACATCGGGCAGCAAAGCAGTTTGAACAATCGCTAAAGCATCATTCTTGTCCGTTTTTTGGGATTGCCTCACTGAGGCGACGAGTTTGGCAGAAATAAGCTTGGCGTCGTGCCCGTAAAGTAAGGCTTGCTGTTTCCAATAACTTGATGTTTCGCAAGCTTCAAATACCACCGTCATAGGCTTTGAGTTAGCAAGGAATAAGATAAATTCATCAGGTGTCATTTCTTCATTAGAACGCACTGTACGGTTTGTAGTTTTACAAACTTGAATTACTTTCTTCGCTAAATCGACACCAACAATCGTATTTTTCATAATGGACTCCAACATGTGATGATACAAATGTAAGGTACACCACAGGGTTAAGTGTGGGGAGTCTAATTATCTACTTTATTCAGAGCCATAGGGTCATCTGGTGATACAGATGGTTCACTCTTATTCGCGGTGAACTGCGCTTCATACGACCTCAGGTCGCACGGACAAAAGTAAGTTAGTGTATTCGGTCTAATTAAGCTGACATTGATTAGAAAAAGTAATTTAGTTTATTCGAAAGCCCTAATTCACTCCAAACTGTTTACCCTTTCCGGTTAAATTTCACTCTGGCTCGATTTATTTGTTATGTGATTACGCAAGCGAACCTCAAACAACAATACAGCTTATCCGACATATTGATTGGTTATGTTATTTTCACAATAAACTTTTATTCTGTTGTAAGCTCGTATTCTTTACCGAATAGAAATATGAATGAAAGATAACAACAAAGATGACAGCATGGCACTTTCAGATGAGCAAGAACATCACCTCAGCCGCCGCAGTTTCCTCACTGGCGTGGCCGCAATAGGTGCTGGTGCATCACTGAGTGCATATGGCATGAATGTTGGTGATAACGTCAAACTTAATAAACGTCAGTTATCACCATCTGAACTAGATAAAGCCTTGGAAAAACACGTTAAAAACATTGTAGTCATCTATGCGGAGAACCGAAGTTTTAATAATCTTTTTAGTGATTTTCCTGGTCTTGAAAACCCCTTGTCATCATTTAAACCTGAGAATTCACGGCAACGAGATCGAAACGGAAGTCTACTTAACAAGTTACCACCTGTTTGGGGAGGAGTTTTGCAGATGGGGCCACAAACCCTTGACGGGGTCACTTACCCTAATGCAACCCAGTTTCAAACTGATTTAGCCAATGCACCTTTCGCTCTAAAAGGCCCCTGTGGAGAGGATTTGCCTTTTGGTTTAGTGACAAGAGATTTATGCCATGTGTTTTATCAAAATCAGATGCAAATCAATGATGGAAAAAATGACCACTTTGTCGCATGGGCAGATTCTGGAGCGTTAACTATGGGTCATTATAGTCAAAGTCGCTATTCACTACGCTTATGGGATGTCGCTAAAGAATATGTATTGTGTGATAATTTTTTTCAGGGGGCATTTGGCGGATCTTTTCTTAACCACCAATACCTAGTCAGTGCAGCAGTGCCCTTTTACCCAGATGTTCATAACTCTGTTGCAAAAACACAAATAGCAACACTGCAAAGTGATGACCCCCTCGATACTCGCCTTAAACCGTTACTCAAATCACCCGCTAGCGCAATGGATGGAGCACCTCAGTTTGGTCCCAGCGCTTTAACTCCTGATGGCTATGCGGTCAATACCATGGCCCCCCCTTATTGGCCAACTTGGATGCGTGATCCGAAACTTCCTGATTATGCTAAACCTGATAATCCTAATACACTGGTTGCACAGTCCCATGAACACATAGGTGATAAGCTATCAAAAGAAAATATAGAATGGGCTTGGTATGCTGGAGCTTGGCAGGCAACACTCGATCAATTTAAAGGCTCTAAAGGCATTCCTAAAATCCCAAACTTTCAATATCATCATCAGCCATTTAATTACTTTAAAGCACAAGGTCCCGCACATCCTATTGAGCGAAAAAAGCGCTTACGCGATGCTGGTTTGGGCAATGACTCTAGTAGTAACAAATTTTTCAAAGACGCAGAAGCTGGTGAATTACCAACGGTTACTTTTTATAAACCCCAGGGGAACTTGAATATGCATGCCGGCTACACTGATGTAGCTTCTGGTGATCGACATATTGACCGTGCACTAAAAGTATTACAAGAGAGTCCCCAATGGGAAAATATGATAGTGATAGTCACGACCGATGAAAATGGTGGTTGGTGGGATCATGTTGCACCGCCAAAAGGTGACCGTTGGGGACCAGGCACTCGCATTCCGGCCTTGGTTGTGTCGCCTTTTTCTCGTAAGGGAACGGTGGACCATACACTTTACGATACCGGATCTATTCTTCGCTTGATTACTCGAGTGTTCAAATTGGAGACACTTGATGGTATCAAACAACGTGACGATAAAATGATTGCTCGTGGTCAGGAACCATTCGGGGACTTAACCAACGCGCTGCACTTTCCGATTTGATTCATACAGTGTTTTCGAGTAAGTGTTCAATATAAGACGGACCTTGCCGGTCGCGATAAAACCTGCATCAAGTTCAGCCCTACAGAACAGATGAGTAGTGATCCATAGGTATCACTACTCATCGTACGCTCTAAGTGACTGGTGTCGATAAGCACAGCTGAATGAGGAGCAAAGAAGTCGTAGCTAATTAGGTAGTCCTCATGTTTTAAATTGTTTACTGGGAAGGTTAAATAACCTTTTTTTGAAGAACTCAGTGTAGATAAGGCTGTGAGCTTCCAAAACAGGGCCAATTTTGTTCCATACAAAATTTGGCACTTCCTCCGCTGACCCATAAGGATATGGGAAATGTCTTAAAAGCGTCTGGAACACTTAAGACCATGGAGGTCAGAAGTACTCTTATAGAATCAAGAGCCGACGTTTCGCAGAAACTTCTCAAAATAAAATGCACATAAGTGCGCCACAGGCGATAGATAACAAGAAAGGTATGACTTTCATCACACCTCCCCAATGTCAACTCATCCAGAAGCTAAACCACAACAATGTCACCTAGCTTCATTCGAAGGTTAAATTAGAATTGATAACTCATGCCGATACTGAAATTTTGTACGATGAGCTCTTGGATTGGCACATACTGGTATTCCAGGTTAAGGCCCAGTCCAGATTGAAAACGTATTCCCCAGCCTACTGCACCATAGAAATCGGTTCCGTCTGTTTCAATACTCTTTGTGGTGCCACTCCCGAAAATACCTGTAACATCATAATTAAGCTGGTTGGCACTGGCACCTAACTTGGCATAGAGGCTATTACTTTCAGACAGCGGGACTTGACCATAAATGGCCGCGCGCACACCTTTATAACTGATATTATTGACCGTAGTGAGTATGTCCGTAAATGCGCTTGCTATACCACCACTACCACTGAATACACTCCCCTCTATACCAAAGTTATCATTGAGCATATATCTGTAATAAACATCGATGCCAACACTGTCTCCGCCGCCGTACTTTTCACCACTGTCGGCCTCAAAGTCTTGGCTACCATAGCCAATATTCCCGCCAATAATATGGTTAGACTCACCAGCCACCGCACCAAAACTCAAAATAGATACAATCACTATAGATAACAATTTCATACAAATCCTTTTCCCTAAAAATGGTCATAAACGCCACAAAAGTGGCAAAAACCAAACAAAAACAAACCAACAACACTGGTTTAACAGCCGATATACTAGGCGTCTAAACTGTACCTAAGCTGAACAAAGGGATAATAACTCATACATCTGTTAAAGATTGGTATAAAAAGCTAACTTTACCTTTTGTATTCGTTAAATAAACATCTTGTGTAAATTTGGCGTTGGACTTATATCGGTTGGTATTAGCTGTATATTTAGAAGCTGTGTATTAGAGGCTGTGTTGTTGCGGCAGTTTTGAGGAAAGCCATTGAGTGGAGGTCAATGGCTTGTAACAACTAATGATTAAGGCTCATCATTGCCCTGTGGCGGCAGTAACAGATGACCCAAGCGCGCCTTCAATGACAGTCCAGGCGAGAACGCTTCAGTGAACATAGACTTCCATTCACTGAAAGTGACCACTAGCGGGTTAAAGCTATTAATGGGCTTAGTGATGCCATACTCTACCGTCTCTTCCTCTTTGGCATAAGTGCCAAACATGCGATCCCAGATGATCAGCACGCCAGCATAGTTCTTATCTATATATTGAGGATTACGACCATGGTGCACTCTATGATGCGACGGTGTATTGAATATCCACTCGAATGGGCCTAAGGTTTTGACCGCTTGGGTATGGACGAAAAACTGTAAGCCCAAATTGAGCAAGACCACAAACACCACCCAATTAGGATCGAAGCCCACCACCACTAACGGCAGCCAGAATACCCACATTCCGGCTAGTGGATACATCAGAGATTGTCTGAATGCGGTGCTGAAATTCATATTTTCCGAGCTATGGTGGGCAACATGGGCAGCCCACATCCAACGAACCCTGTGACTGGCACGATGGAACCAGTAGTAACAGAAATCCTGGGCTATCATGAGTAGCACAAAATTGATGGCATTCATCTCGATATCAAACAAGCGCCAGCCAAAAAATATCAGATAGAGTTTAGCTATCAATAATCCCGTTAAAATATCCGCCCCTTGATGCATCCCGGCCAGACCGAAGTTACACAATACTTCAGGGAGATGATAGCGGGCAGTATGGGGGAGCTTCCTTCGCCTATCACCCAGATACCATTCCAGTAAGATGCAGATAAAAAAGATAGGTGCCAGCACGATAAGCAACATCTCAGGGTGGGCGATAAGTGTACTAAATTCCATCAGAATTCCTTTCTGTTATTTTTATTCTTATTTTCTTTAAAACGGATTAAATCAAAGCTCCGGCATCCAAATACCAGGGCAATCAGTGATGTTACCTAAACACCGTACTACCAACGGGCAAAATGGTCTTCAGTAAGACCCAATACATTGTGCAAGGTATGCTTGTTACCTAAGTTATCTATTATGTGGCCTGAATAATGGCCAACATACTGCCTGAAATTACTTTTTAGCAGCCAGAGGTTGAGTTTCTCTGAGCGGCAATTTTGGGGCTGAAAACTCAGCGCTATTTGACCATTATCGGAATAGATACGCCAACTCGCTGCTGGCTTAGATTCAGCACTGCCCCCATCTCGTGTAAATTTGAAATGTACCGCACCTAGCAGGTGTCGTTCGCCATTGACCCAAAATACATTTTCGCAGGCGCCGGTCTCATTCACACCGGCGGCCAGATTCAAGCCAATGATCCCATCTTGTGTATGGGCATTGATGCTCGCCCAGCGCCAGCTCGTCTCTCGGCGCATATATCCGGCGGAAAAATCGTATCCCGCTAATGCTTGATTCAGTGGCTGAGGCTCATCGTGAACCGTCAGTTTTCCCTTTGCTTTTAAACCGTTATGTTTCTGGGTATAGGTCCAACCGCTGTATCCTGTTGGAGTACAGAGTGAGATGGGCAGACTCAAGGGAGGTGATTCGAGTTCGAGTTCGGCCTCGATAGATTTCGTTGAGATAGCCAGATGCCACACCCCCTTGCGTAAGCTAAACTCGATATTTCCCTTTGCGCTGCTTATCTTGGCATCCCCTGACATAGGAGAAGGCTCCATCTGATAGCCCATTCCCGGAGGTTTGAGCCAAGATGTTTCCGTTATTTGATTCTTACTAATGTCATAGAGATAGCAAAAAGCGCTGCCAATATAGCGAATGTCGGCGATGGCAACACCTATGAGGTACCTCGGCGTGACTAGGCTGACAAATTGAAACTGTTTAAAATGAAAGTGTTTTTTCAAGGATGAAACAGGCTTATCCATCTCATTGAAATAAGCGAACTTATCTAATGCTAAGTCTGATACTGGTCCGTCAAAATAACCGATAATGGGCTTACCTTGGCCATCCATGAGCTCCTTAGGTGCCGCCACTGTCAATATTGTATTAGCTTGCCGATTGGAGCTAGTCTGCCCTAAACCCATTAAGTACTTCCTGTATAGAATTTGAACTTTTACTCTAACCTGATGGGGTTCATGATTAAAGTCAAATCTTCAATTGATTTAAACATGATTTATAGACTGAGTTTTTAGACCAGATTTATGAATTGAGTTTATGAGCGGGCAATCTCATCGGTAATATTTGCAAAAAGTGGCTAGAGTATTGAACCAGTACAGATTATTTTGAAAATGAACAGCTTATTCGCTGTTCTTTGGGAGTAACTACAAATTCACAGATAACAAACTGTCATAGAAAGCCGAGTTTGAACAAGTGGTTAATAACGATTGGTATCATTAAAAAGCGTAATTAGCTCCGACATTATAGCTTCTTAGGGTCAAATTACTCATAGGCACATGTTGATATTCGGCATTTAATCCAAGTCCGTTACGGAACCTAAACTCCCAGCCTATGGCACCATAAAAACCATTGTCTGTTTCACTCACACTCACCCTATCTTTGTCCTGAGTAATATTATAATCAATCCATTGATAGGCGGCTCCAGCTTTTGCATAGAAGCTATTACTGACACTAAGAGGGAGTTTACCGTAAAAACTGGTCCTCAAGCCCCGATAACTTAGACTTTTGACGTCATTCCAAATATCAGAAAAAACACTAAAGGCGCCGCCAGAACCAGACATTCCGCCGACTTCGATACCGAAGTTTTCATTAATCATATATCGGTAATAAATATCCGCGGTAATACTGTCACTGAAGCTCGCCGTGCCATAGTCTTTAGTTTCAAAATCATGGAAACCATAACCTAATGTCCCGCCAATATAGTGCTTAGATTCATCGGCATTCACACCTTGGCTCAAAATTAAAAATGGAGCAGCAAGTGTTAACGATATACACAGTGGCTTTATCATCTAAGGGGTCCTAAGGCATGAGTTTCTGGCGCATTATGATGCATATTCTAACAAGGCTTGCTGTATTCAATCTTAATCAAAGCTTGGACTGACTAGCTGTGGAAACCAAAATGAATTCTGGTATGCTGATGCCACCTAGTTTTTGATATTACTAAATAAGAAAATCAGAAAATGAAACGTCTCATTCTATTGCTCACCACATCAGTTTTGCTCTCAGCCTGTGCCAATCAAACTCCGAGTCATATAGCCTTAAACCCACAAGTGCCTGAGGTACAAAAACAAACTAGCTCACATCAGACACTTGCCATCGATACAATAGACACTCGTTCGGCCAATTTCATCGTGAGATTTAACAATGACGATAATGCAGCCAAATTAGTCAGTCCCTCTGAGGCTCCCAGAAAACAGATAGATTCGCTCTTTCGTGAAGGCTTCACCAATGCGGGTTATCAAATAGGCTCAAGCTCAGCCAAACATATGCAGATACAGTTAGAGCAGCTGCTCACCGATGTGACTGAATCCACGTTTGGTTTCGAGGCTAAGAGCAATATCATCATTAATGTCATAGCAAAAAATAGTAGCCAAGAATTAACTAAACGTTACTCGGCTAGAGGCACACTATCGGGCCCTTTTAGTGCAGACTTCGCCACTTTAGAGCTTGAGATGAATAAATTACTCGGCCAACTCAGTGGCGACATACTCAACGACCCTGAGCTCAATCAATTTATTCAACAATAATCGCTGACAAGCCCACTCCAGAACAATATTGAATTAACAGGGAAGCCCAATGTTTCGTAGAATGTGCACCTTTTCGATGCTCTGCTTGAGCATGAGTTTAAGCACTATGGCCTGGGCCATAGATATTCAATCCAATACTCTATACCCCAGAGTCGAGCTCGACACTAGCATGGGAAAGATTGTGGTGGAGCTAGACAGAACCCGAGCCCCTATTACAGTTGATAACTTTCTCACCTATGTGGTTAAAGGTCATTACGACAACACCCTCTTCCATCGTGTCATCGCCGACTTTGTGGTTCAAGGCGGTGGACTCGACCTTAAACAGGAAGAAAAACCTTATGATGCCCCTATCGTTAACGAGTCTGGTAATGGGCTGTCGAACAGTTTCGGCACTATCGCCATGGCAAGGGATAATGACCCTCATTCGGCCACCAGCCAATTTTATTTCAATGTTGCAGATAATGAGCGCTTAGACCCGTCATCGAGACGCTGGGGATATGCCGTGTTCGGTGAAGTCACCCAAGGTGAAGAGGTACTTGCCGCTATGGTTGCCGTGGCCACAGAACATAACCGTAAGCTCGACTGGCCTGACTTTCCAGTCGAGGACATCATTTTAAAGAAAGCCACACTTTTACCCAGAAAATAGACATAAGCTGGAAAATATTTAAGTCTGCGGTGTTAAAACTAAGTGGCTAAAAAACATGTAAAAAGAGTGTTTCGATTCAAATTTGTTCAATATTATTCACAATTTTTAATCGCATGTTTATATTTAGTCCTATACTGATTAGGTTGTAATAAGGAGGCGGCTTGATGACCCCAAATGAGTTCATCGATACTAAAGCGCCCCAACTGGCCCAATATGGAAAAGCGTTTCTGAGAGATCAGCTCGATTTTAATGAGGTCCAGTTATACCTATGGGACACCCTAGAAGAATGGCAACAGTTCAATCATCAGGGTGACGCGCAGTCAGATATGGAGAGAGTGTTCTGGCATCTACTACATGCCTTTGACAAGTGGCCCGACTGGATGATCCGTGGCAATCAATACTTGCGTACGCAAGTTGACGAATGTTGTGATTATCTCAATCTTGGTGGCCAAGTGCCAAATAACTGCATTGGTATCAGACCGAACTCCTAAGCTCTTTATCTTTAATTTAAGAGCAATGTAAACGTAAACCCAAAGCCCAAACCATTGTGTTTGGGCTTTTTTCGTGCAGCTATGGTGCAGCTTAAGCTAGTCATTTGAACTAATAGGTATTAAGCTAGGTCGATTAATATCTCTTAAGTCTCCTTATGTTATCAGCAGCCTCTTCCAAGCTTGACCAAGTCAAAGACGCCTTCTCTATTTATTGCCACAAACGTGTTTTAGTCCTGCTGCTACTCGGCTTTTCCGCCGGTCTACCGCTGATGTTGGTGTTCTCGACACTTTCATTCTGGTTAAGGGAATCAGGCATAGACAGGACGGCCATCGGATATTTCAGCTGGATTGCCCTCGCCTATGGGTTCAAGTGGGCCTGGTCCCCTTTGGTCGACAGGCTCTCTCTGCCCATCTTCACTAGGCTACTGGGACGTAGACGAGGCTGGATGCTATTTGCTCAAATACTTCTGGTGGGAGCCATTTTAGGCATGTCTTTCAGCGATCCCGTCAAAGATCTTGAAAGACTGGCACTGTTTGCACTTATGGTCGCCTTTGCTTCCGCTACCCAAGATATCGTTATTGATGCTTTTAGAATTGAGTCAGCTCCGGAGAAGATGCAGGCCGCTCTCGCGGCGGCATATCAAGTGGGCTATCGCAGTGCAATGATCATTGCCACCGCAGGTGCATTAACCATTGCAGCCTGGGTCACCCCTGGCAACGATGAATATAACCTATTGTCCTGGCAGATGGCTTATATGGTCATGGCTGGTCTCATGTCCATAGGTATTTTGACCACGCTATTTTGTAAAGAGCCAGATGTAGAGATTAAGCAAGCCGACGAGCAAGAACAGCTCATTGTGCAAGAGTTGAAGCAACGCTACCCTAAGGTCATTGCCAATACTTTATCTTGGCTATACACGGCCAGCGTGTTGCCATTTATGGACTTCTTCAAACGCTACGGACGCAACGCCATACTGATCTTATTGCTGATATCCTGTTATCGCATCTCAGATATCGTCATGGGGATCATGGCAAATGTATTTTATGTCGATATGGGCTTCACTAAAACAGAGATAGCGACAATCAGTAAAATTTATGGCCTGATCATGACACTTGTCGGCGCAGGTTTTGGCGGGTTATTGATAGCAAGATATGGCACCATGAAGATACTCTTCATCGGCGCGTTATTAGTTGCCGTGACCAACCTACTCTTCGCTTGGCAAGCAGTAATAGGCTACAACGTGCCATTTTTAACCTTGGCAATTTCCATCGATAATTTCAGTGCAGGCATAGCCACTGCCGCATTTATCGCTTACTTATCCAGCTTAACGAGCGCAGGATATAGCGCGACCCAATACGCTCTACTCTCATCCATCATGTTACTTTTCCCTAAGTTTATCGCCGGATTCTCCGGAGCTTATGTGGATAGCTTCGGTTATGTGAACTTCTTCATCGCCGCCAGCGCCATAGGTTTGCCTGTGCTATGGCTAGTGATGCTTGTGGATAAACGTACCCGCCATGAACATAAAGATGAACAAACAGACTCGACCTGCGAGGCTTCAAAAACAGAAATTTAATACTTTCAGTTTTCTTTTAAGATGAAAAAAGGCGCTTAAAGAGTTTTCTTTAAGCGCCTTTTTAAACTTTCTCTCATAGAGAAAGTTAATCTCTGAAGTTATTGAACTGGAAAGGCTGGCCTAAATCGGCTTCGCGAGCAAGCGCCATAACGGCCTGCAGATCGTCACGCTTCTTGCCAGTAACACGAACCGAATCGCCTTGAATTGAAGATTGAACCTTAAGCTTGCTGTCCTTTATCTTCTTGACTAATTTCTTAGCAATTAAGGTTTCAATTCCCTCTTTGAATCTCACTTTCAAAGAGAAGGTTTTTCCACTATGAACCGCTTTCTCATCGACATCCATGGATGCAGGGTCAACTTTACGCTTGCTCATTTGCATGCGCAGAATATCGATCAATTGTTGGCACTGAAAGTCATCTTCTGCGGATAGCGTCACCACATGATCTTTATATTCGATGCCCGCTTCTTTTCCACGAAAATCGAAGCGACTCTTAAGTTCACGTACCGAGTTATCGACCGCATTACGTAGTTCAACTTCGTCGACTTCAGAAACTATATCCATTGACGGCATTTCAAGTGTCCTATTAGCATATTTTAGTGGCACTAGTTTAACGTATTTAAATTATATAAGTTATTTAAACAGGCAGACTTCTTCCGTCAGCATATTAATTGTGCTTAATAACACGTTAGAAACGAGAGTTTAATCGTGACAATCGCTCGCCATTTTTTTATGATAAAAAAAACAACGAGACACATATAAAATTTTGATATCTAAACGACATATTTTTAAGCTTGCCCTGGTCATAGCTGTAATAGTCATCAGCTACTTGGTATTTTCCAGGCCACATTATCCTCAACTTTTTTCTAATATGGATAAAGTAGGTCATCTTGGTAGCTTCTTCTGTTTGTCTCTATTGACCTATTTAGCATTCAGGCCTAAGTGGTACCTGCTGACCGCAATCCTGTCGATTTATGCCATCTTCATAGAACTCGTTCAGGCCAGACTGCCCTATCGCAGCGCCTCTTTGGCCGACTTTGTCGCCGACATGGCCGGTATTTTGCTTTTCTATTTTTGTCTTTGGAGTTATCAGCGCTACTTTCGTGCGGCTAAGCTCACCGAATCACCTTAACTTAGAAAAGCTGTTAACCTAAAATAATAGCTAGCCTTTAATAAGAGCAAATCATGGCCCTAAACTTGGCAAGAACACCTATTGATAGCCCATTGATTGCCATCCTTGGCGCTGGCGCCATCGGACAACTGCTTTATCATCAACTGGTAGAGGCCAAGGTAACCCCCTACTTTATTACACGGGGAAAGGCCCAAGACCAACAAATGCTCACCTTGACCCATCTAGATGGTCATAAGACACAATCAAAGGCCCATACTCTCGGCATTAAATCCTCGGAGATACACGAAAGTGAGTGCCCACTATTAAGCAAGACTCAGTTACTCATCGTCTGTGTAAAATCCTATCAGGTCACAGAGGCATTAATGCCCGTCTTATCTAAGCTAGCTAAAAACTGCCACATACTTCTTCTTCACAACGGCTTAGGCCCTCACCTTGAAATAGAGCCCTTGCTCCAAGGCAGAGGTTTGAGTCTAGGAACAACCTCTCAGGGCGCCTTCAGGCAAGGCACTTGGCAGCTCAAACAAACCGGCACAGGAGTAACCCAAATAGGTCATCTTTGTGGCCCATCTATGACATCGGGTTTGAAGCAGGTATTGCTAACCGAGCTCCCAAACTGTGAGTGGTGCGATCCTATTTTGCCATTTCTCTGGCAGAAACTTGCTATCAATGCGGCAATTAATCCACTTACAACAATAGAAAACTGTGCGAATGGTACCCTCTCATCACCTAAATACGAACAAGAGATCTACGACATAGTCACTGAGCTTGTGGATGTCGCTATGGCCACAGGCATAACACTGGACAAGTTAGCACTCACCAACCGAGTTTACAGTGTTATCGAGCTTACCAGCGCTAACTTCTCCTCTATGCATCAAGACGTAGCAAACAAGCGACGAACTGAGATCCACAGCATCAATGGCTACATAGTCGAAAGAGCCAAGGAGCATGGATTAACAGCTAAGGTCAATCTTGCACTCTTTAACCGCATAAAAGCAATCGAAGCTGACTACCTCGCTTAATGGCATATTTCGGAAAATGACTTTTCCTTCTGAGCCAGTGAAAAACTAAAAACAGATTAAATCTTTCAAAAGGCAGCAATTCATTTTTAAGTCTACTATTAGGTCATCGAGCTGTAGACTGAAAACAATGGATTAGTTTATGCAAAGAGAGCAGTGGAATACGCGAATTGGATTTATTCTCGCCGCTGTGGGCTCCGCCATCGGCCTTGGAAATATATGGCGATTTCCCTATATGGCCTATGAGAATGGCGGTGGCGCGTTCTTCATCCCCTACCTGTTCGCTATGATCTCCGCTGGTATCCCCTTTATGATCATGGAGTTTAGCCTTGGGCATAAGCTTAGAGGAGCTGCCCCTAAGGTGTTTGCTAAGCTTGGGCAGAATTATGGGTTAAGACTAGAATGGCTAGGCTGGTTTCAGGTTTTTATTGCCGCCATTATCGCCGTTTATTATGTCGCGATTATCGGCTGGGCGATCTCATTTCTGAGTTTCTCCTTCACTCAGAGTTGGGGAACCGACACCAATGCCTTCTTCTTCAAAGAATATTTACAGCTAGGAGACAACACCCCCAGCAAACTAGGTCAGTTTCAGCTGCATATCGCCATCCCTATGGCCATTGCTTGGTCTATTACCTCACTCGCCATTTTCACTGGGGTCAGGAGGGGCATTGAACGAGCTAGTAAAATCATGATGCCGCTACTTTTCATCATGGTTCTGGCACTCATAGGACGAATCATCTTTCTCCCTGGTGCTCTGGAAGGCCTGAACTACTTGTTTGAACCTGATTTCAGTAAAATTTTCGATGCTAAGGTTTGGTCTGCCGCCTACGGGCAGATATTTTTCACTCTCAGCGTCGGTTTTGCCATCATGCTCGCTTACTCTAGCTACCTGCCTAAAAAGTCAGACATTAGCAACAATGCCTTCATGACAGTTTTAATTAATTGTGGCTTCTCCATCATGGCTGGGATCATGATTTTTGGTGTCTTGGGTTATATGGCACAGGAGCAAGGCAAGGCGCTGACCGAAGTCGTCTCCTCTGGTGTGGGGCTAGCCTTTGTCACCATTCCTGCTGCCATCAATCTACTGCCCGCCCCCTACATACTGGGGCCACTTTTTTTCCTTGCCTTGGTGGTTGCCGGCTTTAGCTCTCACATATCTATCATCGAAGCCGTCACATCAGCAGTGATGGACAAGTTAAATTTTCCCCGCAAAAAAGCAGCATTCTTGGTCTGTGGTACTGGTTTCCTTGCCTCTATGGCTTTTGCTACCAATGGCGGTTTACTGCTTCTCGACCTTATTGATTACTTCATTAATAATGTCGCCCTGCTCTTGAGCTGCTTTATCGAACTCATCATATTGGCTTGGCTATTTAAGATCTCTGACATCAGAGATTATGCCAATCGTATATCAGAATTTACTGTGGGTCGTTGGTTCGATTTGTGCCTGCGATTTATCAGCCCCGCCATGCTCGCAATCATCTTGGTGAAAAACCTCATCAATACAATCACCGAGGGTTATGGCGATTACCCAATCCAAGATCAGATCATCTTAGGTTGGGGGCTCATCGCTGTCATGTTGCTACTCTCACTAATCATCAACTTGGTCACATCTGACAAGGAGGACTCTTTATGACAACAGGCGCCATTATCATGATGACTCTTGCTCTCTGTCTCACTTGGGGTGGGGCCGCCTTGTGCATTGCCATCGCGATGAAAAAGAAGAAAAAGTCTTGAACATGACGAGAACTTAGCCGCCTATGGCTAACCTTGTGGCAGCATCTCTTGCAGCAAGCCTTCAATCTTAGCAATAGCCTCTAGCGAGACTGAATCTTTGCGATAATTAATGAATATAGGTCGCAACCATAACTCGGCACCTTCAACTCTATAAAGCTGTGTTGATGCTAATAATGGCGACACCATAGATACGGGTAAATATGCCGCCCCTGTTTTATCTAAGATAAAATCTAAGGCGATTCTTCCTGTCGATGTTCTTAAGTAAGGAGGCGGTATCTGCTGATGACGCAAGGCATGCTCGGATGCGAACCGTGTTCCCCAATCAATATATACATACTGATTCGATAGCGCAGAGGTCACATCACACCTTTGTGTGGACACCAGTGCCAGTGTCATTCTAGCGATCTCTTTACTCATCAACTCATCTGACTTTAGCGGATCGAATGAAAACGCGATATCTAAGGTGCGTTCGAGTAAGTTTCGATTTAGTTGAGCCCGACTCACGGCTTCAGCCTGAAAGCCATAGCCAGAAAAAGCACTGGTGATCTGGCTCAAACTCGTCTGCAAGTAAGCATCCCAGATATTTGGAGTTCCAGCCAAACTCAACTGCAGGGTCTTATTATCCCCTAATGCCAGTTCATTCTTAGCTTGCTCTAGTGTACTCACCATCACTTCGGCATAGGCAATCAAACGCTCTCCAGCACTGGTCAACTTAATATTATTGCGATCCCGAATAAACAGTCTGGTATCGAAATAAGACTCAAGCTGCTTGATCCTTGCACTAGTGGCGGCTTGAGTAATATATAAATTCTCGGCTGCTCGACCAAAATGGCGAGTTTGTGCCACCTCTAAAAAGGTCTTGAATACTTTAACATCCATCTTCTGCTCTCTTATCTTCGGCTGGAGAATAGCAAGGATTGATTATGGTGACGACAAAAAACATTTGTTTCTCTTTTAGTCCAAAAACGCCTAATTTCACAGCTAACTAGTCTCTCCCACGTTCAATCAAATAGGTCTATAGAGGTTGTTATGTCTGAAGAATATTTTCGCTTTGGTCAAAAGTCATTTATTGATGATGTAAATTTTCCTAGAGGTTTTAGAAAGTCCGGTGATTTCACCCTGTTAGAAGCTGAAACCTTGAGTCTTTACGGTGATACTATGGGGGCACTGGAGTCAGGAGTATTAGAACCATTGACCCTAGAAGAAAACAACTTTGTGAAGATGCTTAAGCATCCACACAAAGCAAAAACTAAGTTAGAGTTGGTATGGATGAAATACATTAAGCTGAGCCGAGAACCCCGGCGTTTTCACAGCCTCAATAGTAGTAGCCATAAACGCCCTATTGAAGATTTCCCCCCAGTCATATCTATACCTACAGAAACTCCTCAGCTAGCCCCAGCTTAATCAGCGCGGTTCTGAGTACCAGCCCCAGAGAGAGGTCATCTCTCTGGGTAAACATCTATTGGTATTTGCTGTATAAAAGAGTAAATTAGCAATCAATCACTTAATTAACTCCCAACTTTAACTAACAAAATGAAAAACATATCACATTCACAACCGAATCACTTAATCCGTTCGGCGATCGCCTATGGCTTTATGCTGGCTTTAATTATTATCAGTGTTAACTTCTGGGATCGGCCCATTGCTGACGCCATGCATGCCCATGGCTATTCGGGCACATTTCTTAAGCTACTGAGCCAAATTCCGGCTCTACTCGAGGTAATCGCAGCAGTTTTTGTTGCAGGAATCTTCTTTAAGCGTAGCCGTGAACGTTTTAGCTTACTCACCATAAATCTCATTGCCACTTTCGCTTTAGCCGTGATAGTGAGAATATTCGCCAAGATGGCTTTCGGCCGAACCTGGCCTAAGACTTGGGTCGATGGCAATCCTTCATGGATCAATGATGGCATTGAAGCATTTCATCCCTTTGCACAAGGGATTGCCTATAACTCATTCCCATCGGGCCACGCCCTATTCACCTTCTCTTTAGCAACAGTATTTTGGTATCATTTCCCACGCCTTCGACTATTTTGGTTAGCCTGTATGCTAGGTGTATTTATAGGACAGCTTGGTCAAAATTATCACTTTCTTGGGGATTTACTTGCCGGTGCCACACTCGGTACGCTCATCGCCCATATCGTTATCCTAGCAAGTAACAAAGCGAGACAAGGCTTTCATAGCCAAAAGCATAAACAAACCCAATAGAAAGTAATTATTTAGACGCCGTCTTAGCCCCACATCACTAAGACGGCAGCCAGTGCAATAAGTACCAATGCCAGCATATCCTTTATTTTTACTTTCTGTTTGAGCCAGAACATAGCAATGAACAAGGTAAAGAAGACTTCAATCTGGCCCAAGGTCTTTACATAAGGTACGGCTTGAAGTGACATGGCACTGAACCAACCAATAGAACCTAAGCAACTCGTGGTGCTGGTGAGCAAGGTAAGCCTAGGACGCTCAATCACAGCCGCTAATGTCTGCTTATCAGTAATAAGCAGATAGGCGAGCAAGACCAGTGTTTGAATCGTGATGACGAAGAGTAAAACCCAGGCTGCGCTATGAGGAAAAGGTAGATCCAATATTAAACTTGCCTGGCGAACCCAAAGCGAGGTCAATGCAAATCCAGTACCGCAGGCTAGACCTATCGATGCAGTCTTAAATGAAAGTTCTCTGAGTCCCTTAGCACTACTCATCATAAAGACCGCTACCCCACCAATAAGCACCCCAACCCAGCCCAAACCGGTAAGCTGAGTACCAAAAAACAGCACGCCTAATATGGCTGCAACAAGCGCCTCACTCTTGGCAAGCCCTGCTCCTACTGCGAAATTTTTAAGTTTAAACAAGTTAACCAATAATACCGTTGCCAATATCTGTGTAGCAGAGGCCCCAAGCACATACAGGCCGAACTCAAACGATATATCCGGCAAACCTACCGGACGCCAAATGTACAGACAGCCGAGATATAAGGCTGCTATCGGTCCTGCCCACAGGAAACGGGCTAAGGTCACACCAGCGACCTTAACCTCTTTGCTAAGTTGGCTCTGAAATGCGTTACGCCAAGCCTGCATAAAGGCGGCAAGAAAGGTAAAGAAAATCCACATAGGCTACGACTACTTCTTAAAAACAATCGAAAAGGGACTAAGCATATCCCATAGATGAACCACAGGCGATATCAGTGGGCTAAAGGTTAAATATATTCATTATGAATACAATGAACACAATGAATAACCTGCATAAAAAAGCCCCGAAAAGTTCGAGGCTTAATGTGATCACTAGCTTATCAGAGAATGCACAGCTTAATAGGTATAGCTGGCTCCTAGGCCTAGCGGCATGCCAATTGACCAGTAAATCAATAACCAGCTACTCCACAGCGCCAGTAAACATAGGCTAAAAGGCAACATCATAGATATTAAGGTACCTATTCCTATGTTTTTCACATAACGCTGACAATAAACGACCACCAACGGGAAATAAGGCATTAATGGAGTAATAATATTTGAGCTGGAATCCCCAACACGGTAAGCCGCTTGGGAGAGATCTGGGCTAATATTTAGCTGCATCAACATAGGCACTAAGACCGGACCGATCAAGGCCCATTTAGCCGATGAAGACCCTACAAACAAGTTCACAAACGCCACTAACATGATCATGCCTACGACGGTCACCTCAGCAGGCAAGTTCATCGCTTGTAGTCCACTTGCCCCTTCTACCGCAATCAAGGCTCCAAGATTGGATGCAGAAAACGCCGCAACAAACTGAGCACAGAAAAATGCCATCACTATGTAGTGAGCCATACCGCTCATGGATTTGGACATAGCTTGAACCACATCATTGGAGTTTTTAAAGGTACCAGTCATATAACCATATACCACACCAGGAATAACAAAGAAGATGAAAATCAATGGCACGATTGACTGCATCAAGGGGGCACTGAAACTGGTTAACGAGCCATTGGCATCTCTCAGTGTTGAAGTTTCAGAAATGGTAAGAGAGAAAAAACCAATCATCGCTGCTAACATGACTAAACTTGCTACACGAAACGCTTTCTCCTCTTTAGGCGTACTTTCTTCCATAGAAGGCACATCGACCTCTTCAGTATTCACCTTGTGTGTGCGGTTCAGCCTTGGCTCTAACACCTTATCGGTTAAGTACCAGATCACTAAGACAATAGGAATACATGAGGAAGCCGCGAAGAACCAGTTATTCAACGGATTAATTTGAATATCAGGATCGACTATTTGCGCAGCCGATTGCGTAAAACTTTGTAGCAGTGGGTCGATACCTGACGGAATAAAGTTTGCGCAAAAACCGCCTGAAACACCGGCGAACGCCGCCGCAATACCCGCTAGTGGATGACGACCAACGGTAAAGAAAATCACCCCAGCCAGTGGGATCACCACCACATAACCTGCATCGGTTGCGGTATGAGAAATAATTCCTACCAAAACCACAGCAGGAGTTAGGAACTTAAGCGGTGTAACTTTAAGCATCTTTTTAAGCGCAGTATTGATAAAACCTGAATTCTCAGCGACTCCCACACCTAACATAGCAACCAGCACAACCCCCAAGGGTGCAAAGGCGGTAAATGTGGTTACCATGCTAGTTAAAAAATGAGTTAACGCATCTGCACTAAGTAGGTTTTTGACTTCTATCGGTGAGCTGGTTCTAGGATCTATTGCCTCGAAACTCACTCCTGACAGAAGCGCAGATAATCCCCATACCGTAAAAAGTAAAATAAGAAATAACATGGCCGGATCTGGTAGTTTATTACCGACCCTTTCGATACCATCTAAAATCCGCCCAAGCTTACCCGAGGCAACCTGTTCATTTGCCATAGTTCATCATCCTCTGCTTTGTTATTGGCGCGCTCTGGCTCTTTGCAATAAAAGGCAGACGCGACATTTTTAATATAGCAGTAGGATACAGACACTATCTGTAATCAAGCTTAATCCCGAGTAAAAACTGTGTCCCGTCCTGAAATAGGTTGACGGTTTTATTAGACCAGTAGCACATGCTTCTGGTCTTTTTTATGCACTTGATTTGGGGTTTTCATTCCCAAGCTTAAGTGCGGCCTCATTTCATTGTATATATAAACTGACTCTTCAACGAGCCGTTTTAGCTCATCAATGTTACTGCATGGGTATAATAAAAATTCCTGCTTCAATATACCGTTAATTCTCTCTGCCAGTGCATTTTGATAGCAGTCATATCCATCTGTCATTGACGGTCTGATATCACTTGCTTTTAACGCTGATTGATAGACTCCAGAGCAATACTGTAACCCTCTATCTGAGTGGTGAATTGCTTGACTCGGATATTGACGATTGTTGACTGTCATATCGAGCGCTTTAACCACATCTGTTGCTTTCATCTCATCACTAAGCTCATAGCCCATGATTTTTCGGCTATATGCATCAGTCACCAGCGATAAGTAGTGAACACCTTCTTCTGTTTGAACATAGCTTATGTCACTAACAAACACCTCCTCTGGTGCCGCAGGTTTAAACTCCTTAAGTAAGTTGGGATGCTTCTTCATCCAATGCTTGCTGTTCGTTGTTTTTGTATAGCTACGTTTAGCTTTAACCAGCAAGCCCTCTGATTTCAAATGAGCAAAGAAGTTATCTCTTCCAAGCTTAATCCCTTGCTCGATAAGTTTTGGTTTGAGTAAAAAGTACAGCTTTCTACCGCCTATTCGCGGCATAAATCGGCGTAAATCTAAAACCATTGCCTTTACCGGAGCGAGTTCAACAGCACGATAGTTCGCCCTAGATTCTTTTTGATAGATACCTTGCCTTGATATGCCAAGTAGCTCGCAAGCACGACTTAAGCTTGCTACTTTCTGTTTTTGAAGGCTTCTCGCTCCTTGGCTAAGTACTTTTTTCTCAGGCCTGCTCCGTACTCTGCATCTATGATATCAACAGCCTCATTGAGTAGTAGGTTACGTAAGTGCTCATCTTCCTACTGCTTTTCAAGACGTTTAATTGTCTGGGCAGGTGTTTCTTTGGCTTTTAGAGTTTTAGGCATGGTCATCCTCGGTGGTTGAGTCCAATTCATCTTACCGTGTTTTCTGAGCCAGGTAAGTACAGTTGAACGGCCTTGGATACCATAGATGCTTTGGGCTTGCTTATAGGTCATGTCGCCTTTTTCAACAGCGGCAACAACCTGCAATTTAAAGCCTAACGAATAATCTCGCTGTGTACGCTTACGATGTGTAGATACTGGAGTTGTCATAATTAAGTCCTAAATGTGTAAACACATTTCAGGACAAGACACTGCTTACAAAAAAGCCCCGGAATAACCGAGGCTTTACGCTAACCCGTTAGCCAGTGCTATTTACTGGTATCAATCGCATCGAAAGACTTAACGAGGTCATCCACAGCCTTCATCTGAGTCAGGTAGTTTTCTAGTTGATTCAGCGGTAATGCACATGGTCCATCACATTTAGCATTATCAGGATCCGGGTGTGCTTCAATAAACAAACCAGCTAAACCTAATGCCATACCACTACGTGCAAGCTCGGTTGCTTGAGCACGGCGTCCACCAGCCGAATCAGTGCGGCCACCGGGACGTTGAAGCGCATGGGTGGCATCGAAAATAACAGGGTAACCCGTTTGCTTCATCTCATCCATGCCAAGCATATCGACAACTAGGTTGTTATAACCGAAACTTGAGCCACGTTCACACAAGATAAGTTCATCGTTACCGGCTTCATTGAATTTAGTGATGATATGACGCATCTCATGAGGAGCTAAAAACTGAGGCTTCTTCACATTGATGATGGCGCCCGTTTTTGCCATGGCGACCACAAGATCAGTTTGACGAGCCAAAAATGCGGGGAGCTGAATGATATCGACCACTTCAGCCACTGGTGCACACTGGTGTATCTCATGCACATCTGTGATCAGAGGTAGATTAAAGGTTTGCTTAATTTCCTGGAAGATCTTAAGCCCCTCTTCCATACCCGGACCACGATATGAATTCACCGACGAGCGATTAGCCTTATCAAATGAAGCTTTAAAAACATAAGGAATACCTAACTTCTGCGTCACTTCGGCATATTTTTCAGCAATTTTCATCGCCAAATCACGAGACTCGAGCACATTCATGCCACCAAATAACACAAAAGGTTTATCGTTGGCGATCTCGATATCACCTAGACCTATGACTTTATTACTCATCAATACTTCTCTCTAAAAGGCCAAGGCAATTGCCTAAGCGTTAACCAAAATAAGTTCAGCAGCTATCCACACATCTAGGCTATATAACCCTTCACCCAGTTCACAGCCCTACTCTTAACCTACAGGCCTTGAGATGCAATTATCTGTAATAGCTGTCCACACATCCATGCCATATATGTTCCAACAGCATAGCCCAATACCGCGAGTAGCACACCCACAGGTGCCAATGCGGGATGGAATGCTGCGGCGACTACTGGCGCAGAGGCCGCGCCCCCCACATTAGCCTGACTTCCCACCGCCATATAAAACAGTGGTGCTTTAATCAGCTTCGCCACAATAAGCATAAAGCTGGCATGCACTAACATCCAGATGATGCCAATGGCGAAATACCATAAATTATCAGGATCTGCCAACTTGGAAACATCCATATGCAAGCCGATAGTTGCAACCAGAATATACAGGAAGACCGAAGCAACTTTTGAAGCCCCAGCCGCCTCTAAATGGCGTACAGGACTGAATGACATGGCCAAACCAATCGTCGTAACAGTGACTATTAACCAGAAGAACTTAGAGGTCAGACTATAATCTCGAGTCCATGGATAGTTAGCCTCGAAGAATGGCCCTAGGAAATCGGCAAACACGTGAGCAAGGCCTGTGACACCAAAACCAACAGCAACAATCAACATCAGGTCATTCAGGCTAGGAATACGTGAGTTTTCAGCATGGTACTTTTCTACCTTGTCTTTCAAATCTTCGATAGCCCTGGTATCAGCCCCAGTCCAGGCATCAATTTTCTTAGCCTTAGAAGCCATAAACAACAATACGGCCATCCAGATATTGGCGACAATCACATCAACAGTCACCATGATAGAGAAGATATCACCGCCAGCCTCATAGATCTCTTTCATCGCGGCCTGATTCGCGCCGCCACCGATCCAGCTTCCGGCTAAGGTCGTCATGCCACGCCAAACCGCTTCGGGCCCGGTTACACCTAGAATCTCCGGATGTATGGCTGAAATAATAAGCAGGGCGATAGGTCCACCGATCACTATTCCCACGGTACCAGTCAGGAACATGATAATGGCCTTAGGACCTAGGGAAAAGATAGCTTTTAGATCGACGCTTAAGATCAGTAGGACTAAACAAGCTGGGAGTAGGTATCTCGATGCCACGAAGTAAAGCTGCGAGGTGTGGCCATCGATAATATTGAAGGTGTTAAGTAATGAGGGAAGAAAGTAGCACATCAGCAGTGCTGGAATAAAGGTGTAAAACTTGGTCCAGAAAGGATGTTTACTGTTACTGGTATAAAAAACGAACCCTAAAACCACCGCCAACAGACCCAAGGCTGTGGCATCATTTGTCACTATGGCTGTGCTACTCATGCTGTGTTATCTCCCCTACGATAGCAATATTCTTATTATGTTTTTGTTGTTTAGCTTTGGTATTTCTTACATCTTGATTAGTTTAACGGCACGATACAGGCGAATATCGCAAAAAACACGAGTGACAGAGGTTTCGTCTGCCACTCTGTGGTTAATGATAAACTTCTTGTTTACCCTTGAGTTCTTTAAGCTGCATCTTAACCAGTTCAATCACTGGATCGTGTGGGCTGTTATCGACAAAGTGTTTAAGATCTGCAGCGGCAACACTGATACAGCCTAACTGTTGCGCGATAAAGGCCCGTTCACGATTGAGATTCAGATCATCCGAGTGCCATTGAAGCAGCAAATTACAACACTCCATAGCTGGCTCAAACTGGTGCGAGACGATACTGCCAGCCTTAAGCTCGTGGATCATTCTCGAAAGCAGACGCTTCATACTTACAGGCTTAAGGTAGCTAGATTTAAACCCAACGCCATTCCCCAGCTCTCCCCGCACTAACACGTGAAGTTCATGACGTGTTAAGTCATCACCGGTTAGCGGGTCTATATAGCGGATCTTGTCATCGATTCGACTACACAGCACAGTTGTTCCCGGCAGTAACAGAGGTTCTAATTTTAAATCTAGTTGCTTTGCAAGCAACATCAACACTGTGGCTAATGTCGTACTATTACCTTGGCGAGTGGTGATACAAGAAGCAAGATCGGCAGCCTCTACGCTAAAATAGGACTCCCGAGCACAAAAACCTAAGTCTTGATAAAACCAATGTAAAAGACCATCTAACCTCTTATGACGGTCCACTACATAGTGACTCAAGACTGAGCCCGCAATCTCTAACCAAGCCCACTTGGCAGGTTCGAGTTTTGAGAAGCCCAGATGCTGTGAAATTTCAAATGCCATATCCGGCAATTGAATACTGTCTTTCAGAGTCAGAGTTGTCATTAGCCCATTAGCACCGCTTGTTTAAAGATGGCTATCTTAGCGGCATATACAACCCAAGCAATCGCGCCGAAAGCTGCAAACACCTTGAATAGTTTGCCTTTATTAGCCTTTAAAGAGATAGTAGCCAAGAGGATATATGCCACAACAGCGCCTAATTTCTCGGTGATCCAAGGGTCTACGAAAGGATACTGCTGAATGATGAAACACAAGGTCAAACCAGATAATAAGAGTAATGTATCGATGACATGGGGAGCGATTTTAACCAGCTTCTTATCCATGATGGGAGATTGGCGCATATGAAGCACAAAACGGACTAAGAAAAACAATACACTCGCGGCTACGAAGGTCAAATGAACGTGCTTAATAGCAGGATAAAGACTGTTTAGGGTTTCCATTTAAAACTCTTATTAGGCTGACAAAGGCGGTAGTGTACCCGATCCCCTTCACCATCACCAATGCCACTCGCTATTACAGGCCGTATTTTAAACATAAATTTTGAACTTTCTCTGCTGTAGTTTTTCATGCTGTAAATTTCGCCAGTTCTAGCTGGCAGACATTAGCAAGGTTAACTTGGATTAGCATATATAAGTGCATGGTTTAAGCTGATACTTTGGCATAGCAATCTTCCTCGATAACTTTATTTAAGTTCAATGAGGTAAGTTGTTTATCACAATACTAATGTATTAGCTATTCACTCAGCTTTAACACGAAAAGAGATTAAAGATAGTGTCAGCGTGGAACCACTGACACCTTGATAGACATAACCAAGTTATGTTCTGTTTATTCACCTTTAGAAAAACTGAGCCTTACATTTGCTTAATAATCAGGAAATATGATTGCACGCTGCTCAGGGTCTAATGAATGACTCATAGCAGGTACATCAGAACGACTTTGGATGTCTTTAACTGTGTCTACAATCCATTTGATAATTCCTGGGCGCGTGAAACCAGCATAATATGTAGCTACGTTATGTATTTGGCTATAACTATCTGTTCCAGAGCTGGCAACACCGTAGATCTTGCCCTCGAAAATCAGCGGACCACCACTGTCTCCTCTGAAAGTAGAGTACTTCGTTTCTACAGTACCAAGCTCATTCATTGACCATCTCGTATCTGACGGGTCCAGAGGAGGGTTTTCTATGGTTATAGAGTGTTGATTGGGTATATAAGTACCAGACTCTACAAATTTTTCATGGGATGTCTCTCGCCAACTACAATTTGACACGCTAGAGAACGGATACTCTTGTGTAAAATACTCACGAGAGAAATATATAGAATCTGGACAAAAACGCATAAATGCTTCTCTTTCATAGTCCGGAGAATGCGCCTTTGCAGCAACTCGTGCAGGTATAGGCATACGCTTTAAATTTGATGTTGAATATCCGATGGGATAAACCTCTGCTTCTAGTGGAATTGGGTTCGCAGCAACGGGTAACCAAGTTACGCCTTCTGGCATATTTTCCAGCTCTAAAATCGCAATGTCATCAAATTTACTCCTGTCAAACTCTCCATTAATGCGATAAATATGGGTAGCCGTATAATCCTTAACCACCTTCACTCGAACGCCATTATGTGAAAAATCCACACCTCTTGAATGCAATAAATACACGTAACTCCCTACCGTTACCTGAGATACACAGTGTGACGCTGTTAACACCGTCTTGGGTGCGATAATCGTTCCACTACAGTGAGCATCTTTCAAATAAACCATAAAAGGTGCATCATTGGCCGCTACGTCGTTACCTTCAACCGCGAGAGACTGAGACGAATAAATTCCGCTCAATGCTGAAAATAAAGCAAGCGAGGGTAAGCCAATATTTGTTTTTCTCATAACATTTCCTTTTAAAATAACAACCATGCGCACAGTGTAAATACATACGATTAAATACAATTCGAAATTCGATGATGTTTATACAATCATGTGAAGAACTTTAGATTGGAATTACTCATTTTCCATTGTATAGTTCAAATCATAAACAACACCCGTTGGTAGAGCTAGCTCTAGCGTTAGACCATCAGGTAGAAGATCCCCATCATTATTTTGATATGAGTATTTATAGTAGGTAACTTGATCTTCTACCGTTTGTGTTAATGTTTTTATTGGATAGAAAGAAAGTCCGAAAAAGTCCATGTCAACTTTCCATTCTTTGACTGGGTCAGCATAGTACACACCATAGATAAGTGAACCATCATCGATATATTCCATCTCAATGGTTTTGGTTCCTTTCCCGAAGATAGTCTGTGTGGCTTTTTTTATTTCACCATTATTATGGTATTGAAATAACAATGTGCTTATCTCTCTTGGTCTTATTTTTTTGATTTCTTTTATTTTTCTTAATTTACCATCATCGTGATACGTATAATGAAACTCAAGATTCCCGAAACCCTCACCACTTCTAAGGATTTGAGTTCTTTTAATTAATATCCCATGTTCATCGTAGATGTATTTTATTCGATAAGTTGAGATAGGGACACCAACCAAATTAGACGAGAACTTATTGAAAACCTTCTTATTTTCTCGAATTACCATTCCTTGATCATTATAAATATACTCAGAAATAAAGTTTATTTCTGTATGGCGAACATAACTATTTATTACACCATGCTTCATTAAAGCACTAGCGGTTATTAATAAACCATCCGAGTTATAGACATAATCGAACCGACTATCTGCATAATCTCTAAGGATAACCCTTCCATTTTGATCATAACGGTAATCACCAGCTACCGATATGTTACCAGCAACATTTTTTCTTACTTTTGTCAAACGCTCTACGTTAGAAGAAACCGTATTTATGTCAATATTATCTTGGAACACAGCATATTTTTCATAAGCAGTAGCGTTGAAAGTAGTTAATAGCACTAGAGCTGTAAAACTCATTTTAAAATTCATTACCTATTAATCCGTTCATTATTAACATCAAAAATAGTACCCCCTACCTTATGATGAGTTAAACTTTATAAATCTAACTATAAAAACCTTACAGCATTAATATTCAGGGGCAACATAAAGCTATCAATCATGTTATTACCAACAACTTTAAAATCACTTTTACAATATACCCATGGTGAACTTCAAGATACTTTACAAATCTTACTAAAAATAAAACAACATTAAATTACCACCCATACATTATATTGGTAATATCGCACAACAATATAACCAAGGCTTAACCTACCATTATTTTACATATTAAATAAACATTCCACTTAATTTACTTATAATAATTAATTGTGGCAGCACAGATAGGCAATTGTTTAGTATTTATACGCTGCACTTTTTTCATTGAAAAAATGGCTTGTTGAACTCAGCCCACCAGACAATAATTTTTATATTGTCGTTCTACAAACAAAAATCCCATCAGTATATAAATACCAATGGCATTAAAATTCAGCTTATCCAGAACTCGCTCAAGGCTACAAACTCAGCCTACTAGAAGAAACAGATGCTCAGCGGTATTCTGTATTTAAAGGTAAACAAAGGGGTCGGAACGAATAAGGTTAAATGTTCTTGTAAATCATCAAGTGTAGATGCAGCTATGACCGTCCGTGACATGACCGTTCTATGACATCCGTCACCACGCATTTGTGAATCCATTCACGTCAGATGTCACGGACGAGGCTATAGGGGTATATTCACGCCGTGTCATAGAACATTCTCAAAGTAAAGAGCGCACATCCCCCGCAGGGAAGCGTTAGGTAACCATGAAGATAAAAATTAAAACACACTACCCAATACCAACCTAGCTAGAAGCTAAACCAGAATGTACTCAGGCTTCACTCGAAGATTGGCAAGTTTTGTTAAACAAACAAAAATGCCATCAGTATATTGATACCAATGGCATTAAAATTCAGCTTATTCAGAACACTCTCAAGGCTGCAAACTCAGCCTACGAGAAAAACAGATGTTCAGTATTTAAAGAGGCTAACGAGGGAAGCGGCCCAAGGTACATCTGTCATTACTACCAAAATCTCTAACCGTAGCGACATTCTCATAGCCTAGCTCAATCATCTTTTTCCTGAGCGGAATAGCTTGCTGGTAGCCATGTTCAAGTAGAAGATAGCCGCCAGGGGCTAGATAGTCTCGAGCACTCGAGGCAATATGATAGAGATCGGCAAAGCCCGCTTCTCCTGCAGTCAGTGCACTCTGAGGCTCAAACCTGACATCACCTTGATCCAGATGCGCATCAGTCTCATCGATATAAGGCGGATTAGAGACGATGAGATTAAAGTCATAGCAGGTTACCGAGTCAAACCAGTCACTCTGGATAATCTCAACCTGCTGTAGCTTGAGATGTTCCCGGTTGGCTTTTGCCAGTGCCACAGCCTCAATGATTTTATCTACAGCGGTTATCTGCCATAGGCTCTTCTCATAGGCCAGAGAGAGGGCGATAGCCCCTGTTCCTGTACCTAAATCCAACACAGTAGCATTTTCTGCCAGTGGAAGGTTTAACGCAGTTTCGACTAATATCTCAGTGTCTGGACGCGGGATTAGCGTCGTAGGATTAACCATGAAAGGCAGAGACCAAAACTCTCTTTCGCCAACGATATGTGCAATAGGTGTACCCAGCACACGACGATGGACCATCTTTGTGTACTCGACAACCTGCTCCGATGTTAAACGTTCATCGGGCCAAGTATACAAGTAACCACGCTGTTTATGAATGATGTGTAGTAACATCACCTCGGCATCAAGCTTAGGTGTATCTGAGACATCGACCAATTGGGGTGAAGCCCAATCTAGGGCTCCAGCTAAAGTCTGCTGCAAGGGATTTCCTTAGTTTGATGCTTAATTCAAGCGCATTAGGTGGAAGGAGATCTCAATGATCACCCTTCAGACAAGGCCGCTAACATATCGGCTTGGTTTTCTTGCATCAAGGGAACAATCAACGCATCCAATTCACCTTCCATCACCTCATTGAGACGATAGAGAGTCAGGTTGATTCGATGATCACTGACGCGTCCCTGTGGGAAGTTATAGGTACGAATACGCTCGGAGCGGTCGCCACTACCCACTAAGTTACGGCGGGTTGTCTCTTCGGCACTACGACGCTTCTCATCTTCAACCGCTTGAATACGGGCAGAGAGCACGCTCATGGCCTGAGCACGGTTCTTATGTTGTGAGCGTTGATCTTGGCATTCAACCACAATACCCGAAGGTATGTGAGTAATACGGATTGCAGAGTCTGTTTTGTTGACGTGCTGGCCACCAGCGCCCGATGCGCGGAACGTATCGACCTTTAAGTCAGCCGGGTTTATCTTAATCGCTTCTGCTTCTGGCACTTCGGCAAGAACTGCAACAGTACAAGCAGAAGTATGAACTCGGCCTTGAGATTCAGTCTCAGGAACACGCTGAACTCTATGTCCACCGGATTCAAACTTGAGTCTACCGAAAACACCTTCACCAGAAACTTTAATGATGATCTCTTTAAAGCCACCATGTTCACCT
Organism: Shewanella psychrophila; assembly: GCF_002005305.1. NCBI lineage: Bacteria > Pseudomonadati > Pseudomonadota > Gammaproteobacteria > Alteromonadales > Shewanellaceae > Shewanella > Shewanella psychrophila. The sequence continues at coordinate 4,938,345 of NZ_CP014782.1, forward strand.
TCGTTAGCGTTCATGATCTCAGTCTGCCAACGATTAGATTCGAAATATCTGCTGTACATGCGATATAGATCACCAGCAAAAATAGCGGCTTCATCGCCACCAGCGCCAGCTCGAATTTCAACGAAAGCATTATTGTCATCGTTAGGGTCTTTTGGAAGAAGTAAGATCTGCAGCTCATCTTCAAGCTTCTCAATGATCGATTTAGCTTCCTTCATCTCCTCCTGAGCCATCTCTTTGATCTCAGGATCATTCTCGTTAAGCATCTCTTTCGCGGCATTTAGATCTTCAGTCGCTTGCTGAAAAGCTTTGAATGCGGAAATGACATCTTCAAGCTGCGAATACTCTTTCGAGAGTGCACGAAAACGCTCCTGATCTGAAATAACCCCAGGGTCGCTCAACAGAGCCAATACTTCTTCATTACGCTCAAGCAAGCCTTCAAGCTTGCGGATAACACTGTCCTTCATTAAAACATTAACCTTAGTTCTTATCTAATCCGAGCGCACTTCTGAGTTGGCCAATGCTATTTAGATCACCTTGGCGGCTAGCAGCAGTCAAGGCTTGAGTTGGTGCATGGATCAATTTATTGGTTAGCTTATTGGCAAGTTCGAGTAGCAGTTGTTCGCTATCGCCACCTTGGGCTAACTTATTGATCGCTCGCTCAACTAACTCATCTTTTATCGCCATACTTTGGCTGCGATACTCACGAATACTGTCTACCGACTCTAGTGAGCGGATCCACTCCATGAAAAGATGTGACTCTTCTTCTGCAATTATCTCAGCTTGCTCGGCAGCCTCTCTTCTTGAGGCCATATTCTGTTCTATGATGCTTTGCAGGTCATCCACTGTGTAGAGGAAAGCATCGTCTAGCTCGGCCACCTCGGCTTCAATATCACGAGGAACTGCTATATCAACCAATAACATAGGTTGGTGACGACGCTGCTTCAGCGCTTTTTCTACCATGCCTTTACCGAGTATCGGTAATGGGCTCGCGGTAGATGATATCACGATATCGGCCTGAGAGAGAAAATCTGGGATCTGCTCGAGTGTAATTGCTGTCGCACCGAACTCCTCACACATGCCTTCGGCACGTGAAAGTGTACGGTTAGCAACAACCATAGAGTCGACACCATTATCTTTTAAGTGCCTGGCAACAAGTTCAATTGTCTCCCCAGCACCGATTAGCAAGACTTTAGTTGCACTCAATGCGGAGAAGATATGCTTAGCCATGCTAACTGCTGCAAATGCAACAGACACCGCGGCGGCACCAATCTCAGTTTCAGTTCTGACTCTCTTGGCTACCGAGAACGTATTTTGAAACATGCGATCCATGGTGATGGCCACGGTTCCGGCTTCTCTTGCCTTAACAAAAGACTGTTTTACCTGACCTAAGATTTGCGGCTCACCAAGGATTAGTGAATCTAACCCAGATGAAACACGCATCAAGTGCTGCACCACGGCTTGACCTTGATATTTATACAGGCAAGACTCAACCTCATCATGGGATAATTGATGATACTCTTCCAGCCAACGTACGACTTCCGCTTCATCGGCGGTATTGGTATACAACTCAGTACGATTGCAGGTTGAAATGATCACAGCTTCGCCGGTTTGGGTATGGCTCGCCAGACTCTTCATGGCATCATGAATTTTATCTGGTGAAAACGCGACCTTTTCACGCAGGTCAACCGTGGCTGTTTTATGATTAATACCGATTGCTACAAGGCTCATCTGACTCGTTCTGGTCTCTTGGCATCTCATTTATTGTCGGACATTCTACTTAATTGAATGAACTAAAAACAGAATATGCTTAACAAAACCGAATAATAATCTCAGTTCTTATCCATTTATCCAATTTAAGATCACTGTTTTTCCCTGCAATGAATAATTGTTAGCTTAGCTTAATACCTAAGTGCGACTAGACATGCAGCGAATTTCGCATTTAGGGCTGGTATTCTTAACGAGCCTTCGTATCATAGGGAACCTCACTATCAGCTATAGATGAATAATTTGAGCCATATCACAAAAATACCTCTCTTATTAATGCTCCTGAGCCTAAGTTTGCTATCGGCATGTACCACGACTCCAACAAACTTGGTCCCTATACAAGTCAAAAAAGTATCTCAAGCCAACGCTTGGGAGATGCGAGGCAAGCTTGCAGTCAAAACCCCCGAGGATAATTTCAGCACTAATTTATACTGGCTACACACCCAAGCAAAAAATGAACTAAAACTCACCACTATGCTTGGCACGACCCTTCTCTCTTTAACCACCGAGCATGGCATGGCACGCCTTGAGGTTGATGGAAAAACATATGAGCACCATGATGCTCAGCAGCTATTAACCAATGTCACAGGTTGGTCAATCCCGGTCAACGCCTTACCTTTATGGATAACGGGGCAAGTATCGCCAGATGATGAAGTCAGTTCATTTGATGAAAAGAATAGGCCAGTAAGCTTGTTTACGCCATCAGAGACCCCTCCATGGCAGGTAGACTTCCTTAAGTGGCAACATCAAAGTGGTGCTCAAATACCTAGGTTACTGCAATTAAAGAGAGTTGACCTACGACTAAAAATACAGGTAAATGAATGGCAAGCACTCGCTAATAGTGAATTATCCCCCTCAAAAAATCAGATTAAAAACAATACACAAATGAATGCGAGCACACGCTAGATGAAAGACACGAATTTATCACTAGGTTGGCCAGCACCTGCAAAACTCAACCTATTTTTACACATAAATAATCAGCGTGATGATGGCTATCATGAATTACAAACTTTGTTTCAATTTGTGGATTATTGTGACTATTTAGACTTTAGAGTCACCCAATCATCTGAGCTAAAGTTACACTCAAATATGAATAACGCTGTCGCAGATTGCGATAACTTAATTCTCCTAGCCGCAAAATCATTACAGGAATTTTGTAACTACGAAAAAGGTGCAGAGATTTGGCTGGATAAACGCTTGCCTATGGGAGGCGGGATCGGTGGAGGCTCGTCCGATGCCGCCACCACTTTAGTGGCATTGAATGCACTGTGGGATACCCAGTTATCTAAGGAGCAACTGATGATTATAGGCTTAAAGCTTGGTGCCGATGTCCCTGTTTTTATTAATGGTTTATCTGCATTCGCCGAAGGTGTCGGTGAAAAACTAATTCCTGTTTCGCCGAAAGAATATTGGTATCTGATTCTAGTACCCGATGTACATGTTTCCACCGCAGTAGTATTCCAAGATCCACAACTCACCCGCGACACCCCTAAGTTAGACATTGACTCCTTGATGAGTGCTCCATGGAAAAATGATTGCCAAGATTTCGTCGTTAAACGCTACCCTCAAGTTGCCAACACCTTGGACTGGCTGATAGAATATGCGCCGTCTAGAATGACTGGAACCGGAGCTTGTATTTTCGGTCAGTTCGAACTGCAGCATCAAGCCTTAGAGATCCTGGCTAAGTTACCGAAGGACATGCAAGGCTTTGTCGCTAAAGGGACAAATATATCTCCCCTAGAGTCGCATTTAACTCGACTATAGAGGTTAAACTCTGGAGTAAGCCTAATCTTACTTCAGCCACTAAAAATGAAGCATACGCCTGAGGTTCATACAGTGCCTGACATTAAACTTTTTGCTGGTAACGCAACACCTGCTCTCGCTAAGAAGATAGCCGATCGTCTATTCTGCAAACTCGGAGACGCAGCAGTAGGCGTGTTCAGCGACGGGGAAATCAGTGTCCAGATAAACGAAAATGTACGTGGTGCGGATGTCTTTATCATTCAATCTACATGTGCTCCAACCAACGATAACTTGATGGAACTTATCGTAATGGTTGATGCATTACGTCGTGCATCGGCCGGACGTATTACCGCAGTGATCCCTTACTTCGGTTACGCTCGTCAAGATAGACGCGTACGTAGCGCTCGAGTACCTATCACAGCCAAAGTGGTCGCAGACTTCCTATCAAGTGTAGGTGTTGACCGTGTCTTGACTTGTGACCTGCATGCTGAACAGATCCAGGGCTTCTTCGATGTTCCTGTCGATAACGTATTTGGTAGCCCTGTGTTACTAGAAGATATGCTATCGAAGAATCTTGATAACCCAGTAGTTGTTTCTCCGGATATCGGTGGTGTCGTTCGTGCCCGCGCAGTTGCTAAATTACTAGATGATTCTGATCTTGCTATTATCGATAAACGCCGTCCACAGGCTAACGTAGCTCAGGTAATGCACATTATTGGTGACGTTCAAGGTCGTGACTGTATCATTGTTGATGACATGATCGACACTGGCGGAACTCTGTGTAAGGCAGCCGAAGCCCTAAAAGAGCATGGCGCTAACCGTGTATTTGCTTACGCCACTCACCCTGTATTTTCGGGTAATGCGGCTAAGAATATCGCCGAGTCTGTCATCGATGAAGTTATCGTTACCGATACAATTCCCTTAAACAAGGATATTAAGGCACTGGATAAAGTTACTCAATTATCTATGTCTACGGTTATGGCCGAGGCTATCCGTCGTGTTAGTAATGAAGAGTCAATCTCTGCGATGTTTAAGCACTAGTTCGTATTTGGCTGTAAATAATTAAAGGCACTCAATGAGTGCCTTTTTTGTACCTAACAGTTGAAAGTATTAGAGCGAGATCTGCTTCAGGGCATCTTCTCTGAGTACTTTAGTCACAGCAAGTGCTATATGCCTGCGCATACCGACTAACCAGCCGTCGACTTTATCCTGATCTATACTGCACTTTCTTTTACACTCTGGACGAACTACCGAAAGCGGAACAATGGATACCCCACCTTTTTCAACAAGCAGCTCAACTTCGATGCGATAGGACTTATAATCTAAATAAGCATAGCGTCTGCCTTCCTCGACACGATACGTCCAATGATTATGACTTACAGCAGACTCAAGTAATCCATCGATATCTTCAACATATGGGGAAAATGGCACAGGGTTAGCGTAAAATTTAAGCTCATATGCTTGAGAAGAGATACTGAACAATAAAATGAGAATGATCGATATTTTAACCTTCATCGCTTACCCCTTAGCCAGTTCACGCTTAATGCTATTTCGTAGATTTTTTATATAGTTATAATAACCACGGCTGTTCTTATAACAGATATCGTCTAGGTTATTCTCACAAATATAATCCCCCAATGCAGCATGATATTTAAGCTGAACAAACTTGTCATCGTATTCGATACGCATCACATTGGTGTCGCCTCTATAATCGAACCTAGCTAAAATATAGCCATCCCCATCCCCCTCGAAGACCCAGGCAATGCCTTTTGTGTTTAGCATGCCTTCAATTATCGCAAAGCGGGTGAGTTTGATGTTTTTAGATGCTGGAATTTCTTTATGAACCGCTCGAATATAGCGCTCATATGATTTAGGTTTTACCTTCGAGTCGATAACTAACTCGCTTGGTGCTGCATATGAATAAGCAGACGTTCCCATTAAACAGAGAAAAACAATAAATATCCCTTTCAAAATAACCTCCTATTTAGTTTCAATGAGATTGTGCCATAAAAGATATACTCTTACATCTTATTAACCTTCTGTATGTATCGATAGAAGTATGAGGCGGGCAGATCCAATAGACTCTAGGATTATCGATTTATATCGGCATTGTAGGGCTCACAATCCCTGTTTGTGACCTTTTTATACAGTAACAGTGCAGAAGCTAAGTCTGACGTACTTACCGCCTCTATAAGACAATCACCTTTAAACCTAAGCATTTTTAAGTGAGAGCATCTTTAAACCAGAGCACATCTTAAGCTAATGTCTGTAAACCTAGAGGCGCTATATCAGCAGTCTCCCCAACTATATCTTGATATCGATATCAAGCAGCAAGTGATGCGATAAGGTTATCAGTAAATTTCAGACACAAAAAAGCCTGTCGTAAAGACAGGCTTTTTCATTTTAATAAATGGTACGGGAAGAGAGACTTGAACTCTCACACCTTACGGCACCAGAACCTAAATCTGGCGTGTCTACCAATTCCACCACTCCCGCACTGCATCAGTTTTGCATCCTGATTAAGATGATATGCCAAGAATTAAATCTGGCGTGTCTAATATCAACACCACCACTCCCGCACTGCTTCAAGTTTACATCTAGAAGAGATGATTCTAGTTTTACATCTTATTAGGATGAAAACAGAGAACATATCTGTTTTAAAATGGTACGGGAAGAGAGACTTGAACTCTCACACCTTACGGCACCAGAACCTAAATCTGGCGTGTCTACCAATTCCACCACTCCCGCACTGCATCAGTAAAACAAATGATTATAATTAAATATAACACTTGCTTAGTACTGCCTCTAGTTTTTCATCTTGAGCAGATGTAAAAAGTGGCTGGGGTACCAGGATTCGAACCTGGGGATGCCGAGATCAAAACCCGGTGCCTTACCGCTTGGCGATACCCCAACAAATTTCTTGCTAAGTTACCGACTCAGTCAAACTAAGCCTGTATCTTTATAAATGGTACGGGAAGAGAGACTTGAACTCTCACACCTTACGGCACCAGAACCTAAATCTGGCGTGTCTACCAATTCCACCACTCCCGCACTGCCTCAAGTTTTACATCTAGAGAAAGATGGTAGTGAATAATGAGACTTGAACCTAAGCTCCTAGAATCTACAATTCACAACCTCAAATTTTACATCTAGAGAAAGATGGTAGCAATAGCGGGACTTGAACCTGCGACCCCAGCATTATGAATGCTGTGCTCTAACCAGCTGAGCTATATTGCCACATAAACCAATCAATACGTTATCAACGTAATAAAAATGGCTGGGGTACCAGGATTCGAACCTGGGGATGCCGAGATCAAAACCCGGTGCCTTACCGCTTGGCGATACCCCAATAATCTTTTAGATTATTGAAACGAGAAAAAATGGCTGGGGTACCAGGATTCGAACCTGGGAATGCCGAGATCAAAACCCGGTGCCTTACCGCTTGGCGATACCCCAATCAAAACTCGTTTCGAATAACAGGAAACCCTATTATTCAATATAAATGGTACGGGAAGAGAGACTTGAACTCTCACACCTTACGGCACCAGAACCTAAATCTGGCGTGTCTACCAATTCCACCACTCCCGCACTGCATCTAGATTTACATCCTGATTAAGGATGATGTAGAAAGTAAAGATGCGCGCCTAATATCAACAGCACTCCACCACTCTCGCACATGCTCCAATTTTACATCCTGAAAAGATGGTAGCAATAGCGGGACTTGAACCTGCGACCCCAGCATTATGAATGCTGTGCTCTAACCAGCTGAGCTATATTGCCACTGTATACCTGCTCCTCTTGGTGAGGAACGGGGCGTATTATGCTTATTCAGCGTATTGAGGTCAACCGCTTTTTTCGCTAATTTAAACTAATTCTACTGTTCGGCTATTACTTCACCAAACTGAGCGCCAGATGCACAAATATAACCTCTTAAACGCAATCGGGATAGCGAACAGCCCCTAAATTCTGCTTCTTTCAAAGTGCAAAAAGGCTCAATTCATACCATTGAGCCTTTATTACATCACCAACTAGACCATGAAATTAAGTTTCATCCCCCAAATATGGCAATGAACATTTGCTTCAAACGCTTATACGTTAAAGAGGAAATGCATTACATCGCCATCTTTCACTATGTATGATTTTCCTTCAACCTTTAGCTTACCCGCTTCTTTAGCACCGGCCTCACCTTTATAGGTGATGAAGTCGTCATAGGCCATGACTTGAGCCCTAATGAAACCACGTTCAAAATCGGTATGAATCACACCTGCTGCTTGTGGTGCCGTCGCACCTATGGCTACAGTCCAGGCACGAACCTCTTTAACACCTGCGGTAAAATAAGTTTGTAGCGTTAGTAAATCGTAACCGGCACGAATAACGCGGTCTAATCCAGGCTCTTCCAGACCAAGATCTGCCATGAACTCTGCGCGATCTTCAGCTTCCATCTCTCCCAGCTCTGATTCAATCGCGGCACATACAGCAACGACAACAGCATTCTCTTTCGATGCTATTTCACGCACGGTATCCAGATGCGGATTGTTTTCAAAACCATCATCGGCCACGTTCGCAATATACATGGTAGGCTTTAACGTCAAGAAATTCAGGTAAGCAACAGCGGCTTTCTCTTCGACCGATAAATCTAAAGAACGTAGCATTAACCCTTCGTTTAAAGGGGCAAGCATCTTCTCTAGCACAGAGACTTCAAACTTAGCCTCTTGATCACCACCTTTAGCACGCTTCGCCTGACGGTGAATTGCACGCTCACATGAATCAAGATCCGCCAAAGCAAGTTCAGTGTTGATCACTTCGATATCTTCAGCTGGTGAGATTTTATTAGCCACATGCACTATATTCTCATCTTCGAAACAACGCACAACGTGACCAATGGCATCTGTTTCACGAATATTAGCCAGGAATTTATTTCCCAACCCTTCACCTTTAGATGCACCAGCAACCAGACCTGCAATATCTACAAACTCCATCGTTGTCGGTATTACACGCTCAGGATTAACGATCTCGGCCAAGGCATCGAGACGAGCATCGGGTACAGGCACAACACCTGTATTGGGTTCAATCGTACAAAACGGAAAGTTGGACGCTTCGATGCCCGCTTTAGTTAACGCATTAAATAACGTTGATTTACCTACGTTTGGCAGGCCTACGATGCCACATTTAAAACCCATATCTTTACCTTTAATATCAATAGTAAACTAACAGTCATACTGCCAGTTAAGTTCTTAAGAAGTCACCAAGCGTCACTTCATCAAATTTTTTGCTATAAACCAATGCGGTTTAAGACTTAAACAAATACACCTTCTATGCTTTAAAGGTGTGTAACCTATTCATGGCTTTAGCCATGTCTTCAGTAAACAATAACTCGGTGGAACGTACAGCCTCATCGATCACGGTTTCAATCTGAGTCTGCTCAACTGCCGGAGCCTTGCCCAATACATAATTACTGACTTGGTTTCTATCACCTGGATGACCTATGCCTATTCGTAATCGATAGAAACCTTTATCATTCCCAAGACTGGCGATGATGTCTTTTAAACCGTTATGGCCACCATGTCCGCCACCCAGTTTAAACTTGGCAACTCCAGGCTGCATATCGAGTTCATCATGAGCTACTAAGATCTCATCGGCTTGGATACGAAAGAAATTCGCCATTGCACCGACAGACTTACCACTGAGATTCATAAACGTACTCGGGATCAATAAACGAACATCTTTACCATGCAGGTTAACTCTTGCAGTTAAACCATAATACTTGCTATCGGCGTTCAGAGTCGCACCGCATATTCTAGCGAGTTCTTGTACGTACCAAGCCCCAGTATTATGTCGGGTCTGTGCATACTTTTCACCAGGATTAGCGAGCCCTACAATTAGTTTTATGTTACTCATTTAGCCCATTCTTTAATACGAGGCGCACATCCGCCGTACAATAGATGCCAGCCAAACGTCACGCGTAAATAAAAACGCGGCATTTTAACACTCAATCCACGGCGCAACAAATTATAAGCAAAATTGATTTAGTTGAGAAACTTGCAGATGTGCCAAACGGGCGCTAAGGCCCGAGGATAAATAGAGTCAAGTCTTAAAACTTAGTTACAACCCCATGGCATATTTGAGCACTTGCTTCTTAATTGGCGAGTCTATGTCCGCAAGCTTAAGCGCAGCATTTCGCAGTACTTTTAGTGGTAGTAACTCATTGCTGAATCCAGCATAAAACAGATCCATCGCCGACATCATCAGTTGATTATCTCGGTAACGGCGAGATTGGTACTCACTCAATGCAGTAGTCCCCCACCAAGACTCTTGTCGACTCAGCTTATCCGAAATCACCGAGATCAATGCATCGACATCTTTGAAGCCAATATTGACCCCTTGTCCTGCCAGGGGGTTTATGGTGTGAGCGGCATCACCTAATATAACCAAATTATCAGCAAAATAAGATTGGGCATGGCGTCGGGTCAACTTAAAACTGCCTTTATTCAATACTTTAAACTGCCTGTCCAACCGCTCAGGAAAATGCATCTTAATCTGCTGAGCTAACGCTGTATTACTCAATTGTGATAGCTGAGCTATTCGACTCGCATCATCATACCAGACTAAAGAAGCATTATTGCCCGGCAGTGGTAACAGAGATCTGGGCCCTTGGGGCGTAAACTGTTGCCAAGTAACATCTTGCTGTGCCGTCGCCGTCTCGATATTAATCAACATAGCCGACTGAGCATAATCCCAGCCTGTTAAGCCGATCCCGGCCCAAGTTCGAACCTGTGAGTTGGCTCCATCAGCGCCAACTAAAAGCTTAGTTTCCAGCCGCAGACCATCGTCTAAAGTCACACAAACACCATGCTTAGATCGACTAAAGCTATCGACACTTCTTGGGCAAACTAGCTCAAGGTTATCGAAGGACTCGAACTGTTCCCACAAGGCCAGCTGTATCAAACGGTTCTCGACAATATGCCCTAGATGAGAAGCACCGACGCAATCGGCATGAAAACGTGTGATACATCCCTCTATCTCCCAGGTTTCTAGGCCTAAATATGGCGCTCTTCGCATCTGAGCCAAACTTTCCAGTGCACCAAGACGATCCAGCAAGGTCTCAGTTGCGACACTGACGGCGGAGACTCTCAAATCTATTGCCTGCTCACTGCTATAGGTCTCAGGTCGGAACGCTTCAATCACGGTCACACTCAAGCCTAGCTGAGCTAAACCTATGGCCGTTGCAGCACCGATCATGCCTCCACCTAGGATAACGACATCCATTGTTGTAATTTCAGTTTGAGATTGACTCACCAAGACTCCTACACATCAAATAACGACGTTCTATTAATTCATTCTAATTTACTGCCAACAGATAACCCATAATCATTTCAAAATTCTCAGATGAGTATGCAAATGTTGCTATAGGCGAACTACTCACACCTGCTTACAAACCGTACGCTTATCACACGAACTCCTGTCTTACACTCAGTCTTGAAAACTAAGCCAATGGATTGAGTGAGAATATTATGAAATTTATCACAGCCTTTATAACTGCTTCTATATTTGTCAGTACTAGCCTGTTACCAAACATGGCGATAGCTGCGCCGTCGACCCCAGCTATAAATAACGGCACAATAGAAGTCATCACTGTAACCTATCGTGCACCTATGGATTATGCCCTATATCAATATACGACGGAACTGCTGGCATATTTCAGAGTGCAGATCCAGGCCGACATTTACACTCAGGCTCGGGCAGGTTCACTGCAGATGGCTCAGTCAATACAAAGACAAATGCAGGCAGATAGCTCCGCTTGGAAAGCAACAAATACACACAATACCTGGCAAGATAAAACTTACAGTCCACAGTATTTTTGAATAAACATGACCAAAAGCTAGCCAGTGACGTGCTCAAGAGGTAAAATGTCGCGCTGTTTTTCCCGTGGTTCCAAGAGTGACATAAACTGATGAGCAAGAAACTCCATATAAAAACCTGGGGCTGTCAGATGAATGAGTATGACTCATCCAAGATGGCCGACCTAATGGACGAATATAAGGGTTACACCCTGACAGACGACGCTGAAGAAGCCGATGTACTGTTACTAAATACCTGTTCGATCCGTGAAAAGGCTCAGGAAAAAGTGTTCCATCAACTTGGGCGCTGGAAAAAATTAAAAGATAAAAACCCGGATCTCATCATAGGCGTCGGCGGTTGCGTTGCCTCCCAGGAGGGCAAGGTGATTAAGGAACGTGCTCAATGCGTCGATATCATCTTTGGCCCACAGACCCTGCATCGTTTGCCTGAGATGGTCGATCAGGTCAAACAAGGTGGCAAGGCAGTTATCGATATCAGTTTCCCAGAAATCGAAAAATTCGATCGACTACCAGAGCCTAGAGCCGATGGTCCGACGGCTTTCGTTTCGATAATGGAAGGCTGTAGTAAGTATTGCTCTTTCTGCGTGGTGCCGTACACACGTGGTGAAGAGGTGAGCCGTCCCGTCGATGACGTCATCTTAGAAGTCGCTCAGCTTGCCGAACAAGGTGTTCGTGAAGTCAATTTACTGGGCCAAAACGTTAATGCTTTTCGTGGTGCAACCCATGATGATGACATCTGTACCTTTGCCGAACTCCTGCGTTATATCGCCGCTATCGATGGTATCGACAGGCTGAGATTTACCACTAGCCACCCTATTGAATTCTCTCAAGACATCATAGATGTTTATGAAGATACACCGGAACTGGTTAGCTTCCTGCACCTGCCGGTTCAATCGGGTTCAGATCATATTCTAACCCAGATGAAACGTGGTCACATGGCTATAGAATATAAGTCGATTATTCGTCGTCTGCGTAAGGCGCGCCCGGATATACAGATCAGCTCAGACTTTATCATAGGTTTCCCGGGTGAATCTAAGCAAGATTTTTCCGACACAATGAAGTTGATTGAAGATGTCGCCTTCGATCATAGCTTTAGCTTTATCTATAGTGCCCGTCCAGGCACACCCGCTGCAGATTTACCAGACGATGTGACTCTGGCAGAGAAGAAAGAACGCTTGGCTATCTTGCAGGAGCGTATCACTCAGCAGGCAATGCGTTATAGTCGTCAGATGCTAGGCACAGTTCAGCGCATCTTGGTCGAAGGCCCTTCGGTCAAAAATCCAATGGAGCTCAGAGGGCGCACCGAAACCAGTCGGGTGGTTAACTTCGAGGCCGACCCCAAGCATATAGGCAGCTTCGTCGATGTCGAAATTGTCGATGTCTACACAAACTCACTGCGTGGTACCTTTATTCGCGGTGAAGACGAGATGGATCTGCGCCGTTCATTAAGGCCTTCCGATATCCTTTTAAAACATAAGAAAGACGATGCCTTAGGTGTGACACAGTACATACCTTAAAATAACAAGTTAAACCACTAAGGCGGCTTCATTGCCGCCTTTTTTATTTGCTTAAATACCATTAGCATTTCTTGTTCTGTACTCGTAAAATGAAAGAATAGTGACACCCAAACCATTGCCAATTGGAGCCATTCTTGTCTAACAAGTTAACGACGCTTAACCTCTATCTCGAGCCATCTGATACTCGCCGATTGGCATCATTATGTGGACCCTTCGATGACAACATCAAACAACTCGAACGTCGAGTCGGCGTTGAGATAAGTTATAGAAACAACCACTTTCAGATTATGGGTCAAGCGAGAAACTGTCTGACTATTAACAATCTTCTGAAAACTCTCTATGTTGAGACTCAGCCCATAAGAGGCAGCACGCCGGATCTGGAGCCTGATACGGTACATCTGGCAATACAGGAAGCTGTAGCTCTGGAGGCTGAGGCTCCCAGAGATGATGCTGAGTTCTATATCAAGACTAAGCGTGGTGTGGTCAAGCCCCGCAACCCGAATCAGAGTGACTATGTCGCCAACATAATGCGTCACGATATCACCTTCGGCGTCGGTCCTGCCGGTACAGGTAAAACCTATCTGGCTGTGGCAGCTGCTGTGGATGCCTTAGAACGACAAGAAGTTCGGCGTATTCTACTTACCCGTCCCGCCGTAGAGGCTGGCGAAAAGTTAGGTTTCCTACCAGGAGATCTGAGCCAGAAGGTGGATCCTTACTTGCGTCCTCTCTACGATGCCCTATTCGAGATGATGGGATTCGAGAAAGTCGAACGCCTGATAGAAAAAAATATTATCGAGGTCGCCCCACTCGCCTACATGCGTGGTCGCACTCTGAATGATGCCTTCATCATCTTAGATGAGAGTCAAAATACCACCTTAGAGCAGATGAAAATGTTCTTGACCCGTATCGGATTCAACTCACGAGCGGTTATCACAGGCGACATCACTCAGATTGATCTACCTAAGAGCCAAAAATCAGGTTTGCGCCATGCTATCGAGGTCCTCAGTAAGGTTGAGGAGGTTAGTTTCAACTTCTTTCAGGCTAAGGATGTGGTTCGCCACCCTGTTGTGGCTCGAATAGTCGAAGCTTACGAAGATCATGAGCAGCAAGTTCAACAAGCTAAAGCAAAACACGATAATCAATATAAGCTTCAGGAAACCACGGTCAATGAGTCTTAATCATAAAAAACTCGAGTTAGATCTCGATCTGCAAATCGCCATAGATAATGAATCATTACCATCTCAAGAAGATTTTGAACTTTGGGTTCGCTATGCACTCAGAGAGATCATGACTCAAGCCGAGTTAACCATTAGAATAGTCGACGAAGCAGAGAGTCAGGAGCTCAATAGCACTTACAGAGGAAAAAATAAGCCTACTAATGTGCTCTCTTTTCCTTTTGAGGCACCGCCCGAGATAGACATACCTCTACTAGGCGATCTCATTATCTGTGCCCCTGTGGTAGAACTCGAGGCGAAGCAGCAAAACAAAAGCTTACAAGCCCACTGGGCTCACATGGTTGTACATGGTTGTCTGCATCTGCTAGGGTATGATCATATTCATGATGCCGAAGCTGAAGAAATGGAGTCATTAGAGACTCAACTAGTTGAAAAATTAGGTTTTAATAATCCATACAAGGAGCAATAATTGGTCTATTTACCCATCGTGTTTGATAGGGTATCTGGCTAGGAAAATACTATGAGTGACGATATCCCCCCGAGTACCAACGCCCAAAAGAAGGGCTGGTTAGAGAAAGTAAGTCAGTTATTCCAGGGCGAGCCCCAGAGTCGCGATGATCTTGTTGATGTAATTCACGATGCTGAGCAACGTGAGGTTATCTCTGAAGACACACGCGAAATGATCAAAGGTGTATTAGAAGTCTCAGATCTAAGGGTTCGGGATATCATGATGCCCAGAGCTCAAATAGTCGCACTGCAGATCGATAATACAGTAGAAGAGCTACTTTCTACGGTTATTAGTTCCGCACATTCACGCTTCCCCGTCGTAAATGAAGATAAAGATCATATTGAAGGCATCTTGCTAGCAAAAGATCTACTCAAATACGGCTTTAAAAACAATGATGAGCCTTTCACTCTAAGCCAGGTTATTCGCCCTGCTGTCGTTGTTCCCGAAAGCAAACGTGTCGATGTACTCCTCAAAGAATTCCGCTCCCAACGTTATCATATGGCCATAGTGGTCGATGAATATGGTGGAGTATCGGGTCTGGTCACCATCGAAGATATTCTCGAAGAGATAGTCGGTGAAATCGAAGATGAATTCGACCACGACTCTGCCGAAGATACAGAAATCCGTAAGGTGGGCAAACAGGTCTATATGATCAAGGCGCTGACCCCGATTGAAGACTTCAATGATGAGTTTAAGACTCAATTCAGTGATGAAGAGTTTGATACCGTTGGTGGTCTGGTCTCACATGCGTTTGGTCACCTGCCTGAACGTAATGAGAAGGTCATCATAGATGGCATAGAGTTTAAGGTTATCAGCGCCGATACGCGCCGATTACTTCAGCTAAGAGTCAAACTTCCCGATCCCAATGCCGAAGAGCAGATAGCTTAGAACAAGGGCTATCACCTCAAAACACGGTCGTTTTATATGATGAGGCTTAAATGCTGAATAAACTTCGGGCATTTGCCCATCATTCAAAAATACGTCTGGTACTGGCATATCTTGCCGGTGCCAGTACCGCACTCGCCTTTGCTCCCTATGGCTTATGGCCGATCTACCTTATCGCTACAGTGTTCGCACTACATCAAAGCAGCGGCTTATCTGCCCGAGCTGGATTAACATACTGGTTAAGCTTCGGCTTTGGCTGTTTCTCCGTCGGCATTAGTTGGGTACATGTCAGCATGTCCACTTATGGCGGTATACCACTTATCGCTTCCATGGCCTTAATGGCAATACTCGCCTTGTATCTTGCACTCTACCCGGCACTAACAGGTTATCTGCTACAGAAATTATCACCCAATACTTCCATAATGAGAAACCTCATCTTGTTTCCTGCATTATGGACTATAACGGAATGGCTAAGAGGCTGGGTGTTGACCGGCTTCCCTTGGCTCTGGGCTGGCTATTCTCAAACCGAGGGACCGATTAAAGCACTAGCCAGCGTCATAGGCGCTCTCGGCTTAAGCTTTGTATTGGCATTAATTGCCGGTGTATTAGCTCTGTGTTTGCAAAAACGTTGGCGACCAGCTGCTATTATTTTACCCTTGCTGGGATTAACTACTTACTTCTCGCCCATGCTTTCTAACGTCGAGCCCGATGGCAAAACGGTCAAGGTGGCCCTGATACAGGGAAATATTCCCCAAAGCATGAAATGGGAACCCGAGGCACTCTGGCCGACCATGAGCAAGTACATGGATCTTTCTCGTCCATTATTAGATGCGGATATCATCATCTGGCCCGAAGCCGCAATCCCAGCCCCTGAGTATATGGTGTCTGAATTTCTCGATAATGCCAATAAAGTCGCTAATCTCAATAATAGCGCCATCATCACAGGCATTATCAGCCACCAGCAAGATAACTTCTACAATTCACTGATCGTGCTCGGCAACCACAACAGTGAGCACCAGAGCCAGGCAGATTACATAGGAGACGGCAGCAACGAATTTAAGAAACATCACCTATTGCCAATTGGTGAGTTCGTTCCTATGGAGTCTCTGTTAAGACCCCTAGCACCTCTTTTTAACTTGCCTATGTCTTCGTTTAATCGAGGAGCGTATCAGCAGCCAAACCTCAACGCACTTGGTCATCAAATAGCGCCTGCCATCTGCTACGAGATAGCCTTTCCTGAACAGTTAAGAGCCAACGTAAATGAAGGAACAGAGCTTCTACTAACTGTGTCTAACGATGCCTGGTTCGGCAGTTCTAACGGGCCATTGCAGCATATGGAAATTGCTCAGATGCGCTCAATCGAACTTGGCCGCCCGCTAGTAAGAGCAACCAACAATGGTGTCACCGCCGTTGTCGATGAGTTGGGTAATATTACTCACCAATTACCTCAATTTGAAACAGGGGTGCTGGTCGCCGATATCCCCCTGGTCAAGGGTCAAACCTGGTTCTCTAAATGGGGGCAATTGCCGATCATCATATTCTCAGCCCTGTTAGTAGGACTGGTGATTATTCGTCAACGCTGGCCTTCAACCAACTAAGTCTAGGTTAAGAGCACACATAAAAATACCCGCTAAAAGCGGGTATTTTTATGTGTGCTAGCTTGAATCAAGTTAAAGGATATCTAGACGATAAATTGATTCAACAACTGTTCCTGCCTCTTAACTTGCTCCAACTGGTTGCTCATAGCCCCATTAGCTTGCTCCGAGTTATTAGCGACCTGCGTCGACAGATCTCGAATATTAGAAGTATTACGATTCATCTCTTCGGCAACTTGACTCTGCTCTTCAGCGGCACTGGCTATTTGCAAATTCATGTCGGTGATCTCTTCGATACTATTGCGGATCTTATTCAAAGTTTCATTCGCCACCTGTGCTTTCTCAACAGTTATTACCGTTGTCTCTCGACTGTCTTCCATCACACTTACCACTGTAGCCACACCGACTTGTAGTTTCTCTATTTTCTCTTTAATTTCTGATGTTGATTCCTGAGTCCGCGCAGCCAGAGTACGCACTTCATCAGCGACAACGGCGAAACCTCTGCCCGACTCCCCCGCCCTAGCAGCTTCTATTGCAGCGTTGAGCGCTAAAAGATTCGTTTGACCCGCTATTGCATTAATCACACCTAAGATAGACTCAATACTCACGGTATCGGCTTCAAGCTCTTTAACTGCATTAGCCGCATCATCTATCTGACCAGATAGATGCTCGATAGACTCTGTGGTTTGCACAACGGCAGTCACTCCTTCACTTACCGCATTATCGGCTTGCTGGACTGCATAGGCCGCGCTTTGCGCGTTATTGGCGACATCTGAAGCCGTAACCGACATCTCATGCATTGCCGTAGCAAGTTGCTCAACCTCTTGTGTCTGCTGCCCCATGGCTTCCAAGGCTTCACTGGCTCCTCTGGCGGTCGCTTGAGTACCTTGACTAACTTCACTGCCAATGGACTTCACCTGCTGAATCAAATCTTGCAATTTGATCACAAAATTATTGAAGTTACCGGCCAAAGTCGCGAACTCAACATCTGAATCGGTAGTCAACCTACGAGTCAAATCCCCTTCACCCGTAGACACATCTCGCATGGCTTCATTCAATATATCCAAAGGCTTCATTAATTGGCGAATGATGCCACTCATAAGAAGAATCGCCGCAATTAATGCCAGCAGTGAATACAAGATTGCATCACGGCGAAGATCATCGGCAGCTGCAAATATCACCCCTTCATCCAGTACTATTCCCAGGCTCCAATCCAGTCCAGATAGAGGTCTGAAAATAACCAAGTTCATTTTGTCATCGATCTCCAGTTGTGAACTCGCCACAGTCGTATCCAACTGACTCCCGAAAACCTGGCTCATTGGACGTCCATTTTTACTCGAGTCCGGATACGCAATAAACTCACCTTTCTTGCCAACGATAAATGCATATCCAGCGCCGAAGAGATTAGCTCTGTTACTGATGTCCGCCAAACTCTTGAGACTGACATCCGTGAATAAGGCCCCCTTAAACACACCATTTTCAGATAAGGGCATAGCCGCTGAGACTAATATCTCACCACTTGCAGCATCGGCATAGGGCGCCGTAAACAAGAACTTACCTTGCTTTTTTGCCTCCTGGTACCACATGCGTTGCCTTGGGTCATAGCTCGAACCAGGATTCCAGGTCGGATCATTGCCGACGAAATGCCCGCTTTCCAGCCCCATACCCGATAAGGGAAAGTGCTGTTTGATAATTGGCTGATCCAGAACTTCAAGAAAGTGCTCATCAGATAAGTCTGTTTCCAGAAGAGACGCTGCATATTGAGTAATACTCTTTTTTTCAGCCATAACAGCTTCTATATTATTACTCATGGAGCTAGCCAGCTCATCAACACTGCCCGATACCTGTTGGTAAATTTGCTGCTTCACCTGAAAATATTGATAACTGGACAAACATGCCAGTGACAACATCAAAATGAGACTCGCAGCCATAACAATTTTATGCACAAACTTCATATACATCCTCACAGATACCGCTAGTGATTTTAAAAGCTGTTTTCTAGTTTCAGCACAAGAAAAACTTTCCTGACTTCCATTGTCACAGCTTCCTTTAAATTAACCACTACCTTTGTAGAACAATATGTAAAAAATTAATACATATTTCACATAGGAATTGATAGAAACATGTGAATAACTGTAGCAGACAGCTTGTTTAATTGCCTACCTTGAACAGGTTCATCTATGTAGCGAAGTTACCAAGGTTTTAGCTGTAAGACATTGACGTACAATCTGCGCACTTAATTAAGCACTGAGATAGAAGGTAATAATTGATTATAATCAAATACCAGCAAGGTTCTCTTGAACGACAAACCTTGCTGTAATAGATGAAAATCATGAAGAAAAGAGTAGAACAGTCATCTGCTTGTTAGCAACGAGCTAGAATAAGTCTAATATCGATCGATATATAATCAGCCTGACTTTAAGGTGCTAATGACTCCCGGGTAAAGTCGCTCTTATCACATTGAGGACAATCAGGAATAACCCCTGGGAATTCGATTCTCATCTCGTGACCACAATGAGTACACACCATATTACCTTGATTGACGATTTCACCGCTTTGATAATGGCCTTGATGTTTGAAATCTTGCAAGACTTCATGCCACTCGATCTGGCTTCTGTCTGTGATATTGCTCAACCAATGCCAAAGTGTATTCTCTACTGTGATCATAGTGGGACTATGACTCAGATCTAAATCATTTTTCTCATGCAAGAAATTCGCTATATCACGTTTTAAAAATTGTTCGACTAATGCCAGCTCATTATCCTTAGCCCTGTCTTTGATAGACAAGAACTCTTTACTATCAGTAACGATGCTAAATAACTCTTTTATAGTTATAGAGTTATCTTCAGAATAATCAGATTTAACTTGCGCTAATAGCGCCTCATAAAGCGATAGCAACTCAGTACTTCTCTTACTCATCTTAAATACTCCTCATCCGAACCTTTTTAATGACTCACTTCTAGTTTATTCTATGCAGATCTAACTCGCGTATAAAGTGCGCGAGATCAAATAATGGGCCCCATGGCCGGGAAATATTGATGCAAGAGCAATATCAACCTTCAGAAATTGAAGCTAAGGTGCAGCAGCACTGGAAGGACAAGAAAACATTCGAAGTCACAGAAGATGAGAACAAAGAGAAATTTTATTGTCTCGCTATGTTCCCTTACCCTTCTGGCCGGCTGCACATGGGTCATGTACGTAACTACACAATAGGCGACGTAATAGCCCGTTACCAGCGATTACAGGGAAAAAATGTATTACAGCCTATCGGTTGGGACTCATTTGGCCTCCCAGCTGAAAATGCGGCTATCAAAAATAAGACTGCTCCGGCCCCTTGGACTTACGAAAATATCGATTACATGAAGAACCAGCTGAAGATGCTGGGATTCGGTTACGACTGGAGCCGTGAAATTGCGACTTGTACACCCGAGTACTACCGTTGGGAGCAGTGGTTCTTTACCAAGTTATTTGAAAAAGGCCTGGTCTATAAGAAAACCGCTTCGGTCAACTGGTGTCCTAACGATGAAACCGTTCTAGCTAACGAGCAAGTTATCGATGGCTGTTGCTGGCGCTGTGACACAGTTGTTGAGCAAAAAGAGATCCCTCAATGGTTTATCAAGATCACCGAATATGCCGATGAACTACTAACCGATCTTGACCAACTCGATGAGTGGCCTGAGCAGGTTAAGACCATGCAACGCAATTGGATCGGTCGCAGTGAAGGCATAGAGATGACCTTCAAGGTTGTCGATAGCGAAGAGAGCTTCGATATTTATACCACCCGCCCCGATACTGTTATGGGTGTAACTTATGTTGCGATCGCGGCAGGCCACCCTCTGGCAGAGAAAGCTGCAGCCAATAATCCTGAACTTGCCGCATTCATTGAAGAGTGTAAAAACGCAGACACAACGGAAGCCGCCATGGCGGCCATGGAAAAGAAAGGTGTCGCGACAGGGCTTTACGCCACTCACCCTCTTACAGGTAAGCAAGTACCAATCTGGGCAGCCAATTTCGTGCTGATGAATTACGGCACTGGTGCCGTCATGTCGGTACCGGCTCATGACCAACGTGATTATGAGTTTGCCATTAAATACGGATTAGCCATAGAAGGCGTGATTAAGCCAAGTGATAGCGAACTCGATATCAGTGAAGTTGCCTACACAGAAAAAGGTGTGCTGTTTAATTCTGGAGACTCATTTCCTGAACTAGACGGACTGGATTTCCAAGGCGCGTTCGATGCCATCGATGCCAGATTAACAGCTGAAGGCAAAGGTAAGCGTCAGGTTAACTTCCGTCTACGTGACTGGGGTGTATCCCGTCAACGCTATTGGGGTGCTCCTATCCCTATGGTGACACTTGCCGATGGCACTGTGGTACCTACACCGGAAGATCAACTCCCGGTCATCTTACCGGAAGATGTGGTCATGGATGGGATTCAAAGCCCAATCAAAGCCGACAAAGAGTGGGCCAAGACGACATACAATGGTGAAGAAGCCTTCAAAGAGACTGATACCTTCGACACCTTCATGGAGTCATCTTGGTACTATGCTCGCTACTGTAGCCCACATGCAGATCAGATGTTAGATCCAGCTAAGGCTAACTACTGGCTACCCGTTGATCAGTATATCGGCGGTATTGAGCATGCGTGTATGCATTTGCTCTACTTCCGTTTCTTCCACAAGTTACTAAGAGATATCGGCTTAGTCGATTCTGATGAACCCGCAAAACGTCTACTCACTCAAGGTATGGTGTTGGCTGATGCCTTCTACTATAACAATGAGAAAGGCGCACGCGTCTGGGTTGCACCATCTGATGTTACCGTTCAGGAAACTGACGATAAAGGCCGTATCCTTAAAGCTATAGACAGCGATGGCAACGAGCTTGTCTATACCGGCATGAGCAAAATGTCTAAGTCTAAGAATAACGGTATCGATCCTCAAGAGATGGTCGATAAATTTGGTGCAGATACCGTTCGTTTATTCATGATGTTTGCTGCGCCACCTGAGTTGACTCTCGAATGGCAAGAGTCTAGTGTCGAAGGCGCGCATCGTTTCATCAAGCGTCTTTGGAAACTGGCTCACGACCATATCGCTAATGGGCCTACAGTCGCTCTTGATGTCAAGTCTCTCGATACTAAGCAGAAAGAGCTCCGTCGAGAATTGCACAAGACAATAGTCAAGGTTACCGACGATATTGAGCGTCGTCAGATGTTCAACACAGCCATTGCCTCTATCATGGAGCTAATGAACCGTTTACTGAAGGCACCTCAGGAGTCAGAGCAAGATCGTGCTTTGTTAAATGAAGCACTCTCGGCCGTGGTTCGCCTGTTATACCCAATCATTCCTCACACCAGCTTCAGCTTATGGAATGAGTTAGGTAATACAGAAGCAATCGAAGATGTCTTGTGGCCAAAAGCCGATGAGTCAGCACTTGTCGAAGACAGCAAGCTGATCATAGTACAGGTCAACGGTAAGCTTCGTGCAAAAATAACGGTTCCAGCCGATGCAACGAAGGAAGCGGTTGAAGAGCAAGGTCTTGCAGAAGAAGGAGTGCTAAAACACACCGAAGGTAAAACCATCCGCAAAGTCATCTATGTACCGGGCAAATTGCTCAACATAGTGGCTAACTAAGCCATCTACCACAAGGAAATACTGCCTAGCTTATGCTTATTAAACGCATATGTTTCGCAATAGCAGCACTGAGCATCATGCTCAGTGCTGGTTGCGGCTTTAAACTCCAGGGCAACTACTCGATACCTGAGCAGTTACAGACCCTACACCTCACGAGTCAAGATGAGTACAGTGAGCTGACTCGGCTGGTTCGCGAGCGTCTACGTCTGCACAGCATTTCTTTAGTTGATGCTAGCGATGACACGCCCACCTTACATATTTTACATGACTCATTAGACAGAACGACACTCTCCCTTTATCCAACTGGTAATGTGGCTGAGTATGAGCTGACTTATCATGTGACCTTTGCCGTGCGTCTACCTCAAAGTGAAGCACAAGAGTTTGACGTGGATATTCATCGGGATTATCTCGACGATCCCAGAACCGCATTAGCCAAGAGCCGTGAAATGGAACTCTTGCTAAAAGAGATGCGTAATCAGGCTGCGGATCAGATGATTCAGACCCTTGCTTCCCTCGAGGTAAAATGATGCTGACTTCAGCATCATTGCTGTACCCAAGTTTAATCTATCACTTGACTAATCTTGAGGTGTTTTGATGCGGGTCTATCCAGATCAACTTCTGCGTAACCTCTCCCCTCTGAAACAATGTTATCTCATCTTCGGTGATGATCCTTGGCTATGCGAAACCAGTCGTAGCCAGATCTATCATCAAGCCAAGAACCAAGGCTTCGAGGAGAAGATCCAACTTACTCAGGAAAGCGGCTTTAACTGGAATGAGTTAATAGAACAATGGCAAGCCATGAGTCTATTTTCCAGCCGCAGAGTGATCGAATTAACTTTGCCCCAGGCCAAGCCAGGAGCCGAGGGCGGCGCGATATTTCAAAGCTTGATGCAGATGGCTAACCCCGATGTGCTATTAATTATCACCGGACCTAAACTCGCAGCGGAACAAACTAAGAGTAAATGGTTTAAAACCTTAGATAGCCAAGGTATATATGTTCCCTGCATGACCCCCGAAGGTGCACAATTTCAGCGTTGGCTAGATAGTCGAATCCAACACTTTGCTCTAAGTCTAACTCGTGATGCCAAAGAGATGCTATTTAGTCTCTACGAGGGAAATTTGCTCGCAGCCGACCAATCCTTGCAGCTGCTGCAGTTATTGAGCCCAAATGATAAAATAGATAGCCCAGAGTTAACCCGTTACTTTGAAGACCAATCTCGATTTACTGTATTTCAGCTCACTGATGCTATGCTCAATAATCATCAAGACAAGGCTCAACATATTCTCTCTCAGCTCAAGGCTGAAGGCGTGGCCATGCCGATTATTCTCTGGGGTATTTTCAAGGACTTAACCATTCTATTACAGTTGAAGTCAGCACAAGAGCTACAACAACCTTTGCAACCTCTCTGGGGTAAGCTACGCATATGGGATAAACGAAAATCTTTATATCTCACAGCCCTGAGTAGACTCTCACTCTTGCAGATCGAAGCCTTACTCGCCAGCGCTTCAGATATCGAGTTAAAACTTAAGCAACAAGGTATAGAAGATTGGACAGGTGTGAGCCATCTGAGCTTATTGTTCGACCCTAAAGCCCATGCGGCTTTGTCTCATATTCAACTAAACGATTGGGGCTAAGCTGACGATGCGGATCGGGATATTGGGTGGCACATTTGATCCTATTCATTTTGGGCATATTCGTCCCGCACTCGAGATCAAGTCACTGCTTGGTCTCGATAGCATCTGGCTCATGCCTAATCATATTCCTCCCCATAAAGCTTCGCCTCTGGTAAACACTAAGCAGCGACTCGCCATGGTCGAATTGGTCTGCCAAGAGTATAAAGAATTTAAGTTATGTGATATTGAAGCCCGCCGTAGTGGCCCCTCTTACCTTTTCACAACACTAGAAGAGCTTAATAAGATATATCCGGAGCACGAGTTTTTTTTCTTGATAGGCACTGATTCTTTAGTTTCATTGCCCTCTTGGTATCATTGGCAGTCCCTATTTAACTTATGCCACTTTGTTGTATCAACCCGAAAAGGCTGGCGACTCACTTCAGACATGCCAATCTTTAAGGAATATGAACAAAGATTAACAACCCTTGGCCAATTTAAATCACAGAAATCCGGCCTGATATTCCAGGTAGATATTACCCCGCAAGCATACTCTTCGACCCAAATAAGACAGCAAGTGTCACAAGGGTTAAGCCCGTCTGATGCAGTCCCCAGACAAGTACTTAAATTTATCGCTGAAAAAAACCTGTATCAAACACCAGCTTAATCCCCTACCTCGACTCTGGCCTCAGGATAATTGCCCCAGTGCATCCTCAATCCTCAGATAACCTGTTATACTACTGCGCTGTCAAAATTTATTAAGGAATTACGCGTGGAAAGCGCCGAGCTAAAGCAATTTGTGATCGACAAGATCGAAGATTTGAAAGCCAAAGATATAGTCACCCTAGCAGTAGCTGAGCAGTCAAACATGACTGATTACATGGTGGTTTGTTCTGGTACGTCTAAGACTCACGTTAAGGCAATTGCCGAAAATGTTGTAGTTGAATGTAAGCGAGCAGGCTTAAGCATAATCGGTGTCGAAGGCCGTGAAGGCAGTGAGTGGGTACTTGTAGATCTTGGTGATGTGATACTTCACGTCATGCAAGATAAGACTCGCGACTTCTATGAGCTTGAAAAACTCTGGTCAGCTAAACCAGCTTAATGAAATTACAGTTAATCGCCGTTGGTACGCGAATGCCAGCTTGGGTCACATCTGGCTTTCAGGAATACCAACGTAGATTTCCCAGAGACATGGCACTCGAACTGGTAGAAATCCCGGCTGGGAAAAGAGGTAAGAATGCCGATATAGCTCGTATTCTCCATAAAGAAGGCGAGCAGATGTTGGCTGTTATCCCCAAGAGTAACCACATAGTCAGCTTAGATCTACCGGGGAAGACCTGGACAACACCGGATCTAGCCTCGCAGCTTAGTCGCTGGCAGCTCGATGGAAGAGATGTGAGCTTACTCATTGGCGGACCCGAAGGTCTAGCTCCAGCTTGTAAGCAAGCAGCGTCACAAAGCTGGTGCTTATCCGCTTTGACTCTGCCACATCCGTTAGTGCGAATTGTGGTCGCCGAGAGTCTGTATCGAGCTTGGAGCGTAAATAATAATCACCCTTATCACAGGGAATAATTAAAGTTCGGTAAACCGGGCTTTTTTTCGCTAAGGACTAGGCTATATGCCAATTGTTAAGCCGGAGACAGTGTAAGTGGCGCCAAGAAAGCGAATTACGATGCATGACCACGCAGCTGAAGCATCGCTTTTTAAACGAAGAGCCTTGTTTACTTTTGTTTGTGTAGTCATCTTATTAAGCATACTGGTGGCAAACTTATATCACCTACAAATCCTCTCATATAAAGATTACGCAACTCGCTCGAACGATAACCGTATCAGGGTAGTCCCAGTAGCCCCGAGTCGTGGTTTGATTTATGACCGTCATGGCAAGCTATTAGCAGAAAACCAACCATTTTACTCTTTAGAGCTCATCCCTGAAAAAATAAAAGATGTCCCTGAGGTACTCAGAGAATTAAGCCTAGTTATCCCTATCTCAGCCGATGAGCAGGAAGATTTCCTTGTGTCTTTGAAGCACCACAGACGCTTTAAGCCGCTCACGTTAAAGAACCGTTTAACCGAAGAACAAGTCGCACTTTTTAGTGTTAACCAACATAAATTCCCGGGTATTTCTGTGGTTGCTGGTCTCAAGCGACATTACCCATATAATTCCTTGATGACCCATGCACTAGGCTATGTTGGCCGCATCAACGATCGTGATCAAGCGGCATTGCGCCGAAGTGAACAATGGAAAAACTACGCCGCAACCAAAGATATAGGTAAGCTAGGCATAGAGAAATTCTATGAGAGCCTACTTCATGGTAAACCAGGTCATTTAGAGGAAGAAGTCAATAACCGTGGGCGTACCATACGCACGCTTAAATCTGTGGCTCCACAACCAGGCCAGGACATCTACCTCACATTAGATTTAAAGTTACAGCAAAAAGCCATGGAGCTACTCGATGGTCGCAGGGGCTCTGTGGTGGCCATAGACCCGCGAGATGGCGGTATACTGGCTTTGTTATCTAGCCCCAGCTACGATCCAAACTTGTTCGTTCACGGGATCAGCAGTAAGGCCTACAACAAACTGCTTAGCTCAAAATCCAAACCTCTGATTAACCGAGCAACCCAAGGGCAATACGCACCTGCATCGACAGTTAAACCTCACTTAGCCTTATTGGGGCTAGAGGCCAAAACTGTCACACCTAAGACTCGCATCTGGGATCCGGGTTTTTGGCAGATCCCTGGTGTAGATAGAAAATATCGTGACTGGAAGCGATGGGGCCATGGCTGGGTTGATGTTACCAGCGCTTTGATTCACTCCTGCGATACCTACTTCTATGATCTGGCCTATAAAACAGGTGTAGATAAGATAGCCGAATTTATGGGTCCCTTCGGCTTCGGCGAGCGCACTGGGGTAGATATCTTCGAGGAGTCGGCAGGTATCATGCCGTCTAAAGAGTGGAAGCGTCTTCGCTACAACCAGCCTTGGTATATTGGCGACACCATTTCGGTGGGCATAGGACAAGGTTACTGGACTACGACCCCACTTCAACTCGCCAATGCAGCTGCAATTATGGCCAATAAGGGACGCCGATTCACACCACACTTGCTTAAATCGATTAAAGACAACACTTCTAAAATCGATACTCCAATCGACGAGTTAGCACCAATTGTGCTAAAAAACCCTGAGAACTGGGATATCGTCAATAAGGCAATGCAAGACACAGCGCAAAAGAAGCGCTTTAAAAATGCTGGTTACACCGCAGCCATGAAAACTGGTACGGCTCAGGTCATTAGTGTTGCCGAAGATGCCAAATATGATGCAGATGCTATAGCAGAGCATTTTCGGGATAACGCACTCGTTATAGCCTACGCTCCTTATGAAAATCCCACTATAGTCCTCGCCGTGGTATTAGAAAATGCCGGTTGGGGTGGCGCCAATGCAGGCCCAGTAGCAAAAGCCTTGCTCGATGAATATATGTTAAGAGATACCTTGGAGCCCCTTCAATGAGTTCGCAAAACCATAACCCCAATATTTGGCAACGCTTACACATAGACTTGCCATTATTACTCGGTATTTTGAGCTTGATGCTGTTCGGCTTATTCGTCATCTATTCTGCCGGTGGTGAAGATTTAGCCCTGATGGAAAGACAACTAGTCAGAATGGGGTTATCCCTGGCAATAATGTTTATCGTGGCACAGATAAATCCCGAAGTATTCAGGCGTTGGGCCTTCCCAATCTATCTTGCAGGAATAGCCTTATTACTTGGGGTCCACTTCTTCGGTGAAATAAATAAGGGGGCACAGCGTTGGCTCAACCTAGGTTTCATGGAGTTCCAGCCCTCAGAGCTGATGAAACTAGCCTTCCCCATCACCATGGCTTGGTATATCAGTAAATATCCGCTACCACCAAAGAAAAGATACTTAGTCGGAGCCGGAGTTATCTTACTGGTTCCTACCTTGTTAATCGCAAAACAGCCTGATCTGGGTACTTCAATTCTTGTGGCCGCATCTGGCATTTTTGTGCTATTTCTATCTGGCATGAGCTGGGCAATTGTCGGGACTTTTGTCGGCGGGATATTAGCCATGCTGCCTGTGCTCTGGTTTTTCCTGATGCATGACTATCAGAGAACTCGCGTGCTTACCTTACTCGATCCTGAGAAAGATCCTCTAGGCGCTGGTTATCACATCATTCAATCTAAAATTGCCATAGGCTCAGGTGGCCCCTGGGGCAAAGGCTGGTTAGATGGCACCCAATCACAATTGGAATTTTTACCCGAACGTCACACCGACTTTATCTTTGCCGTCATAGGGGAAGAGTTTGGCCTGATAGGCAGCGTGCTCTTACTGATAATGTACCTCTATGTCATTGGTAGAGGACTCGTGATTGCATCCCGGGCACAAACCAGTTTCGCCCGCCTCTTGGCTGGCAGTATCACTTTAACCTTCTTCGTCTACATTTTTGTTAATATTGGCATGGTATCAGGCCTCTTACCCGTAGTTGGTGTTCCTCTTCCGCTAATTAGCTATGGTGGCACCTCTATGCTCACACTGATGACAGGTTTTGGCATTCTGATGAGTATTCATACCCACAGACGATTCATCGATAGGTAAATCGACACAGCTAAACCATTACAACAATACGTAATGACTAGTAAGGCAGCTTATAGGCTTTCTCTCTACAAACATGTAGGCTGCAACTTTCTTAATAAATTAAGACAGAATTAAAGAAACTAACGTATGTTACTCGCTCGTCTATGCGACATTACCCAAAGCATTATCCAGATACAGGGAACAGTTTCAGTGAATATAAAACAAAAGTTACTTGCTACTTTACTTTTAACATCATTCTCCATCTCAGCAACGGCAAGTACGTCTACAGTCCCTGACGATTCCAGTGTTGCACCATTAAAAACTGAATTTATGCAGACCCAAAAAGACTTGGGCTTCACAGAGAAAGAAGTTCAGCAGTTTCTCGCGACGGCTAAATACGATCAAGGGGTCATAGACGCAATGACTAAGCCATGGGAAGCTAAGCCTTGGCATAAGTATTACCCCATATTTCTCACTGAAAAACGACTAGATGCAGGCATCACCTTTTGGAAGAAACATAAAGAAACGGTGAGTCGAGCAGCTAAAGAGTTTGATGTAGATCCAGAAATCATCATCGCCATCATAGGCATTGAAACATTCTACGGCGGCTACATGGGCAACTATCCTGTCGTTGACGCCCTCTATACCTTAGGCTTCTATTACCCACCAAGAGCCACGTTTTTCAGAAAAGAGTTAAGTAATCTGCAAACCCTGATCAAAGATGAAAAGCTCGATATTAATAACCTCAAGGGGTCTTACGCTGGCGCTATGGGTTTCGGACAATTTATACCTTCTAGCTATCGCCATTATGCTGTCGATTTTGACAATGATGGACGTAGGGACCTGCTAAATAATCCAGTTGATGCCATCGGCAGTGTAGCTAACTATTTTCATCAACACGGCTGGCAGTCAGGTTCACCCGTTGTACTGCCTTTATCTGTCGACAATAAGCTGCCTTCCAAGCTTAAAGTCTGGGCTGGTGAGAAGATGACCTATACCGCTGCCGACATTTTATCACCCAGCGTAGCCCTAGCAAAAGCTATCGATATCGATGTATCCCAACCAGCTTTGATCGTCAAACTGGAACAAGAACAAGATAATGAATATTGGATGGGTTTAAAAAACTTTTATGTGATCACACGTTATAATCGCAGCCCTTTATACGCTATGGCGGTCTATAAATTTAGCCAAGAACTGAAACAAGCCGCCTCTCTATAAGGAAAGCGATTAGTTTATGACTTCTTTACTAACACAAATAGCCATGACCACTAATGACTTCGGTAGGAAGCTGAAACTTTTATGACATTTAAAATAAAAATCACACAAATACTGGCTCTTTTAGCCATATTAGCGCTATCAGCCTGCTCTAGTTCAGAGACCACCAACAGTGGACGATATGAACTGGCCAATGATAAGGCTCCGAGCAGCACTCCTGATGTCTCTAAAGTAGAAGACGCTCATCCAAAATATGAAGCTTATAGTCGAGGTGGTAACAAGAGCAACTACACTGTACTCGGAAAAACTTACCAAGTTTTAGACTCGGGCAAAGGCTTTCAACAAACTGGTTTAGCATCTTGGTACGGTTCAAAATTTCATGGTCACCTGACATCCAACGGTGAAACTTATGATATGTATTCCATGTCGGCAGCCCACAAGTCATTACCTCTGCCAAGCTATGTCAGAGTCATCAACACTAAGAATAATAAACAGGTCATTGTTAGGGTTAATGACAGAGGTCCTTTCCACGAGAATCGAATCATAGATCTATCCTACGCTGCAGCGCATAGGCTAGATATGCTTAAAACAGGTACAGCCAGCGTAAAAATTGAAGTGATATACATTGCAAGCCCTGAGTCGATTGCCTTAGCCGAACTAAAAGAAACTAAGCTTCACTATATTCAGGTTTTGGCATCCTCAGACAAGGCTAAGCTAAATACGATTTCAAGAGAGTTAGAAAGCAAGTACCAACTCAAGACCAGAATATTGCCTGCCAATAAATTATATAAGTTGCAATTAGGCCCCATAGGGCAACGGAAAATAGCGACTAAGTTAAACCAAGAGTTGAAGAGCGACGGCTACCCTCAAAGCTACCTAGTAACAGAATAGAATGTGGCGAACAAACTCTACTAATAGCATGAGTGGATGATTAATCCTATTTACAAAAGATTAATGAACCTTCACTGAATTATAGAGTCGACTAGTGGTATACTGCGACCAATTTCGCTTTCCGATTTTAACCAAATAAGACGTGCCTTGTTGATATGAAATTTTTAAATAGCCCTTTAAAAACGCTTATTCTTGCGACCTCGTTCGCGTGCTCATACACCTATGCAGCACCAGTAGTTACTCCTAATGCACCAACTGTTGCGGCGAAAGCCTATGTCTTAATGGACTACAATACAGGACAAATCATTGCGGAAGAAAATGCTTACGAGAGCTTAAACCCAGCAAGTCTGACTAAGATGATGACCAGTTATGTTATTGGCCATGAAATCAAGGTCGGTAATATCTCACCTGAAGACGAAGTCACCATCAGCAAAAAGGCTTGGTCAAAGAACTTTCCTGACTCTTCGAAGATGTTCATTGAAGTTGGTAAGAAAGTCACGGTCGATGACTTAAATCACGGTATCATCATTCAGTCCGGTAACGATGCTTGTGTTGCTATGGCTGAGTACATTGCCGGCACAGAGGATGGCTTTGTCGATCTGATGAATTCCTGGGCAACACAGCTGGGAATGAAAGATAGTTATTTTGAGAATTCACATGGCCTAGACGCTGAAAACCATAAGTCGACGGCCTATGATATGGCACTCTTAGGCGCAGCGCTTATCCGTGATGTGCCAGATGAATATGCTGTCTACAAACAAAAGTCATTTACCTATAACGGTATTAAGCAGTATAACCGTAACGGTCTCCTATGGGACAAGAGCATGAGTGTCGACGGTATAAAAACAGGACACACGTCAGGCGCTGGGTATAACTTAGTTACATCAGCAACAAAAGATGGCATGCGTTTAGTTTCAGTCGTTATGGGCACCAGAAGTGAAAGTGCACGTAAGGCCGAAAGTAAAAAGCTGCTCAACTATGGTTTCCGTTTCTTCGAAACAATTACTCCATACAAGGCGGGTGATAGCTTTGTCTCACAGCAGATTTGGTTTGGCGACAAAGAGTCCGTTGATCTAGGCGTTATAACCGACACACCTATCACTATCAGCCGTGGCCAAGCTAAAAACTTGCAGGCCAACTTCGAGTTAACCAAAGAGCTAACGGCGCCTTTAGCAAAGGGCGAGACTGTGGGTCGTATCTACTTCCAACTTAATGGCAAAGATATCGCTCAATTCCCACTGGTCACCCTGCAAGAAATCAACGAAGGTAGCTGGTTCAGCAAACTTATGGATTACTTTAAGCAGATGTTTGCAGGCTGGTTTAGCTAGAGTTTCTTTTACAAGCATAATTTGAAGCCACCTTAGGGTGGCTTCTTTGTTTCAAGTCTCCCTTGAAAAACGTATAATGAGCTCCATATAGAGCCTATTACATCGGCAAGAGATTATAGATATGTTAGATACAAAATTTGATGAAGTGATGGAATTCCCAGCCTCATTTCCATTTAAAGTCGTTGGAGAAGCCAGCGACACCTTGGCCGACAGAGTCGTTGCAGTTGTTCAACAACACGTTCCAGGTGATTATGTTCCAAGCACAAAGGTGTCCAGTAAAGGCACTTATAATTCGATCACCATTCGTGTTACGGTTCAAAGTAAAGCACAGGTAGAGACACTCTACATAGAGCTTGCGGCTATTGAAGGTGTGAAGCGCGTCTTATAATAGCTATAAACTTAGTCGCTATGAACTGTGATTTTCAAATTATGCTTAGCTAATGACACTTAAATATCAGCCACCTGCCAATTGCTTCAATAATCCTCATCACCGATAAATGTGATCTAGCTTACAATTATCGGTTAGAGGAGTATAATGCTGCCATTATTGTTTAAGGGGAGAGGTAGCCCTTGTCTCAGAGCACGTTACACGTTAGATATCTTGGTCAGCAAGATTACGAATCGGTATGGCACGCGATGCAAGACTATACCGACAACCGGAATGAATCTAGCCCAGATCAACTTTGGATTGTAGAGCACCCGCCTGTGTTTACCCAAGGTCAAGCAGGTAAGAGTGAACATATACTCAATCCGGGTGATATACCTGTTATACAAGTTGATCGAGGTGGTCAAGTGACATATCACGGACCAGGTCAGCTTGTGGCTTATCCTCTTATCAATATAAAAAGGCACAAGATCGGTGTACGTCAGCTCGTCACCGATATTGAAAATAGCATAGTGCAGATGCTTGAGAGCTATCAAGTTAAAGCCTATGCAAAAGCCGATGCTCCAGGCGTTTATGTCGATGAACGTAAAATTGCATCGCTAGGATTAAGGATCCGTAGGGGCTGTTCTTTTCATGGTTTAGCCCTTAATGTCGATATGGATATGAGCCCATTTCAACGAATTAACCCATGTGGATATGCCGGTTTAGAAATGGCGCAATGCAAGTCGTTAGGCGGACCTCAGACTGTCGAAGAGGCAGGAGAGCAACTCGTTAAAACATTTAGCCAGAACTTAGGCTATCAGAATCTAGTTCATCATCAAGGATTGTCAGAGTCATGAGTAGGCCAGAAAGATTACAACCTGGAGTTAAACTAAGAGATGAAGCTAAGCTCTCTCGAATTCCTATAAAAATCGTTCCTTCCGAGCGTGCAACTATGCTACGTAAACCCGATTGGTTGCGGGTAAAACTGCCGGCATCGAACCAACGGATCACTGAAATAAAGCAAGCTTTACGCAAGAATGGCCTTCACTCTGTATGTGAAGAGGCATCTTGCCCCAACCTTGCTGAATGTTTTAACCATGGTACAGCCACCTTTATGATTTTGGGTGCCATCTGTACCCGTCGTTGCCCATTCTGTGATGTTGCCCACGGCCGTCCACTAAAGCCTGATGCCGAAGAGCCCAAAAAACTAGCTCAAACCATCAAGGATATGAAACTTAAGTATGTGGTCATCACCTCTGTTGATCGTGACGATCTCCGTGATGGTGGTGCTCAACATTTTGCAGATTGTATCCGTGAAATACGCTTACTCAACCCAGAGATAAAGATAGAAACCTTAGTCCCAGACTTCCGTGGACGTATCGACGCAGCTTTGGAAATTTTGGCAACCGAACCACCAGATGTGTTCAATCACAATCTTGAGACTGCACCGATGCACTACCGTAAGGCTAGGCCAGGTGCTAACTATCAATGGTCTCTGGATCTGTTGAAAAAGTTTAAAGAGCGTCATCCACACATCCCGACTAAGTCAGGACTGATGATGGGCTTAGGTGAAACCAACGAAGAGATTGCTCAGGTATTACGCGATCTGCGTACTCATAATGTTGAGATGCTGACTCTAGGCCAATACTTGCAGCCATCTAAATTCCACTTGCCGGTGGAACGTTACGTGCCCCCTGCAGAATTTGATGAACTAAGGATCTTTGCCGAAGAGATAGGCTTTACTCATGCAGCTTGTGGACCTATGGTTCGCTCTAGCTATCATGCAGATTTACAAGCTCAAGGTAAGGAAGTCAAATAGCTCTTGGAATGAACATTTAGAAAAAAATAGCGTCGCTAATTAGCCGACGCTATTTTTTAACTTAACTTGAAGTTAGGCCTTAATATCGAGTTCCATCAAAATAGCGTCCTCATTGCCATTCTCAGTCTTATAATAACCCTTACGTATACCTGACTCTTTGAAACCATGTTTCAAGTATAAATGCCTAGCCGCCATGCTTGATGCCCTCACTTCCAGGAACAATGTCTCAGCTTTTGATTGAACGGCATTAGCTATCACTGCCTGCAATAGATTTTGACCATATCCTTTTCCCTGCTCAGAAGGATCGACACAAATATCTATCAAAGTCGCATCTTCAAATATTTGATGAAGAATGGCGCAACCAACTAACCGTCTTTCAACCAGTATCCCGAGTGACGAGTACAAGCTGCCAAAACAGGTCTCTATGGTGCCAAGGCTCATTGGATGCGAATGTGCAAGTGCAACAAGTCTGAACATCTCTGCTGCATCTGTGGGGCTTAACCAGTGTACTTGGTGTGACGAACCCATAGTTATCCTACCTCTGACTCTTTGTTATGAGCAACAATGAGATTCCACAGGTCACGTTTAGCCCCAGCCTTTATTATAAGCTCAGCTAGTGGTTCGGAACTCAGTACTGAATTAGACTTGGGCATTTTGAGACGTCGCATATCCCAAATAACATCGGCTCCTTTACTCACCTGTTCAGAAAACGAACAGCTAGTTATTGGACACTCTATGAGTGACAAGACAGAATTAATCACAGGATGATGCTCAATGCCTGATTCAACTTTATCTACTAAGATGAAATAAGTCTTAGCAGCATTGCTGCTCTGTACCCATCTCTTGATCCCCATCGCATCTAAATATGCCGCTTTTTCCACTGTGATTAATGCCCTTCATTCTTTGGTAATTGATAGGATACCAGCTTATAAAGCAAGGCTGAACAAAATCACAAAACCGATTAGAACAATCACTTCTTACCACTTTATAAGAACTAACAAGGGGAGATAAAATACATCTACAAACTCAGGAGAAAATTCATGATAAATATCGGCATTAAAGAGCAAGATAGGAAAGAGATAACAGCAGGCCTAAATCAAGTCTTAGCTGACACTTATAGTTTATACCTCAAGACTCACAGCTTTCATTGGAATGTCACTGGACCTATGTTCACCAGCCTTCACCAATTGTTTGAAGAGCAATACACTGAATTAGCCACAGCCGTTGATCTGATTGCTGAAAGAGTTAGAGCATTGGGAGCACGAGCATTGGGCTCATACAGCGCCTATGCGGCGTTAACCGGCATCAAAGAAGATCACGGCATTACTGATGCCAATGAGATGCTAAGGGAGCTGTTGAAAGGTCAGGAAGTGATAATACGTAATATCAGATCGCTCTACCCTTTGATAAACCATGCAAATGATGAGGCAACCGCAGACCTACTTACACAAAGAATCCAGACCCATGAAAAAACGGCATGGATGTTAAGGAGTCTATTAGCAGTTTAGCGAATAGCCTGCAAAGACCATTAAACGCACTGGAGCAAACGACTGAATAGTATTAGGCGAATCCCAGATGCAAAAAAGCCGAGCTATTGCTCGGCTTTTTCTAAATGTGGCAGGGGTAGCAAGACTCGAACTCGCAACCATCGGTTTTGGAGACCGCTGTTCTACCAATTGGAACTATACCCCTGTTGACGAGACGCATTATGCTTAAACTCCCCTAAAAGGTAAAGTACTTTTTATTATAAAACCGCTTAACTGCGGCATTTTCAAGCAAGAACGATAATAAGAACAATTTTATCCATTATCGACATAGGATGTAGATTAGATATCAGACAATCCAATCTACAAGAAACATATCCTAGAATATTTACAAGGGCTCAAACTTAGAACTATAAGCCACAAGGCGAAGTCAAAGCTGGTGATAATACAGGAACGCTATCTAAATTATTAACCTTCCTCTCTCTGAATTTAGTGACATAAGACTTCACTTCGGCAGTTTAGAATAATGCCCCCTTGACATGAAATACCCAATCTATGTCTTGTTAATACTCACGTACCTCATCGGAATCTACCGGACAGATAGAACCATCGGCTCCTTTTGGCATAAACCACAAATTGAAATTGATCGACATAGCTTGCTCTGGTGCAACATTGTCGCTGTAAGTACAGATCAGTTGACCATCGACATAGTAATTCACTTGGTCGGCTTCGGCTGTCATAAGCAAGGTTTTCCGGACGCGTCCCTTTTCGCGCCCACAGCGTGTTGTACTATTTTGTGGGCCAGAAAAAGCACGCGTCCAAGAGCTGTGCGTCAGCAGCAATTTGAATATGTCCATTTCTTTGGTGCTGTTTGCCCACAAACAGGAGAGACTGAAGCGATAATTACGCCATACCTAAGTAATACCAATCAGTAATGAGTTGTGATCTAATATAGGTATCGCAAATAACCCGTATCTCCGTTTGAAAAACTATACCGCTGAAGAGATTTTAATCTTATCTAGAGCAGAAAAAGAGCCGCGTAAACGGATCCGATTACTGGCAGTAGCCTTATTCCTAGAGGGGCATAGCCGAACAGATGTCGCCGAGAGACTAAAAGTAGCCCGTGGCAGTGTTAACGCCTGGGTAGCAAAATATCTTGCGAGCGGCCCCAAAGGATTAGATGCCAAAAAGAATAAGGGCCGTGATAGCTACCTCACCTCAAGCCAAAAGCAGCAACTAAGTGCATATATAGAAGAACAAAGCATAAGTTCCTCTGGAGGCAGACTGACAGGTGACGCTATCCTAAAATATATTCAGCTACGCTTTAATGTCGACTACCACCCGAATGCGATTTACAAACTACTGGAACAGTTAAGTTTTAGCTGGATAACTAGTCGTTCTAAGCATCCAAAGCAATCACCTGAAGCCCAAATGGCTTTTAAAAAAGTTCCAACTGGAAACGATCCTTAACATCCCTGGTAGTGTGGCGCTTGAACGGGTAGATATTTGGTTTCAGGATGAGGCTCGATTTGGTCAACAAAATAGTACGACACGCTTGTGGGCGAGAAAAGGGACGCGTCCAAGAGCTGTGCGTCAGCAGCAATTTGAATATGTCCATTTCTTTGGTGCTGTTTGCCCACAAACAGGAGAGACTGAAGCGATAATTACGCCATACCTAAGTAAGGACATTATGCGTCAACATCTATCACTGATATCCCAAAGAACAAAGGCTGGTCGACATGCTGTTGTTGTGATGGATGGTGCAGGTTGGCATACCGATGATATAGCGGATGAATTTAATAATCTAAGTATCATCAAGTTACCTCCGTACTCACCAGAGCTAAACCCAATAGAACAAGTATGGAGTTGGTTACGACAACATCACCTTGCTAATCGCAGTTTCAAAGGTTACGAGGATATAGTGGATGCCTGTTCGATTGCTTGGAACTGTTTCATTAGTGATACAAAAAGAGTGGTGTCACTATGCCGAAGGGACTGGGCAATAATGACTTAATGTTAAGATGGAATGGTATAAATCATCAAACAAAAGATGCAAGGCCCATTTAATCCCTTCTTCCCGGCTAAAGCCGGCCCTACACAATAGAACAATGCTCATCCCCAACGTAGGAGCGTGCTTTAGCCGCGAAGTTTGCATCATCCTTGGCAACTTTAGATCAAGGCAGTTGGTAGTCCTAAACATCAGATGTATGGAGCACGTAATGAAGTAGTCATGAAACTGGGGGCCAAGCTACATGTATGTGGTGAATGTCAGAAATGCATGGATGCAATTAACCGCCATACTGCGTTAGCAGCTTTGGGCTGCATGTGAAGTAGATATTTTCGCGGAGCGTGTATACGAAAAAAGCCCGTTGCGTTAGCAACGGGCTCTATCGACTCTCTTTACGAGAAATTAGGCACCTGGAAATGACCTACTCGATCCACGAAGTGGGCACATGGGGGTGAAATTACGACGCTTTGAATACGCAGTATTCAGCCCTAATTGAACGCGGAGAAACTTCGTTTCGTAGCGGGAGAGCCCGCTCAGCGACGCGGCGACATCGGGAGTCGCCATTGCACGTACGTGCTTAAGTGGATAAGCCACCTGTTATCAGCACAGGTAAATTCGAGGCGTAAAGTTAATAATTTAACAAAGCCCCAGACGCAAAAAAGCCACCTTATTCAGGTGGCTTCTCTACTTAATTAGGCGCCTGGAAATGACCTACTCTCACATGGGGAGACCCCACACTACCATCGGCGCAATTGTGTTTCACTTCTGAGTTCGAGATGGGGTCAGGTGGGGCCACAATGCTATGGTTTCCAGACTAATTTGGCGATTACTTTCAGCTTTTAAAAAAAGCTAAAGGTAAAAGAATTTAGAAAGCTGGCTATTCAGAAATCATCTAAATAGCGTTAAATAATTGGGTCTAGTACACGGATGTACTCTATGTCATAAATACAGAAGCATTTTATGACCAACTTAAATCAAGTTCGTATTCTTTTGTGCTTGTAAAGTAATCAACATTAACGCTACAAACCCATCTGGGTTGTATGGTTAAGCCTCACGAGTCATTAGTACAGGTTAGCTCAACGCCTCACAACGCTTACACACCCTGCCTATCAACGTCCTAGTCTCGAACGGCTCTTTAGAGGAATTAAATTCCTAGGGATGACTCATCTTAGGACTCGCTTCCCGCTTAGATGCTTTCAGCGGTTATCGATTCCGAACGTAGCTACCGGGCAATGCTATTGGCATAACAACCCGAACACCAGCGGTTCGTCCACTCCGGTCCTCTCGTACTAGGAGCAGCTTCCTTCAATCATCCAACGCCCACGGCAGATAGGGACCGAACTGTCTCACGACGTTCTGAACCCAGCTCGCGTACCACTTTAAATGGCGAACAGCCATACCCTTGGGACCGACTTCAGCCCCAGGATGTGATGAGCCGACATCGAGGTGCCAAACACCGCCGTCGATATGAACTCTTGGGCGGTATCAGCCTGTTATCCCCGGCGTACCTTTTATCCGTTGAGCGATGGCCCTTCCATACAGAACCACCGGATCACTATGACCTACTTTCGTACCTGCTCGACGTGTATGTCTCGCAGTTAAGCTGGCTTATGCCATTGCACTAACCGTACGATGTCCGACCGTACTTAGCCAACCTTCGTGCTCCTCCGTTACTCTTTGGGAGGAGACCGCCCCAGTCAAACTACCCACCAGGCACTGTCCTCAACCCCGATTCAGGGGCCAGAGTTAGAACATCAAAACTA
This sequence comes from Shewanella psychrophila, assembly GCF_002005305.1. NCBI lineage: Bacteria > Pseudomonadati > Pseudomonadota > Gammaproteobacteria > Alteromonadales > Shewanellaceae > Shewanella > Shewanella psychrophila. The sequence continues at coordinate 4,978,094 of NZ_CP014782.1, forward strand.
CAAGGGTGGTATTTCAAGGTTGACTCCATCAGAACTAGCGTCCCAACTTCAAAGTCTCCCACCTATCCTACACATGTAGGTTCAATGTTCAGTGCCAAGCTATAGTAAAGGTGCACGGGGTCTTTCCGTCTAGCCGCGGGTATACGGCATCTTCACCGCAATTTCAACTTCACTGAGTCTCGGCTGGAGACAGCGTGGCCATCATTACGCCATTCGTGCAGGTCGGAACTTACCCGACAAGGAATTTCGCTACCTTAGGACCGTTATAGTTACGGCCGCCGTTTACCGGGGCTTCGATCATGAGCTTCTCCGAAGATAACCCAATCAATTAACCTTCCGGCACCGGGCAGGCGTCATACCGTATACTTCCTCTTGCGAGTTTGCACAGTACTGTGTTTTTGATAAACAGTTGCAGCCACCTGGTATCTGCGACTGCCAGCAGCTTAAGGAGCAAGTCCCATCACCGCCGGCAGCGTACCTTCTCCCGAAGTTACGGTACCATTTTGCCTAGTTCCTTCAGCCGAGTTCTCTCAAGCGCCTTGGTATTCTCTACCCAACCACCTGTGTCGGTTTGGGGTACGATTCCTACTAACCTGAAGCTTAGAAGATTTTCCTGGAAGCATGGCATCAACTACTTCAACCCCTTAGGGTCTCGTCATCAGTCCTCAGTCTTGCAATTTAATGCGTATTCCCGGATTTGCCTAAGAATACAACCTACAACCTTAAACGCGGACAACCAACGCCGCGCTAGCCTAGCCTTCTCCGTCTCTCCATCGCAGTTAGCAGAAGTACAGGAATATTAACCTGTTTCCCATCGATTACGCCTTTCGGCCTCACCTTAGGGGTCGACTTACCCTGCCCTGATTAACATTGGACAGGAAACCTTGGTCTTTCGGCGAGGGAGTTTTTCACTCCCTTTATCGTTACTCATGTCAGCATTCGCACTTCTGATACCTCCAGCGTGGGTTACCCCTTCGCCTTCAACGGCTTACAGAACGCTCCTCTACCGCACTAGTGCAAGCACTAGTACCCATAGCTTCGGTGTATTGCTTAGCCCCGTTAAATCTTCCGCGCAGGCCGACTCGACTAGTGAGCTATTACGCTTTCTTTAAAAGATGGCTGCTTCTAAGCCAACTTCCTAGCTGTCTAAGCCTTCCCACATCGTTTCCCACTTAGCAATAACTTTGGGACCTTAGCTGATGGTCTGGGTTGTTTCCCTTTTCACGACGGACGTTAGCACCCGCCGTGTGTCTCCCGAGTAGTACTCATTGGTATTCGGAGTTTGCAAAGGGTTGGTAAGTCGGGATGACCCCCTAGCCTTAACAGTGCTCTACCCCCAATGGTATTCGCTCGAGGCGCTACCTAAATAGCTTTCGAGGAGAACCAGATATCTCCCGGTTTGATTGGCCTTTCACCCCCATCCACAAGTCATCCGCTCATTTTTCAACATAAGTCGGTTCGGTCCTCCAGTTGATGTTACTCAACCTTCAACCTGCCCATGGATAGATCACCGGGTTTCGGGTCTACACCTTGCAACTAAACGCGCAGTTAACACTCGGTTTCCCTACGGCTCCGCTATTCGCTTAACCTCGCTACAAAATGTAAGTCGCTGACCCATTATACAAAAGGTACGCAGTCACGGTCTCAAGAACCGCTCCCACTGCTTGTACGTATACGGTTTCAGGTTCTATTTCACTCCCCTCACAGGGGTTCTTTTCGCCTTTCCCTCACGGTACTGGTTCACTATCGGTCAGTCAGGAGTATTTAGCCTTGGAGGATGGTCCCCCCATGTTCAGACAAGATGTCACGTGTCCCGTCCTACTCGTTTTCATCTATAGTTAGTTTTCATGTACGGGGCTATCACCCTGTGCCGCTGAGCTTTCCAACTCATTCCACTAACACCCTATAGACTTAAGGGCTAATCCCCGTTCGCTCGCCGCTACTAGGGGAATCTCGGTTGATTTCTTTTCCTCCGGGTACTTAGATGTTTCAGTTCCCCGGGTTTGCCTCACATACCTATGTATTCAGTATGTGATACTCACTTATGTGAGTGGGTTTCCCCATTCGGACATCGTTAGCTCAAATGCTTGTTACTAGCTCGCCAACGCTTTTCGCAAGTTACTACGTCCTTCATCGCCTCTGACTGCCAAGGCATCCACCGTATACGCTTAGTCACTTAACCATACAACCCACATAGGACTGTATCGCAACTAATGGTGTTTACTTTCGCCAAAAGAATACTCATGACTCAATCGTTAAAGAAATAAATCTATAATGAATGAGTCGGACACTTGATTTAAGTGTTTGAGAACTCAATTATTTATTTTTCGCGCTAATGCTATTAACCACTGCTATCACTTCATCTTACGACGTCGCTTTCACAATAGTCCCTTTCGCATTAACACTATCAGCTTTCCAAATTTTTAAAGAACAAACTACACCGTAAAGGTGTGTTTCTCGCTCTAACAAGAACAAGTTATCTGTGTGAACACTCAACAAATATTAAGTTAGTCGTATAGGTAAGGAGGTGATCCAGCCCCAGGTTCCCCTAGGGCTACCTTGTTACGACTTCACCCCAGTCATGAACCACACCGTGGTAAACGCCCTCCCCGAAAGGTTAAGCTATCTACTTCTGGTGCAGCCCACTCCCATGGTGTGACGGGCGGTGTGTACAAGGCCCGGGAACGTATTCACCGTAGCATTCTGATCTACGATTACTAGCGATTCCGACTTCACGGAGTCGAGTTGCAGACTCCGATCCGGACTACGACCGGCTTTGTGGGATTAGCTTGACCTCGCGGCTTTGCGACCCTCTGTACCGACCATTGTAGCACGTGTGTAGCCCTACTCGTAAGGGCCATGATGACTTGACGTCGTCCCCACCTTCCTCCGGTTTATCACCGGCAGTCTCCCTAAAGTTCCCACCATTACGTGCTGGCAAATAAGGATAAGGGTTGCGCTCGTTGCGGGACTTAACCCAACATTTCACAACACGAGCTGACGACAGCCATGCAGCACCTGTCTCACAGTTCCCGAAGGCACCAATCCATCTCTGGAAAGTTCTGTGGATGTCAAGAGTAGGTAAGGTTCTTCGCGTTGCATCGAATTAAACCACATGCTCCACCGCTTGTGCGGGCCCCCGTCAATTCATTTGAGTTTTAACCTTGCGGCCGTACTCCCCAGGCGGTCTACTTAATGCGTTAGCTTGAGAACCCAGTGTTCAAGACACCAAATTCCGAGTAGACATCGTTTACGGCGTGGACTACCAGGGTATCTAATCCTGTTTGCTCCCCACGCTTTCGTACCTGAGCGTCAGTCTTTGTCCAGGGGGCCGCCTTCGCCACCGGTATTCCTTCAGATCTCTACGCATTTCACCGCTACACCTGAAATTCTACCCCCCTCTACAAGACTCTAGTTTGCCAGTTCAAAATGCAATTCCCAGGTTGAGCCCGGGGCTTTCACATCTTGCTTAACAAACCGCCTGCGTACGCTTTACGCCCAGTAATTCCGATTAACGCTTGCACCCCTCGTATTACCGCGGCTGCTGGCACGAAGTTAGCCGGTGCTTCTTCTGCGAGTAACGTCACAGCTATAGTTTATTAAACTACAACCTTTCCTCCTCGCTGAAAGTGCTTTACAACCCGAAGGCCTTCTTCACACACGCGGCATGGCTGCATCAGGCTTTCGCCCATTGTGCAATATTCCCCACTGCTGCCTCCCGTAGGAGTCTGGACCGTGTCTCAGTTCCAGTGTGGCTGATCATCCTCTCAGACCAGCTAGGGATCGTTGCCTTGGTAAGCCATTACCTTACCAACTAGCTAATCCCACCTAGGTACATCCAATCGCGAAAGGCCCGAAGGTCCCCTCCTTTCCCCCGTAGGGCGTATGCGGTATTAGCAGTCGTTTCCAACTGTTATCCCCCTCGACTGGGCAGTTCCCTAGGCATTACTCACCCGTCCGCCGCTCGACAGCAAAGGTGCAAGCACCTTCCTGTTTCCGCTCGACTTGCATGTGTTAGGCCTGCCGCCAGCGTTCAATCTGAGCCATGATCAAACTCTTCAATTAAAGTTTTTTGATGCACTTCCTTTCGAAAATGACATCGGCTCAACGAATTATACTGTTTTTCATTAACCACTCTCTATAAAGAGAATGTCAATGAAGCTTACATATTTTGCTTCTTTGAATTTACTTTGCTTGCTCGTGAGAGTAAGAAAGTAGAAATCAAAGTTGCTATGGTCACTCAGTGGTTCATTGAGAAAATTTGTTGCCACTTACAAAGTAAGATGGCTTCGAATAACTCAACACCTGTGAGTGCCCACACAGATTTCTTGTTTTGAATTGTTAAAGAACGTGGTGCTAAGTAGCACCGCCGTTGACGCTAGGTCGAAGGCTTTTACTTACTGGCCAAGGCTATTCGTCTTGGCTAGGGAGGCGTATTCTACACTCCCCGTGGTTGGCGTCAAGGGCTTTTAAAAATTAAATTCTTAAGCGCTTACTTGTTGCCCTGACTCGCTCTTGTCTTAGTTAGCTTACTGCTTAATAAGACTGGGTTGCCGTGTCAGTGGATGCGCATTATAGGGATATCAGCCTAAAGCACAAGGGCTTATTTCAAAAAAGCAAACAAGCGTGCACTTATCAACCAAAGAGTCCACATAACACTTACCTAGAAGGGCACTATTTATCTAAACATCCTCACAGGGAGATTAAGTCTGGCACACTTTTAGGAGTCTGCATGAAATTTTTAACTTTTATAAATGTTCCTATAGATATCTTTTATAGATAAACTCAACTCCCCTCCGGCATTGATACTTGGTGCTTTAAAAGCGGAAAGTTCTTAGCTTCTGCTTATATTTGTCTAAAATATCTGCCGCTAGTTCTTTGGCTTGTCCTCATTAACCTGCTTTTTGTTCTGACTATCCCCTTCATTCGCTGAAGCTTCTTTTTGTATAGCCGAATTTGGCGATATTTTTAGCTTTCGAATGCCATAGATAGTCATCACAGGGCCTGATAAGGCATAAAGGTAAAAAATAAAGCAGAGTATTAGTGCAGGCTCTAGAGACACAAAAACAAATATACCCACGAGTAATAAGATAACGAGGAAGTTAACTCGACTCCGCCAGTCGATATCTTTAAAGGATAGATATCGAAAATTACTCACCATTAGTAAACCTAGTGTAATTGTAATAAGTGCAACGACCCAACTTACATTGTGACCATTGAGTGCGTTCTGGCTTCCCAGCCAAATGCTAGCAGCGATCACAGCTGCCGCTGCTGGGCTAGCCAGCCCTTGAAAATACCTTTTATCGGCAACCCCTACTTGAGTATTAAAGCGAGCTAAACGCAGTGCTGCACCGGCACAATAGATAAAAGCTGCAAGCCAACCTAATTTCCCAAGTTCAGACAAGCCCCAGTTATAGGCGATCAAAGCGGGAGCAACACCAAATGAAACCATGTCAGCCATGCTATCGTATTCGGCTCCAAATTGACTCTGGGTATTGGTCATTCTTGCTACGCGGCCATCGAGGCCATCAAATATCATAGCGACAAACACAGCAATAGCAGCAGACTCATATAAGCCATTCATAGATGCTATAACCGCATAGAAGCCAGAGAACAGCCCTGCCGTTGTAAACAAGTTTGGGAGTAGATAGATACCTTTACGTTTTACCGAATCTTTATCAAAGTTTTTCATATCATTCAAAGATGAGTATCTTGTATGAAAAATATACCATACTTTAACTGTTCTACACTTTAATCCTTTATCAGTTATCGACTTAAGCTCATGATACCCTTTGAGCAAGTTCATCTTAATCATGATTGGAAGCCATTATGTACCTCAAATTATTAGCTCTCACCCTACCTTTACTATTTATGACATCTGTTTCTGCCACAGTCATATATAAGTGGGTAGATGAAAATGGAGTCACTCACTACAGTCAGCAGATCCCTGAGAGTACAGATGAACAATCAAAATCCAAGAAACTATATAGTGAGGATATTGAACCTAAAGCCATAGGAACAGTTGCTCCAACGGCTCGCAAAGAAGAGTCAAAAGAGTTAAGCCAAGCCCAAGAGGATGCTGCTGCTATCAATGAACACGATAAAGAACAAGCAATAGAAATCTGTAAGAACGCTAAATACAACCTTGATATCCTGATGACCCACACCAAGCTAAACAGTAAAAACCAACAAACTGGTGAAGTAGTCGCAGTAACTGAAGAGCAACGTCAGGATAAGATTAAAACGCAGAAAGAGAGAGTAACGCTATTTTGTAAATAGCCATAAACATAAGTAGCAGAACAAGATCTGCACGTACCCTAGGCAATTATTAGCTAGAAATAACTTAACTAATCCCCAATAAAAATAGACTCGATTGAGTCTATTTTTATTGGGGATTACTACCATTTTTGCTTTAAGGTTTGGTGACCGTATACATGGAACGACTCATTCCATCTTGACATGCCTGAGTACCAGCATTCCAGCCTTCATCAAATGAATCTAACCCATCTAATGTAGTATCTTTAAACGCGGCTAATTCACCACCATCAACTTTAACTGTTATTGCACTCTTGCAGCCTTGATCATAACCAAAATGATATTGGCTATCATACTCGACATTACCTACGCCAATATACGCTTCAACATCTTGAGTTGGTTTAGGCTCTAGAGTCATCGAACTACAACCTAAGACCGATAATGACACCAATCCGATAAGTGCTAATTTTGATTTCATGATTCATACTCCTTGTTAGGCTAAAAGTAGCAAACATATGGCAAATAGCACACCAGAATAGTCCCCAGCTCTATGTCTAAGTCAATTCCATATTGTTATATCTAAACAACTGACTATAAGTGATAAAAGTCAATCTATACTAGTTGAGCCTAAAATTAAAGCATAAGGCAAGCTAACAGGCTGGTATACTACCAGCCTTAGGCCTCAGACGTTCTTCTATTGCAAGAAAGCTAACTCATTTCCTGAACACTCAAGTTTAATAGGCTTACCAGGCACTAAGCTGCCGCTTAAGATCCGTTGAGCGAGTGGATTTTCAACTTCCTGCTGCAGTGCCCTCTTCAAAGGTCTGGCTCCATAGATAGGATCGAAGCCAGCCTTGGCAATCAAGGCTAATGCATCTTCACTAATGATTAGCTCATAATCTTTTTCTGCAAGCCTTTGCTGCAAGGCCTGCATTTGAATGTTGGCTATATATTCAATATGTTTTTCATCCAGAGGATGAAATACAACGGTCTCATCGATTCTATTTAAGAATTCAGGCCTAAAACTATGAACCACAACATTCATCACCTCGGCCTTCATCTCACTGTATGTCAGGGTTTGACATCTATCTTGGATAATATCAGACCCTAGATTTGACGTCATGATGATAACTGTGTTCCTAAAGTCGACAGTACGGCCTTGACCATCGGTCAATCTGCCATCGTCTAGCACCTGCAACAAAATGTTAAACACGTCAGGATGGGCTTTTTCAACTTCATCGAGAAGAATAACCGAATAGGGCTTTCTTCTTATCGCTTCCGTTAAGTAGCCACCTTCTTCATAGCCCACATAACCGGGAGGGGCACCGAGTAAGCGTGCAACAGAATGCTTCTCCATAAACTCAGACATATCGATGCGCACCATGGCCGCTTCGGTATCAAATAAAAATTTAGCCAGTGACTTACACAGCTCAGTTTTACCTACACCTGTAGGCCCCAAAAACAGAAATGAACCGATGGGACGCTCGGGGTCGGCAAGACCAGCTCGGCTACGCCGTATCGCGTTTGAAACTGCATCTACCGCTTCATTCTGTCCAATTACCCTTTCATGTAGCGCCTTTTCCATATGCAACAGTTTCTCTTTCTCCCCTTCCAACATCTTAGCGACGGGGATCCCTGTTGCCCTCGATAGCACCTCTGCAATCTCAACGTCTGTTACCTTATGTCTCAATAAGGTCATGTCTTGCATCTCAGCTTGCGCCGCAAGATCCAGCTGTTTTTCTAGCGCTGGGATACGGCCATATTGCAACTCAGACATACGAGTCAAATCACTGGCACGCCTTGCAACATCAAGATCTAGCCTCGCCTGCTCTAAATCCGCCTTTATATGTTGAGTTCCTGCGAGGGCCGCTTTTTCTGTGTGCCAGATTTCATTAAGTTCACCCGCTTTAGCATCGACATCTTTCAACTCTTTTCGTAATGAATATAAGCGGCGGATGCTTGCTTCATCGGTTTCTTTAGCTAATGCCTGCTCCTCAATCTTAAGCTGGATACTTCTACGTTCTAACTTGTCTAGCACTTCAGGTTTAGAATCGATTTGAATTCTGATACTCGATGCTGCTTCATCGATAAGATCGATGGCTTTATCGGGTAACTTACGATCTGAGACATATCGATTTGACATACTTGCCGCCGCTACAATTGCAGGATCGGTGATCTCAACATGATGATGTAATTCGTAGCGTTCCTTGAGTCCACGTAAGATGGCAATCGTGTCTTCTACATTAGGCTCTTCTACCAACACCTTCTGAAAACGGCGCTCTAAAGCGGCATCTTTTTCTATGTATTTTCGATACTCATCTAAAGTCGTCGCCCCGACACAATGAAGATCTCCCCTTGCGAGAGCAGGTTTAAGCATATTGCCCGCATCCATGGCACCATCACCTTTACCAGCACCAACCATGGTATGCAATTCATCGATGAAGAGGATGACTTGCCCCTCCTCTTGATAGAGTTCATTGAGAACGGCTTTTAAACGTTCTTCGAATTCACCACGATACTTAGCTCCAGCCACTAATGACCCCATATCTAATGAGAGCACGCGTTTATTCTTGATACCTTCAGGCACTTCACCGTTAACGATTCTTTGAGCCAAGCCTTCAACAATCGCGGTTTTACCCACGCCAGGCTCTCCGATCAAAACAGGGTTGTTTTTACTGCGCCGCTGCAATACCTGAATCGTACGACGGATCTCATCATCTCGACCAATAACTGGGTCGAGTTTGCCTTGCTCTGCACGCTCAGTCAGATCGACGGTAAACTTTTTTAGCGCTTGACGTTGATCTTCCGCATTCGGATCGTCGACAGTTTTCCCCGCTCTGATCTGTTTGATGGTCTGCTCCATCAAATCTTTCGTCGCACCAGCCTTCTTCAGACTCTGGGCGAGAGGATCATTACCTTCCAATGCTGCCAGAATGAATAATTCACTGGAGATAAACTTGTCTTTTCGCTTCTGGGAGAGCTTGTCGCAGAAATTGAGCAGACGTATCAAAGCCTGTGATAGCTGAATATCACCGCCAGTTCCCTCAACCTGAGGCAAACGCTCTAGCTCTTGGCTTAACATTGAACGAAGTGAGCTAACCTGAATACCAGCCTGAGTAAGCAAAGGATGAATTGAACCATTATCTTGATTCAGAAGCGCCATCATCAAATGAATAGGTTCAATAAACTGATGATCGCGTCCTAATGCCAGTGATTGTGCATCAGAAATCGCGGTTTGGAATTTATTGGTCATACGATCGAGTCGCATACAGCCTCCAAAATAAAAACTAAAACTTACTTATATAGTTAAAATATGGGGGTTTTTTGAGTTTTTTCAAGGTTTAAACTTCAAGACTGAGCTGTATATCGTAAATTAGCTAATTTAAGTTAACCAGATAAATGACGCCATGCGTCCAGTGATACCGTCACGGCGATAAGAGAAGTAATCCGCTTCATTTTTATAGGTACAGACATTGCTCTGATATACCTGGTTCACTCCAGCCAGCTGGAGGCGATATTTCGCCAAACCCTGCAGATCGGCTAAGAACTTACCATCAGACTCTGTTGAATTAAAAAAGGCCGAAGTATCAGGATGCAATAACATAAACATCTCCCTAACTTCCTCCCCTACCTCAAATGCCTCAGGGCCAATGGCAGGCCCCAAATAAGCAATCAAATCTGAACGTTTTGCAGCGAATTTATTCAGTGTTGTCTCTATAATCCCGTCGCACAGCCCACGCCAGCCAGCATGAATCGCAGCAACTTGCTCGCCTTTTTTATCACAAACAAGCACAGGCAGGCAATCAGCAGTCATCACAACACAAACTTGTTGCTTTTGTCTGGTGTAACTTGCATCAGCACAAGCTAAGCTTTGATTATCAGCCTCAACGACTTTAATACTGTGGATCTGATCTAACCAAGCTGGGAGAGAGGGTAAATTCAAGCGCTCACTGATGAGCGCTCTATTTTCCAGCACATCTGCCCGTACGTCACCCACGTGTAGTCCTAAATTAAGACTTTTATAGGGGGCTTTACTCACACCTGTTTGACGGGTTGAAAAAGCAATTTTGACACCTTTAGGGATATGCCAGTGTGTAGTCATCTACTAAACCCGTCTATTTATAAAATTGATGACGGGTTGTCTTCGGTATCTTTTCTTAACGCCTTAGTTAAGGTAACCATATCCTCAGGAACCGGAGCCTGCCAGCTCATGATTTCACAGGTATATGGGTGAGCAAGTTCAAGCCTGATCGCATGTAGCGCCTGACGCTTGAAACTCATATAAATGTCAAAAAAATCAGGGGCCACAGCTTTTGGCGGTCTTGGACGTCCACCGTAAACGGGGTCACCGACTAATGTATGGCCAAGATGAGCCATATGCACTCGGATTTGGTGAGTTCTTCCAGATTCCAGGCGCAATCTTAAACGCGTATGAGCTCTGAACTTTTCTGCGACACGAAAGTGAGTCATCGCAGGTTTTCCCCCATGAACCACAGCCATATGGGTACGTTTCGTCGGATGACGATCGATAGGTTCATCGATTGTGCCACCAGAAATAAGCGACCCCATGACTATGGCTTCATATTCACGAGTGATCTCACGGGCCTGCAACGCAGAAACTAGGTGTGTTTGTGCTTCGACAGTCTTAGCTACAACCATGAGGCCAGTAGTGTCTTTATCCAGACGATGCACGATACCGGCACGGGGCACGAGCTCAATTCCCGGACAATGGTGAAGCAAGGCATTCATAAGCGTGCCATCTTGATTGCCTGCACCAGGGTGCACCACAAGACCAGCTTGCTTATTAATGACTAAGATATGATCGTCTTCGTAAACAATATCTAAGTCGATTTCTTGAGCTTTAGCCGTTGTTTCTTCAACTAAAGTTGCGCCAACTTCAATTTCCTGACCTTCGAGTACTTTCTCTCTCGGCTTATTTGAAACATTGCCATCAATAGTCACTGAACCATCTAAGATCCATTCTTTGATGCGTGTACGTGAGTAATCAGGGAACAACTCGGCCAAAGTTTGATCTAATCTTTGTCCAGTTTGTATTGCTGTTATCTCGCTTTTTAGATTAATATCTTGTGTCATAGGAACCGTACCCGATTTTCGGGGTCAAAAAAATGTGAGCGATCTGTTACAATCGAATTGTTTCTATTTTATATCGAAATGGAAAAAATCTTAACTACAACTTTAAAAGAATCGAAATTAAGTATGCATAAATTTGCTAAAGGTGCTGTATTAGCCCTATTTTCAATAGCCATTACGGCTTGTAGTAGTAGCCCGGATGAAGAACTTAAGGCCAACAAGACATCACCTGATGTACTGTACTCCCAAGCGAGAACCTCTATGGAGCTTGGTAATTACAGTAAAGCAGTTCGTTCTCTTGAAGCATTAGACTCGCGCTACCCATTCGGGCCGCACAAGACCCAAGTGCAATTAGATCTCATTTACGCCTATTATAAACTAGATGACCCCGCTTCGGGAATCGCAAACATAGATCGTTTTATCAGACTCAACCCCACCCATAAAGATATAGATTATGTCTATTATATGCGCGGACTGGTTAATATGCAGTCTGATAGCTATATGTTCCATGATATGCTCAATATTGATAGAACGGATCGAGATCCAAAAGTTGCTCAAGATGCATTTAAAGATTTCGATCGTCTGATCAAATCTTACCCAAACAGTAAATATGCTCCCGATGCCGCTCAGCGCATGCAATCTCTTAAAAACAGACTGGCTAAATACTCAATTAATGTTGCCGAGTATTACATGAAGATGAACGCCTGGAGTGCTGCGGCTATCAGAGCTCAATCTGTGATGGAAACCTATCCTGGCACCCCATCTACAGAGCGTGCTTTAGAGATAATGGCCGATGCTTACAGTGAGCTAGGACAAGAAAAGCTGAAAGATAATGTGCTTACTGTGATGAAGGCTAACTATCCAGATAATAAGAAACTGACCAACTGATCACTTCAAAGACCTGTCACTTAAAATATAAAGGCTCCCGCTTAATCTAAGTCGGGAGCTTTTTTGTATCTAGCACACTGCGACTTCAAAGAAGATGAAGCGATAAACCCAATAGGGGCTCCCCCTCGTTAATCTCTAGCTAAAAGGCTAATATCGCCGTATATAGCACAAAAGATCCCCAAACAATCCATTAAAACCAAGAAAATAGCGAAAGTTGTTGACTCAAATCCTCAAAAGCTTTCTAATGACGCCCGTTGCCCGAATAGCTCAGTCGGTAGAGCAGAGGATTGAAAATCCTCGTGTCCCTGGTTCGATTCCGGGTTCGGGCACCATATTTCATTTAGGCGCTCTTTGCGACTAAAACAAAAAACCTCGCCAAGCGAGGTTTTTTTGTATCTGAAGCATATGTTTTTAAAGCTAGAGTTCTGAGCTCTATATTCCAGAGAATAAAGGCCTCACTTCCCAATCCTTCTTAATCAAAGCAGAGCAATAGTCCTAAGCTATCACTCTTCGATGCTATATCTATATCTATATCTATATCTATATCTTAAACAAACTCACAGCTTGTTGTAGTGATTCCGCCCGCGACTTAACTTCATCAGAAGCACGGGCATTCTCGTCGGCTGCTGTCGCCGAATCCTGGGCAATATCTCTGATAATTACCACATTCTTATTCACTTCAGAAGCAACCATACTCTGCTCTTCAATTGCGGCGGCAATCTGAGTACTCATATCCATGATATTAGTGACATCTAAGTTTATCTGTTGCAAAAGAGTTCCTGCAGAGGCAGCCTGTTCGGCACTCTCTCCGCCTTGCTTTTGCGTCGCTTCCATCAACTGCACAATTGAGCGAGTTCTAGCTTGCAGCGTCTGAATTATTCCGGCAATCTCTTCAGTCGACTCTTGTGTTCTCATGGCTAGACTTCTGACCTCGTCCGCTACCACGGCAAATCCTCGACCCTGTTCCCCGGCTCTAGCAGCCTCGATGGCAGCATTTAGTGCCAACAAGTTAGTCTGCTCGGCAATACCTCTAATGACATCTAATACGCTACCTATGGTCTCACTGTCTTTCTCCAAATCTGAAACCACCTGAGCCGAACCATTTAACTGCTCGGCTAATGATTGAATTTTCTCGATGGTTTGCTCTACACCCAATTGTCCCTTCTGAGCATTATCATGGGTGTTACTGGCTCTATCAGCTGCAAGTTCAGTATTTTTAGCTATCTCATCGATAGTCGCCCCCATCTCAGTGATAGCTGTCGCCACCATATCTGTCTCATTAAGTTGCTGGCCAACGCCTTCAGATGCCTTTGCCGCATTCATGGATAGCTCTCCACATGAATGATTCATGATCTGCACAGACTCATTCACCTCTTCAATCAAACACTGGAAACTCTCAACCATACTATTGAAGTGTTTAGCAATCTGACCTAACTCATCTTCAGCTGTAGCATCACAGCGTATAGTCAAATCCTTATCTTTCTCTATATTCGAAATGGCCTTAGTGATCCGATCGACCGGATCCATGATGCTGCGAATAATAAAGAAGGTGAAACCACATAAGATGATGGCAATCAGAATAAATATTGTGATGCCCAGAACAAATGCTGACTCTTCGGCATCACGGATGGCAGCTAACGCCTGCTTTTTCAGGCTAGTTGAATCAGCTTCAGCTGTGTTTATAGCATCTCGTAGCGCTGCCATTTGTCCATCATCTTTGGTTAATCCCAAGGACTGCTCTTTACTGACTAAAGTTGCGAAATCTTTCTGATAACTAGACATAAGAGAGGAAATCTGACTTTTTGAACTCGCGTCTAGTGGTGACGATAATAAAAGCTGTTGGAACTTATTAATATTACCGTCAAACTTTTCGATATAGCTCATTTTACGCCGTAGCATAAAATCCTTTTCATTACGTCTGAGCTGTAACATCACCACCATCAAGTTAGGTTGATCATGCTGTTTAACTAAGGTCTCAACATCCCGAACTGCCTGGCGTAAAGTACCATATAGACCGGTTTTAGGTGTCAAACCTATCTCTTGTTGTAGTTGCACTACAGTTTCGAAAGACTGCTTATAATACTGTATACTTTTATTGAAGCTATCCAGAGAATCAGTAGGAATGTCATACATGACAAACTCCTTCCTGAGAGTGTTCATCACAGCGTTCATATCATTCGAATTCGCCTTATGCTTCTCTAAATATTCCATGTCTAACCGAGCGAAAAAATCCTTTTCATCTTTCCTCAAGCTGAGTACTTCATTTTCTAATTCGATAACACTTTGAGCAGCTATCGATAAATCAGCCTGAACTGAGCTGGAATAGCGCTGTAAACCAAACATCGCGATTAATGAAAGGATTGAAACGGCAGCACTTAATAGCAATTTATGACGAATGAGCATATTGGGGTCCCTTAAAACAAGCACTCTTTTAAAAATAGTCGTAAATCTATATAAAAGGTAAATAAAAATCAGTCTGTAACAAAATCATCACAACATATTTAACTACTATTATCCACACTGCTGGACATATCAACTAATTTTTATAGACAAAAACTAAATAAACCATCGACATGCCGCACTCGGAGATAAAAAACCAAACAGAAATTAAAACTGGTACTTTATATTACCACGACCAAGATATACAATATCCCAAAATATAAAGGAGGTAGTATGCAGGTAATCGATGCTGACACAGTTAATCAAACATTAAACTTTCCAAAACTTATCTCAGAGCTTAGAGACACATTTTCCAAACCTGCTGGCATGCCCCAGCGTCAGGTATTCAGCCTTGATGAAGCTTCCTCCCATAGCGATGCATTCGCGGTTCTCCCCTCATGGAATGAAAAAACCATAGCAGTTAAAGCATTTACCTACTTTCCTGACAATCCAGCTAAGAGTAGTGAACTAGAAAGCCTCTATTCCAAGATCATGATATTCGATCGTAAGACCGGAGTCCCCCAGGCGCTAGTAGACGGAACCAGTGTTACCTACTGGAGAACAGCCGCCATTTCGGCTTTAGGTACGGACTTCTTAGCAAAGAAAGATGCCAGTAAGCTGCTGATTATGGGCACAGGACGCCTCGCCTCATTTATGGCCCTCGCCCATGCTAGTATCCGCCCTATCAGTGAAATATACGTCTGGGGCAGAAATCCTAATAAGGCGCAAAGCATCGTCAAAGCAGTTAGCCAGGCCAGACCGGATATTAAAGTATCTGTTTGTGATGATATCGAACAGTCTGTCAGAGCGGCAGATATTATCAGCTGTGCAACAGGCTCATCCACACCACTATTTAACGGTGACTGGGTACAAGCCGGCACTCATACAGATTTTGTGGGTAATCATAATCATGATAGACGCGAGTGCGATACAGGGCTCATCTTGAAGTCATCAGTTTATGTAGATTCAAAAATTAACGTGTTTGCGGAAGCGGGTGAGCTACTTATCCCGGTCAAAGAAGGTGTTTATAGCCTTGATTCAGTCGTGGGTGAACTTGCTCAACTCTGTAAAGGCCAAGTGTCTGGCAGGACAAATGACCAAGAGATAACACTATTTAAGACCGTTGGCACGGCTCTGGCCGATCTCGTCGGTGCCCAGCTCGTCTATTCTCAGTTACATTCTGAAATATAGCGATATTCTTCCATAGAATTATCTGTCATTTTTTAGAGGGAAGCTTCTCTTCCCTCTCCTTTTCATTTTGACTCCAGTCTACTCTTCTCAAGCCTGCTCTGGCTTATCTTCACTTCCGCATTCTCGAGTCACATCTAGAGTGTCACTTCACTAAAATAACTAAGTGTTATACATTTGTATAAATTATTTACGCCCATCCAAACCTTTTACTCACTTGCCTGTGTCTAATTAGGTATCAATAAATTTTCGTTATTGTATAGCACAGGGAATATTCAGTGAGTGTACAGATACAATTCATCGAAGAGAGAGAGCCTTCAGAAATTGAGCTGATTGAAAAAGCTAAACAAGGTGATAAATCGGCATTCAAGCAGATTTATCAATTGCATCATAAACGCGTCTATGGACTCTGTTTTAGGCTATCGGGTCAAATAGATCTCGCAGAAGAAGCAACCCAAGATACCTTTGTGCGTTTATGGCAAAAGCTGCCCCAATTCAAAGGAGACAGTCAGTTTAGCACTTGGCTACATAGGCTTACGGTAAACCAGGCATTAACTAGCATAAAGAAGCATAAGAGCTTTTGGGCCAGGTTCCTGCCGATATCGGATGCTATAGAGCAGGGTCAAGAAACCCTCGAATATGAATTATTAGATAAGCTGCTACTTAAACTGCCAGAGCGATCTAGGCTCGTATTTGTCTTATTTGAAGTCGAAGGTTACAAACATGACGAGATTGCCAACCTATTAGGGATAGCCACCGGAACCAGTAAGGCCCAGCTTCATCGAGCCAAAAAACTACTGCAGGAGATGTTGTGATGAAACCCAGTGAAAAACAACTAAGTAATATGGTTTCTACCCTCCCTCAGGAGCTTTCTCCACAAGAGGAGCTCTGGGGAAAGATTGAAGGACGTTTAAACGCCCCCCTTACAGAAACCAAGCATAAATGGCAGCACAAGCATTGGTCACTCCTAGCCATCGCAAGTGTCATGGTGTTCGCAGTGTTAATAGGGACTCGACTCTCCGCACTATCGGTGACAGAAGTAAACATCTCCCTGCTAGACACTTTAACTAAGATTCACCTCGATCATGAAAAACAACTCGCTCACCTCGAGCAAGTAAATCGACTTGTTAACTGGCAAAGCAGCCCGTATAGCTCACCGGTAGAAACTGGGATCGAGCAGTTAAGGCAAGCTGCAAAACAGATTTATCAGACCCTGAGGCAAAACCCAAGGGATAAACAATTGTGGCAACTTTGGCTTTGGACACAACACAGAGAAATTGAACTATTAAAGCAGGGGCAAAAACTCCCTGTCTCACAAAATTCATCAGGAGAGATCATATGATAAAGGCAAAACTCACTCACTATTTACTCATTCCCTTATTGCTTATGAGTAATTTAGTGCAGGCCGCGCAGACTATCGACAAACAAATCAAGGTAACCGATGACCTTAGACTCAATATCAAAGTGTTGAGAGGCGATGTCAAAATTAAAAGTTGGGATAAACAAGAAATCAATGTCCGAGGTACCCTAGATGAGCTCAGCCAAGGATTCATCTTAGAGCAGCAAGGTAACTCAGTCACACTAGAAGATAAAATGCCACGACAATTTAGTGGCAAAAATAACAGTGGCTCATCATTAATTATCACAGTCCCCAAAAAACTAAACTTATACGCCGAAGGCATTTCATCTAGCTATAATTTATCCAACCTTGTGGGCGATATCAGCATTAACACAGTCAGTGGTGATATCAAGGCTACCCAGCTCTCCAGTGAGGTACTGATCCACACCATTTCCGGCGATATCGTTTCCGATGGCTTAAAGGGAAATATCAAACTAGATACCGTATCTGGCACTATTAAAGATAAAAACAGTGGTGGTGAGATCAGTTATAAATCTGTCAGTGGAAAGCTAAACGCCAATTCTCTGGCTACTAAGGTGTCAATCGAGCAAGTGTCAGGTGACGGCAAGGTTATGCTACAGAAAGTCGACAAGCTCCAGGTTCGAAGTGTCAGTGGTGATATTGTGCTCTCTTTCTTGGCTCTCGAATCTACCGCTAGCTTAGAGACTGTTAGCGGAGATATTCAACTCGAATTGCCTCAGTTCATCAATGCCAGATTCAACCTAAATGGTGGCCCAGGAGGTAAGATCTACAATCGTTATAGCGATGATAAACCGACCAAAGAAAAGTACTCACCCACTTCATATCTAAAATTTAAAAGCGGTGAACCTACTGCAGATATAAAGATCAATACAATTAGCGGAGACGTTGAGCTGAGTAAAAGGATGTAGCCAACAGACTCCCATAAAGACTTGAGCCAAAGGGCCTTATTTTCAGGGCCCTTCTCACTTCTCTCAAAGCTATGAATAAACTAGACCGAGGCTACCTCTTCATCGGTCAGGAAACGCCACTCGCCAGGTGCTAAGTCATCGTCTAGCACTATTTTACCGACGCTTTCTCTATGTAGACCGACGACTTTATTGCCTACGGCGGCAAACATACGCTTCACCTGATGGTATTTACCTTCGGTGATGGTCAAACGCGCTGTATGAGTATCGATAATCTCAAGCACTGCGGGTTTAGTTAGACCATCTTCATTTCTCAGCTCTACGCCTTGAGCGAACGTCTCGATTAATGAGACTTGGAGTTCATCGACCAATGTGACCAAATAACACTTACCGCAATCTTTCTTTGGCGAGGTGATCTTATGTGACCATTGCCCATCGGTAGTGATCAACACGAGTCCTGTGGTATCAATATCTAATCTACCGGCAATATGCAGAGTATTTGCTTTCTCAATATCGAGCAGGTCAATAACTGTTGGGTGCACCTCATCAAACGTGGCACAGATAGTATCGACGGGCTTATTAAGCATCAAAAACCTTGGACCAACCACAGAAATAACCTCGCCATCTAAACAGATAGTCTGCCCAACTTCTACTTTAAAACCTGAATTTTTAACCACTTCGCCATTGCAAGTCACATCACCACGATGTAATGCTTTCTTAGCTAATGAGCGAGTGAGCTCAGTCGATTCACAGATAAATTTGTCTAAACGCACTTAAATTTCTCAAGTTTCAAATAAAAAGTGGCGCCATTATGAAGGGCTATCCCCTAAAGGGCAAAACTTTAACAAGCTAGGCATGCTGCCACCTCAGTCAATTGAGTTTCAGCAGCGATGAATTTTCTGACCAAATTCATCGCTAACGTGAAAGGAAACCTTTACTTACACATGTTGCCTCTACATCTAGTTCGCTCTAGACTTTACACCTTGTTTATATTCCCCAATTCGACTTAACATGTGTGCCAGTATGTCGTTTAATATCACATATTTGAGCATTGGGTATTTAGCCGTCAAGTAGTAACATTTCACTCGGTTATCAAAGTAAACAAGCGCTCAGCAAAGCGACACACGAATTATACCTATTAGTATTAAGTGACATAAATATAAATGACCCAATAAATGGGCAATAAAGGATACAGCATGAAGAAAGTACTCGTTGGAGGCTTATGTGCCTCACTGATTGTAGGCCTGGCGGCATGCAACAATAAGGAAGCTGAAGTTAAAGCCCCTGAAACAAGCAAAACAGAAACGGCTGCAGCGGTTGAAATGGCGTTAACGTCAGGAATCGACTTCGCTAACTTCGATAAGTCTATTCGTCCTCAAGATGACTTCTACGGCTACGTTAACGGTACTTGGCTCAAGAATACCGAGATTCCCAGTGACAGAACCAGCACTGGTGCTTTTTATGATCTCCGTGAAAAGTCACGTGACGATGTTAAAGCCATCATAGAAGAAGTCGCCGCAACGCCTAATCTTATTGCCGGAAGCGATGAACAGAAAGTAGCCGATCTTTATCGTTCATTTATGGACACAGACACACTCAACCAACTCGGCACTGCACCAATTCAAGCCGAACTGGATAAAATTGCCGCCCTTAAGACCAAAGCCGATCTAGTTAGCTATTTCGCCCATAGTCAAATCATAGGCAGCGGTACCCCATTTGCCTTCTATATCGATGTAGATGCTAAAGACTCAAGCCGCTACGCCACACACATATGGCAATATGGTCTCAGCCTGCCTGAGAAGGATTACTATTTCAACGAAGGCGAACGTTTCGTTAATATTCGTAAAGCCTTCGTCGAGCATATAGAAAAAATGTTTACCATAGCAGGTTTTAAAGATCCTAAGGCCAGCGCAGAGCAGGTGTTAGCACTGGAAACTGCCATAGCTAGCAGACATTGGGATGTAGTAGAAACCCGTGATAGTACTAAGACCTATAACCTTTATCAGGTTAAGGATCTCGCTAAACTTGCACCAGATATCGACTGGACTGGATACCTGACGACCTTAGGCGTCCAAGATCAAAAAGATATCATCATCAACCAGCCTAGCTTTATCGAAGGATTCAATGAAGTCCTTAAAGCCAATGAGTTGTCGACCTGGCAGACCTACATGAAGTGGCAATTACTGACTCATTTCGCTGGTGAAATGACGGGTAAGTTAGATCATGAAAACTTCGAGTTCTTCTCTAAAACATTGAATGGCCAAGCCGAGCAGCAACCTCGCTGGAAGCGTGGTGTGAGCACGGTCAACAACCTACTAGGTGAAGTCGTTGGTAAAGTTTACGTTAAGCGTCACTTTGCTCCAGCCGCGAAAGAGCGCATGCAAGTGCTAGTTGAAAACTTACGTGGCGCTTACGGCACCAGTATCGACAACCTAGAATGGATGAGTGCCGGCACTAAAGTCGCCGCCAAAGACAAGTTAGCAAAGTTTGATCCTAAGATAGGTTACCCAGACAGATGGGAAGACTATTCTAAGCTGACTATCAAGGCAGACGATCTCATCGGTAACAACATTCGCGCCAATGAGCTTGGACACGAGAAAGAGCTTGAAAAACTGGCAGGCCCAATCCGTAAATGGGAATGGCATATGACGCCTCAAACGGTCAATGCTTACTATAATCCAACCATGAACGAAATTGTATTCCCTGCGGCCATCCTTCAGCCACCTTTCTTCAACATGCAAGCCGATGATGCGGTTAACTATGGTGGTATCGGCGCGGTGATCGGCCACGAGATGGGTCACGGCTTCGATGACCAAGGCGCTAAATTTGATGGTGAAGGCAACATGCGTGACTGGTGGACTGAGCAAGATCTCTCAGAGTTCGCCATTCGCGGCAAAGCACTCGTCGCACAATATAATGGCTACGCTGTATTTGACGATCTCAACGTAAACGGTGAGCTAACCCTTGGTGAGAACATAGGTGACTTATCCGGTGTGACTATCGCTTATAAGGCATACAAGAAATCACTTAACGGTAAAGAAGCACCAGTTATCGATGGACTGACCGGAGATGAGCGTTTCTTCATCGGTTTCACTCAGATCTGGCGCGCTAAGATCAAAGAAGAGTCTATGCGTAACCGTGTAGCAACCGATCCACATTCACCGGCTAAGTTCCGCTCACTGGGCGCACTATCCAACATGCCCCAGTTCTACACCACCTTTGACGTGAAAGAAGGCGATGCTATGTACATAGCTCCCGAAAATCGTGTAAAGATTTGGTAATTGATAAATAACTATTTATATTTAAAAAGAGTGCCTTAGGCGCTCTTTTTTTATGCCTCAAACATTATGAATAGATAATGAACAAAAGTTAATTTGCCGTTCAGCATAGATTAAGCACTTGAGGCATAGATTAGATGCATCGTTTAGTTTTACTTCGTTTTTCTTTCAGGTAATGAGGCTAATTTGATGTTGATAAATAGTATGAATCGCTTGTTCCGCACCTTCTTTATTTTCCTTCTCCTTCTGTCCACCCGGCCAGGATTCGCTGCCACAAACGAATTTCAATCTAATATAAAAGAGAAAAGTGATAGCTATGCCGTCAGGCAAGCAATCAGTAAAGATCTCTCTGGACTCACATCGATATCAAGCCTTGAATACCATCCACCTAGGCAGACCAGCACAGATCTAGACTCCCTCTACTCCCAAGCGCAAACAGCCCAAGATGAATTGACACAAATTTTAAAACAGATTTCCACAGCGAATCAGATTGAAACACAAGTTCCCGCAATTAAAAGTTATTCCAGAGCCAGCGAGAAGGTCAGTAGTAAACATGCTGGTGATGCGAGCCTACTCACCGACCTTGCCAGAGCCAGCATAGTAACCAACAATATCCACGACTTGGTGACCGCCTATGAGGCCTTAACCAGTCAAACTCAGATCATCAAGGTAAAAAACCGTTTCGCTTCACCTAAAGACTCGGGATACCGGGATCTTAATGTGCTCATCAGGCTACCTAAGTCTCAGATGATTGCCGAAGTGCAACTGCACTTGAGTGAGATAGCTAACATCAAAAATGGTGCCGAGCACCAAGTTTATGAAGATGTGCAAACCATCGAAACTCTAGCCGTGAATCAAGGCCGAGCATTGAACGACATTGAGCAGGCCCAAATAACACGTCTTCGCCAAGTGTCTCATAAGCAATATCACAAAGCTTGGCTACAATATAAACGCATCGATGCTGCAAGCTTGATCACGGCATCAGCAGCCTAAGCGCTAACAAAAACCATTCAGACCATATATAATGCGTCTATAAATAAATAATCAGCGAAGAGACAATGCACGAGATCATAGAGCAACTTCAGGAACTGAGTGAAACCGTTCCTATCCCTTTAGAACTCCCTACATTTGAACAAATTGTAGTGGTCGAAGAGGAAATTTTAATGCCTCTTCCTGCCGAGCTAAAGGAATATCTACTCTATGCCAGTAATGTCATTTACGGGACACTAGAGCCGGTAACCGCCAGCGACCCCTATTCCCACACTTACCTTGCCGAAGTCACAGCCTATGCTTGGTCAATCGGCATGTCACGTGAGTACGTAGCCATATGTCAGCAGGGGAATAGTTTTTATTGTATCGATCAGGAAGGTCAGGTCATGCTCTGGAGCGAAGATGAACTCGAAAGCGAAACTTGGGAATCTTTCTGGCAATGGGCCGAAGAAGTCTGGTTACAGAGTTAAATATCAATAACTAGATTCTAAGTTCTAAGTTCTAAGTTCTAACGCAGCGTATTTATCTATCCGAACACGGCTTGCACTTGCACTATATAGTGTGAATAAGGCCTCGGATAGACACTCAAATTTATGGAAAAAACATGTCAAAGAATGCCGGTCTAAATGCCATCGAAATTACGTTCCTGCGTCTATCTCTGGGTCTGACACAGGCTCAAGTAGCCGAGCTAAGTAAAGCCAGCGAAAACGATGTCATCGCCTGGGAAGCAGGTGAAAAGCCCGTATCAGGACTTGCAGAAAAGAAGCTATTAGAGATCGATGAGATCATCGAAATGCAGGTGCTCAACACCTGTGATGGCATCGAAGAGTTATTCAAGCAAGAGCCTAAGCGTCGCCTAAGCTTTGTCGTCTATCCGACTCAAGCTGTCTACGCCCAATATAACCCTGAATTCTTAGGCTCATTGCCACTGACCGAACTTTATAGCACATCAGCTTGGCGCATCAAGAAAGAGTGTAAGCTGGTGCTTGAAGTGGAAGTAACGCTAGTAGCACTCGATGTAGAAGCTTATAAAGCTTACCGCGAGAAGGAAGGTTTGAAAGAAAGCCGTGAGATCAGAGCTAAGTGGGCTGCGACACAGATATAGCTGCCAGGTTCGAGGTTCGAAAGCATAAATGAAAAAAAGCATCTGAATAGATGCTTTTTTTACGCCTACTCTTTCAAAAGGCCGCTCAAAAGACCGTTTTATACCATTCCATCTTAACATTAAGTCATTATTGCCCAGTCCCTTCGGCATAGTGACACCACTCTTTTTGTATCACTAATGAAACAGTTCCAAGCAATCGAACAGGCATCCACTATATCCTCGTAACCTTTGAAACTGCGATTAGCAAGGTGATGTTGTCGTAACCAACTCCATACTTGTTCTATTGGGTTTAGCTCTGGTGAGTACGGAGGTAACTTGATGATACTTAGATTATTAAATTCATCCGCTATATCATCGGTATGCCAACCTGCACCATCCATCACAACAACAGCATGTCGACCAGCCTTTGTTCTTTGGGATATCAGTGATAGATGTTGACGCATAATGTCCTTACTTAGGTATGGCGTAATTATCGCTTCAGTCTCTCCTGTTTGTGGGCAAACAGCACCAAAGAAATGGACATATTCAAATTGCTGCTGACGCACAGCTCTTGGACGCGTCCCTTTTCTCGCCCACAAGCGTGTCGTACTATTTTGTTGACCAAATCGAGCCTCATCCTGAAACCAAATATCTACCCGTTCAAGCGCCACACTACCAGGGATGTTAAGGATCGTTTCCAGTTGGAACTTTTTTAAAAGCCATTTGGGCTTCAGGTGATTGCTTTGGATGCTTAGAACGACTAGTTATCCAGCTAAAACTTAACTGTTCCAGTAGTTTGTAAATCGCATTCGGGTGGTAGTCGACATTAAAGCGTAGCTGAATATATTTTAGGATAGCGTCACCTGTCAGTCTGCCTCCAGAGGAACTTATGCTTTGTTCTTCTATATATGCACTTAGTTGCTGCTTTTGGCTTGAGGTGAGGTAGCTATCACGGCCCTTATTCTTTTTGGCATCTAATCCTTTGGGGCCGCTCGCAAGATATTTTGCTACCCAGGCGTTAACACTGCCACGGGCTACTTTTAGTCTCTCGGCGACATCTGTTCGGCTATGCCCCTCTAGGAATAAGGCTACTGCCAGTAATCGGATCCGTTTACGCGGCTCTTTTTCTGCTCTAGATAAGATTAAAATCTCTTCAGCGGTATAGTTTTTCAAACGGAGATACGGGTTATTTGCGATACCTATATTAGATCACAACTCATTACTGATTGGTATTAAAATATCATACCAATCGGTATAAGCTATTCGGCACCCGCCATCTCTTTCTCTAGCGCTTTCGCCATGGCTGGTCTCGCCGCGATTCTATCACGATATGCAGCAAGCTTAGGCGGAATAGTTTGCTCGAATCGAGTCGCCCAAACTAAGGTGTGCGCCAGTAAAATATCCGCGACACTCAACTCATCGCCTAACAGAAAATCAGATTCTGGCAGCCAATTTTCGGCAATGCCAGCCGCCTTATCAAACTCCCACTTAGCCACAGCAAACATACTCTCTTGGCGTATTTCTTCAGGCAAAGCAAACTTATGCTTTCCTATCGTCCATAACGGCTGCTCAAGTTCAGTGGTGATAAAACTTATCCACTTATGATGCAAAGCTGAGGCATCGCTGCCAAGCTGGGGTAACAGCTTTCTGTCGCCATATTTCTCGGCTAAGAAGAGAACAATAGCAGCGGACTCGGTCACAACTAACTCATCATCGACTAATGCGGGCACTTTACCGCAAGGGTTCACAGCAAGAAAATCTGGGCTGCGACTATCGCCTTTAGCAAAGTTAATATAGTGATACTGCCAATCTAGCCCCAACTCTTCTAACGTCCATGACACACGTAGTGAACGACTTCGGGGTACTCCATATAACTTGATCATTCTCACTCCCATTAATGACGTACTAATAAAAAGGCTACACCTAATAGCAATAACTATAAGTTGTAGCCTGTAACAATATACTCAAGTTCACTTAATTTGAAAGGTTAAAAATTCATCGTCAGCTTAGTATAAACATATCGACCCAAGGGGTTATGAACCGCCATCGCATAACCATAGAGATCGGCATCGCCATCACCTATGGCGAAAGGTGGCTCTTCGTCGAACACGTTATTCACGCCGACACTTAATTTAAACATCTCGCTGAAGCGATATGAGCCCGACATATCCACCAATAACTGAGACTCGACGGTACGCGTCTTATTGAAATCATCAAACTCACCTATGTAACTCAGGTTAACATTGGCGGCAAAATCATCCACCATCCAGTTTGTCGTCGCCAACCAACGGTTCTCGGGATACTCATAACCACCGGTATAATCGACGGACTCTCCGCCGATCTCTTTCTCGAAGTTATGCATATAACTCCACTCTAAGCCAAACTTAATGTCCCCATAGCTATCCAGCCCCAGTCTATAATGGGCTGAAACATCCATGCCCTGCACTTCTTGGGAACCTAAGTTAACGAAACTTGAGTGAATAACATCGATTGG
Source organism: Shewanella psychrophila (assembly GCF_002005305.1). Lineage (NCBI taxonomy): Bacteria > Pseudomonadati > Pseudomonadota > Gammaproteobacteria > Alteromonadales > Shewanellaceae > Shewanella > Shewanella psychrophila. The sequence goes on from NZ_CP014782.1 coordinate 5,004,087, forward strand.
CCCTAAACTCTGACCAGGCTGAGCGGCTGAACGTTCACACACACTGCTATTTTGATCGTTACAATTAGCGTCATAAATATCGCTCAGCTGTAACTTGTCTATCTTGTTATCCTGGACAATGCTGAAAATATCGAAGCCCAGATCAAATTGCTGACTAGGTGCCCAGATCATGCCGACGTTCCAGGTTTCAGACTCTTCAGCTTCCAGATCAGGGTTACCAGCAAATTCCGTGTTGTAGTCCAAAAGTTCACAATCCACACCATCGGCTGCACAGCGATATTTATCGATAAAGAAGTTACTTTCCTCAGACGGGCCTAAACCTATCTGAGCTAAAGAAGGTGCCCTAAAACCTGTAGACCAAGAAGCACGAGCGGTAAGATCTTCCGTCATTCCCCATTGGAACGCGACCTTAGGATTAGTGGTCGAGCCAAAATCACTGTAATGATCGTAACGACCTGCTAGTTGTAATTCGAAGTTATCGGTTAAGGGAATCGAAAATTCCACATAGGCCGCATATTGATCTCGAGCAGCCTGGGCAGAAACCGCTTCAGTACCGAAAATCAGACCTCTTCGAAACTGCTCATCGGGTATATCACTGACATCTTCCTCACGATATTCCGCGCCCGCTGCCATCATGATGTCACGCCCCCCTAAGGTGAATGCCTGACCAGTAATGCTGGCATCATATGAGGTGATATTAGATTCACCTTGGCGTACTAAGCTAGTGGTGATGCGATCTATGACTTCTTGAGAGTTATACGTGCCACCGAAGGGGTTATAGTTGCCCGCATCGATCTCTGCTTGCAGATAATCGGTTCTGACCCAGCCCTGAGACCTATCCCCCGTCTGAGTCGATTCGCTGCGGCCTCTTTGAGCAGATACTTCCCAGTCCCAGTCATCGATCATGCCGCGAAGTCCTACCACTAAACGCATAGAGTCAGACTCGATATCCCAGCGACGGGCACCGGCATCGACGGTACGATAGCGACCTATTTCAATGCCCTGTCCCCAAGGGTTATCCGGATGAGTGCTAGGAACGGTAAGCCCTGCATCTTCATCGAGAGGGGTTGGAGCCCCCCCTGCTTCAGAGGTGTTGTGCTGTACCGCAAATTCAAGAAACGCTGTTAATTCATCATTAAAATCATAATCAAATTGCCCGATAGCACCTACACGCTCAGATTTGGGAATAGTGAGGTTGTATGGGCCATAATCAAACAAACAACTGCCGCTTGCAGTTGCTGAATCAGCAGGACAATCAGGGTCGATAGTCTTGACGCCGTTGACATAAAAATAGCCGGGGAAACCACGAGAAGAGCGATAATCTTCGCCACCATAAGGACTCTGATTCGCCGTACCGAAACGGCCCATCTCACTGGCAGCCAGTGTATCGTTCTTGAAATAATCCAAAATTATCGACGCACTGCCCTGTTCAGACTTTATCCCCCACACTAAACTAGCAGTCTGCTCACCATAATCAGTACCAGTGGCATCGCCTAAGCCCAGATTGATTTCTATCCCCTCGATATCTTTCCTTAACACGATATTGACCACACCAGCGATAGCGTCAGAACCATAGATAGCGGACGCGCCATCTTTAAGAATATCGATACGCTCGATAGCAGATACAGGTATGTTGTTAATATCGACGAACGAATTGGTAATCCCCTCGGCAAAGGCCGAAGCAGCTACGCGGCGTCCGTTAATCAAGACGAGTGTTGCATCAGGGCCCAATCCTCGCAGACTGATAGACGCTCCGCCGTTCGCTGTAGAATCCTGACTGTTACCACGAGTTGAAAATGCACCTGCACCGTTGGCAGGCATACGTTCAAGTAATTGCTGCAGGTTATCGAACCCCATATTAGCAATATCTTCCTTACTGATGGATTGAATAGGCGACGGACCTTCGATATCGGTACGTTTGATACGCGATCCGGTCACTTCGATTCGTTCGACGGTTTCAGCTGCCGCATATAGATCATTAGCAAACAGTGAGGTGATAGCCAGGGCGCACAGGCTTGGTGTTATTACTTGCTTCATTGTTATCATCCTTTGATATTATTATTTTTCAATCACTTGACTACAACAAAATTCAGTCAGACGTCTGATTACTCGTGCAAGTATTAACCTATCGCCTAAATTAGAAAAGTCAAATAAAGCAGACTCTTAGAAATAAAGAGTTACAAACTCTATTTATAGGGTCTATAAAAGCAGAGATGACTATGATGCAGATAAAGGCGCGCGCCTCACTTGAAGCGCAAAGATGATAACCCAATGAAATAACTCTATAAGAATGAAGGTACTTAAAGGAAACTACTCAAATGAAGATATAACGACGTTCTGGACGACCCACGGTGCCATATTCGATATCGGCTTTCACCCTTTCTACGGATAATAGATATTCCAGATAACGCCTGGCAGTCGTTCGACTGATCCCAATACGGTCAGCCATGACTTCCGCCGTATATGCGGTGGCAGGCTCGCGCTTAAATGCACTAATAATCTTCTCTAGGGTCAGGCTATCGACTCCCTTCGGCAGAGGCGCATGTTCGCTTTTTTCTAAACCCGTTCCAGGTTCTTCATCATGTTGAAGACCAAAGAAAAGATCCACATCTTCCTGCTCGAATGCCTGCCTGGTCTCGAGTTTCTCTGAATAATCCGCGAAGCGTTGCAGGGTCTGATTCAAGCGTGAAAAAGAGATAGGCTTAAGAATATAATCGAATACACCTGAGGCCACAGATTTTTGGATAACCTCCACATCTTTGGCGGCCGTTAACATCACTACTGTCGGCGCATTCTCCTGTATCTCCTGACGAATATATTTAATCACATCCAAGCCGCTACTCGAATCTAGGCTGATGTCCAAGAATACGAGATCCGGTGCGAAGCAATCTATGACATCTATCGCCTCTGTCACGTTCGAGGCAACACCTATGACCTCATACTCTTCTCGTTTGTCGATGGTTTTAGCTAAGATAGCGGCAATCCTGGCATCATCCTCAACTATCAGTACGTTTTTCATCTTCATCAGAATACCTTGCTCTTGTTCTATTCATTATTGGTTCTGCTTGCTTATGATCTTTTTGCCAGCTGCTTGGGGATATACACAGTCATGATGGTACCGCCAGCCCTAGCATTAGATATCGATATCGACCCGCCTAACTGAGCGAGGGCATTTTTTACTAGGTACATACCGATCCCATGCCCCATCTCTGCCTTAGTGGTTTCACCTAGTGCAAAAATATTCTCTTTCAAGTCGCTACCTATACCGCCGCCTGAGTCTACAACCTCAAATATCAGGTCATTACCTATATCTGTCATATGCAAATTAACCATATGAATTTTATCTCTGTTTTTAAGACTGGCATCGAAGGCATTATCTATAATATTTCCCAGAATAGTGACCAGTTTTTCTCGCGGTATATTCACAGGAATATCATTGAGACTACTATCGGGCTCTATGATAAACTCGATATTACGCTCTCGGGCTTGATTGTATTTACCCAGAAAGAATCCCGCCATCACAGGATCTTTTATGGTCGCAATCAAGAACTCTATCATCTCCTGATATCCCGAGCTTTCACTGGTGATCAACTCCAGCGCCTCATCGACGGAGCCAATCTGGATAAGGCCTCCTATGGTGTTAAGCTTGTTTGAGTACTCATGGGTCTGCACCTGTAACATGGTAGAGAATTGCTGCACCTGAGACAGTTTTCTACTCAGTACCACTATGTCATCCTTAAGCCTGAAACTGAGCACAGCTCCCTTGTTCTCGCCGTTAATCAACAATGGGGTCTTAGTTAAGATCATCAACTGATCGTTAATATCCACTTCAATATCCCGCCAGGATAATCCGGCATTGTCGGCGCTAAGTATAGGAGAGAGTGATAGCAGGCCATCGATAGCCTTACCTACAACCTTGTCTCTGTCCGCTTTGCCGATAAGCTTCAAAGCAACCGGGTTGACACTGGTTATGATCCCCGCTTCGTTAATCACTATGATGGCTTCAAGAATGGAGGCCAGCACGGCCTTACGCTCAGTATAGGTTCGGGCGATCTCTTCGGGTTCCAGCCCGAAAATGTCATCACGATAACGTTTAGAGATATAGATGGTTATCCCCACTCCCGCCAAGAGTATTAAGCCAAAAAAGAAGTGAAAATTACGCTTAAACTTACCGACGACTTTATCGATATCTTCTTCGAGAAAGCCCACCGATACCAGACCAATAATCTCACCATCGGGAGAAAAAACAGGACTCTTACCGCGAACTGATATGCCTAAAGATCCCATTGCCTTTGAAATATAGGACTCACCGGAAATTAAGGCCTGACTGTTATCTCCACCCACCATTTTCTTACCTAGCTTACTCGTATTTGGGTGGGAATAACGCACCCCGTCAACATCACCGACGACAATGAACCTGGCTTCAGTGTTATGGCGAATAATCTCCGCGAAGGCTTGTACCGAGGCGCTGTCTTTATTGATAAGCCCTTGAATAATTATGGGATGATGAACTAATGATTTGGACAGGGCTAAAGCACGTTTTCCAATCTGCTCTTCTAGATTGGTTTGTAGACTATAAGTTGCAACGACCCCTAAACCGAATGTTTGTATTATGATCAGACTCAAGGAGAAGAAGGCCAGACGATTGTGTAAACCTAAATTTTTAAACGTTGAGACGATAGAGATCATAATTTTATCCTGATCGAAAACTCCTTTCTCGAATTGGTGTTGTGGATACAAAATACGATAATAAGTTTTCTGTTAACGGTTTGTCAAAAAAGTAACGTAAGAATAAAGGAGTGTAAGCCGCACCCTACTGCACTTCTTACGTTACAAAACTTGATTGGAACTCTTTAGTTAATTCACTTCTGCAGGCTTGTTTCTCCCCCTGCGTACAAACTCAGATAGCTTAGGCAGCAACAAGATCAAGGCCGCAACGATAAGAATCGTCAATGTGATGGGCCTGTCCCAAAGGAATGAGATAGAACCGTCGTAAAGCGTCAAAGAACGACGCAGGTTCTGCTCTAACATGCCACCTAAAATGAAACCCAGAATCAAGGGGGACATGCCAAAGTTGAGTAACCTGAGGCCGATAGCAATCACAGAAAACCCCGCCATCATAAAGATATCGAAGGCGTTGAACGACACCAGATACACACCTATTAAAGAGAAGAATAAGATCAACACAGTAAGCAGTTGCTTAGGCAAGGTTAGTGCCTTGGCTATGTAAGGGATCAGCGGCAGGTTGATAAATAGCAGCACAATATTGCCCAGATACATAGACACGATAACCGACCAAAACACTTCAGGATTATCGAGAAACAACCTAGGGCCAGGCTGGATGCCATAGGCCATCAAGGCACCCAACATAACAGCAGTCGTCCCCGAACCTGGAATACCTAAGGTTAACAGTGGCACGAAGGAGCCACTGCAGGCAGCATTATTGGCCGTCTCGGGAGCCGCCAATCCACGTAGACTTCCCTTGCCGAACTTTAACTTCTCTTTAGCCGATGCCAAATTACGCTCCAGTCCATAGGCCAGAAATGATGCAATGGTCGCCCCAGCTCCCGGTAGCACACCGACGAAGAACCCCAGTACGGATGAGCGCGCCACAGTAGGGGCTACCTCTTTAATCTCTGCCTTGGTAATTTTCAAGCTACCGACCTTAGTCGAAGCAGCTTGCTCTGCCGACGCTAGCTCACCTTCCTTAGCCTTACTCTTGGCTATGATAGACATCAAAGCTTCCGAGAGGGCAAACATCGACATCGCAATCAAGAGAAAGCTGATCCCGTCCAGTAAATCTATCTGGCCGAAAGTAAAACGCTCGACACCGGAAGCCTGATCCGTGCCTACAGTCGCCAACATCAAACCCAAAAGAGTCATCATGATGGATTTGAGGAACTGGCCCTTATTGGAGAATGCCGCTATCGCAGTGAGTCCCAACACCAATAAAGCAAAATAGTCCGGCGACTGAAAACTCAGTGATACCTTAGATAACATGGGCGCCGCCACCAGCAGGAAAACCGCGGCGATAGTTCCACCACAAAAAGAAGAATAAGCCGCTAACGCCAGTGCCTTACCCGCTTGACCTTGCCTGGCTAAAGGATAGCCATCGAACGAGGTCGCAACCGTTCCGGCCACTCCCGGGGCATTGATCAGAATTGATGAAGTAGAGCCGCCAAATATAGCGCCATAATAGACACCAGCCATCAAGATCATCCCAGATGATGGGTCAATTCCATAGGTTATAGGGATCATCAACGCGATGGCAGTGATCGGTCCAAGGCCTGGAAGCATGCCGATAAATGTACCAACGAAGCAACCAAAGATAACAAATAGGATGTTCTGCATCGAAAACGCAGTCTCAAATCCCAATAATATTCCATCATGCATAGTCTTAGCTCCAGATATCGCCGGTTGAAAGATAGATACCGAGTAACTGAGTCATGATTGCCCAAAAGACAATCACCACGGGCACCGAGGCGAGAAACAGTATTTTGGGACGACGCTCACCTAAGATGAGATAACCTATGTTCAAGAAGACGATAGTAGACAGGATGAAGCCCAGGGCTTCGATGGTTGCGCCGTAAAAAAACATTAAACCAATAAGTGCACCACACTGGCTCCAGCCCTTACGGTCAAAATAGGGCTTATCTTTATTTTCCGTCTTTAAAGATACCGACCTTCTTTCTTCAATTATTGCTAGGAATAACGCCAGAGCCGACACCAACATGGCACTGACAGCATAGATTTTTGGCATCGTCTGGGAGGTAAAGACATCGTATTCTTCACCTGGATATAGGGGTATTTGAGTAGCGTAGTAGCCATAACAGACGCTAAATATGAAAAAAAACAGCGCACCAAGCTTGTCTTTACTGATATTCATAATATTCACCATTTATAGTATTTTTTAGTTAGGTGTTTCCCTGCCCGTATCCATACAAATAAGATGCAGGCAGAGAGTCATGCTTTGTGTATTTTGGTTAAACGATTACCTTAAGAAACCTAGCTCCTTCATCAGGCCACCAATCACTTGCTCCTGGTGCTCCAGAAACTGGTAGAACTCGCTATCCGGGTTATAAAGATTCACCCAACCATTACGATCCTTGATCTCATTCCACTCAGGAGTTCCCTGAACGCCACCAAGAAGCTTGGCATAGGCTGCCACTTTCTTATCTGACATAGAGGGAGCCGCAAAGAAGCCACGCCAATTAGCGAAGACGACGTCATAACCCAGCTCAGTCAAAGTTGGCACATTAGGGACTGCCTCGACACGCTTTGGCGATGTAATGGCCAGAATTCTCACCTCACCACTCTGAGCCATGTTCAATGCCTCACCGACACCCGTCGACAAAATTGCCGTTTCACCCGATAACAAACCTGCCATCGCCTTACCACCAGCATCGTAAGCCACATAAACCAAACGCTTCACATCAACATCGCCCGCTTGCATCGCCATAGCTGCAACCAAGTGGTCTAAGCTACCTCGAGCCGAACCGCCGGAGAACTTCACCTTTCTCGGGTTAAGCTTAAAATCGGCAACCACTTCATCCCAATTCTGATATTTTGAGTTTGCCCGAACCACGAAGGCACCATAATCGGCAATGGTTCCTGCCACAGGTTTGAGATCCCTAAAGGACTGCGGAAACACCTTAGTCAGTGAACGAACAACAATAGGTGTCGAGTTGACCATCAAGGTATCGGTTTGCTTAGCCGCGGTTTCAATCATGTAAGCGATGGCTTTACCACCACCGCCACCAGACATGTTCTGGTAAGAGGCATTGTCTATCATGCCGGATTTGAGCAAGGCCTCGCCTGTACCTCTGGCGGTGCCATCCCAACCACCACCGGGGCCTCCCGGAATTAAAAAGTGGATCTTGCTTGTATCGATACTCTCGGCCGCGCTAACCGCGCCCATTCCCATGGCTAATATTACAGCGGCTATAGCACTAGAGGTAAATTTGGTCAGTTTCATGACTTTCTCCAAAAATTATATTGATGACTTTTCTAAAAATAAGCTGAGCTTGGTGCGAGCCTTAGTGTTCGCACCTATGTACATAAGCACTTATTTAGAAAAGGTATTGCGCTCTTAGTGTCATGGCATTACCGCTGTCATAATCTCCAACTAACGCTTGAGTCCCCGGACCGCTAACATCAGACATCAAATAGTTAGCCATAAACTTAATCTTCTTATTGAGGTAGTAGTTCACACCTATGGTAGCCACATCAGCCTCTGTACCTTGGGTCTCAGAGGTGGCATCGAAGTTACTCATACGCGCAAAGACTTCCCAGGCGCCATTGGTAGAAAGTGGAGTCGGTGAGCTAAAGACGCCGCGTTTGGCATATTTACGGCTTTCACCTGTGATGAAGTAACTGGCTGTCACATAATAACCATCGAAGGAATCATCGTTGACCGAGTCGACCGCCTCTACGTCTCGTACAGCGTATTCAGCCTGCAAAGATACCGGGCCATATACCCCGGCAAACTCTAGTCCCCACTGCTGCAAATTATCCACTGCATAGGTATCCCCGCCTGCCGCATAGTTCACCAGACGTACATTGGTTTCCCGTACCTCACCACGAGCGAATTTGGCTGACAGATCATTGCCGCCCATATCACGATGAGATCCCCACAAGCCGAAGTGCAATACTTCACCTTCATTATGAACCGGAGACCAGGTCAAACGACCTGTGTAAGAAAGTGCTAACTTATCGTTTTCATCTTTACCAGTTGCGCCAAATGAGCCGCCCTTGTATGCACCTATGGCGTAGCGTAAACCTGAATCTTTGAAATATTGATACGCCGCCACACCATATTTAAAATAAGGAGACATGGTATTTGACAACATAGAGCGTGAGATCCCCGTAATATGCTTACTGCTGGTAAGCGCTTCCATGCTGATATCTTCACGGATCTTACCTAGCTTAATCACAGGCCCCCCCTTAAAGCCCTTGTATCGCAGGCGCGCCATGGTGATCTCGGCGCCTTCGGAAAAATCGAGCAATAACTTATAATCCCAGTTATCTGCTTGGCCTTCTACAAAGGTTCTTACGCGCCTGGGAAACAGATCTGAGCCCGTTTCACCGCCATTATCGGCATTGTAAACGCCATCAAATGCGTTGTAATCAAGCTGGAAACGTCCACCCATTTCGAAACTGTATTTGCCATCTTTACTGACAACTTCTAAGCCACCGCCAGAGGTCGATATTTCACTGACGGATAGCTCATCTAATTTTTCACTTAAATTTGCGACTTGCTGTTTTAAATCTTCTATTTCACTATTATCATTCGCTAATACCGATGTTGGTATGGCAAAGACACTTGCGGTAAATATTGCCGATTTTGTTAATTTTCCTAATCTACCTTTAATAGAGCGAGTGTGGCTCAACTTACTGTTTTGATAGGCCATGAGGGTCCCTTCCACTTGTTGAATTGTTTTTATTTTCAATCGCTTGCTATATTCGCCGATTTAAAACCAGAGTCATCACTGCGCAAGACTTGATAGGTTGCTAGTGGAGGGGTGTTATGTAAATGTTTAATAAATAATGGCTTTTAAATTCATAAAAACAATTAACAACATAAAGCTCACAAAATCAAAACAAGTGTAAGTAGGTTACTGAAGGGACTTTAAACAGCTGCTGGTCGATCACCTGCCTAAATAGCCTTACCAGCAAAAATAAGGCTTATCTAATAAACTCTTCACCTTCTGTCCAAAAACTTCTTTTAATATTCATACTAGGCGTGTCATATTCGACGGCCCTATATATTAAGATAAAAATAACCAATAAGACGTTATGGAGCCGACACAAGAACATGAATGCAATGGATAAACCGCAAAATGACCCGAGTTTAAATACTCCCCCAAACACAGGGACTCAATTGTCTAAAGTCAAATACCTACTCAGCGCATTAGGGCCAGGCTTACTGATGGCCGCAGCAGCTATTGGCGCCTCTCATCTTGTTGCCTCCACTCGTGCAGGCGCTGAGTTTGGCTGGCAACTAGCCTGGGTTATCTTAGCGGTTAACTTGCTAAAATATCCTTTCTTCGCCGCCGGCGCTCGCTACACAGCATCGACTGGAGAGAGCTTACTCCACGGGTATCTTAAGCAAGGAAGAGGCTACCTCTTACTTTTTACGGGTCTCAACACCATAGCCGCCGTAGCAAGTACGGCCGGAGTGGCCATGCTAACAGCCGCCATGCTGACCCTCTTCGTTCCCCTCTCCATCGATCTGCTGGCGCTCATTGTACTGCTATCGAGTCTGGCTCTACTTATCTTTGGTCATTACGCTCTGCTCGATAAGCTCACTAAAGTGATCATGCTGTGCCTGACTATCTCAACCCTCATTGCCGTCGCTCTGGCCTTCAACGCTCCCTCGGTCATCAGCCCAGACTTTGTCTCACAGTCACCTTGGCAGTGGGGCTATATCGGTTTCCTCGTCGCCATGATGGGTTGGATGCCAGCCCCGATAGAGGTCAGTGCCTGGAACTCGCTATGGCTATTAGAGAAAAAGAAAACGACTCCAATAACCAAAGAGCAAGCCATCTTCGACTTTAACTTTGGTTACCTGACAACTGCAATTCTCGCTATCGTCTTTCTCGCCCTTGGCTCATTAGTTATGCATGGCAGTGGCGAGCAGTTTTCCGCATCAGGGGCTAAATTTGCCAGCCAACTCATAGACCTATACAGCCAGGTTTTAGGCAGCGAATCACGTTATCTTATTGGCACTGTCGCCCTACTGTGTATCTTCAGTACCACAGTGACTGTCATCGACGGCTACAGTCGCACCCTGAATATGGGCTTACGTTTACTGACTAAAACCCAAAACACTGAAAAAGGCTTAACCAGAGTCATGCTAAGCATCAGTGCAATTGGCTTAGGTATCATATTGTTTTTTAAGGGAGCCCTACTGCCGCTATTAGAATTTGTAATGATTTTAGCTTTTATGACCACTGTCATTTTTGCTTGGCTAAACTATAAATTAATGACCAGTTCTGCTCTGGCTGAATCAGACCGCTACGGCTGGAAAATGAAATCTCTGTCTATGTTAGGCATGACCTACCTGGTTGGTTTTGCCCTGCTGTTTATCTACTGGATGGCTACTAAATAAGTGAGTATGAAATGCAGTTAAGGACAAGGATGCGCTTACAAAACACTCTACTAAGCAGTGTAGTACTGAGTGCATTAGCGCTGAGCCCCACCAGTTATGCCGATTTCCCATCACTTAAAAATGGTAAAAAACAGGCAGAGAATTCGGATGGCCAAACTAAAAATGAGCCAGTGGCAGCACCACAAAGCATCGAAATATCCATAAAACAGGCTATCGACACCTCTCAGCAGCCATTCAGTGGTAGCCTACTTCTGCTAAAAGATGGCAAACCTCTCCTCACTGTAAACAAGGGCAGAGGGATCACCCGAAATTCAAGCTTCGTTATTGCCTCCTTATCTAAGCAGATAACGGCAACCTTGATACTGCAAGCCGTCGATGCAGATAAACTCGATCTGAGACGCTCCATCAATAGCTATCTCATTGATGGTGTGGACTTAGATGCTGATGAGATTCAAGGGGGGAATAGTGACGCTTATTCAGACACAAACCCTGAGCAAGATGAGGGATTCAGTGCAAAATTTGAGACCGCCCCGGAGCCAGCTATTGAAGCAGATGCAATTCTTGAACCAGGAAAAGCCCTTGAATCTGGAATAGCACTCGACGATAACAGCGAACTCGGAGCAACAGAAAATACCGACTCAGCACTCTCGCTTCAGCGAGCCAGTTCGCCACAAGATACAAGTTCATCGCAACAAGCAATCTCGTCTAAAACAGTAGATTCGCCTACTATCATTTACGGCATCGATGTCGAATCGGCACGAAATAAATCCAGTTTCGACCCACATAGATACAATGAAAACATCACTCTGCATCACCTGCTAAGTCACACTTCCGGCGTCTCAAAATTAGGTAAACCAAACCGCTTCGAGCCTGGTAGCCAATTTCAATATTCCAATTTTGGTTACTCCCTATTAGGAGAGATTCTTGAGCAGGTAAACCAACAGACTTTAGCTCAACAGATTGCCGATTTTAAGCTAAACAACCAACTCGGTGGCCTTTATGCAGAAGTCGGCACCATAGATGACATACGCCAGCGGGCCCCCTCTCTCACCATAGGGCTCACTGAATCTGGAGGTGGATTAACTCCCTCGGGGATCGAGATAACCGAATCTTTGCTCCCTGCCGGAGGATTGATTGCCACGACTAAAGCCTTTGCCGCATTTCAGCGCAAATTACACTCGGGTAGACTCATCAGCCCCCAAAGCTACCAGCTGATGACAAGCTCACATACAGACATTGAGTTTCTATGGCCAGATATGAGTTACGGTTACGGCCTTAGGATTAACCGAGAAGATGGCATAACAGAGTACAGCCATACTGGCTACCTAGCAGGGTACATGTCGATGACGCTACACTACCCTGAGTTTAATTTGGATCTGGTGATGCTGGAGAATATCTCATTAAACGTCAATGACCTCGACCGGGTATTTGAACTGCATAACCAAATACGAGCGAATATCAGAGAATCACTTATTTATAGTAATAGCCATGAAAATAAAAAACTCATGAGCAAAAAAGATAAATAGACAGTACAAATAAATCCGAGACTCAGGACTAAAGTCGGCTATAATTGCCGCCACAAGATCCCGCAGCCGCGGAATCAACTAATGAAAGATAAAGACTTATGATTAACAACGATATTTTACGCCGACTACGCTTCGTGTTCGATTACCAAAATGCCAAGATGATCAAAATCTTCGCCAAGGTTAATCAAGAAGTGTCACAAGAGCTTCTTCTTAACATGCTAAAGAAAGAGGAAGAAGAAGGTTACCAACCTTGTAATGATAAGACCATGTGTCAGTTCCTTGATGGCCTTATCATAGAGAAGCGTGGCCTGAGAGAAGGCGCAGAGATCCCAGAGCCAGTATCACAGATCAACAACAATCTTACCTTCAAGAAACTAAGGGTTGCTCTGGAGATGCGCGAAGATGACATCATCAGCACATTAGCTCTGGCCGATTTCAATATGTCTAAATCTGAACTGGGGGCGCTATTTAGAAAACCAGGCCATAAGCATTTTAAAGAGTGTGGCGATCAGGTTTTACGTAATTTTCTTGCTGGTTTGTCTATCAAGCATCGCGGTAAATAACAGGTACTTTTAACTAAGTTGCCCAGCCATAAAAACACAGCCTAGGCTGTGTTTTTTGTTTTAAACGCTTCCACATTGTGAAATGAAAAAAAGAGATAAAAAAGAGCTAAAAAACGCCTGCTAAACAGAACAAAGATCACATTTCGTGATAATCTTGCCAGACTGACAGCATCCATAATTAAAATTATCATAAGGTTTCCAATGGACGATCATAAACGCCCCCTCTACCTTCCTTTTGCAGGACCTGCGATTCTTGAAGCCCCCCTTATCAACAAGGGCAGCGCATTCACCGATGAAGAGCGTGTCTTCTTTAACCTAGAAGGCCTGCTGCCTCATGTTATCGAAACCATCGAAGAGCAGGCATCTCGTGCTTATGATCAGTACACCAACTTTACCAATGATCTCGATAGACACATCTATCTGAGAAATATTCAAGATACCAACGAGACACTCTATTACCGTTTGGTTCAAAACCACATCACTGAGATGATGCCTATCATCTACACACCGACTGTTGGTATGGCTTGTGAGCGTTTCTCGAAGAACTACCGCCGCAACCGTGGGCTGTTTATCTCATACCCACATAAAGACCGCATCGATGACATTCTCAACAACTCGACGCGCCAGAAGGTGAAGATCATCGTTGTTACCGACGGTGAACGTATTCTGGGTCTAGGGGATCAGGGAATTGGCGGCATGGGGATCCCCATTGGTAAGCTGTCTCTGTACACAAGTTGTGGCGGGATCAGTCCGGCATATACCTTACCGATCACCTTAGATGTGGGTACCGATAACCCGCACCTACTTGAAGACCCTATGTATATGGGCTGGCGTCATCAGCGCATCGGCGGTGAAGAATATACCGAATTTGTTGAAGCCTTTATGCAAGCTGTCAGCCGCCGCTGGCCTGATGCCTTGATCCAATTCGAAGATTTCGCTCAGAAAAATGCCATGCCACTGCTTGAGCGTTACAAAGATCAATACTGCTGCTTCAACGATGATATCCAAGGCACTGCAGCCGTGACCGTTGGCTCACTGCTGGCTGCTTGTAAAGCCGCTAAGAGTCAATTACGCGATCAACGAGTCGCCTTCCTAGGTGCTGGCTCTGCGGGTTGTGGTATTGCCGAAGCTATCGTGGCACAGATGGTATCGGAAGGTATCGATGAAGCCAAAGCTCGCAGCCAAGTCTTTATGGTCGATCGTTGGGGACTCCTGCAAGACAACATGCCTAATCTGCTTAATTTCCAGCAAAAACTTGCTCAAAAATCAGAGTCGATTGAAAGCTGGCAGACAGAGAATGGCAATGTCAGCTTGCTAGATGTGATGAATAATGGCAAGCCAACTGTACTAATTGGCGTTTCCGGTGCACCTGGCCTATTCAGCGAAGAGATCATCAAGGCGATGCATAAGCACTGTCCTCGTCCGATTGTCTTCCCACTGTCTAACCCAACCAGTCGCGTCGAAGCCACACCAAAAGATGTGCTTCACTGGACCAATGGCCAAGCACTTGTCGCGACAGGTAGTCCGTTTGAGCCTGTGGTCATCGATGGTAAAACCTTCGAAATTGCTCAGTGTAATAACAGCTACATCTTCCCAGGCATAGGCCTAGGTGTACTGGCCGTTGGAGCTAAGCGTGTCAGCGATGAGATGCTAATGGCATCGAGCCGCGCACTCGCTGAATGTTCACCATTAGCAATTAATGGTGAAGGACCGCTATTGCCACCGCTTGAAGATATTCAGCGCGTAAGTAAGCATATCGCTAATGCCGTGGGTAAAGTTGCTGTCGAGCAAGGCCATGCCCTGCCATGTACCGATGAGTTGCTAGAGCAATCTATCGAAGCAAACTTCTGGACAGCAGAGTATCGACGTTACAAGAGAACGTCTTTCTAACTCTTCTCTAGCTCGTCATCCTGAACTTGATTCAAGATCCAAGCTAGAGATTCGAGAATAGATTAAAGCTACCAGCTGATACTGGTAGCTTTTTTATTACCTTGAAATTGGATCCTTCAAATGAAGGCAAGTTACATTTTCTGTTTTAGCTTCTGGCGGAGTTGGTATTGAGTGCTGTGTTTGAAGGTCTAACCTTCATTGTGATCAAACGCTTCCCAGCGGGGGATGTGCAGATACTTCTACGAGACGCCGCAAGCACATCCATGTGGGCTCTACCAAAACATCCATGTTTTGGAAGCTCGTTGCTGCATCTACACTGAGTCATTAACAAGAAAGTTATCTCTTCAATTGGGATAAGATAATCAGTTTTAAGAATCAAAGCAGCCTATAAATAATGCTAAGCATCAAAAGAGGTTGCAAGCTCAATCCAATTTTTATAATCACTTTTTGATTGTTCTAAACTAGCAAGTTCCACTCCAACAAAATTAGCTATAGGGGCTGACGGATTACCACTCCTAGATACCAAGTTTGCGATCTCGTCATAATAGTTTTTACGACTGACTGAATGTAGGCTTTCAAGCTGAGTCGATAATAACTGAGAATAGTTTACAGAGAATGTGCCATTCTCAATGCCAATGAGGTGACTCCGATTTCCTTTGGTTGCATATCCATAATCAAAAAATGTGTAAGGAGTCAGTTTCAATTCAATTAATTCTCCAAAATTCTCCTTATGTAAAATTTCCTGAATAGTTCTAGGCACATGGTAATTATCATTCATACCTTTAGGGCGCTTTTCGTCCATAATATTTTGATAGAAATCAAAATACCTGTCGTGAATAATCATTAAGGAGCAGAGGAGCAAGATATCGACTTTTTGGGTTTCAATGCTAAACAACACAGCTTTCAGTTTATCGACGAGCAGCTCGGTTTCACGTAGAGGTAAAGAAAAAACATCGGTGATTGAGCCAATTAAATATGATAGGTACTCGACGTCGTTATCAATCTCTGGCCAAACTAATCCACTAACCTTCTGCAGTTGTTCTTCAGTTAAATTAATTAGTTTATTCTGGATGAAGTCTAACCTTGGCTGCTCTTGCAAAGTACAACGCCTTTGGAAAAATCGACTCAAATATACGTTTGCATTAAAGTCATTCCCATAGACAGCTTTAACTGCATGCTGAAGCTGTTCAGTATCGGTGGCAACAACAAAAACAACATTGGGCATATCAAAAAAGTGTTTAATCACTTCTAACATTTCTACGGCATAAGATGGACGACACCTGTCGAGTTCATCAATAAATATAAATGTCGGATTATTTTTTCTGTACAGCTAAGTGTGTCACTGATAAATGCAGTTATCGCTTTTTTAAATTCTTCGATGCTTTTTAATTTTGAATCGTGATCCTTGATAATGGCCGCAACTAATTTTCCTGAAGCATCAGCAAAGTCTTTACTCTCAAAAGGGTTAGCCTCCTCACTTCCATTAGCCTGCTGCAGGCAATAAATACCATTGAAACGATGGTATTTAGCAAACCTTCAAGTGCCAAATCTGCTATATGAAACTAGCCCAAACAACATTTAAAGCTTGCTAGTTGGCAAGTAATAAATGGTGTGTCACTGAAGTGTTTGCATGAAAGAAAATTCCTAGGCATCCTGCCTTCACGACATTCGGATACCTCGACTTTTCCTCCAAAGTAGATAATTTATTAAAGTAAACAATTGAAAATCAGCGAACTTAACTGATACTAATAAAGCTCGATGAAGCACAAAAAAAACACTTAGAAACTTGTTATTAGACAAGAGATGAATTAATGAATTTACTACACCTTCAAGCCTTGTTACTGGCAATTGAGACAGGCTCTATTTCTGCGGCAGCGCGGCAGCTGGGTAAACGCCAGTCTCAGGTTAGCCAATGGATTTCCGATTTAGAGATTGATTTGGGAGTGAGCTTTTTTGATCGCTCGGGCAATAAGACTAGTTTAAGTCAGGATGGTGAAAAGTTATTGCCCTACCTCACCCACAGCTTGAGCCAGCTGGATAAGTTTGTCCAAAGTGCCCAGGTTCTCGCAGAAAGTGAACCAAGCACACTAAGGATCGGCATGGAAAACTACATTCCTGATATCGCTTTTTCTCCTGCTCTGGCGTCTTTATTCGAGATGCCAAACCTGAGCATTGAGGTGTACCGAGAAGAGGTCAGCCAACTAGAACAAGATCTATGTGAAGGACGTACTGATATCATTCTGACTCACGAATCTGACACTATACATCACACTCAATTTGACTACTGCCGTTTAGGTTATTATCACGAAGAGCTGGTTTGTAGCCCTCTGCACCCATTGGCAGAACTCTCTAACATAAGCTTGCAAGACTTAAGTCAACACTGTGAATTAGTTTGGGGGGATATTGGTCATAGTGATGAAAACGGATTCAGCCCCCACTACGGTCTATTCTCTGATATCAACACCCTCATCGCTATGCTTAAGCGAGGCAAAGGCTTCGCGTTTCTCCCCCATGAATATGTGAGTTCGATGATTTCAGATAAACAACTCCTCCCCCTAGATTGCGATTTTGAACCCGTAGGAATCAAGCGTAAAGTCGAGATCTGCTGGCGCAATGGCTTAACCTTGTCCAGCAAGGGAGCCAAAGCTATTGATGCTTTCAAACAGAAACACCTATTAATCTAATGTCAGTTAAAAACACTCATCGCTGGTATAATCCAATGAGAACTCTGCCAGCGATAACAGTCATCTAGGCACTTTATTGATCGTTATGCAGGTTAGTGGTCCCCAGCATCGAACACTGTTTTACCTTGCAACAGCGTCATGATGACCTCAGCGTAAACAATTTCTTCAACTGGCAATTGAGTGATATCACTGTCAATAATCGCAAGATCGGCAGACTTACCTACTTCAATAGAACCCGTTATGTCACTAATCCCAAGACTAGCGGCGGCATTGATGGTGTAAGCATCGATAGCTGTATCTATGTCAGGTAGCCCTGTGGCCCCCATCTTAATACTGTTGGCAATGCCGACCAAAGGGTTGATGTCGTGTACATTCCAGTCGCTGCTTAGTGTCACATTCGCGCCAGTATCAAAAATAGCCTTTAGGTTCATCAACAGACTACTACGCTTTTCACCAAGAAATGGTTCTGCCCAGCTATGATCGTGATGGGCGACATAATCCGAGCCCACTTGGAAGTCTGCGGTCACGTCTAACTTAGCAAAACGCGGCACATCTTGAGGGTTGACCAGTTCAACATGAGTTAAGGTATAGGGTCTATTAACCCCCTTACTACGCACATATTCAACCGCATTAAGTGACTCCCTGATCGCCCCATCACCGATAGCATGAATATGGGCACCGAAGCCTATTTGATTCAGTTTATCCAACCAGCTTGGCATCTGTTGCGGTGCAATATAGTTAATGCCCAAAGGCTCATCTGCAATATAAGTGTCTATATAGGGCTTGAGTAATTTTGCCGTACCGTTAATAAAAATGCCATCGCTGTACATCTTCACCTGATCGACGAGAAGCAAACCGGACTTATTACCTGAATGAATTGTCTTGAGGTATTTCAACTGAGCATCCATTGAATCGGTGGGATAGATCCAGGGTCGAAGCGATACTCTTGCGGTTAACTCATCATTTTTCTCCGCCGCTCGCCATACCTCATACCAGCCTCGTTTCCAGTACAGTCGGCCATCACCTATGGTGGTAATACCATGAGCCGCGGCCTCTTCCAAACCAGACATAAGGCCGATATAGCTAGTATCAAACTGGTTTTCTAAGCTGTTCCATGCCATCTCCATCACCAGATCGCCGGCATTATCAAATAAAATGCCATTGAGCTCGCCGGTTTCCTCGTCTTTCAAAATTTTACCACCTTGTGGTTCAATCGAATTTTTGGTGATCCCTGCAAGCCTAAGTGCTTGTGAGTTCACCCACATCGAATGTGACGTTTGCTCCATAATGACAACGGGATGGTCGGGGAATATACGGTCTATCACTTCAAGGGGAGTACTCTCGTTCTGTTCATTTAGCACAGCATCAATAGAGAAACCGTAGCCCATCAACCATTCATTATCATTAGCTTGTTTACGGCAGGCTTTCAGGTAGGGAACTTGCTCTGCCAGCGAGGCATCCATATTCAGCTCGCAGTTACCCCCCCCTGATGATGCGGCTTCAAACACATGATTGTGATTATCGATAAAACCCGGCATCACAAATGCGTGCTCTAAATCCATCACCAGAGTTTGACCATTACGATAGCTATTCACACCATTTTCATTGCCTATATAAACAATATTGCCATCATAGACTGCCAGCGTATCGGCACTCTTATGGCCATAAATCACCGCATTGGTGATGATCAAATCTGCCAGTTCAGTTGGCTCAGTAGACTCGGCTTTACAACTTGTAGTACCCATAGTTAAGCTCGCGATCAGTGCCAGTGAATACACTCTATTCATAAGTTCATCCTATTTACCCCAACTCTAAGTGAGTATAGGGAATCTTCAGTTCAATTTCAGACAGGCTAGCCCGAAAGAAGAAATAGAGAAAAGTACTCACTATCTGAAATTTGAGATAGCAATCGAATGCACAAGCCAGAAAATCTGGCCACCCATTGTTAATGGCACATGTTTGTACTTCTTACTAAGCTTTAATAATCAGCTTAACCCTGAGGTTGTTATGCCCCGTCCCCGAAGTACACAAATAAGTCTCGAAGACACGCCCTACTATCACTGCTGTAGTCGTGTTGTTCGTCACGCCCATCTCTGTGGAAACGACAAAAATACAGGAAAAAACTATGACCATCGTCGAGCTTGGATAGAAGCCCGAATGCTCAAACTCACTGAGGCATTTGCTATTGATATAGCAGCCTATGCCGTCATGAGTAACCATCTTCATCTGGTGCTGTATATCGATTTAGATACAGCCAATACCTGGTCAGATAGGAAGGTGGTTGAACAGTGGCATACCTGTTTTAAGGGGACTGAGCTTACACAAAAATTTGCAAAAGGAGAGGTCATTGATGGGCATCAAGTGGCTAAATTAAAACATCTTATAGCGACTTATCGTTCACGCCTCTGTGATATTAGTTGGTTTATGCGTTGCCTCAATGAGCCCATAGCCAGACAAGCTAACCATGAAGATAACTGCACCGGGCATTTCTGGGAGGGGCGTTTTAAAAGCCAAGCTTTACTGGATGAAGCAGCTGTTTTAGCCTGTATGGCTTATGTTGAATTGAACCCAATTCGGGCGAAGATGGCCAAAACACCAGCAAGTTCTAACTACACCAGCCTCCAGCTAAGAATTAAAGCAGCCTTGAAAGGTGCGCAACCGATAAGACTACTGCCTTTTATTGGCAATGAGCAAACACACCAACCTAAAGGTATCAGCTTTAGCCTTAAAGATTACTTAGAGCTGGTTGATGAAACCGGTCGTATACTTCGTGATGATAAGCGAGGGGTAATCTCGGCCAATGCAGCAAAGATACTGATTAGGCTAAATATCCCTTGTGATAACTGGATAAAACTCACCGCTAACTTTGGTAAGCTCTTTCATGGGCCTGTAGGTACCTTGCAAGAATTAACAAACTATTGTGAACACTTAGAGAAGCGGCGACGGCATTTCTCCCAATGCTGCCAGTATTTACAAACAAGCTGATACGTTCAATCATTTCTGTTCCCAACTAATCGATTTATTAATGGGTTTAACTTATCCTGCCTGAAATTCACAATTCTCCTCTTTAAACGACCAATATCCATAGATAGTTAGATCAGAATCGTCAGATTACTGGTCAAGCTAACTCTGTAATTAGGTTGAGTCTTGATAACTTGGTAACTTTGAACAAGGGACTAGGTATATTGTTGATTTATAATGGGTGACTTTGTTTTTGGGCTTTATGACAACATAAGAAATGGTAGTTAAAGCTTGTTATCCGACATGTCTCGACTAAAAAAGACACAAAAAAGACCATGCTTTTCCATGGCCTTCGCAAATATTTCTTTTACTCAACCCACTCAATATTCAGTGCCTAGCAATTAGAAATAGGATTAATGTTTTATCCTTAGGAGACGATTATTTTCCGTCAATAACAGCCTTGATGCTGTTAAGTAAAGCTCTGTCTGTGCGGGCTTTCTTTAACTTCTTAGCACTTTCTTTCAAAGAATCGTCAGAGATACGAGTGAAGATACCGCTGTACTCTTTCTCGTCGATAGCTTCATCACTCTCGGCAGCTTCTGAGATATCTTGTGCCACGCGGCTCAGTTGTAGCCAGGCATTGGCGATATAGAAGCCATGAAAATCCGCTTGTGGCAGCTGAGCTTTAGCGCTGCTTGGCAATGCGTGCCAGCCCCTGATGAACTTCTCATCTGTGTCTTCGAGCAACTCGTTGCAGAGGTTAGCGTAGGCTTCCATCAGATTCTCAGGAATCTTATCCATGGGAATAACCACATTACATACATTGAGTGAAACTTGTTCGACACGCGCTTTGTATTCTGGAGTAATTTCTATCATGGTTTTGCTCTATAAACTTTCAATTAATAAATGGGGGTAGATTCAATAATGACTAATGTTTGGTCTTAGCGCTGAACTTGAACTTATCGCTGGCCTTTATACCTCCCCCCCTGCATAAAAGCAAAATAAGTGGCAAGTGGTTAACTTGCATCTTCATTTGTAACATCAGGAGATACAATATCTTATGTCAATTTTTTGCATATAAAATATATGATGATGGGATAATATCGGCTAAGATTTGTGTATGCTGTATACCTTGAGCCAAATAAGAGGAAGCATTAGCCCATAATGATTTATCGGCTCTTACCACATCGAATTATACCCAAGCTTGCATTAATATGTCAGGCTCTAGTTTGCCTAACGCCCATACAAAGAGGAGCAGGCAAGCTCACCTTGTCTTGGCTATTGTTCATCTTGCTCTCACCTCTCGTCTCGGCCGATGAGCCAAATAATCTTAATACCACCTTCGAAGAGTTAGAAAGCGGTGTCACTTTATCCAGTGACGATCTTAAGGCTAAACTTGAGTACCTCAAAGCTAACATCACCTTAGCCGATCTTAAAGACTACCTCAGATTACAACGAGTGCTATGTTGGAGCACAGATGCCTATGACAATAATGAGAGAGCGAAGGGATTAGCCCTTGCCCAAAAACAACTCAATGCTGAAGTTATCAAGCAATCCCCTGAAACCCTTGCCGATATAAAACTGTGCCGAGCCTGGTTTTATCAAGTCGGAGGACAAGTCGATCTCGCCTTAAAAGAATACAATCAAGTCATAGCCCAAGCCTATCAACTCGAATCCCCAAGGCTTATCGCCGATGCCCGTGGACTTCGAGGCGCTATCTACTCATTCCAAGGAAATTATGCCTTAGCGCTGGAAGACCTATACAGTGCTCAACACCTCTACGACGGCTTAAACCTGGCATTCTGGAGTCGATATAACTTAGCCGAAATAGCCACTAGCTACCGTCGATTTGGCGATCCTCAAACAGCTTATGAATATTACGCAAAACTCGAAGCCAAGTTCATTGAAAGCGGCGATCTCGAGTCCGCTAACGGCATGGTAACAGAGATGGCCATTGCCCTTGAAGAACTAGGCGAGAATGAAGCTGCCTTGGAAAAATATCAGCAAAGCTATCGCTACTGGCAGCTAGAAAAAGATGAACTAGCCCAAAGTTTTGTCGGCATTAACTTAGCAGGTACCCTCATCAAGTTGGGCCGCTTAGATGAGGCGCTGAAATACCTTGAGGCCTCACATAATCATGTTATGCCTACAGATGAAGCCTTCTATAGTTTTATGATGCTATTTCGCGCCAAGATAGAGATGCTACGAGGCAGGCCTAACGCGGCTATTCCCCTTATCGAAGAGGCAAAATCTGCTTTTCTACGAGTAAAAAATTCCCGTGGACTCATTCAACTTTATACTCTGGAAAGTCAAATATTCGCAGAACTCTCCCAGTGGGAACAAGCATACCGTTCACTGGAACATTATAATCGACTCCATAGCGAACTGGATATCAAGCTACAGACTCATAGAACCACAGAGATGCAGACTCGATTCAATACTAAACAAGTTGAATCTGAAAACCTCTTGCTGCTAGAGACACAGCAAATAAAGGAGCATGAGTTACAAATTTTACAGCAAAATCGATACTTACAATTTACCGTCATCTTTCTCGCCATCATAGTCATTATAATCATCTCTTTCTTTGCCTATAAACAAGCACAGAAGTCTAAATTATTGAGTGTTTTAGCCCTGACAGATCACCTGACCCAACTGGCAAATCGCAGACACGCCTATACCGTTGGCGAACAATCATTCTCTGATAATCATGATGTAATGGCCTTAATCTTGTTCGACGCCGATCATTTCAAGAAGATTAACGACAACTTTGGCCACGACCTCGGTGATAAAGTGCTGACTTCACTTGCTAATATCTCCAGCAGCCTGATGCGAAAGTCTGATCTGGTAGGTCGGGTCGGAGGCGAAGAATTCTTAGTCATACTGCCTCACACTAACTTAGAACAAGCCACAGAGATTGCCGAGCGTTTAGTAGACTCTATAGCCATGGCTGACTTGAGTGGTACAGCTCAAGATTTAACCATAACGATCAGCGCAGGTGTCGCTGCCAGGGAGCAAGATAAAAGTTTCTCCGAATTGCTTCAGCGTGCCGATAAAGGGCTATACCTGGCTAAATCCAGTGGCAGAAACTGTGTCAAGATAGGATAAAACCGATAACGCTTAGCCGAATCAATGCCATTATCTATCACGCCAGATAATGTCTACCTGTTCAGACACTGGCAGGTCATCAAAATATTCATGGTGAAGTAAAGCAAAACGCCCCGATGCTTTAAACGCGGTTAACGCCTCAGCCCAAACTCTAATGACCTTCTGAGGGGTACCTTTAGAAAAGGCCAGATAGAGGTCGATATCGGCAATCACGAGTACCGGCTTAACCTTGCTTCTGTCGACATTAATTTTTGCTAGCAGACTCTCCACTGCGAGCTCCGCCTGACACCATAATCGAATACGCCCCCGCATCAATTGCTTCGCTGAATGCTCGGGAAAGCTGGCCACCAGAAGATCTGTAACCCCGGCTCGTTTGAGTAAACTCTCGCCTATGGTTCCCCGGTAGACACCTATCGCCCCAAACTCACTGATGCCTTCTATACTTTTGATTTCTAGAGCATCATCACTGCGGGCGAACAGAGAAATACGACTAGTTAAAATAGGGCCAACAAAATCAAACTGCTTCTTCCTCTCCTCATTAATGGAAGTAGCAAACAAAAGCACATTTGGTGTCGCCTCAGCAATAGAAAGCGCTCTGGCCCAGGGGAGTACCTCGGGTTTAACATGGGTTCCGATAAAAAACTGTAGCTGATTTACAAGCTCGACAGAATACCCTTTGGCCACACCCGCCTCCTCAAATGAAACAGGCACCCAAGACTCTGTCAATAAACGCAGCTTAGTCTTTTCTTCGTCATGCTCCGCCCTCACTTGCTGAATAAAACCGATTAGCACAACAGACATCACGATCAGCAGATTCAGAAAAATAACTCTCTCAGGGAAACGGGGTCTCATATTACCTCTATATGCCTTATGCCTAAAAAATTGGAAGGGCATAAATCGAGCGATATCACTCTCTCATCCATTACAGGCTTAACACACGTCCTATGCGACCTAGACGCTCAATGCATTTCTAATAATAAGCATATACCAATATAGCGATAGCAATAATCACATATAGTGAGGTCACTGCACCCAACTTTCGCTCTCACTTCATAACACTTTAGTATTATTACTCTAGGTTTTCATCTCAAATTTAGCTACCTCGCCCATCCGACCACGAAAACAATCAACCCAAGTAAAAACAAAAGCTTAATCTAATTACACGAATTTATTAATAGTATAAAAGTATTAGTATCCAGTCTAATTACCTTCTTTCTACCTAGAGCCTTTAATACTCAAGACTGATGTTACTCAGTCGTTAACTCATCATAATTGTCGTCAATAAATTGACATGATAAAACCTAGGTATGAAGAAAGGGCTAAATGTACTAAGTCAATTCTCAGTGACATAGGTTTTACGTCATTCAAAAGATGGAAGCTAGCCATAGTATGGTAACCATTAGCACAAACGAAAATGATTTTAATCTTGGTCCAGCAGCAAGGATCTTGCCTGTTTAATTTTGAGTCGATGACCAAAGTATTTAACTTCTCAAATTAAGCAACTAACTAGTAAATAAGGGAATAACCAAATGAAACATTCTAAGATTGCTATGCTGATATCGGCGGCTTTACTCGCCTCTTCGGGAGCTTCAGCTGCCAGCATTGATAACAATGCGACTGTGACACAAGATGGAAATAATAACGCCGTAACCGTTAACCAAGTTATCGAAAGCAATAATAACCAGGCATTGGTCGACCAAGATGGTAATCACAACGCGGCTCAAGTGGATCAAGTAAATTCAAACCTGAATATTGCCGATGTCCAGCAATCAGGCAACCGTAATTCTGCTACAGTCAGTCAAGTCGACGTGACTTCGGCCTCATCAAGCATCACTCAAACCGGTAATGGTGATACAGCACTCATAGAAAACACAGACTCAGATAGTGCATTCGCCACCGTCACTCAACATGTGGGCCAAGGCAATGATGCCTATATAGATCAAACAAATTCAGACGCAGCCCTCGCTAACTTGACTCAGTCAGGCTCAGGGAACGACGCCGATATCATGCAGTCGACAGCTAGCAATGGCGCCGATACTACGGTTGCGACTCTGATGCAAACGGGTAACGATAACGTCGCACTCATCAGCCAGACCGCTCAGCAAAATACGGCGATATCGACACAAACCGGTAATAGAAACGACTCGACCATCTATCAAAATGGTGATAACGGCGTAGGGCAAAACCTAGCAACAGTCACTCAAACCGGTAACGCTAACGGCTCTTACGTCGAACAGCTGGAAATGAACAGTGCAACGGTTACGCAGATGGGTAATGGTAACTACTCTGAAGTGCTCCAGGCAGAAAACAACACAGCGATAATCAGCCAAACGGGTAACAACAACGAATCATATGTCGATCAAGCTGACCGCTCAGGGGATGAAGATAACCTGGCGATAGTCACTCAGCTAAATGGTAACGGCAACGTATCAGATGTTATCCAGGAAGATAGAAACCAAGCCTTTATCACTCAGGAAAATGGTAACGGTAACGAGTCTTACCTAAATTCAGATGACGATAACATCACTTACGTCACCCAGAAAAATGGTAACGGCAACTTCTCTGATATTGAACAGGATGATGATAACTCATTACATGTCTATCAGGGCGGAGGTAACAACAACGAGTCTTGGGTAGATCAAGATGATGACAACACAGTTAGCGTTACCCAGACTGGCGGTAATGGTAATTTCTCTGATATCGATCAAGATGACGACAACTCAGTGACTATAGTCCAAGACAATGGTAATCGTAATAGCTCTTGGATAGAGCAAGACGATGACAACACGGCTACAGTGATCCAAGTTAACGGCAACGGTAACGAGTCATGGATTGAGCAGGAAGATGACAATAGGGTATTCGTGGCACAAGACGGTGGTAATAATAACTACACCAATATAGTGCAAGACCAAGCTAACGATGCGTTTGTATTACAGCTTGACGGCAATGGTAACGAATCTAACATAGATCAAGACTCGGCTAACCAAGCTGACGTTATTCAAGTCAATGGTAAAAACAACTATGCAGAGGTCTCACAGGGGCTCTCTAACACAGTATTTTCATTGCAAATTAACGGTAATGGCAATGAGTCAAGCATACAGCAAGGCTCATTAAACGCTGCCGATGTCATACAAGATGGTAATAACAACAGTTCATCTGTTACTCAGGACGATCAACAAACGGTTCATCTTGTTCAAACGGGTAACGGTAATGACACGACTGTCAACCAAGTGAGTACTGATGCGGCTCTAGTGTCTAATAACGCCGATATCTATCAAGACGGTAACCGCGATACTGTAGCCGTGAATCAAAATGGCTTAGGTAATGATGTGCTGGTTATGCAAGACGCTACGAGTTTTGGCAACAGCATCACTATCGACCAAACGGGTCTTGGTAACTATGCTGGTGCAGGTACCTTCTCAGGTGCTGGCAGCGAGATATTCATTACTCAGGCAGGTAATAATAACCGCGTATCGAACTCAGATACAGACCGTGATATAGGCGCAACTTCAACAGGTTCTGATAACACCATGTATATCGACCAGATTGGTAACGGTAACTTAGTCTCGGCAGAGTCTTCACATAACGGTTCACTGGTTGATATCGACCAAAATGGCGACCTTAACTTCGCCGATGTAGATTCGACTTGGGGTGCTGAAAACCAACTACTGGTATCTCAGACGGGCAACAGCCATATTGCTTACGTTACGGCTACTGGCGGTACTATGAACTACACCAATATCACTCAGACTGATATGTCTAACACTGCAGCAGTGACTCAGGTGGGTTCGAATAACTCAGTGATGATCAATCAGGGTGCTATGTAAAATCAAAGCACTATGAAAATCAGATTACTATGTAAAAATAAAGCCCAGCTATGATGTCAATCACATCTTAGATTGAGCTAAATCCAAGGGGGCGTATGCCCCCTTTTGCTGTGTGATACCCGACTCACAAAGCTGCAGTCACCCATAAATGTTCAACAGGTCACAACCAGACATAAAATAGATCCATTACATCGAGTCACTGGCTCAAGCCAAAGCTAATGAATCAGAGCAAATTAGCAAGCACTAAACCCAAGCGTTGCAGTCACTTATCGCTAATGCTATAGTCCAAAAAAACGCTTCGTATAATCCCGATGATATGGTTTGGGAGTTTCTACCAAGAGCCTTAAATTCTTGATTATGAAGTCTGTAACTTTATGCACCATCTCCAATATGGACTATCTGTTAATAGGTAAGATCTGCGTCCAAAAACGCCATAGTTCCCTTTTAACCGGTATTCATATAGGTACTATCCAATAAAGGTAGAGACTCATGAATTATTCAAGCTTACCCAAGATCGATCTACATTGTCACTTAGACGGCAGTGTTCGCCCACAAACGATTATCGATCTTGCTAACCAGCAAAACATCTCCATTCCTAGCCAAGACATCAATGAAATCCGTTCATTAATGATCGCCCCCGAGACATGTCAGAATCTCGAAGAGTATCTGATGCGTTTCGACCTGCCTCTGTCTGTGATGCAGACCCAAGCGGGGATCGAGCGTATATCATTTGAACTATTCGAGGATGCGGCTAAAGAAAACGTCAAGTATTTCGAAGTCAGATTCGGCCCACAGCTGCATCAGTTACAAGGTCTAAACTTCGATCAGATCATAGGCTCAGTGGTCAAAGGCATGCAGCGCGCCGAAGCCATGTATGATATCAAGGGCAACTATATCCTCTCAATCTTGAGAACCTTCCCCAAGGATAACATCAGAGATGTTATCGATGCGGGCGCTGCTTATCTGAATAAGGGCGTGGTTGCCTTCGATCTGGCTGGCGCCGAGCTACCAGGCTTTTGCAGTGAGTTTATTCCCTATGTGGAATACGCCGTCGAGAAAGGTTATCGCATCACCATACACGCCGGAGAACAAGGCGTTGGCCAGAATGTATTCGATGCCGTTTCTATGTTAAATGCCGAACGTGTGGGCCATGGGATTCATATTACGGGCCACCAGGCCGCCTATGATTTAGTGAAACAACTGAACATAGGCTTGGAAACTTGCCCCAGCAGTAATATCCAGACAAAAGCGGTAGATAAGCTTAGTGAACATCCACTGAAAGCCTTCTATGAAGATGCTCTGCCCATCACAATCAACACAGATAACCGCACTGTGTCTAACACCACAATGACTGACGAAGTGCGCAAAGTAATGGAAGAGTTCAACCTGAGCCGTGAAGATTATTTCAACATCTATAAGATCAGCGTCGAGCAAGCCTTCGCTTCAGATGAAGTGAAGCAACATTTGATGAGCTTCATCGACTAGATTTGTCTAAGATAAAGAATAAAAAGCCAGCTTATACATTAGTTTAGGCTGGCTTTTTTCATACTTGTTTCTTCCTATCACCCAGTCCAGAAATAAGCCATCGACTCAGGCTCTCAACGGTTATATACCAATCGGTATAAGGTATTAGATAGCAAATTTCTGCACCTCTTTCTCCAGGTTCATAGTCAACAGCTGAATTTGGGCGCTGGTTGCATGGGACGAATGAGACACAGATGCCGTGTTTTCGGCTGTTTCGGAGATATTGACGATTCGTATAGCCGAGTCCTCCCCCGCCGTTAACTGCTCCGATGCGGCCTCCGAGATCTGATGGCTCATCAAGGAAATTTCAGATAACGAGATAGCGATATTTTTAAGCTCTTCAGACACCTGATGTGACTTAGCCACCGTCTCTTCACTGTAACCGATCAATATAGGACGGTATTGCAGGAGATTAAGAAGTCTGCATCAAATCTGATGTGAGTGGGTTGTCGGCAAATTTCGTCTTCCACACTCGCGGCGTGAGTTCTTCAACTTTCGAAGCTGGCTGCTGGCTGACGCGTTGCAGGACATCGACGAGGTAAGTGTAAGGATTAATCCCTTGCAGACGGCAGGTAACCAGTAAACTTTGCAGCATCCCCAACTGCTCCGCCCCCAGTTCGGTCCAGCAAAATAGATAATTTTTCCTTCCCATGGGTATGACTCGTAAAGCTCGCTCCAAGTGATTGGTATCGATAGGCACAGCTGGGTAACTCAAGAAGACCTTAAGTTCTGTTTTTCTATCAAGTGCATAACTAAGGGCCTTGCTTAACGGGTTGCTCGGTAAAATCTCTGGGCGTTGCCGTTGGTCATAGAGCCATTTGAAGAAGCTATCGACGATGGGCTCACTCCACTTTTGCCGATAAGCGAGGATTTCATCGCTGTAGGTCAGGTTATCGCGGATGTGTTTTTCGATTTTGTAGAGCTCGGCGATTTGCTTTAAGGCCTCTTTAGCCAATTCCGGCTCCATGAGTAAAGATTTATCGAAGTAGCGCCTAGTATGAGCCCAACAGGTGGCATGGATGATGTTCGCTTCGTTATCACGATTAAGTGCTTTTATCACATTGGTATAAGCCTGGTAACCATCACTGAGCAGTACACCGGTAAAACCTGTTAACTGTTCCTTGGCGTGCTTAGCTCCACGGCTTGATGACCAGGTGAAGGCGACTTCATCATCTTCACCGTAGATGGGCCAAAAGTAAGTCTGTTTCATCCTACCTTTCGCTTTACGCCCTGCTTTCATCGGTACTTCATCCATGGCCAGTGTAGAGCTGGTGAGGATATGCTGTAGCTGAGCTCGGTAGATAGGCGTTAACAGTTCGATGCCCCGTTTTACCCAGTTAATGAGAGTAGCCCGGCTGACCTGAACGCCGCTATCAAGCATTCTTTGGTGCTGGCGATACAAGGGTAAATGATAGACTCCCTTGTCGACCATGATGCCGGCGATAACAGAGACATCAGCAAAACACCCGTCGAGCACGTTATCGGGTGCAGGTTGTACGCTAAGGCAATGCTCAGTTTTGTGACGGACGACGGAACGCTTGTAGATAAGAATGGTGTAGCTGCCCGGCTGTTGAGCCAAGCGATGAGTCTCTTTATAACCGATAACCTCATACTGCTCAGCATCGTCACCTTCTAGCTCTGGCGCCTTAAGTTCAATAACCTTAGTAGGTACCGTGTCATCAAAGCGCAAGCCGGTGTCATTCACTTCATTGCCGGTGCGTTTTTTTGCTGAGCGGGTATAGGATATCTGTTGCTTGTCTTCAGGCTCTTGCTCCCCAGACTCAAGGCGGTCAAATAAGACTTCTTGATTGGGATTATCCTCTAACAGCTTTTCAGACTTGCGGCCAAATAACTGGCGCTTAAACCAGTCGAGTTGCTGTTGCAGCGTGAGCACTTTTTCAGACAGCTCAGAATTTTGAGCGTTTAGCTGCTCAATTTCTTGTGATAACGAAGCTGTCTGGATAGTTGTTTTCATGGCTGATATTATATCAAAAACAGCCAGTTATAACGAACTAAACCGTTTGTTTTTCACTTGTTTTTGCCAATTAATGCCTTCGATGAGGCACTGTAGTTGAGTCCAGGTGAGATTGATTTTATCCCCGTTACCCTCAACGTGATGAAAGCGGCCTAACTCAAGCCGCTTACTCCACAAACAGTATCCTCCGCGACTGAAATACAGCACCTTCATCATGGTCTGCTTGCGATTAATGAACACAAACAGCTCACCACTCATGGGAGAAGCGTGGAGTTGGTGCTTAGCTAATACGATTAAGCCATCAAACTGCTTGCGCATGTCCACGGGTTTGGCATACAACCATATGCGTAAATCCGGACTGGGCAATAACATCAGTATCGTAGTCGTAAAATGACATCACCAGGGAGCACAAGCTCAATGTTCCAGTTTGGTTTTGGGTCAGGTAACACGGGAAGCTTATCTTGCTTAGCGGGCTCAAGCGCTATCCAGTCGGCTTCGGTAGCCTGGATTTCTGGAGGAACCGTTAACTGCTGGCGCCAACGATTGAAAGAAGAAGTTGAAATGTTCTCCTGATGACAGAAGTCCTGCATAGATAAAGGCGTTGTGCACCACTTGTCCAGGAGGGTAGATTTTTGAGCGTCGGTGAGATGAGGTTTAGCCATGAGCATTCTCAGTATTAGGTTTACCCTGAGAGTAGCCACATCAAATGATCTTAGGAAGACGTCCTATATTGATCGGTTACTCTTCACTGGTCGTCATGCTTTGAGTAACTGAGGTTTTCGCATCCTTGGCGGCCGTCTGTAACTTAACAATCATATTGTGGATCTCACCCGTGCTGCTCTGCGTCCTCTGAGCCAATTGACGCACTTCATCGGCAACAACGGCGAAACCACGCCCCTGTTCTCCGGCGCGCGCCGCTTCGATAGCCGCGTTGAGCGCCAGCAGGTTAGTCTGCTCGGCAATACCCTGAATAACGGATAGCACGTTGGCAATATTATTGACCTCATCATCGAGAATTTGAATATTCCCCCCCGCACTCTCTATCTGAGTCTCAAGTAGCGCTATGGTTTTAGACGCCTCCTCAGTCAAGAGGTGAGCATTCTGTCCCTGCTTTTCCGCAGCGGCCACAGAGTCGGCGGTCTGTTTTGCATGGTCAGCAACGGTACCCGATGAGGCAGTAAGCTCGGTGACAGCCGAGGCCACCATCTGGGTTTCCTCATTCATAGTCCTGGTTAAATTATCTAATTCTGTGGCGCGACTCTCTGATTCCACCATCTGTTCATTAAGGGTGTAGGCGACATTTTTTATCTCTTTTACAACACCTTGCAATCCTTCCTGCATATAGTTTATCGCACCGACAACGCTGTCATTACTGGCGTATTTAAAATCAGGGTTTTGCTTCAAGTCGCCCCGAGATACTTTAATCACAATATTGCGCACATCTTCAATTTCGGCGCCTAATGCATTACGCATGCTAAATCCGAAACGATAAAGTGAAAAAGACAGCACCACAGCAATGATGATAGAGAGGGTCAGCAACCACTTGGCCACAGACCAGTAGCGTTCATTTGCTTCGGCAGAACTGATACCAGTCCCCACATACCAGCCCCAGCGACTGGTTTTCTGCACCACAGAGGTGAGATCAACAACGGCGCCGTCACGCTCCGAATTCCAATGATAGGTGATGATCTGCTGAGTCTTGTTACCTACTAAGCGCTCCACCATCTGGCCAATACTCTTACCGCTGGCATCCTTGAAATCATTGAAGCTGGTACCGTGAAGCTGGGGATCGTGAGCGGTGGCTAAGAAATCTAATTTATCATCGACCACATAGACATATTCCGAGTCGTGATATTTATTCTCTCTGAGCATCTGAGCGGCATATTGTTTAGCCTTGGCCTCACTGAGTTCACCTGATGCGGCTAATTGCTCAAACTGCTCGACAATATTGACCGTACTCTTCATCAGCTGATTAATTCGGGCAATATTGTCACTTTCACTGGCTTTAGATAAGGCCTGCAGACCTAAGACTGCAATACTTATCAAGGCGATAAAAAGTACGCCCACAAATGTCATTATCTTGCTATTAAGCGTCATATAAGAAACCTTAGCGAATTGTTATTTTTATGTACAGCCTTATATAACTAACACTGAAACTGGAATGAAACTAGCCTTACCACTTATTAAATATGTATTAGAAATGAATAACTATTATCTTGATGGAAAACAATTGTAACTGAGCCTCGTGATTTTCCAGATCAGCCATAACTAAAACGAATCAGTGTTTGAATTGCCAGTAAGGTTAATATCCATTTCAAGGCCTTCATAAACTTCTCGTTATCAATAGAGCCCCTCAGCTTAGTGCCTATCAGAGATCCTAAAGAAGCCCCTAAGATAGCCGAGAGTATTTGCGGCAAATAGTCGGCAAAAATAAATCCTAATCCCGCATAAATCACCACCTTAGAAATATTACTCAACCCCATCAACAGTGCTGCCGTGGCAATTATCTGGTCTTTATCTGTCAGACGCTTCATCAAAAGATTCATGGTCAGGGGACCGGGTGCACCAACCACTAGGCCCAGACCAGTCTGCGCCGCGCCAACCAGATAAAAATTTTCCAATTTGCCGAGTAATCGTTCAATAGGTTTTACCCAGAGACTGAGCAGTAAATAAAGCGAGATATACAAGGGAATAAACTCTGTCGACAGGTTTATCAGGAAGAAGCCGAACAATGCAATCCCCGCCAAGGAGCCCAACACAAAGGGCCCTACCACCGGCCAGTATATGTGCCTAAAGGCAAACCCGAGACGGGAGAAATTACTCGCTAATTGTGTGGTGCCATGAATAGGAATAACCGCGGCGGCAGGCACGAACCAGGGCAAGGTCACGGCTAAGATAAGTCCCCCGCCTAAACCACATATGCCAGCTACCGTGGAGGTAAAGGTGGTCAACAAAAAAGGGAAATGATAAGCGTATAATCCATGTTTTACTTCTTATTTTCTCTATCTATAAGTTTCTAGCTCTAAATAATATGATGTAAATGCCAGTTCAGATACTATCCATTAGTATCTGAACTGACAACAAATGGAATACTAGATAAAAAGTCCCAAGATTCACATCCAGTGGAAACGGAAACTAAGCCCAAGGGGCAGGCTTAATCAAATCTGCAGCTAAGGCCGCTGATTACTGTTATCATATTGAGGTATTTCATTGCCTATTTAACCCTATGTCTGACACAGCTCTACCTCCAATCAATTCCCACCCCTTCTCAGCCACAGAACTAAGAGAGCTCACAGCAAAAATAAAACTGTGGGGAAATGAGCTAGGCTTCGCTCAAATAGGCATATGTGACACAGACTTAACCAGTGAAGAGGTCAAATTACAGCAGTGGCTGGACAAGGGCTATCACGGCGATATGGCGTATATGGAAGCCCATGGAATGATGCGTGCCCGTCCACATGAGCTGCACCCAGGAACCATCAGGGTCATCTCTGCCAGAATGAACTACTTACCACCAGAGGCTGGGTTTGCGACAAATCTCCAAGACCCCAACCTAGCCTATATCTCCCGTTATGCCGGCGGGCGTGACTATCACAAGTTAATCCGTAATCGTCTCAAGAAACTAGGCCAGATGATCCAGGCTGAGCTCGATACCATCAACGCAGGCAAGACCAACTTCCGCCCTTTTGTAGACTCGGCGCCGATACTCGAAAGGCCTCTGGCCGAGAAAGCAGGCCTAGGCTGGACGGGTAAGCACAGTCTCTTGCTCAATGAAGAGGTAGGTAGCTGGTTTTTTCTCGGAGAGTTATTGATCGACCTGCCCCTGCCCGTGGATATTCCCGTCAGTGAGGGTTGTAATACCTGCGTAGCCTGCATCAAGTCGTGCCCGACCAATGCCATAGTCGAACCCTATATCGTCGACGGCAGGCGTTGCATTTCTTATCTGACGATAGAGCTGCAAGGAGCTATTCCAGAGGAATTTCGCCCCCTCATAGGTAATCGCATCTACGGCTGTGATGACTGCCAGCTGGTGTGCCCGGTCAATAGCAAGGCGCCGCTCACCCTAGAGACTGACTTTCACACTAGGGACCCACTCAAGCAACCTCAATTACTTACCCTCTTTAGCTGGACTGAGGCCGAGTTTCTCAAGATCACCGAAGGAAGTCCCATTCGCCGTATCGGACATAAGCGCTGGCTAAGAAATATCGCCGTCGCTCTGGGCAATGCCCCAGCTTCAGAAAAGATAATTCAAGGACTCGAGCAGAGAAAAGCCTCCGAAGAGGCCGATGAGATGGTCATAGAACATATCGATTGGGCATTAGCTCAGCAACACACCAAACTAGCATCAATCCTGAGCCTGGAAACACAGAGCCTAGAAAAAAAAGGCCAGGTAATAACAACCCTGAGCCAGTCAGATAGAGTCCAGAACGCCTCCCCCCTCAGCCGCAAAACATTAAGAGTGATCCGCAGCGTCGAGAAAGGCCTGCCAAGGGATGCTTAAAGAAATACTAAGCCCAAGACAATGCACAGAAAGCTGTAAGGTTAAAGATACCCTTCCTTTAACACTATTCTCTCTTGTTTTACTTTCACTTACAGCTTAAAACTCAGAACTTATTACCTAAGACTCTATCGTAAACCCAACCTTGATGGTCACCTGCCAGTGAGCAATCAAACCCGCCTCCAAATGTCCCCGAGTCTCAATCACCTCAAACCACCTAAGATGCTTCAAGGTCTGCCCCGCAGAAGTGACGGCATTTTTTATCGCTTCATCCGAACTGATAGGTGAAGATCCCACTAGTTCAATAACTTTATAAGTATGGCTCATGGCTGGCTCCGGATAATCCAGTGATTGCGCGAATACGGGTGATAGTGACTGAGCAAGAGTAAAACAAAACTCTGTCCAATTCAGTATAGGAGAGCTATCAGAACCTAGCTTTTTACCCCTTCAGAATGACGGTGACAACAGGGAAAGCATTCAAGCTGGATCCTGAAACAAGTTCAGGATGACGACTAAGACACAAAGCACAAAGCACAGAAACAAAAACTGAAACGTCATGTCATTCCGGCACGTTTGTGGCCGGAATCCAGCCCCTTCAGATACAAAACGAAATATTCTCTTTCATAAAGCATTCCCTTAGTAAAAAGCCTAAGTAAATATTGCCTTATCATTCCTTTAGCTGTTGATAAATCAATCACCCCCCGCTAAGTTCACTATACTTTTACCAATGATTTCAATCAGATTTTCGCTCTCTGTTATAAAAGGAATTTGTAATGAATAGATCTAAGCTTGCGCTGCTAGTGGCATTGTCTCTGGTTTTACCTCACTCGAGTATTGCTGAAACTCAGTCAAAACCCGCCACAAAATATACCAAGGAAGCCAATACCGCGGTACTTAAAGCCCTTCCCTTCAATGACAGACAAGATTTTGAAAATGCTCAGCGAGGCTTTATCGCCAAACCTGATACTGTCACCATCAAGAATGCTCAAGGAAATGTAGTCTGGGATCTGGAGCAGTACAAGACCTACATCAGTATCGATAAGGATGCGCCTGATACTGTTAATCCTAGCCTGTGGCGAAACGCCCAACTTGTAATACAGCATGGTCTATTTAAGGTCACCGACAACATCTATCAAATTCGTGGCTTCGATCTATCCAACATTACCTTCATAAAAGGTAAAACAGGCTGGATTGTCTTCGACCCACTGATCTCCCCCGAGACAGCAAAGGCTGCGTTGGACTTTATCAATGCACAGTTAGGCGAGCGCCCCGTAGTGGCCATTATCTACAGCCATAGCCACATAGATCATTATGGCGGCGCAACAGGAATCGCTACCCCTGAGCAAGTTGCGTCAGGAAAAGTACAAATTATCTCACCCGAACACTTTACCGAACATGCAGTATCAGAAAATGTGATCGCCGGTAACGCCATGGGGCGCCGCGCCATATACATGTACGGCGCCATGCTCCCCCGTAATGCCAAAGGCGGCGTCAATGGTGGCTTGGGGATGACAGTGTCAACTGGGCTCGCAGGTCTAATACTTCCTAGCCACGAGATAACTAAAACGGGCGAAAAACTCAATATTGATGGGGTAAATATGGAGTTTCAGCTGACCCCAGGCAGTGAAGCCCCTGCAGAGATGAATACCTGGTTCCCTGACTTTAAAGCACTTTGGATGGCAGAGAACGCCACCAATACCATGCATAACATCTTGACCCTGCGCGGCGCTCAGGTACGAGATGCACTGATTTGGGCCAGTTTTCTCGACGAAACCATCGATACATGGGGTAGTCAGGCTAAAGTAAAATTTCAAAGCCATCACTGGCCAGTGTGGGACACTGAAAATATCATCCCTTACTTTAAAAAACAGCGTGATATCTATAAGTTTACCCATGACCAATCGGTTCGCCTCATGAATCAAGGGTATACGGGGGAAGAGATCTCCGAGATGATCACTTTACCTGCCGAGCTTGAACAAAACTGGCCCACTCGCGGTTACTACGGCACCCTTCGCCACAACAGCCGCGCCGTGTATCAAAGATATATGGGCTGGTATGACGGTAATCCCTCAAACCTAAACAATCTGCCACCTGAGATGGTCGCTAAAAAGTACATGGAGTTTATGGGCGGTGAAGCGGCTGTACTTAAAAAGTCTCAGGCTTCATTTGATAAAGGAGAGTATCGCTGGGTTGCTGAAGTGATGAAACATGCCGTGTTTGCTAACCCTAAGAGTCTACCAGCTAAAGAGTTGCTGGCCGATGCTTTCGAGCAACTTGGCTATCAAGCTGAATCTGGCCCATGGCGCTCAGTGTACCTGCAAGGTGCCTATGAACTGAGAAATGGTGTGCCTACAGCGGGAGGCACCCAAACGGCAACGCCTGATACCATTCGCGCCATGACACCGGATATGCTGTTTGATTTCTTAGCGGTCAGGCTCAACTCGGCAAAAGCCGCGGGCAAAGTGTTTGATATCAATATCGACTTTACCGATCTTAAGAGTAAGTACACCTTAACGGTCGAGAATGCCGTTCTCCACCATAGCCAAAACCAAGTAAAGAAACCAGATGTCGCTTTAGTGATGTCGATGAAAACCATGAACAGTATTCAGCTAAAAGAGTTCAGCTTCGATGAGGCCATCAAAAATGGCACAGTGAAGATCAGTGGTGATAAGAAACAGTTCAAGGAGTTTCTCGGTATGCTGGACGACTTCAACTTCTGGTTTAATGTCGTGACACCATAATAACAACTGAGCTCCTAGGATCTAAAT
This sequence comes from Shewanella psychrophila, assembly GCF_002005305.1. Classification (NCBI taxonomy): domain Bacteria; kingdom Pseudomonadati; phylum Pseudomonadota; class Gammaproteobacteria; order Alteromonadales; family Shewanellaceae; genus Shewanella; species Shewanella psychrophila. The sequence continues at coordinate 5,042,518 of NZ_CP014782.1, forward strand.
CCTAGGAGCTTTCGATAATGCACGAAGATACTTGGAATATCATCGGCCTCTAGAAGATTATCTCTCACCCCCCACTCCCTCAAACATTCAAGCTGGATCCTGAAACCTATTCAGGATAACGACTCAAACACTAGCCGCCCACAACCACAGTCATTGCATATTCCTTTAGCCAAAATCCTGCCTTATAGATCTAAAGAGCCATTGTGAGCAGCCTAAAAATTCAGCATCTTGAACACATAAGATTTAACAGGGGCTTAACAATGCTTTTTTTAATCTCTTGCTGGTCACGATTGAAACCAGCTACAGCTAACAAAAGATATGGAACATACAGAACCATCAGCCTGAGATGTTTCTCTGAGCAGTTGCTGATGCCGTTTCTGCTACTACTCTTGCTGATATGGACTAGCACTGCACACGCAAGCGCACCTTTCACTCCTCTGATGCAATTCGGTGACAACCCAGGAGAATTAACGGTGAGCTACTTCAGCCCAGTAGCCAGCAGTGACAAGCTGGTTGTTCTGCTTCATGGTTGCGAGCAAAGCGGCGAGATCTTGGCTGAGCAGAGTGGCTTGATAGCGCTGGCTAAGGAACACAAATTTAGTCTACTCATTCCCCAGCAAAGTTATGACAACAACATCAAGAAGTGTTTCAACTGGTTTTCCCAGCAAGACACCAACCAGGATTCAGGCGAGATGCTCTCCATTAAGAACATGGTTCTGACCTTCCAAAAGCGACTCAAGGCAAAAAAAATCTATATCTTGGGGTTATCGGCTGGTGGCGCCATGACCAGCGCCTTACTCGTCAATTATCCGGATATGTTTACCGCAGGCGCCGTAGTAGCAGGCCTGCCCTTTCCCTGCGCCGACAGCTTGATCAAGGCAATATCCTGCATGCGAAAGGGGCCACCACAGCCAGCCTCAGAGTTATCCAATTTAGTTACGCAGGCTAAACCTCACCAGAAATTCTGGCCCCTATTAACCGTATGGACGGGAGGCGAAGACAAGGTAGTTAACCCGGTCAACGCCCAGAGACTCGCAGAACAATGGGTCTCGCTAAAGCAGATAGACAGCCCACCTAAGATCATTAAACACCTTGGGTATCAGACGACCCAATGGCAAGACCAAAGCCAAAACATCGCCGTTGAGCTGGTACAAATTGACAATATCGGCCATGGACTGACCGTTAGTCCCAAGCAGAAAAATGGTGGAGTAGAAGCGCCATTCTTGCTGGCATCGCCAGTAAGCGGTGCTATCGAGATCATCAAGTTTTGGAAGATTTAGGCTCAAGCCAACAAAACCCAATCAAATCATTAACAAACGTATACTACTATAGTACCGATTAAATTTTTAACTCGTTGCTATAGAGTCATTACCAATAAAAATAATAACAAGTACCTAGCCAGTTAAGTACTAAACAGGGAATCTCTATGGAACTCAATACTATCAAGCTAAGCTGCCTTGCCTTAGCCATATCGACAGCACTCACGAGTCAGCTTACTCTTGCTGCCGAAGAAGAAAACCCAGCAGAGCAGCAACCTATTCTCGAACGTATCCAGGTCACCGCCCGTAAGACGGTAGAGAGTCTACAGAACGTACCTATCGCAGTGACCTCGGTCAGCGCCGAGCAGTTGTCCGAGAATGGCATCAGCGTGGTCACCGAAGTGCAGCAGTTCTCGCCTAACACAACCTTGCAGCGCAGTCGGGGCACCAACTCAACCCTCACCGCCTTCATTCGTGGCGTGGGTCAGGATGATCCACTCTGGGGCTATGAGCCTGGCGTCGGCATCTATATTGACGATGTCTACATGGCCCGCCCTCAAGGCGCAGTGCTGGATATTCTCGATGTCGAGCGAATCGAAGTATTACGCGGACCTCAGGGAACCCTTTACGGTAAAAATACCATAGGTGGTGCGATAAAATATGTCACCAAGAAGATGTCCGACGACGCCGAGCTTAACCTTAATGCCACGCTGGGCAACTATGCTCATCAGGATTTCAAAATTGCCGGCCAATATCCTCTGGTAGATGACAAGCTCTACTTAGGCTTCGCCTTTTCCAGCCTGCAACGTGACGGCTATGGTGAGTTCATAACCTCGGCTATCCCAGATCAGGATAAAGAAAACTACAACAAAGATGTGATGGCCGGTCGCCTGACCTTGGAGTACACACCCACAAACGATCTGTTTATGCGTCTGAACTATGACAAGACACAGGATGAGTCCAACGCCAAAGGGGGTTATCGCCTACTGCCTAGTATTCTTACCGATGCTCCGGTGCCTGACAGCGTCTACGACTCCTATACTAGCTTGCCAACCTGGAACAAGGTCGAGACCGAAGGATTAAGCTTCACGTTAGAGTATTTCATCAACGATGAATGGACTTTCAAGTCGGTCACCGCATCCCGTGAAAGCTACTCGCCCACGAACATAGATTTTGATAATACCAGCTTACGTATCTTCGACGTGCCCGCCATCTATGATGACGAGCAATTCTCTCAGGAATTTCAGGTCAACTATGACACCGAAGATCTCACCATCGCCTCTGGCCTTTACTACTTCAAGGGTGACTCCTGTGGGCATTTTGATGCCATCTTAGAAGAAGCCTTTATGGCCTATGGCGGCCTGACCCGTGAAGTACGCGGCTGTAACGACAGCGAAAGCTATGCCGCCTATGTGCAAGGCTCATACAACTTAACCGATCAATGGTCACTGACCTTAGGTGCCCGTTACACCGAAGAAACCAAAGATGCCACTGTGTATAACGGCGTCATCTTCGACAGCATCTACCCCGAGACCGGTTGGGTTCCAGGATTTGAACGAGATGAAGACCTTATCGATGCCAGTATTCCTCTGGTGCTCGATGACAGCGAAACCTGGTCACGCTTCACCCCAAGAGTCGGCATCGAATATCAGTACAACGATACCATGATGATGTTCGCCAGCTACTCACAGGGCTTCAAGTCCGGTACTTTCAATCCAAGAGCCACAGGGCCAGAGCCTGCGGTAAACCCAGAGATAGTCGACTCCTACGAGATGGGGATCAAGAGTGAGTGGAATGGCAACCTCAGGGTCAATGCCACGGTATTCTACCTGGATCATAAAGACAGACAGTTCGTAACAGTGCTCCCCGGCGAAGATGCTGCGGACTTAAATCAGCGCCTAGGCAACATAGGAACCTCGACCGCAAGCGGTCTGGAACTCGAGATCCAATACGCGGCAACTGAATCACTTAACCTGTTCGGTACCCTTGGCTTAATCGACTCATCATTCGACGAAGTCATCTCCTATGATGAAGATGGCAATAAAATCGACTTCAGCGACACCTATACCGTAGCGAACACTCCGGACACCACGGCCAACGCCGGCTTTACCTATGACTTTACCACTGCCATAGGCGACTTCGTACTCAATGGTAATTATTACTACCGCGGCGAATATGATCTCACCGTTGTCGACAATCTGCTCAGTCAGGATGCTTATGGTCTGCTTAACTTCGGTCTCAACTGGTATGGTAACGAAGGTAACTGGACTGCCGGTTTACACCTAAAGAATGTCACAGATGAAGAATATCTGGTCGGCACCTACGCCTTCGTCACGCCTACCGATGATGGTGGCTACCTGCCGGGTCTAGGCGGCGACAATACCTTAATCGGCTATTACGGCGACCCACGGACCATCTCGCTCACAGTGGGGTACAGCTTCTAAGATGAAGAAGCACATGTCCTTATTATTAAATTGCTTACAGTTGAGAAAATATAAACATACCGTTAGTGTGTTATTGCATTACTTTATTACTCTGATAAAGAGTAGAAGACACCAAGGGAGTTGAATATGTCACAGGCAAGAGTCGCCATCGCAGATGACCACCCGCTGTTTCGCGCAGCACTGAAACAGGCTGTGGTTGAGAGTGTCGACAAGGCCGATATTTTGGAGGCTGAGAACTTTCAGGATCTACTAGTTATAGTAGAGCAGACCCCCTCGCTGGAAATAGTCTTCCTGGATCTGCATATGCCAGGTAACGATGGCTTCACTGGCCTGACCCTCTTACAAAACCACTTCCCGGATCTAGTCGTCATTATGGTGTCATCGGACGATCAACCAGAGATCATGCGCAAAGCCATCGATTTTGGCGCCAGCGCCTTCATCCCTAAATCCGCCAACCTGACCCTTATAGGCCAAGCCATAGAACAGGTACTCGACGGCGAAGTCTGGCTACCAGAACACACCTCAATCAACGCCGATCAGGAAACCGCCGCCGAGCATCAGCGCTTAGCCAAGCAACTGGCTCAACTCACGCCACAGCAATACACGGTACTTTCCTGTATCGCAGCGGGTCAGCTCAACAAACAGATAGGCTATGATCTCGACATCAAGGAAACCACAGTCAAGAAGCATGTGTCGGCCATATTGCTCAAACTTGAGGTGTATAACCTCACTCAGGCTGGGCTGGTTTATCAGCAGTTAATGATCACCCCACCGGAGAATGACGTTATTGTGGCGTAATTACAGTTAACGCTGGTTTAGGGTTCATCGGGCTTAGTATGTTTTTTGAGTAGTGTGTTATTGGGTAGTATGTTTGTTGAGTAGCACTTAGTGATACCTCACCCTGAAACCGAAGCCCTCGAGCTCACTTGCACCCGAGGTTTGTCTCTTCGACTTTTATTCATAACCTAGACCGTGACATCTGATGTGAATGGATTCACAAATGTCTTAGGGACATGGCTGTTACGAAACGGCCATGTCACGGACACTCATAGCCGTACTTACACCTGAGTATTAATCTCTTCGATTCGGGGTTGTTGGTTTACATAAATCAAATTAACTCCAATCTTTAACGACTAGTTAAGAGATTTCAATAATGACTAGGCTAAAGATTACTTGGTTAAGCTAAAACTGAAAAACTGGCTAGTGCCATCATCGTTATCGCTGACAAGGAAGCCCTGCACACCATCTTGATTGGACTTATCGATGGCCACTGACTCAATCTTAGTGATCAAAGGTCTCTGCTGTGAAGTCACTCTTTTTGCAGTATGAGTAAGGTCAAGCTTAGTTGTATTCATAGCAAGCTTCTCGATGGGTAGCACTCCAATAAAGCTACCCAGTACCTCGCCATCACCCACCGCGGTGTCAGTGCCTTCAACAGAAGCTGAATACACTAAGCTCTGGCCTTCAGGCCAATAATCAGCACCGGATAAGGTTGCCTCGAAGCCTCCAATAGAAGGAAGCGCGATATCTACTGCTTTAAGCGAACTCAAACTTTGATTCTTGCCAGTAATGAAGTCCATCATCTGATCTAACTTCAATGAAAAAACGATATTTTTACCTTCATTGCCTCGATTAAAGATATAAGCCATATCATCACTCGTCGCCAAACCTTCGATATTAATCTTTTGCTTTCCGCTCATACCAGATGCTGCATATAAAGATTTATACAAGGGACTCAAAGAGAAAATTTGCTTACTGTGATCATCGGCAGACATCAAGACCCCATGCTCACGCTTAACTTTCTTACTACCAGAACCAAATGCTAAATAGTAAAGTTTGCCTTGATAATTGAGCTTAGTCATAGACTCATAATCAGGCTTATTGTTTTTCTCAATCCGCCCCTTCGGAGCCATTTTACTGTCCGACAAAGAATAATTATCTATAATCTGATAACCCTTATTGACTACAAATAACCACTGCATATCATCGCCAACGACATAGATATCGCCATCGTTAACAACAGCACCGGAACCGGAAGACAGCTGGGTATTAGTATATGGCTGGCTGACCTGCAGATTCATTCCCTCGGCATTGGCTCCGAAGGCTGTAACCATCATGAAAAACAAACTAGTCTGGCAATACTTCATTTATATCTCCCCGAAAAATATCTTAAAGTTAGCAGCTAATATGACGTAAGCAAAGCACTAAACACAAGACACGCAAACACCAAATAAGAACAAGATTATAGCTTTTTACATGTCAGTAAGATGTCGCCAGTATTAAGATAGATTTAGATTAAATGACTTTAGTCAACAACCCTCTGCGTTATTGCGGCGTAATAACGGCTAACGCTTTTGGTTTCATTGGGCTGGTGTTGTCGTAATTTGGATTATTTGTTGAGCGGTTCGAATCGCCTGCAGTGGTGCTGTAAATGGATTTACGAATGTCACGATCACCTGGATGTGAATGAGTGACTTTATATGAAGATGCTTCTGCGAGTCGCCGCGAGTACATCTGACTTCCAAGGATGGAGGGAATGCCAAATTTTATATGGAACAAAATTGGCCATGTCGGCTCTGCGATTTCCAATAACTTCCATGTTTAACTGCCAGTTCGCCATCCCTTCCTCTTGTTCGAAGCGTATCACTTCGTGATATCTCACCCTGAAATCGAAGCTCGCAGCTGCATCTACACAGGGTTATTTTTCTCTTCGATTTAAGGATATTTGTTAGTTCGCTAACACGGATATGCCCCAAAACTTGCTAGCCTTCGAATGAAGGCTGATTACATTTTCTCTTGCTTCATTTGGCTAGTTTTATATTTGGAAGTGGGTTTGAAGGTCGAACCTTCATGGTAATCTATCGCTTCCCAGCGGGGGATGTGCAGCTACTTCTGCGAGACACCGTGAACACGTCCGTGTGGGCTCTAGCAAAACATCCCTGTTTTGGAAGCTCGCAGCCGCATCTACACAGGGGGATTTCTCTCTTCGATTGTGGCTTATGGCTAGTATTTAGTAACTCACTTTTGCCCCATTCCTTGTTAGCTTAGTTAGTGAACTCATCTTTATTACACCACTTTTGCCATAGATTTGTTAATGTATGCCAAAAGTTTAAAAGGATACTTTAGATGGATCTAGACAAGGTATTTATGCTTAAAGCATTGCAGATATCTCAGGCTGCTTTACCTGAATGCCAACCAAATCCTCCTGTAGGTTGCGTTCTCGTTCTAGGCGGGCAAGTCATTGCTGAAGGATGCACACAAAAAATTGGTGGCAATCATGCTGAGATTGAAGCTATTAGTGCTTATGATGGTCCTATGGAAGAAGTGACTGCATATGTCACTCTTGAGCCATGTTCATTTGTTGGAAGAACTCCTGCATGTTCTTCTGCAATCATTAAATCAGGAATAAAGAGAGTTGTAGTTGCTCTTCTAGATCCTGATGAAAGGAACAATGGAAAGGGTATTTATGCTCTAGAGAAAGAGGGCATAAAAGTTGATATTGGTGTCGCTTCAAGAGAAGTTAGTGAATTTTTGTATCCTTATCTTGGAAAATCATAATTAACCTCACATCAAGTTCTAAGCGATAACGGTAGTTTATCACACGATTTTGCCCCCATTGCCTTACGCTAGCTACTTACATCACCTAACTTTTAAACACAAAAAGGACGCAATGAAGAGTTATTTTGTATCTCAATTCGATTACGCTAGCTGTAATCTAGTATCCTTTTTTAGATACGGAAATCCATTTTTTGTATCTGTTTTAGGATGCGTCAACCCATCATTTGTACCTGAAATCAAATACACAAAGCAAAATTCGTATCTTGATTAACATACATCTACTATTAAGGTGTAATTAAAATTTAGTACAATAACACCAGATTCGTATCCATAATTCGATACATAAAATACATTTACGTCATCATATTTGAATACGTAAAGGTGGGAAGTGTATCTAATTTCGAGTACACTTAAGGTATAAATAATGGAAGGCGAGGTTACTATGTACTCTTTTCAAAGCAATCCGCACAAGCAACAACCCGTTAAGAAAACGGTTTTAAGACAGTACAGAGAACTGGTTGATGCAGTGAAGGGAACGCTATTCCCCTCAACACCTAAAGAGGGCTGGATTAGGACAGTAAGAAAAGCTCTTGATATGTCAGGCGCCCAGCTAGGAGATAGAGCTGGTTTGACAAGAAATAGAATTTCAGTCCTTGAAAGGCGCGAAGTTGATGGCGACATAACTCTAAATCAGTTAAAGCAACTAGCTGAAGCTCTAGACTGTGACTTCTCATACACTCTAAAGCCTAAAAAGGCTATATCTGACACAATGCAAGAGCGTGCGCTTAAGGTTGCGAAAGTAGAGGTAAAAAAAGCATCTAAAAATATGTTTCTAGAGGCGCAATCAGTTAGCAAAGAGAAAGAAAATATCTTAATAAGTGAACTAGCCGAAGAAATTATGCGTGCCGGTGGGCGTAAGCTATGGGGTAAAAATAAGGAAGACAAAGTATTTTGATCATTGATGAGCCAGAAGGTACTACACCGCTTGATCCTGATGATATGGAAGGATTGAAACACCCACACGTAACAACAAGAGAACAACTTAATGAACTTGAACAATCCAATATACTAGCAGGCCAGCAATGGGTTAGCGGTATCTCTGGCCTAACGCTGGATTCTATTTTCTCAGCTGAGTTTGTTCTTGCCCTCCATCAAAACCTATTTGGTGATGTCTGGACCTGGGCCGGGACCACTCGAAACAAAGAGTTAAGCATAGGCTGCGATCCCTTCCAAATCAGGCCCAAGCTCCACAACTTTTTAGAAGATGCTAAGTGCTGGGTAGAGTTCAAACACTTCTCAAATCTAGAGCTCAGCGCTCGCATACAGCACAAGCTTGTTGAGATTCATCCTTTCCCAAATGGTAATGGCAGGCACTCGCGTATATTTACCGATGTAGTTCGCATAGTTCTACTAGAAGAGCCACCAATTAACTGGGCAGAGGGCAACCTAGAGAAAGTGAGCGAAGAGCGCAAAGCTTATATCTCTTGCCTTAAGGAAGCAGACAAAGGTGATTTTACTGCGTTCGTAAAATACCTAGAGAATCTTGGTAACTAACATAAGCAACAGTAGTGGATAGTGTGGTTCTGACCACTTGAGTATAGGCTTTTCCATACTTCAAGTATTCCGTCTAAAAGCTAATTTAGCAAAATCGCTAACTAACTATTGTCCGACCCTGTGTTTTAGCCTCTTTTTTTAAATTAGACGAAGAGAAGTCGGGACAGCCAAATCTTTTGTGCTTTAGCTTATTCCTCTACTAGGCTTTAAGTTACCTCAACTTAGTTTTGTTCAGGATAACGATTATGACTTCAGCTCGAAGAATCCTTATCGATGCAGAATCGACTCCGTTTTACCACATAATAAATCGTTGTGTTAGAAGGGCTTTTTTGTGCGGAGAGGATAAACTCACAGGTAAAAGCTACGAGCATAGACGCGGCTGGATTGTCGATAAAGTTAAGGCTCTATCTGCTATTTTTTGTATTGATGTCTGTGCCTATGCGGTGATGAATAATCACTATCATTTAGTCCTTAAAATCGATACCGACAAAGCCAAGTCATTGAGTAACCGTGAGGTTATTAGTCGATGGTGTAAGGTGACAAAAGGGCATGATGTAGCGACTAAATTTATGAATGGAGAGACCTTAAGAGACCTTAATCGAGGGGGAGCGTTTACTACTTGATGGGTTATTGGCTGAGTGGCACGAACGTCTATCCAGCATCTCTTGGTTTATGAGGTGCCTCAATGAAGAGATAGCGCGTAGAGCCAATCGTGAGGATGGATGTAAAGGGGCTTTCTGGGAGGGGCGCTTTAAGTCACAAGCTCTACTTGATGAACAAGCACTATTAGCCTGCATGATGTATGTTGATTTAAACCCTATTAGAGCAGGGATTGCTAACACACTTCAAGCTTCTGATTATACGTCTATTCAGGAGCGCATTAACGAGCTAAATACACCTGATAAAGACACTAAACCAAATGATGAATCAGAACTAACCTCGAGTGAGCGACTCAAACCCCTTGCCCAATTTGATGGTGCAGCTCATTTAGCGACTCAATCAAGTGTCCCATTTCATTTCTGTGATTATTTACAACTTATCGATTGGACTGGCAGAGCCATTAGGCCAGACAAAAAAGGTTTCATCGACTCAAGTCGTCCTAAATTACTTGATGAACTTGGTATCTCATCCGATGCCTGGATAACCTCAGCAAAAGAGTTTCGCCGCCAATACAGTGGTATTAGTGGTCGTTGGGATGCTATGTGTGCCTTCAAAAGACAGCATCACTGTGGTCAATGGTGCAAAGGTAAGGCCAGTAGCGATGCACTTCACCCCTCGCCTTAATCGTATATAAATCATCGACAAAGGCTTGGAGATAATTAGGGGGGTCAAATAAACCAAGATACTTTTTCTAATCAATGTCAGTTTAATTAAACTCGATGCTGTCGCTGAGGCTATAGGGACCCATTCCTTTAATAGATAGCGCGCCGTGTCACAGAAGTGTTTGCACTAAGCCCACGGCAGGTGATAGATAAACATGAAGCTATGGTATTTGGTTCGCTAGCAAGTACAAAATTAGCCCAATGAACCCAGCTCAAAAGATACTTGAGTAACTTGTGATCCGACAAGTCAGCATGTTTTGTCCATAAACGTGCTTAGCTGACACATTAATACTAATCGAAGAGATTAATCATCCGATGTAGATGCGGCTGTGGGCTTCGGTTTCAAGGATGAAACCGCAGAGCGTATAGGGACAACTCTTATGAAATTAAGAGCCGGCGTCCCACAGAAGTATCTAGATATCTGCCTGCTGCAAGCAATAGATAACAATGAAGTCATGCTTACCAGATAATAACCAAATACCGAATTAGCCCAATGAACCCACAACAGATATTTCAGTAACTTGTTATTAGACAAGTCAGCTACCTGACTATCAAACCATAAGAATTTGAACCTTGGTTCTTGCCAAGGTTATGGCAACTTCTTAATCATGCGCTTCAAAGCAATGGCTTTCACCGGTTTGCGCACGAAGGCAAAACCGCCCGAACTTGTGTGTTGGCGAACTTGCTCCGAGGGATCAGCCGAGCAGATAACGCAGCTGGGTGGACTTTTGGTTAATCCGGCGTGACTGCCCAGTAGGCGTTGGGTTAAGTCGACGCCGTTTTGATCTTCGTCGAGGTGATAATCAGCGATGATAAGCTTAGGCATTTGACTACGAGCTTCGCTCTGACGCGACAGAAGTTGTCGCGCACTGGCTTCATCCTTTGCAGATAAAACATCACAGCCCCACTCGGTGAGTTGAGACGAGATGGCCTTGAGCATCAGCTCATCGTTGTCTATCACCAACACAGCGATGTTAAATTGTGTCTTAGTCGTTTGACCCTCACCAGCTGGAAAGCTAACAATATTGCTACGACGCTTATGTTTGTCGATTCTAGGGATCTGAATAGCAAAACAAGTACCTCGGCCTAACTCAGAGTGTAGGCTGATCTTAAGATCAAGCAGCTTAGCGATACGGTCGGAAATGGCTAACCCCAAACCCAGTCCGGGGATCTCCCGAGTCTGGTCTAAACGCTCAAACTCACCAAAAATCGCCTGCTGTTTATCGTCAGGAATACCCGGGCCATTATCCCATATCTGAATCGAGACATGCTCTTTGAAGCGTCTCACTCCCAGCACTACTCTGGGCTCAAAATCGGTTGCCACTGTGAGTGTTTCACCTGCCTGTGAGCTGGCAGACACTGGGCCTATAACCCCACCTACTGGTGAGTAGTGAAATGCATTGGAGAGGAAGTTTTGAATAATGCGCCTCAGCATTCGCTGATCAGTTTCTACGAAGCAGCTGGAAAACCCGTAACTGAAATTGATGCCCTCTTGCCTGGACTGGGCGCTGAACTCGTTAGTTAACGTCGATAACAGGTCATCGATGGCAAAATGACTCAGTTCCACTTTTTGCGAGCTGCCATCGAGGCGGGATATTTCAACTAAGTCAGACAGCAGGTTCTCCACAACATTGAGTGAGTCTTCGATATGAGCGGCAAGGTCCACCAGCTCGGTGGACTTGACCTTTTGCTTAAGCATATCGGTAAACAGCGTCAGAGCATTGAAAGGTTGCATCAAATCATGGCTGGCGGCGGCAAGAAAACGGGTCTTAGAGCTGTTCGCCGCTTCCGCCTCGGCCTTGGCCTTTGCTAGCTCGTGGGTGCGACTCGCTACACGCTTCTCTAAGGTTTCGTTAGCCAGCTGCAGCGCTTTCTCGGCCTGAATATGGGCTGTAATGTCTGAGAATGTGCTGACAAAACCGCCGCCAGGCATAGCTTGCCCACGGATCTCCAGCACTACCCCGCTTGGTAAGGTTCGTTGAAAATAGTGGCCGTTACCCGAACGCATATGCTCTAGGCGTCGCTGAATTAAGCTATTGGTCTCATCGCCGGTGATCACCCCATGTTCGATATTGAAGCGGATCAAATCCTCGATGGGGATCCCCGCCTTAACAAAGTCATCTGGATACCCCAATAGCTCGATATACCTCTGATTCCAGGCCACCAGACGCATGTCGGCGTCGACCACGCTGATCCCCTGCTCGATATTCTCCACTCCGGACTGCAATAGCTCACGATTAAACTCGAAGATTTGGCTGGCCTCATCGACGATACTAACCACATCTTCTAGGGGTACCTCTTGAGAAAATGACGCCGCCTTCATCACCATGCGGGTAGATGCTGAGCCCAAAATCCCAGAGAGCTTAAGCCGGGTATATTCCACTAGCTGATCGCTGTTTTTATCACGCTTACTCTCTCGCCGACTCTCTAATTTATGCTCTCCTTTACTGTCATTGAAGGACGCATCTGTAAGCTCTTGTTGCTTAGCGTACGCTAGCAGGTTACCGGCTTCTTCTTTATCTATAAATCGATGCAACAAGCTATATAAATCATCCACCGACAGGTGACGTTCGAACTGACTCTGTCTACGATTCAAAAACAGCTCGGCCTGTATGGTCTCCCCCACGCTTCGGCGAGATAACAGTGAGATGATGAGATAACTGCTCAAGTTCGCCAACAGGCTATAGAACACCCCATGAGTGATAGGATCTAGCCAAGTTAAGCCAAACAGAGATGTCGGTGTCAGCCAACTTATACCCAAGGGGCCCAAAATAACCCAACTGGCCTCGGGAAAAATGACCGGCAACAAGAGGCTGTAAAGCCAGACACAGCTGCCAACTATTAGGCCGATGAAGGCGCCTTTAGATGTTGCCTGTCGCCAAAACAGTGCGCCTACCGCCGCCGGAGCAAATTGAGATAATAAGACAAATGAAAGCAGACCGATCCCCGCCAGATGATTCTGCTGGTCAATAAATCGCTCGAAAGCAAAGGCGAACAGTAAAATAGCCCCAATGGATACCCGTCTCAGGTTAAGCAGTACACCTGCTAACTGTGGCGTCTGCTCGGCATTAAACTTGGGATGGCGTAGCAGCAAGGGAGTTAAGATCTCGGTGGAGATCATGGTGCTGAGCACAATCGCAGCCACAATCACCATGCTGGTCGCTGCGGCCAGACCGCCCACATAAACCAGAACGCCCAGCCAGGCCTGCTGATAAAAAAGCGGAATAGTGAGCACATAAGTATCCGCATCGACGCTGCCACCGGGGAAGGTCAGCTGACCCGCTATGGCGATGGGCAACACGAACACATTGATCAAAATAAGATACAGAGGAAACAGCCAACGCGCCGCCTTCAGCTCATGCTCATGATGATTTTCGATCATCATCATGTGAAATTCTTGGGGCAAGATAAAGATGGTTATCGCGCCAAGAATGATCTGTATCGCCACGAAATAGAGTGAGCCACTGTCAGGAAGCTGTTTTAGGCTCGCCTGTTGGGTCAGTAGCTCGCCGAAGCCATCGAAGATAAAGAAGGTAGCAAAAATACCCACTGTAGTCAGGGCAAACAACTTAACCACAGAGCTAAAGGCGATGGCCAGTACCAACCCCTGATTTTGCTTGCTAGCGGCTATCTGGCGGGTACCGAAAAGAATGCTAAATACGATCAACACCAGAGTCACCACGAAGGCTGTGCTTATTCCCGACTGAAAGGTGCCGGTGAGCAAGTCGAAGCTGGTGCTGATTGCCCGCAGCTGTAGCGCGATATAAGGAATGGTACCTAGCAAGGAAACGATGGCGATTGTGGCTGCTATCTTAGGCGAGCGGTCGTAGCGACAGGCGATGAAATCGGCGATAGAGGTCAGGTTCTCCGCCTTGATGATCTTCAACATTCGCATCAACATGGGCCAGGCAAGTACCAAGCAAAGGATGGAACCTATGTAGATGGGAGCCAGCCAGGCCCCAGTGGTCGCCGCTTGCCCAACTGTGCCGTAAAACGCCCAGGAGGTGCAACTCACCCCCAGAGAGAGGCTGTAAACCCAAGGTCTGCTGGCCCACTTAGCTTTAGCTTGCCCCTGGCCCCATTGAGCGACCACAAACAACAGACCCAAATAGGCAATAGAGATAAAAGAGATCAACCAGGTATCTAGAGACAGCCAAGCTAGCAAGGGTTTACTCCCGGAAAATAAATAAGGTTAACCAAGCCAGAAATCTGCCAGCCAAAACACGATGTTAACCATTTGATAAATCCAGCATAACATGATGGATGACTCTATGTAGTGAACTAAGGTAGTACTTATTTATCCAGGTTCATCGGATAACCTGAGTCTCAGTATCCACATAAGATTTGAAGCTAGACTCTATGAAAATAACTAACAAATATCTGGTCGAATCCCTGATTTTTCTTAGCTATGTGCTATTTGCCATGGCCTGGGTTGGGTTGGCGGCACTGCCAGCATGGATCAGATAATGGCTTCCATGCATATAAACAGCCTGGCTTCTGCCAGTTTTATCAGCGGCGCCGTGACTCTGGCAAAGATAGTCGGCACCTTCGGTGCGGCCTTAATTACGATTAAATTCGGGGTCAAATATGCCTTCTTGATCGCCAGTCTCTTGATTGTCTCCGGCCTAATGACCCCCTACGCGCCTAACTATGAGTTCTTGCTTTTAAGTCGCTTCTTGATGGGGCTCGGCGGCGCATTTATGATCGTCTACTTCAACCCCATAGTGATGCATTGGTTTAGCCCAGAAGAGCGTCCTGTGGTGAACGGCATCAATGCGGTGGCCTTTAATGTGGGGACTGCCATCATCTTGTGGTCCATGGCTGATATCAATGCCCTCACCGGCAGCTGGCAGAACAGCTTGATACTCTTCTCTGTCTCCAGCTTACTGCTCGCTGCAGCCTGGTTGCTGGTAAAATTCGAAACCGATCCCCACAAGGACACAAGTCATGCCTCAGCCGAGACACATTACAGCTACATGGATGGCCTCAAAGATAAGTTTAACTGGGCTTACGGCTTCACTTATTCTGGCCTGTTATCATTCTATATCTGCTTGTTTACCTTCTATCCCAAGGCAGGAATAAGCCAGAGTAAGTGGGTGATAGGTTTTGGTATCCTTGGCACCATAGCCGGAATACTCTATAGCAGGCGTAAGCCACTGCGCCTGCCGATAATCCGCCTGTCGGGCATTATAATCACTTTGTCCATATTCGGCCTGTCATTTAGCGGCGACCTATGGGTACAAACCCTGTCGGCCATCACTCTGGGCTTTTTCATCTTCTTCCCGGTCACGGCTCTGGTCTCTATCCCCCATGAGTTACCGGGCATGACGGGACAAAGAATTACAGTGGTATTCAGTCTTTTCTATTCCATCAGTTACCTGTTATCTACTATCATCTTGTGGCTCTTTGGCAAGTTAGTCGATATCAACGATGGAGACTATAGCGCCTCGTTTATTCTGATAACCTTGCTCAGCAGCACTTTCTTTATCGGCAGCTATCTACTACCGGAAACAGGAAAAGTTAAGGAGTTAACCCCATGCGAGGCATAATATCACCGAAGCTAGAAGGTTTTCTTGAGCAGGCCAATGTAGCCATAGCCGAGGGGAAACGCAATCAAGTTGAATTTACCCCCAGCCTAATACGCGGCAACCTGAATAAGCTGGCCGCCTTTATGACCAGCTCTCCTGAAATCGCATTTATCGAAGACAGGTTTCTGAAATTTGAAGGGCGAGAACTAAAGGTACGTGTCTATAGCCCTGCACCGAACGAGAAATTGCCGATTATCCTGCATTTTCATGGTGGCGGCCACATGTGCGGTAGTGTCGAGCTATACGATCCCATCAGCAGAAATCTGGCAGCAGCGGCGCACAGCGTAGTGATCTGCGTCGAATATCGATTAGCCCCTGAGCATCCTTATCCGGCGGCAATACATGACTGTCAGCATGCCTTGATCAACTATAAGCAAGTGCTGGGTAACGTGTGTCATAACAATATAGTTGCCATTGTCGGCGACAGTGCAGGCGGCGCCATCTGCACAACTTTGGCCATGAACGGCTTGAAGAACAGCGCCATCAAGATAGACAAGCAGATCCTTATCTACCCAAGCGTCGACTACACCATGAGTTGCCCATCGGTGCAGAGTAATGGCAAGGGTTTCTTGCTGGAACAAGACAAGATGCGTTGGTACTTTCAGCAGTATTTTCAGCAGAGCTTTGGCGGAAATTCAGCTCAAAGCCTTAAAGGGAGTATTGAAAAATGTGTTGAGCAGGACATTAGGGCAAGTGTTGAGAGAAGCGATGGCCATAGCTTTGGGGAAAGTGCTAACCATAATCTTAGATCGAGCTGGGACGATCATCCGAATCTGAATTTTGATGAGCACTCGGGCCGAGCCGTTCAACATGAAGAGCTAATCAAAAAAGCCTCACCACTCTACGGCCCCTTTTCCAAAGCGATGCCAGAGACGCTCATCATCACAGCAGGCTGCGACCCATTACGGGACGAAGGGCAAGCATACGCCAACGCCTTAAGCGATGCAGGCATTCAGGTACAACATCACCAATTCGATGGCATGATCCACGCCTACATGCTGCTACATGAACTCGTCAAAGATGAATGTAACCACACCTACCACCTCATCGCAAAATTCATGAACTAACCCTCGCCAATCAACCGAGTCCCCCTCTACTCTTGAGGAGTTCTGATTTTAGGTAAAAGAAAGAAATATGAATTTCACCAAAGAAGAGAAGAAGCATCAGATATAAAGAGCCATGTACTACAACTAGTAAAACGATGGTTTAGTGCCCAAAAAAATCCCGTTAAGGAGTGAACTTAACGGGCAAAAGGGTTGATGATACTGTTTTAATGCTTGTAGTTTACAACAGAGGTTCGAGTTTTCTCTTTAAGTAACACTCGATTTTATGGCGCTCATCCTTGAGTGCCTATTGGGGATCTTACTGTTAAATCATAGGATTAAATGCTGACTCCATTTAATCCTAATTTAATGAAATTTCACCTGTTGGTGTTATGGCCAATGCGTGCATGCCTTTAGGACCAGCTTCAACCATATATTCGACGGTTTGACCCGCCGCAAGAGTCCGGTAACCTTCCATCTGTATGGCAGAATAGTGGGCAAAAACATCTTCACCACCGGCACCTGGACAGATAAATCCAAAACCTTTGGTGTTATTAAACCACTTAACCGTTCCTTTCATCATGCTTAGAATCCTTCCATCTTAATTCGTCGACCTGGATAGAGAACTTGAATCGCTATCTAATCCTTCCAATCTTGTTACTTCAATTTCGAGAAATTAGTAACGAACAAAATGTCATCGACTTGTTAAATCATTGGAATGATAATACGTTATCTTCAAATATCACGGCACTGTTCAAAGGGGCAGTATCTCAACTGAAAAAGATAAATATCTTCTAAGCCATCGAACATCATATGCTCCTGAGGCTCGCCATGGTCCATACGATAGTCCCTTCTCGCGGCGTTGTTGATCAAATCCTCGCTATAGATGCAGCTACTCCAAGGGTTTGAGCTAACTAGGCAGCCTGTTTCCTAACTGGCATTCCTAGTCTTATGACTTTGTTCATTGCCTTTACACCTGCCAGCGCTTCACCTACTTGAGCATTATAATCTCGTAGGCTAAGTTTCGGACTAATTAGTTGCTTATATCGGTACATTGCTGTTTCAGATAGTGACCGTAAGTGATAGTCATTTTCCTTCTTCCATTGCGCTAACTCATTATTTTTGAGGGCTCTCACAGCCTCGTTTCGAGGATGCCCATCCTCCCAAAACCCAGCACTGCTTCTTGGTGGGATAGTGGGTTTGCAACCTTTACGCTGAAGTAGTTTGTGACACGCTTTGGTGTCGTATGCTCCATCAGCAGAAACTTGTTTAATCTGTCTTCTTAACGGCTTGATTAATGTGGGTAACACTTCATTATCAGCAACGTTAACCAGAGTGACTTCTGCTGCTACGACTTCATGCGTATTAGCATCTACTGCGAGGTGTAACTTACGCCAGGTACGACGCTTTTCTTTACCATGCTTTCGAGTCTTCCATTCTCCCTCGCCGTAAACTTTGAGGCCCGTTGAATCAATCACTACATGTGCCACAGAGCCACGACTCGGTGAGCGATATTTGATATTTACGGTCTTGGCACGTTTGCTAATGCAGCTATAGCTTGGTGAGGTTAGTGGCACATTCATAAGCTGGAAAACCGAGGTAGTGAAACCTTCTAGTGCTCTCAGTGATAAGTTGAATACACCTTTAACAACCAATGCAGTTTCAATAGCAACATCAGAGTAAATATACCCACGGCCACGGCGGCCGTGATGTTCAGAGCAACACCAAGAGCTAATGGCGTGCTCATCAATCCAAAAGGTCAAGGACCCTCGATTAATCAATGCCTTGTTGTACTGAGACCAATTGGTCATTTTACGCTTAGCTTTACCCATCTTGATGTTTCCAATAACCACATTGGAAGATCAGATCACATAAGCTGCAAAAGGTTCAATCGATTTAGGAAACAAGGCCCCTTCTCGCCTTAGCTAGCAGATAGGGGGCATTGGACACGCTCTCCATGCCTCCTGCAACAGCCAATTTCAGTCTGCCGAAATTTATTCCACCACTGGCAAACATCACCGCCTTAATAATGCATGAGAGTAAAGCTTATTGCGCCGTCCAGGCTCCGTCCATGGGGATGGAAGAACCGGTGATCCCTCTGGCGGCATCACTACAAAGAAACAGCACCAACTCCCCTATCTGTCTTGGGTCTAGCATCTCAGGGAGAGGTTGCTTCGCCTTCACCAGCTGATATTTTGCCTCATCGAAGCTGGTTTGATTTTGAGTCGCGATATCGGATATCTGATTATTGATAAGTGGTGTATCAACCCAACCCGGACAGATTGCATTAGCTGTGATCCCCTGCTCAGCACACTCCAGTGCCACCACCTTAGTCAGACCGACGATGCCGTGCTTAGCCGCGCAGTAAGCCGACTTATTTAACGATGCCACCAAGCCATGTACCGAGGCAATATTGATGATGCGCCCCCAACGTTTCTCCCGCATGCCCGGTAGAAATTTTTTAATGGTATGAAAGGCAGAAGAGAGATTGATAGCGATAATATCGTTCCACTTGGCCACCGGAAAGCTGGCCACACCTTCAGTATGTTGAATGCCCGCATTATTGATTAAGATATCGATTGAACCCATCTTATTCAGAGCCCTGCTCATAAACTCATCTATGGTATCGCCATCACGCAAATCGGCATTATCAAACAGCGTCTGTATCTGATAACGTTCAGAAAATTCAGCCGCCAAGGCTTGCCCTTCAATATCGGTCATCAAGCCATGGAGAACGAGGTCTATGCCCTTCTCGGCTAATACATGGGCTGTGGCTAATCCTATTCCGCTGGTTGAACCTGTAATGAGGGCGACTTTTCCACTTAACATACTGACTCCTTATGAGCAGCTTTCAGCCGCTGGCAAACTGATTTGAATTGAATATAATCACCCCTCCAGATTACTGCAATCAAACCTAAATTCCTTTGGCACCTTAGTACCATATGAGTGCACTCCTTTTTGAGTAATAGTGAAAAAGAGCATCATATTGAGCTGCTCGTCATTTATCGAAAACCAATAATGAGGAGTTAACCATGTCAGGTTTTAACAAGGTGGTAAGCAGCTACGTCGAAGCGATGGCGGGCCTGGAAGATGGCATGACGGTCATTGCCGGAGGCTTTGGTCTGTGTGGGATCCCAGAAAACTTAATCAAACAGATAAAAACCATGAGGACACGAGAGCTCACAGTGATTTCCAACAACTGCGGCACCACAGAACACGGACTGGGGATCTTGCTATTGGATAAACAGATTAAAAAGATGATCGCCTCCTACGTAGGAGAAAACGCCAATTTCGAGGCTCAGATGATGTCCGGCGAGCTGGATGTCGAGCTCACGCCCCAAGGAACACTCGCCGAGAAGATGCGCGCCGCGGGTGCCAGCATCCAGCATTTTACACCGCCACAGGAGTCGGTACTCGGGTGGCCGATGGCAAAGATTTACGTGAGTTTAGTGGCCGGGAATACATACTGGAAGAATCGATAAAGGGTGACTTTGCCATAGTTAAAGCTTGGAAAGCCGATACCTTAGGTAACCTTGTTTATCGTAAAACGGCGCGCAACTTTAATCCCTTGGCCGCCACAGCAGGCAAAATAACTGTGGTGGAAGTAGAAGAGATAGTTAAACCCAGTGAACTCGACCCAGATGAAATACACACACCGGGGATCTATGTCGATCGACTCATTCTGGGCAGATTCGAAAAAATGATAGAGCAGAAAAGCATTCGCCCCTCGTCAACATCTGAGTCAATAGGAGCCTAAAAATGGCACTTTCAAGAGAACAATTAGCCCAACGTGTCGCTCAGGAATTACAAGATGGCTACTACGTCAATCTAGGCATAGGCATTCCGACCTTAGTGGCTAACTATATTCCACACGGCATAGAGGTGATGCTTCAGTCAGAAAATGGTTTGCTGGGCATGGGGCAGTTTCCCACCGAGGAGGAAATAGATGCCGATCTTATCAACGCCGGCAAGCAGACAGTCACTATGGCTACCGGAGCCGCAATATTCGATTCGGCCGAATCTTTTGCCATGATCCGTGGCGGCCATGTAGATCTCACGGTACTAGGGGCATTTGAGGTCGATACCCAAGGTAATATCGCTTCCTATATGATCCCCGGAAAACTCATTAAGGGCATGGGCGGCGCCATGGACTTAGTCGCGGGCGCCGACAATATCATAGTGACCATGACACATGCCTCTAAACACGGTGTATCTAAGCTACTCACTAAGTGCACCCTGCCTTTAACAGGCAAGGCCTGTATCAAACGGGTGCTCACCGACCTGGCACTTATGGAAATAAAACAGGACAAGTTCCACCTTATTGAGCGCGCACCAGGCGTCAGCATCGAGGAGATAATCACGCTCACGGCAGGTGAGATAGTCGTGCCAGAACATGTACCCGAGATGTTCTTTCAGACATAGATACACAAAAAAAAGCCCGTTCAAGGGGGAACGGGCAAAGATTGGTTTTAAATAAGAGAGTGACCGAGTGAATAACAAGCAATCAAATATACATCATCCAATTAAAAGTAATTCAATCTGAATTTAACTTATTCTGAGTAACTAATAATAACCTGCGAGCCTAAATAGGAAGACAAAAGCAAATATATTATGAGTTCATTATCCTGTATAACTTATATGTTAATAACTGTTCTCTCAGACAGCTAGAATATAATAAGTTAACCGTTTTTCGTACCATATAAGTCTACAGCCCAATAGTTATAGATTATTAGAGACCCCCTCTTCTATTTAGCCCAAGCAATATTTACATTTTAAATATTAATATTATAAACCTCAAATAATACATGAGTACAATTTAAACACTTAACGTACGACATTTAAACATTCATTATTTAAACACTTTAAAGTGATATTAAATAATAATGGCCTAATCTGCTATATTAACCCTTGCCTAATTGCACAAACTATCGCTTGAGCCCTATTTTGTACATTGAGTTTTTTATAAATGTTTTTCAGATGAAACTTTACCGTTCTCTCCGTAATAGAACAGATCATGCCAATTTCCCAAGATGACTTGCCTTCAGAAGACCAGGCCAGTATCTCTCGCTCCCTCTTAGTCAACTCTTCCACCGGGTGCATAAGACGGGTCATAGCCTGAGCCGAAACCGCATTAATCAGTTCTAAGGTCGCAAGCTGCTCCGAATTGAGTGAGCAACCACATACAGAGGTAATATTCAGCTCTTTGTAGATATGTCTGGAAGAGAAAGAGCCTATACTAGCTCCCTCCTTCAAACCCATTTCCTGTGCTCTCTCCAGAAAGTTGAATTGGTTCTCAGACAGCGACATCATCGAAGGGACAGAAGTCCAATTGAAAGAGTTCCTGAATGACTTGGAGCAGCTCACTATCGGATCGATATATTGAAATTTTTTCTTCTGATATATGTTGTCCCACTCTGCACTCTTGGCTGCAAAACCAAATCCGGAACTGACGACCCTCTCGATATTAATACTGTGATCCGGACGGATCATCAGAGTTATGAGAGCGACGCCATCAACTTCCAGCAAATTCTGTAGTGTCTTAGCACATTGCATTATCTCATCACATGATGATGAGGCACTAAACATTTGATACACATCTGAAACTTGCTTTATATTAAGCGAGATATTATCCCCTTCCAGCAATCTCATAATTCATCATCCTTCAATTGAATGTTTCGTTAGCCAGGTCACTGCAATAACAAAACATAAAATACAATTAAAGTATCACCCTAGCGGTAGATCTCCCTACCGATACTCGCCTAAGCCATAAATTTAATATCAATCAAACCAAGATGCAAAGTAAACTGCGTAAATTTTTTTAACAATTTTATTACAGTCATCAAAATCGACGGCGACACAGATAAATTTTCATCAGAAAACACCCACGACTCAGGCTTGGTAAGATACTTAATTAACAGCGGATCTCATCGATTCTAACTTGCTCCGTTTGTGTATTTTACACCTGAATCCATGTGGTGACATAGTAAAAGCAAACTGTTCTTTCACTTCGCTGCTCGCCTGCATAGGCTGTAGACTGAAGTCTCTAAACAGAGCGCTGAATGCCAGCTTAATCTCCATCATGGCCAGCATTCTACCGGGGCACAACCTAGCTCCGCCCCCAAAAGGTTGAAGTGAAGAAAATGAGGCCTGCTCTTTGTCCAGCCAACGATCAGGGCTGAAGCTGCCAGGATCACTGAACAAGTCAGGGTTGAAACCATTGGCGTGTAAAATTAAAAATATCGGTGTTCCCTTATCGACACTATAGTCACCCACTTGGGTATCTTGTGTGGGCTCAAGGTAAAGTAGCGGCGTCACAGGTTTCAATCGCATCGCCTCATAGGTGATGGCGTTAAGAAAAGGTAACCTGGGAAGCGGCCAGCCTAAGACGCCATTATCATTCGACTCCAATAGTTCTTGATTTAAGCGCTCCTCCGCCTCCTCATCATTTGATAATAAGAATGCCATCCAGGTGAGCGTATTAGCAGTGGTATCCTCTCCCGCTAACAGGAAAGTGACCGCATTGGCTATGATATCTTCATCGGAAAGAGATGGGTCTCCTTGTTGCACAGTCAGCATGACCTGCAACATGTTTTCCGGTTTCACAGCCAACTCAGGGTTGTCTGCTATTTTTTTCTTTTGGTTACCGATAAACCCCTTTACCAGCGTCTTGACCTCCTCCAGTGAAGCATCGAAGGCCTTATCTGCTTTCGATGGAAAAAAGCGCCAGATAGGAAGAGGGGATGTGATCCGTTTGTTCATGGTTGGGAACACTGTTTTCAGGCAAGCTTCTAATCTGGATGAGCTATTTTCCAAAGAATTGAAGTCTTCGCCGAATGCCAGCCAAGTCGTTACGTCGACGCTATAACGCTTAAATTCATCTAAAAGATCGAACTCTTGCCCCGAAGCGGCTAAGTGTTCGAATCGGTTCTCCAGTCTCTTAGTGATGACCTGTAACAGGGGGAAGAAATGCTTAAGGTGACTAGGCTGAAAACTAGGTTCTGTGAGCTTTCTGTGGGTTTTCCACTTCTCACCCTCCGCTGAAAATATGCCATTGAGCCCGGCCTCATCAAAAACCGATTCAACGCTCTTAATTCTTCTGAATTGCTCAGGGCGACTACGTAACAAGGCCTTAATCAATTTTGGCTCGGCCACTATCATCACAGGCTTAACCCCTAACCTTAGCCGAAATATATCTCCATACTGCTTAATCCATTCCAACATCTGGAGGTGGATATCCGTTTGCTTAAATGCACTTACATGTCCGAGAATACTCGTTGCCGGAGGCCCGGATAATTGAGAGAGTGATTTCATTTTTATCCCTGAAAGTAAACTTAAATTTAATTATTGCCGACAGAGCGAGTCTGTTATCTATAGTTTCCTGTATAAACTTAATGAACACAAATACTATTTTACCTATAAACCTTGTTTACAAGCGTAATATCAATTTAATAAAACTAACTTTTCAAATTAATTGCAAAAATATTAGTTGAACATGATTTCATCCAAAACAAAAACGCGAACAATAATGAAACATTAGACTCTTATAATATTAACTTTAGCATTAAGTTAAATTTCTCTTAGGCTAAACTCAAGGGTTCAATTAGCCCCCGATAATCAGCTATCACTTCAATGCCCCAACAAGTCAGCAGTTACAACGTTTACAACTTGCAACTGTCCTATAGGGCGGTACCTAAGGATCTGTTATCGCGGTGTAATTCACCCTTGAAATTTGCCCAAATTAGTAGAACCCTATGCTGGAATCAAATCAGGCTCCATTAACAAATCAGGCTCCATTAACAAATCATCACACCAGTGATAATGCCCATCGCTTTGCAGTTAATCCCCCTCAATACCTTGTCACCCATAGCCCGAATCAGGAACAGATGGACAAATTATATCGACTACGTGCCGAAGTATTTTGCCGTGAACTTGCCTGGGTCGGAAGCCCGGAGGATGAAAAGGAGTATGACAATTTCGATAATACTTCGACCCACTTAGGGCTATTTATCGATGGACAAGCAACTGGATACCTAAGAGTGCATCATCACAATACTCCCTGGATGATCAATACCATTTTCAGCCGTTCTCTGCTGAATTCTAAGCCTACGACGCAACTCGCTAACTCTTGTGAAGTATCCCGCTTATTAATCAAATCTACTCACAGAGGCAAGACTAAGGTGAGTAATCACCCTCCCCTAAACCTGCTGCTGTCACACTTACAAAACTATTGTCGCAACAGAAACATCAGGTATGTTTATATGGTAGTGACACCTGCGACACGAATCGTTTTTGCCCGAATAGGATTTACATCTACTCCGTTATCCAAACCGGTCAAGATGGAGGATGGTTGCTATGCCATGGCGGCGGTACTGGATTTTGGACAAGTTGAGACACTGATCCCTTCGAAGGAAACGCTTTCCTCCTAGTCATTTGATTTAAATGAAAGCGGCTAGATGACGATATCATCTAGCCGCTCCAATATCTTATCCACCACCCATATATGCCATAAAGCTGCTTTAAATTAACTGTCTTTAACTTCTTCAAATCGCTCTAGCCTTTCCAGTATCTTATCCGCCACCCGAAACGCATTGGCGTAAATGGTAAATGTAGGAGTAACACTGCCTCCATATATGTCATAAAACTTATTTTTGTAGCTGAACTATAATCTTATCCGCCACCCGAAACGCATTGGCGTAGATGGTAAATGTAGGCGTTACCGAACCGCCATTAGGCATAAAGCTCCCATCAGTCACATAGAGGTTGCTACAGTCATGTACTCGGCAATTTTTGTCTAACACCGAGGTTTTTACATCATTGCCGAAACGGCAGCCACCAGCGACTAAGTTAGAGGTTGGCTGAGTAAACACATTACCCCAGGCTTGATGAGCCCCCATGGCTTTCATCACCTCTACGCCGCGCTCCACCAGATACTGAGCCACCTTCTCATCATGGGGATGAAAGCCTGCCTTAACTTTGGCAACACTCTGCCCCCACCTGTCTTTCTCTATTGGATCCAGACTGACATAACAATCATCATTAGTAAGCCAGTCACAAAACACCTCGAATTTAAAGTCTTTCGACTTGGTGAAGTGAGATTTTATCTTCTGTTTCAGCGGTGTGCCCCAGAGTAGTTTTTCCCCCTGCCACTTAAGGCTGGCAGTTTCACCTGTGGGCAATGGTGGATCGAAGACAAAATCCAGTGTGCCGCCTTTTATTGGTTTAGATGAAACCGCTTTATCGTCGATCTCATACCAATCCTGCAGGGCACGATTGAAAAAGGGACCACGAATTCTAAGCTGCTTGGCCTCAAACTCTTTGAGTTTATCCATCTCAAACACGCCATGACCTGTACCTCCTGCGCAGCAGTGCAGATTTTTCCCCACCTGCTGATATCGGTTACCTATGCCATTTGGATGCTTATCACCAGTGCTATTGAGTAATAAGCGGGCACTCTCAATGGAGTAACAAGCCACCACAAACACGTTAGCGAAGACACGTTTTGAGCTATCTTCATTTGCCAAATCAAAATAATCTGCCGAGATGGCTTTTCCCGACTCATCCGAATTGAGCCTGTATACCTTAGCCTGTGTGACTATTTCACAATTACCAGTTTTAACCGCCTCATCGAGCAAGGCTGCACGAGAGCTTGCTTTGGCACCTGAGTGGCAACCATAACTACCGCAATATCCAGAGTATTCACAGCTTAATCGACCATTAAAGGGAATAGAGAGAATACCGCGAGCCATAGGTAGTGGATGTAGCTTAAGACTCTTGCACGCGGCATCGAAGTGCTGGGCGACGGGATGCTCAGCAGTTGGAGGGAAAGGAAAGTCTTTGGTGGAACGTGGCTCTTGTTGGGGGTGTTTCACGACCCTCCCTGATACGCCAATCACTTGCTCTACCTTGGTATAGTAAGGCTCAAGATCGTCATAACTGATGGGCCAGTCGACATTATTTGCCCCCTCGATGTCACCATACTCAGAGACCAGTCTGAAATCCTGAGGTTTGAGACGATGAAAATAGGCACTCATAAAGTTAATAGCACCACCCACAATATTGCCGCCCCAGAACTGAGCCGTGAGATCCGATGACCAAGTGCCGTCACCATTAGGTTCCTCTAAGGCGTGTCGTTCATCTTTAAATTGTGATCGAAACACGCTGTGGCGTCCCAGTTGTTCATCTTTAAAAAAGTCATTTTCTTTAAACCACTTGCCCTTTTCCAACACTCCGACCTTGTAGCCAGCCTTTGCTAACTCATAGGCGATGGGGCCAGCACCAGCACCGCTGCCAACGATACAGATATCAAACTGTTTACTATTTTTCATCGAATACTCACCAAGTAATGCAGCCTAACTAAAATCCAAATAGGTTTTACCCTGAACAGGACGAGGGAAGCCAGCTTGATGACCAAGCCATTGCCAGCCCATGCCATCGGTATTGCCGCCGTAAATGGGATCTAAGGTCAGCGACTCAAGTAAGTAGTAGAGCAGTAGTGAGAGCCAATTTTCACCGGCACGACTCTGAGATATCTTTTTCAGCACCGCATCTTGCTCGCTGGAATCAAGTTTGATGAAGCTCGCCCCTTGAGTAGATTTAGCCAACTCTTCTAGCCAACCGACTCCCCTTAAAATAAACGTTTTATCCCATCAGCCTTGTTCTCAGGATCTTCAAGGGCCCAGCTAAGATATCTAAATGCATTAAGATCTATAGCCGATGGGCCGTCGCCATCATTGGGAAATAACTGTAACAGCACCGCCTCTATCACTGCTTGTTCATGGGAGTTAAAGCCTTGGTTATCGCCTCTCTCCTCGGTATTCTCGCTACTATCATCACTATTGGCATCACTATAAATATCATCCGTGGCAGCAAGCACCGAGGGCTTAGTGCCAATCAAACCAAGCACAATGGCTGCCGCACCTGTTTGTCTCAAAAAGGCTCTGCGATTAAGCCCACTGGTATAAGCACTCACAACCTCAGGCTTAGTTGACCCAGCCTTTAGTTTATTCGCATTTAACATACGCTCTCCTTGCTACAGCTTTTACTTGCCATGAATTCTTGCCCCGTTTGAGGTGTTACTTGATTCCACTGAGATATATTGACACTCAAGGTATCGCTAATGCCATCAACCTGCCTGATAACACCATTGATATCCACTAAGAAACTAGTTGGTGTACCCATTACGCCGTAGAGATGGGTCACCTCGGCAGCATGATCCAAGGCAATGGAATAGTTAGTCGAGAAGTGAGATTGAAAACGGGGAATTTCAGATAAAGAGTCACTCCAACCTGTGTTGATGGCTAATAACTTCACTTGCTCAGCATATAAACTCTGTATCTCAACCAATTTAGGGGCTTTCTTCATACAGGGGCCACACCAGGTATTCCAGAAAATGAGGTAAATCGAACGCTCACCTCGGTAATGACTTAAGTTAAACTCGCTGCCATCGAGCTGATTGAGCGCAAAATCGGGGGCTATCTCACCCACAGATAAAGGTGCAGCTATCACCCTGAAACCAACAAACAATGACATAACGGCCACCGCTATTATCCCTTTCACTATCCTTCTCCTCATCACACAGGCCTAAATATCGTCCAATAAAACATCGATTACGAATACCAATCGGTATATCAGCAGACCGCAAGCACCAATAAAACAATTCAAGTTAAAAAAGTTTTGCACCTTTTATTGATTTAGAACAATTTTTAACGAGCATCACAGACTCCCCCATCGAGTAATGAGCACTTTCTGACACTTTTTGGAAGTTTTAAGCATTAAATTAAGCTCGAAATTTAGGTAGTTATAACGTTTTGCTACACTAGGAAATTTACGCTAACCTGATGTTGTCAAAGAATCAGGACCACCCATTTTTCAAGGCCACTATTGCAGAATATGAAACGAAGATTAGGGTTAATTTTTTGTTTAATGATCATCATGAGCGGTATTGCTTACCACTTCTTGTCGCCAAAAATTTTAGTCCACAACCAATCCGACCGAAGCTTTTATCAGGTTAATTTCCAGCTCCCGACTAACAAGATATCCTTTGAACCCATTAAGAGTAAGAGTCGTCAAATCATCTATTTTTCCCCACAAGAGAAAACAGGCATAGTGACCTACCAACTTATTGCAATAAATGGAGCTCAGGTAGCGCAAGGTCATATAGAATATCAATTTGACGATAACAATTTTTCTCAATTCGGAACTAAGCTCAGCTTCATCATAGATGCGCAATATCGAGTCAGCTTTAGTAATAACGCCGACTAAATCGATAGGAATAATAGACATAAAAAAGCCGATACCTTAATGGGTACCGGCCATTATTAGCTCAGATAAACATACAGGTCTAAGACAAGAGCATGCGCCACCACATTCCAGGCAGGCTAGTAAAACCTGTAGTGTAATGTTTCAACTCACCATCTTTAAACACCATTAAGGTAGGCGTCAACTGCACCGACCAATCTCTGGCAATGTCATTATTGCTGTCGTTTATGGTCTCAAACTCATAGCCCTTATACTGAAGATACTTGGCCATCTTGTCATCGGGACCCGAGTTCATTGCCACAGTAACCACAGGATACATGCTGGCCATGGTATCCACAGCCGGACTCACAAAATTACACACCGGACACCAGGTGCCCCAAAAATACACCAACACAGCCTGATCTTGACTCAATGCATCGATATCAATGTCAGTGCCGGCCAAGGTCACACCTTTGATATCCGGTAAGTTATCCCTTGGAATATCCTTGCCACGCCAAATGTCCATTACCCCAGTGACCACAATAGCAAACAGTAAAAACAAGGCTATTTGCTTAAGCCAGCCAAGGGCCCTTTTTAAAGGAGTAATCCTAAGGGTATCAAGCTTATTCTTATCCACATCACTCATTAGCCTTTAGCCTCTATCACTTCTTCAAGCTGCTCCTTAAGCACATCATAAGGTACAAGACCCGGAATCACCTTGTCGCCAAAAATCATGCTTGGTGTACCGCCTATGCCTAAGTTTCTCATCAAGGTGATATTTTCATGTACCATCTTAGCCACACGCTCATCGGGTTTCCCCAACCATTTTTCGGTATCGGTTAACTTAGCGACTTTAGCTATAGATGCTGAATCGAGTCTGCGAGGGCTAGACATCAACATGTCTTTCAATTTGATATATTTCTCAGGCTCGTTGAGCCAAACCGTTTGTGCCAGCTCAACCGCCATTTCAGAACCTTCTCCCTGCAGCGGCACCATCTTGATAATGATCTTAAGCTGAGGAAAATCTTCGATAAGCTTATTGAGCGACGGCTCTATTTTCTTACAATATGGGCAGTTAAAGTCGGTGAAATACACCATAGTGATCTCAGGGTTTTCCGCCCCTTTCCAAGGATCACTCTTAGTTTCATACATGGCACTATAGTTATCATCCAAAGCCGTCTGCTTGGCAGAGTTTGCCCCCATCTGCTCACGAGTCTGCAAAGCGATGATGGCTTCCTTCAAGAGCTCAGGGTCATTAATCAAGGCATCCTTAATAATGGCTCTGACATCTTGCTCTTGCTGAGCAGTTAAGCTTGTCACCTCAGCGTGCACGGGAGAGATAAATGATAACTGTGAAGCGATAAAGAGTGCTGAGGCTGTGATGCCTGACATGGCAATAAACTGCAGCTTTCTTGATTGCATCAAGTTTAACGGGCTAAATTTTTGCGATTTAGACTCGATGGATTGACTGTCTAACTTAGATACTGATTTCATCTTAAATTCCTAATATTTTGACGAGCTCAAGGTAATAGGCTCACCTTGAGCGATAAATGTGTTTACTTCGTCAGTGTTTGCTTCATATAAAACACTCACTGACTCTATGACTTACTGCTTAATTTTCTGTTCGGCTGACGCCGTTGGTGCAGCCGATGCACGTTCAATCGCCGCTAGCACCCCTTGTGTAGATAAGATCACGGGTAACTCGATGCCATTAGGTGCCCCCGGGCCATAGACCACGTTAAATGGCACCCCGAAACGATTATGGCTCTGCAGATAGTTAGTGATGTACTCAGATGGCTTAGTCCAATCACCTTTCATTGTCATAAGGTTGTCTTGCTTAAGCCGACTATAGACAGGGTCTTGCAATATGACTCCCACCTTATTGGCCTTACAGCTGATACACCAATCGGCAGTTACATCGACAAAAATCGTCTTCCCCTCGGCCACTTGCTCGGCTATCACCTCTTCATTTAGCGGAGTCCACACCAGATCTGTGGGCAACGGCTTTGCCCATTGTTCAGATGTCATAAAGGCACCTATAGCAGCGAATACTAGCGTGATGCTAAAGGTCGCCACCACAGCGGCTGCACCTATCGTTTTTGCCATAAAGATGAAGAAAGTCACCAACAAGAGAGCCGCAGCGGCAAACAGATAGCTAGTAGGTAAAAAGCTACTCAGTAAACTGATGAGCCACAAGCTTGTGATCAGCAATAGCACCGAGAAGATGATTTTAACCACACTCATCCAGCGACCGGGTTTAGGGAAGTAATTCGCAATCTGAGGGAACGCTGCCACCAGCAACCAAGGTAGTGCCATACCAAAAGCCAACGCCGTGAAGATCACAAACAAGCTGAGGGTATCTGCGCCAAGCGCAAAAGCTACCGCGGTACCTAAGAATGGCGCGCTGCAAGGCGTCGCCAACAAGGTCGCAAACATGCCCTGAAGGAAGTGCCCCTTGCTATTATTGCCCCCCGTTGTCGCCAGTTTTGTTTGTAGACTCGAAGGCAGGTTAATCTCGAATGCACCAAGCATATTAATGGCAAAAACTGAGGTCACTAGAGCCATAAAGCCGATAAACCAAGGGTTTTGGAACTGAACCCCCCAACCTATCGCCTGGCCGGTAAACTTAAGCATCAGAATAAAGCCTGCCAGTAGCCAGAAAGACACCAAGATCCCCAGCGCAGAGGCAATAAACTGCTGACGAATTTGATTACGCTCGAGATCCGGCGCGGCGACCACTGAGCTTAACTTCATGCCCAATACAGGTAGCACACAGGGCATCACATTGAGGATCAAACCACCTATCAAGGCAATCAGCATCATTTTGAGCAAAGATGAGCCTTGGGCAATGATTTGGGTTGGCTTCACCTCAGATGAATATTCCAACGCACGTTGATCGTCGACCACAGTGACATTCAGTTTTTTACCGAGTAACTCAGGCTCACCCAACCAGCTTTCACCATCGAAGATGGCGACTATTTTATCTGCATCCCCGCTATCAGTAGCTTCTCTCTTATTGACACTTACTAGCTTAAAAACAGTGTCAGGCTCGCCATCTATGATCAGTTCAGGCTGACGCCAGTTCGTGCCATCGAGTACCACTTCCAGCTGCGACTTTCCGCTATCCCAACCCAGCTTAATAGCAGATTCAGCATCCTGATCAGTCACCTTTAATGGCACAGTAGAAACCGCCTTGTTAAAGGCGAACATGGCATTGGTATCCGCTATGAGACCACTGGGATTAATATCTAAGTTAATCTCATAATCTGTGAGCACACAGATGGTTGTACACGAAGATAAGGTAAACTTGCCATGTAACTGAGTGTCCGCATTAATATCATCTAAGGTCAGCAATAGTGGGAAAATCACTTCGCCTTGATAACCAAAGGTCTGCATCCCAAGTAAGGAAAATTTATCCGGTGCTGGCCATGACCAATCTACGTCCTGCAGATTAGTCGACTTGTCCCATTTTATACTCGGGGCAATCCCTCCCTCCCCCGGACTTCGCCAGTAAGTTTTCCAGTCCCCATCAAGCTTAACCTCGATTACGGCAGGTATGACTTTAGTGACAGGATCCAGTTCCCCAGTCAACATCATACGTACCTTCACTGGTGGATGATTGGGGTTAGTTAACCAGCCAGTCGATGCGGCAACAGCCATCTGGCTGGCACTTAAAAATATTAAGGCGCACAAAGCCAAGAACATTGATTTTATAGACTTCAATTGACTCTCCTTTTAAACGTTAGTTGCTGATAGTTAGATTCAAATTTATTGCTCAATTTCATATTCAATTTATTACTTAACTTAATAGTCATAGCCAGTTTCACTTAAAAAATCTTTCCATAAAACGCTCCTTGGATGCTTGAATAAGCGCGTAATAGCCAGGTACGAAGAAGGAACCAATGAGTAATACACTCAATAAGCCACCCACTAAAGTAAACCCGATATTCTGTAGGCCCACCGCGCCAGCACCGGAGGCAAATAGCAACGGCAGGATCCCTAAAATGAACGACCACGAGGTCATGTTCACCGCCCTAAATCTCAATTCACCGCCTTGTTTTGCGGCCTCGATAATTGATAAGCCTGCTTCTCGTTTCAATTTGGAAAACTCAACAATCAAGATGGCATTCTTTGCCGCCATGGCGATAAGCAAAACCAAGCCAATCTGGGCATACAAGCTAAGAGAAAAACCACCCAGTTTGAGCGCCAGCATGCCGCCTAAAATAGCCGTAGGTACCACCAGAATAATGGCAAAGGGCAGCGTCCAGCTCTCATACTGAGCCACCAGCAAGAGGTAAATAAATATCAGTGCCAAACCGAAGGCATAAATGGCCATATTGCCAGCAAGTTTCTCTTGATACGAAAGGCCACTCCACTCGTAGGTATAACCCTGGGGCAGAACTTCTGCAGCAACTCGCTCCATGGCAACCATGGCATCCCCCGTAGAAAAGCCCGGAGCGGCCTGGCCCTGAATGATGCTTGCGCCGTACTTGTTATAGCGCCAGATAATATCAGGCGCTAATGTCGGCTTAACTGACACCAGCGTGCTTAAAGGAATCATTTCATAGCTCTGGCTTCTCACCTGATACCTGGCAATGTCTTTTACCGACTCTCTAAATGCCCCATCGGCCTGTAATGTCACTTTGAAAGACTTACCGAACTGAGTAAAATCATTGATATACAAGGATCCCAGATTTATCTGCAAGGTTAAGAACACCTCAGATAATGGCACTCCAAGTTGCTTGGCTTTCAACCTGTCTATGTCCAGATAATAGTGCGGTACATTAGCCCTGAACGCGCTGAATACGCCCTGGAGTTCCGGCTCTTGATTCGCGCGATAGATAAGGTCTTGCATCACATCACTAAGTTCTGCCTTGTCTCTACCTAAGGTATCTTGCAGCACAAACTCAAACCCAGTGCCAGAGCCAATACCCGGAATGGTTGGTGGCCCAAAGCTAATGACCTTCGCCTCAGGTAACTCCGCTTCGGCCCACTTGTCTACTCTGGCGATAATATCCTCGACGCCATGGCCGCCATCCATTGCAAAACGTTCATCCCAATGGGTTAAGCTGACAAACATTCTGGCAGCATTGGATTGCATTGAACCGGATAAACCTGAATAGCCCGACGCTGAAGCAACATTAGCGACGCCAGGCTCAGACTTGAGAAAGTCTTCAACTTTTGTGATCGCTTGCTCTGTGCGACTCAAACTCGCGCCGTCGGGCAAGATAAGATTAACAAAAAAGACCCCTTTATCCTCTTTGGGTACAAAACTGGTGGACGTCGATTGAACCAGATAACCCAGTGCCACAAATGTCCCCAGCGAAAGTATCACTAACACCACACTCTTTCTGATCAATACCGAGGTGGCCCGACTGTAATTTGCGGTGACATTGTCAAAAAATCGATTAAAGCAGATATACCACTTAGGATAATCTTGTACGCCAGGCTTTAATAACAAGGAACACAAGACAGGACTTAAACTCAAGGCAACCACAGCCGACAAGATCAGTGAAAATATCAAGGTCATGGCAAACTGCTGATACATGATTCCGGTAACCCCGGGCAATAGAGTCACAGGAATAAACACGGCTAACAAGACGAGTGTAGAGGTGATAATCGGGCCTGTGACCTGCTTCATCGCCTGCTCTGTGGCCACTTTAGCGCTAAGAGAAGGATCTCGAGCTAAGTTGGCTTCAACATTCTCAATCACCAAAATGGCATTATCCACCACAATTCCTATGGCCAATATTAAGCCGAATAAGGTCACGGTATTAATGCCAAAGCCAGCAGCTAACATTAAGGCAAAGCTGCCGACTATCGAGATAGGAATAGCGATTAGCGGCACTAAGGTGGCTCTTACAGACCCAAGAAATAAATAGGTCACTAGCACCACCAGAATGACCGCCATGACGAGCGTCCACAGCATGCCCTTAATCGACTCTGTCACAAATAATGTGGTATCAACTTGGGTGTTATAGAGCATCCCCTCAGGCATCTGGGGTTCCATCTCTTTGAGTACAGATTTTACCGCGTCGGCAACCTCAATGGCGTTAGCTCCCGGCAGCGTGGTTACCTGAATTTGCGCCGATGGCTTACCATCACTGATCCCCGCGCCAACATAGTCTTCCTGGCCCAACTCCACAGATGCAACATCTTTGAGATAAACGGTATGGCCCGACTTGTCGGCACGCAGTATGACATTCTCAAACTCCTCAACCGTAGAAAGGCGACCTTGAGTCAGCAACGAATACTGTAGCTCAAGGGGTTTATCGCTAGGTCTCGCGCCAACACTACCTAATGGAACCTGAATGTTTTGCTCAAGCAGCGCCTGCTGCACATCAGAAGCGGTAATATTCAGGTGCGCCATCCTATCTGGATTAAGCCACATTCGCATACTGAGAAAGCGATTACCGTAAAGTACCGACTCAGATATTCCCTTAATTCTGGTCAACTTATCTGTGACCTGTAGCGCCACAAAGCTAGACAGCACTCGTTCACTTATCTGGCCATCTGTTGAGGTAAAATCGATCATCATAAGAATATCAGGCGAGTATTTTTTCACGCTTAAGCCATTCCCCAACACCTCAGCAGGAAGCATGGGCTCAGCTAATGCCAGACGATTTTGTAAATTGACCTGAGCAATATTTGGATCTGTGCCCACCTCAAAGGTCACAGATAGACGATAAGTGCCATCGTTGCTACTTTTAGAACTCATATAGATCATATCTTCAACGCCATTGATGGCATCTTCAATAGGCCTAGCTATGGTCTCTTCAACCACAGATGCACTCGCCCCGCGCATCGATGCTGTCACCTGCACTTGAGGCGGTGTAATAACGGGAAATTGCGACACGGCCAGGTTAGGTATCGCGATGATCCCAGCCAAGGTAATAATCAAAGACAAAACGATGGCAAACTTAGGCCTGTCGAGAAAGAACTTACTAATCATGCGCCGGCCACCTGCATTTGAGAGTTGGCGACATCGACCAGTTTGGCCTTAACCAGCGAGCCCGTTTTTACCTGCTGCAGACCATGAGTTATCACCAAGTCATCAGCCATCACACCTGCATTAACGATGACCTGATTACCCACTTGCTCGCCGATCTGTATGTCTCTACGTTCAACCCGCTCATTGGCATTCACAACAAAGACATAGAAACCCATTAAATCTTGCAATAAGGCTCGCTGCGGCAGTAATAGCACTGATTCAGCCAGGCTATCTGTAACGGTTAACTCCACATATTGCCCGGGTAATAAAAGCTGATCAGGGTTATTAAACTCGGCGCGAACATCGACGGTTCCCGTTGCTTTATCGACACGGTTGCCCAAATAAGTGATCTCACCTATTTCAGAAAATGCTTCACCGGAGGTAAAAAACAGAGAGATGGAGGGCAAATCGGCCCCCGTGGCTTGCAACTTTTTTTGAGTCTGATGGAAAACGGTTTCACTCACCTGAAAACTGACATCGATTGGCGACACTGTCACAAGATCAGCCAACGCTTCACTCGATGGGGAGAGCAGTTCACCCAGCGCCACCTTGCTGTTACTGATCCGTCCTGAAAAAGGCGCCCGAATTTGGGTGTAATCCAGTTCAGTTTCAGCTAATTGAATTTGCGCTTTTGCCGATTTAACTTGCGCCTGAGCCAGCTGTTTTTCAGCCAAGAAACGGTCAACTTCCGCTTCACTTATCGAGGAGTTTGGCAATAAAGATACACCACGTTTATAGTCGAGCTGAGCCACATTCAAATTAGCCTCGGCGCTCGCTAACTGAGATTTAGCCTGAGACAATTTTGCCTGATAGCGGCTATTATCGAGTAAAAAAAGCAGATCACCCTCAGCGACAATATCGCCCTCTTTAAAATGCTTAGACACCAGATAACCTGTGGCCTGAGCTTGCAGAGCAACGTCTTCTTTCGCCGCGACTCGCCCTTTAATCTTAAAATTATGCTGGTATTCATGTGCGGTGACTCTGGCCGCCTTCACCGCTATTGCAACCTTCTGTTCACCTGCACTCCCATCAGCGTAAACCTTATCAGGGAGCACTAAGATCCCTACAACCACAGGTGCAATAATGCATGTGCTAGCGAACCAAACTTTATCTAATTTCAAAACAACCTCAACTACCGTCAATGACGAGTATGCCTGATAAGGTCTCACCTGGAGTGATGACACTTATGCAGCAAATATCTACATGGTGGAAAAATACCCTGAGAGGGCAACACATGCCGAGATAAGTCGTTTGGGATATTAGGCTTTTTCAAATTAGTCAGCTAAACCTTTGGCTGCCATTGGCCAAGACTCTTGGCCAATGGATAAGCCTACGCCTCAGATACAGCAATGCCGAAAGATGAACTAAGTTAACCTAAGAACCCGTAAGTCGCGTAATTAAAATGACTTATCTCTTAGTAGTACAGATGAGTTTTTATTCTTGAAAGCGGCACAGTGAGAGATGTATTCGCCTGGGTTTAGCATGATAGCTAGGCGTAGGAGATCGTGTTACAACACGATAAACGAGGGGAAGAAGGGGGAGTAAAAAAAGTAGCACCAAAAAAGGTAAGCTACTTGGTGCATCCATACATACACGCATGGATTTTTCTGATAATTCACACTTTTTGAATTCGAATGCTTTAAGTTCAGCACCTTGAGCCAACTCTTTTGCATTGGCACTCACATTTGAACTGACATTAGCCTCACTATTTGCAGAGAGTGAGGTAGCCGATATCGCCTGCACACTCTGTTGATTGAGTAGCAGGTTAAGAATTCCACTATTTTGGGTCAAACAGAAAAGTGTCAGTATGGTAAAAACCAGTACAGCCCAACGATTTCCAGTTTGATTAGCAAAAAACTTATTGATGAAAATGTCCTTTCTGAAACATAAACTTTACTTCGGGCTAGCAAGAAAAAACAAACTTACAAGCAGGCCGGATAATGAGAGCTGACAATGGAGATCAGACCCACGTGAAAGATAAGACCGGACATATGAGAAAATAGTTCATAAAAAATTAAATAAAATTTCCTTAAGCGATTTTCATTCTCATTAACTGAATAAAAAACAATCTATTGCATAACACACAAGCTTATCTTAAGTTATCTTTACAAGGTCAATTAACCATCAAAAAAACACGCGTCATTAGCCGATAACCCCGGATAGGCTGTCATCATTAGCCATTTATAAGCCAGTAACAACACAGGGGCACTCGGCAAACCAGATTATAATATCCAAGGAGAAAGTATGAGCCCCCTACATTCTACTGATGCAAAGCCAATTATTTCGGACAATAAGCCTAAGAAAGTCGAACTAACCAAAGGGCAGGAATATTATTTCTGTGCCTGTGGCCAATCTAAAAAGCAGCCATTCTGTGATGGTTCTCATGCAGGCACATCATTCAAACCTAAGGCCTTTACCGCAGAACAAGATGGCGATGCCTTTTTATGCGCCTGTAAGCACACGGCTAATGCGCCTTTCTGTGACGGCACCCATAAGCAGTTCACCGCTAAACAAGTCGGCAAAGAGGGTCCCGGTCTCTCTAAAAGCAACAAACCGGAAGACATGCCCTCGGCCAAGGCAACCCTCGAGGAGCCCACTGTAGAGTTTATCCACCAACTCGCCCGAGAAGGCCTGTCTAAACTTGGTC
Organism: Shewanella psychrophila; assembly: GCF_002005305.1. Lineage (NCBI taxonomy): Bacteria > Pseudomonadati > Pseudomonadota > Gammaproteobacteria > Alteromonadales > Shewanellaceae > Shewanella > Shewanella psychrophila. Next base: position 5,081,161 of record NZ_CP014782.1, read on the forward strand.
ACCACGGCCCCATGACTTCTATGGGCGTGCCACGGCATCAGCTTCCCCACTGGGATGACATTCAAATCATGACGGCCCAGATGGCCACTAAACCTTTACTGGAAGATCAGGCCGTATCCACAGAATTGATCATAGGTCCCGAAGCCCGTAAACCACTAAAACTCAAGATCCCACTTTTTGTATCAGACATGAGTTTTGGCGCACTCTCCGAAGAAGCTAAAACAGCCCTGGCGATGGGGGCTGAAATCGCCGGCACAGGCATATGTTCCGGCGAAGGTGGCATGCTCCCCGAAGAGCAGGCACAAAACTCCCGCTACTTTTACGAACTCGCCAGTGCTCAATTTGGTTATAAAGAGGAGCTACTACACTCGATACAGGCCTTTCACTTCAAAGGTGGACAAGGGGCAAAAACAGGCACTGGCGGACACCTGCCTGGAATAAAAAACCGAGGGAAGATTTCACAGGTCAGGGGCATCCCAGAAGGTCAGCCAGCCATATCTCCGCCTACCTTCAAAGATCTCAATAATTCATGTGATTTTAAGCGCTTCGCCGATCGCGTGCGTGAGATCAGTGGCGGTGTTCCCGTTGGTTTTAAACTCAGCGCCAACCATATCGAACGTGACATCCAATTTGCTCTGGATGCTACCGCCGATTACATCATATTAGATGGCCGTGGTGGTGGAACTGGTGCGGCACCAGAGATGTTCCGCGACCATATCAGCGTACCAACGATTCCTGCCTTGGCTCGTGCCCGTCGATTTTTAGATGAAAAAGGGGCCAGTGGCAAGGTTACTTTGATCATCACAGGTGGAATTCGTGTCCCCATGGATTTTGTTAAAGCCATGGCCTTAGGCGCCGACGGCGTCGCTATTTCAAACAGTGCCATGCAAGCCATCGGTTGTGTCGCCGCCCGTATGTGCAACACCAACAACTGTCCTTCTGGCATAGCCACACAGAATCCTGAACTCAGAAAGAAGCTCAATGCCGACAAGGCATCACAGCAGCTTGCCAACTTCTTCAATGCATCGGTTGAACTGATGCAGGTGATGGCTCGCGCCTGTGGTCATCATAGTTTGAGTGATTTTAACAAGGATGACTTAGCCACCTGGCACAGAGAGATGGCACACCTTTCAGGAATACATTACGCAGGATTCACGCCATTAGATTAGTAGAACGCCATAGTGGCTAAGAGTTCCTAGGATCTAGATCCTAGGAACTCGGCACTTCTTAGTTTTAGCTTGTACTTAAAGCTGACAACTATCTTAGTTCCGTCTTGAACTCGAAGCTCGCCACTTTTCAGTCTTACCCCAACCTTCTTCTTAATACCTTAGTCGCTTGCACTAAGTTCTTAAGGGCTGGCTCGACTTCATCCCATGTTCTTGTCTTCAAACCACAATCCGGGTTAACCCACAGTTGGCGTACAGCAATCTTGTCTGCCGCTTTCTCAATAAGTTCAACGATTTCATCCACCGTTGGCGTGTTAGGAGTGTGAATATCGTAAACACCAGGACCTATCTCATTCGGGTATTCGAAATCTTCGAAGGCCGTGAGTAACTCCATACGAGAACGTGAAGTCTCGATGGTGATCACATCGGCGTCCATGGCCGCTATCGCAGCGATAGTTTCATTGAACTCGCTGTAACACATGTGAGTGTGTATTTGCGTCTCATCAGTAACACCTGCGGCGCTCAATTTAAAAGCATCCACGGCCCACTTGAGGTAAGCATCCCAATCACTCTTCTTCAAAGGCAGACCTTCACGGAAGGCTGGCTCATCGATTTGAATGATGCCGATTCCTGCATTTTGCAAATCGACCACTTCATCACGAATGGCCAAACCGATTTGAGTCGCTATCTCCTCACGGCTGATATCTTCACGAGCAAACGACCAATGCAAAATAGTCACCGGACCCGTTAGCATACCTTTAACGGGCTTATCAGTTAGGCTCTGTGCATACTCAGCCCACTCAACAGTCATAGGCGTTGGACGCGATACATCACCATAAATAAGTGGCGGCTTAACACAACGTGAGCCATAACTCTGAACCCAACCAAACTTAGTGAAGGCGAAACCTTGTAACTGCTCACCAAAATACTCCACCATGTCATTACGCTCAGCTTCACCGTGAACTAATACATCGATACCTAGCTTAAGCTGACGCTCAATCGTATCTCTAGTCACCTGACGTAGTTGGTCGTTATAAAACTCTTCAGTGATCTCCTCTTTACGCCAGCGGCTACGCAGGCCACGAATTGCAGGAGTCTGAGGGAATGAACCAATAGTCGTCGTAGGTAACAGAGGTAACTGGTATTTCTGCTGCTGTATGGTTTGGCGGTTAGCAAATTTAGTATCACGCTCATAGTCATCGCTATTAAGCGCAGCAACTCTATCGATAACTTGTTTATCTGCTGCAGCCTCTCGTGCATCTCTGCGCGCTACACACGTCACCAGAATAGCATCGACTTCAGCTTTAGCTGGGCTGTCGGCAGACTGATTTTGAGAATGAGTGAGTAGCGCTTTAAGTTGGGTCAACTCAGACAGCTTCTGCTTAGCGAATGATAATTGTTGCTTCAAAGCCGGAGCCAACTCAGTTTCAACATCGAGATCCACTGGGCTATGGAGCAATGAACAAGAGGGCGCGATCCAGACTCGTCCCTTAAGATCGTTAGCCACAGAGGCGATACGCTCGGCAATCAAATCAATATCTGCCGCCCATACATTACGACCGTTGATCACTCCTAAAGAGATCACTTGCTCAGGCTGTAGGTTTTCCGCAAACAGTGCAAGCTGCTCGGGAGCCGTAACGAGATCAAGATGCAAACCGGCAACTGGCAAGGCTGACACCAATGCTTGATGATGAGCAATGGTGCCATAGTAGCTGGCAAGTAAAACCTTAATCTGAGTATCTTTTAGCGTGTCATAGCTTGTTGCAATAGCGGTTTGCCAATCGGCATCAAGCTCAAGGGCTAGAATAGGCTCTTCGAGTTGCACCCACTCAACACCTTGATCACTGAACCGAGCCAAGATATCTGCATAAGTTTTAATGAGCTTAGGCAGTAGTGAAAGTTTATCGAAATCGCTGCCAACAGCCTTAGATAGAAACAGGTAAGACACCGGGCCTAGCAATACAGGTTTGGCGGCATGGCCTAATGCTTTTGCTTCTTCAACTTCATCGAAAAACTGCTCATAGGCCACACTGAATTCTTGATCAACGGTCAGCTCAGGTACTATGTAGTGATAATTAGTATTGAAGTACTTAGTCATTTCACCGGCTGGTGCATCTTTACCCGATGGAGCGCGACCTCGAGCGACTCGGAACAAGGTATCGAGATCTACGTTAGCATCGTCTTGGTTTCTGTGACGCTCAGGGATCGCGTTTAACGTCGCGCTTAATGCCAAAACCTGATCATAGAAGGCAAAATCACCAACAGGTAACAAAGAAACACCAGCCTGTGCCTGCCATTCCCAGTGAGTTCGACGCAACTCTTTAGCCACCTGCTTAAGCTCTGCCTGACTAATCTCACCACGCCAGTATTTCTCCTGAGCAAATTTAAGCTCGCGCTGACGACCAATTCTTGGAAAACCTAAGTTCGCTATCTGTATCGCTTGTGAAGTTTGCATATTGTATACCTTTTTGCTTTAATATGAGCAGAATTCAGAGTAAACGCGCAAAGAGTGTTATCTGCGAGTCATTGTGATTTAACATCTTTCGATGTAAACACACATTTGGGCGTCTGGACGTCTAGAAGTTTATTGTGATAGTCTATCTTCTGACAAACGAATTGATTTCAAGCGCAACATGAGCAAAATTCATGTTGAGACAAAGTGGGTATATTATGATTGAGCTTAGACACTTACGAACACTTCTAGCCTTAAAAGAGACGGGAAGTCTTGCTGGTGCAGCCAAAAAACGCTTCGTCACTCAGTCAGCGCTTTCTCATCAGATTAAGGAGTTAGAGACCCGAATTAACTCATCAATCTTTATCAGAAAGAGTAAACCTCTGTCTTTCACCCAAGAAGGTGCCCGGCTACTCAATCTTGCCGAAGAGATTTTACCTAAGGTGGTCGAAACCGAATATGACCTCAAGCAGGGGCTCAATGACGAACTTAACCAGCTCGGTGTAGGTATCGAATGCCATAGCTGCTTTCGTTGGTTGATGCCTGTGATGGAACAGTTTAGGACGGTTTATCCAAATGTGAATTTAGACCTTTCCAGCCGACACTTGTTTGATTCACTCAACGCGCTGGAGAGCGGCGATCTCGATGTGGTGCTTACCTCAGATCCTGTTCCGGGGCAATCCATTGCCTATCAGCATCTGTTCGATTTTGAAGTTCAGCTGGTTGTTGCCAACGACCACCTTTTGGCTAAACAAGAATATGTGACGCCAAAGCAACTCGAAAAGCTGGCTATCATCAGCTATCCAGTGCCGTTGCAACGTCTGGATCTCTACCGTCACTTTCTGGAGCCTGCAGGAGTAGAAGCCGGTGAGCAAATCAGTTGCGATCTCACCATGATGCTACTACAGCGTATCGCCTGCAAAGATGGCGTAGCGGCCTTGCCGACCTGGTCAATCAGTGAGTCTTACGGGCTGAACCTAACCGCAATCAAGCTAGGTCCAGAAGGATTAAAGCGCCCACTCTTCGGCGCCTATCGAAAAGACAGCTCCAGCGCACGAATGGCGCAACAGTGGTTAAAGCTGGTAGCCAAAGAAGGACTAGCGAAACAGCATAAGTTGAATTAAAAGCGAGTGGTAAGTGGTAAGTGGTAAGTGGTAAGTGGTAAGTGGTAAGTGGTAAGTGGTAAGTGGTAAGTAAAATCTAAATTAAAAAACTAAAAAAGCTAGACTCTAAAATTAGACTCTAGCTTTTCTTTTATTTACAGCTCTAAACTTACAGCTTAAAACTTTTTACAAGGGCTTCAACAGCTGATTTCTCATCGAAAGCACACGTCTGAGCACTAAACCTGGCGAGTTAGCATCGCGAGTCTGACGCAAATTATGGGCAACCATAAACTCATCTTTAAGCTCTTCATCTAAACCCAAAGATTCAAACGCTTCTATGGTCAAGGTCTGTTTCTGATTATCGATAAGCGACTTGATGATGCTCAAAGGGAACGACTCTTCTGACTCGGCATTTAAGAAGGCAAATGCAGTCAAGGCAATGATCTCACCGAACACGCTAAATAGCGCTAAAGTCTGTACTTCATCCGGGTTGATATCCACCCCTTCCATATGGTGCAAACTATCAACGGCATCGGTAGCAATGCTTTCAGTCAATGACCAATAACCTTGCACTAGCTTTTTGTATGGCTGAGGCAATTCATCGAGACGCTCCTTCAAGTAGAAGGTGAAGGCATATCGATAAATATTCACCTGGCCTAATCGAACTAGGGCATCTTTCAGTGAGCGGTTCTTAGTCGTAACACCTGCACCACTAATCGCCGAATTGCTGCGCCAAAGCATATGAGCTGCTAAAGCAGGATCTGAAGAGACAATGTCGATGACATTGCGGATATCACCATCGGCGATAATCGCTTTCTTTAATGGGATCAATATTCCGCGGCGACCAATCACCTGCTCTTCATTACTAATAATTGCGCGTACTTGAGTGAATACCTGATGCTCAAGATCTGTCATGGGGAGTTTTAACCTACATTATTATTTTGGCGCGACACCAATTGTTATCAGGGAATTTACCCATAAAAAGACCACTAGGGTCAAGTTGATTTCACCTAAATGAATACTTTAACTGTAATTATCTGCCCAAGGTCTGATAACCGAGAGAAAATCACTAAGTTCAAGCTCTATCAGAGCGTTATCAACCATTTCATAAATAAGCCAAATTCCACCTAAAGCCTGAAGTTATCGATCTCTTTATTACACATTTCATAACTTCATTACCTTGATTGCACATATTAATAGCACATATTCGATGCATTATATCGCGCCGGCCTTTTCTAGTCGCTGATAAATCGTTTCAGCTAAAGCGCGGTAGCCAGCATCATTAAGATGAATCGTATCAGATTTCATTGACCGAGTTTTAAGCAAATCCGTTAACGCCTCTTCGATAAGCATAACATCATATGTCTCGGCTAACTCCGAATAGAGGGCTGCCGATGACAAAAAAATCCCCTTCTGAGGCACTGCAATTAACACTACCGGAATCGACTTAGCTTGAGCTAGCTCGATCATCTGCGCCAAGTTAGCTTTGGTCTTGGCTGTAGCTTGATTACGCAGAAAGTCGTTGCCACCTTCGAGTAAAATCAATAAGTCAGGCGTCTCTCGAACAAGTAGCTCTCCTAGCCTGTTCAAGCCTTGTGAGGTCGTCTCTCCTGAAACACCGGCATTGCTCACCCTCAGGCCAGTCAGTTCCGCCAGTACCGCTGGATAATCACCACCATCACTCGCTCCCTTGCCATAGGTAAGACTATCGCCAAAGGCCATAATTTCGGCACTCGCCGCAAGCGGTTCAAGTTTAGGGCCTGAACAAGCAGATATGAACACACATAATACAAATACAATGAAGCGGATAATCATGCTCTTAGCCATCAGAAGACAGAATTAATTGATTCAGCTTAGCATGGGGCATAAAAAAGCTAGGCACAAGAGATAAGGGATAGGAATGTAGCGAGCTTAAGAAAGCTAAGCAAAGCATCAAGTTGCGAGAAACTAGGTTCGAGAATAGAAAGAAAGGAAAATGGAACAGGGAACGAGTAATCAGCAACGCGCAATTGCCCCTAGCTGATTACTCCTTGATGCTTTGTCTTAAGGACTTGATCCTAGGCACTTATTCCTAGGTGTTGGCTCCTAATAACTAGCCCCTTCATTAAAACCTATAGCTTCCAGTGAGGCGAAGTGCGCGGCCTGTACCGGCATAATAACCGTTGTAACTAACACCGGCAGAATTGCTGTAATAACCAGCACTGACATACTGTTCATCAAACAAGTTATCGACGCGAAAGCTAGCAAGCCAAGCATCCTTAGTATAGTTAACTGCCAGGTTAGTCAGCCAGTATGCCTCCAACTTCTCATCGGTATTACTATTATCACCTTCGATAAAACGCTCACCGGTATAAACCACTTCGGTAAATACCTGCCAGTTTTGGTTAGCATCGATACTAAAGTAGCCACGCCCAGTGTGTTCGGCCACCCAAGATAGTTGCTTACCTTCGTTGAGGCCATCGGTAAATTCGGCATCGATATAGTTATATTCGGCCCCCAATTGTACCTTATCGGTTAACTGCCAGTCCCAGTCGGCACTCACACCGTAGCGGCGTGACGCATCGGCATTGACGTTTGCACCTGGAAAGCTTCCACCTGTAGGGGTATCGGCACTTGGATCGAATACGATTTCATCTTCAAGATCTAAGCGGTAAGCACTCAAACGTAATGTGTGCGACTCAGGTGCCCAGTCCCAACCGGCTTCGTATGAACGCCCCGTCTGAGGCTTAAGCCCAATAACATTGGCAGGTGTATAAGCTTGCTCATCGACCTTAGCGAAACGAAAGTTATCATCTGCACGAACATACAGTCTCTGTGTCGCTGTTGGACGATAATTCAACCCTAACTCGAAGGCATGGGCATCTTGATCTAGCTTTATTCCTTCTGGATATGCATTAGGATCAACCAGTTCATCATTCGCTTCAGCATAGCGACCACCGACCACATAACTAAAGCTTTCCGACAAAGGGACTGTCGCTTGCACATAGGCACTGGCCTGCTTCTGCACATTACCACGCCCGCTACCAAATTCTGATTCGCCGCGACTCAGATCGATACCGGTAATGATTTTCAAATCCCCCTTATCTGTTGTAATATTCGCCACAGCCTTAGGTGTAAACTCTAATAGTGAACGTGTGTCTTTTCTCGATGACCCCCACTCATTTAAACCTGTGATAAGGGTGTCTGAATAATTAACATCAGCACCGAGAGACCATTCATCATTTAACTGATACGTATATCCACTACGTGCAGCCGTTGTCATCTCATGCATATAAGCATCATATGCACCCGGCTGTGTTGCATTAGATTGACGTGGGTTTTCTTTAATTTGATCTTTAGTCAATGCCCCTGCTAACTCACGATCGTTATCGTAGTAGCTGGCTTCAACGAAAAAGTCTTGTGGCCCATCTTCATATTGCAGACGGCCTAAAACAGATGAGGTCTTATTGGCATTATGGTCACGATAGTTATCACCTTGATTATAACTCGCAGCCGCGTAGTAACGCCATGTATCATTAATTGCACCAGAGACATCGGCCTTACCTTCATAGGTATTGAAACTGCCACCAGATAACTGAATGCCGCCACCCGAACCCGTTGGTGCCTTAGTGATAATGTTAATCACACCACCGACAGCTTGATCGCCGTACAGTACGCCTGCACTACCGGATAAAATCTCAACGCGATCGATCTGATTGAGTGGAATAGCATTGATGCTAGGCGCCGCTATATCGATATTATTCAAACGGCGACCATCTACCAAGATCAACGTGTTGTTAGCAGCCTGGCTTCCAGAAAAGCCACGCATGGCGAATACAGCATTAGAATTTGAATCTGAAATTTGAATGCCGCTCTGACCACGTAACACTTCAGTTAGCGTGGTCGCGCCGCTCATCTCTATCTGAGCAGAATCGATAATATTCACATTGGCCGCGATATTCAGAGGGGTGTTTTCGCTACGGCCAATCACAGTGATCACTTCATCGACACTGTTTGCCTGGCTTTCACCAGTATTAGCAGCTTCGGCCGCCATAGCGCTCGATGAGACAACTGACAGAGTAAGTACACTGCTGATTAGCATGGCTATTTTTGAAAGTTTGTTTGAATCATTATATGACTCTTTATATGAGAATATACCCATTTTACCTTTAACTCCTAAAAGGAAAACGGGGCAAAAATGTCACGACATAATTAGGCAGTTCGGCTTTAATCCCATAGGGCATAAGCTGCAGTGCATAAGCCGCATCTTGAGATCTGCCCGCCGAAATCTCAAAATCATCTAATGGGCCGGTCTCCGGACTTAGGCTCTGCTATGACGTTTCAAAAACGACATTGCGCGAATTCAGGATATTTTTACGCTCCCTTCTGTCTCTCCATACCGCTAGAGAGTTAGATAGACGCGCCTGACTCTTACCTTTTACCGTTGCGGGGGCAGTGTCAGATTCTCACTGACTTCCCGATTATCCCTTACCTTGAGTGTCGAAAGCCTCAGCAAACAGCTAGGTTTCAACGCATTTAAATAGGTTTAGGCACCACAAAAGATTGACTAAAATATTGTTAATTCGTTCCAAGAACGCACTCAGTTTTTGTAGCCAGTTCTGTACCTAGTTTAACTACCGAGTATTGGTTCCCTGTTCAGCACCGAGTTACGATCCGCCGCATTATAGACGTCTATACGTATAAATGTCTAACTTTTGGATGACATTCTGCTTACCTAAAAGTCTAATTTTATTCTCTTGGCTTTTACTCCGGAAAATTTGGAATAAAACGATTTGTTTAAAAATAATGCAAGCTTATGATTGGCAATCAAAGAAATCTAGCCAACATCCACACAAAACAAATTCACAACCTTTGCATCAATTAATCAACAAAATGACTTGCCAAGTAAGATTACAAGTGTAATCTTACTTCTAGTGATTACATTTGTAATCCATAAAATACATTCAATAAAAAGTAATAAGTACACACTTTGACAATGGGAATAGCCGATGAAAGAGATCAGTAATTCAGAACTTGCCGTACTCAATATCCTATGGGAGTCGTCCCCCATAAGCTCCAATGAAGTGGTGGATAAATTAGCAGTTTCTAACGAATGGCACGAAAAAACAGTCAAAACCCTGCTAAACCGATTAGTAAAAAAACAGGCGATCGGGTTTCAAAAAAAGGGCCGCAGCTATCTCTACTCACCATTAATCAATCAAAGTGAATATCAGATTAAAGAGAGTCAGTCTTTCGTAGAAAGAATGTTTTCTGGTCGTGTAGCCCCTCTGGTTGCCGGCTTTGCCAAAGAGAATAAGCTCAGTGCTGAAGATGTTGCAGAGTTGAGAGCCTTGATAGACAACTGGCAAGAAGAGGACCCGAAAGAGAACAGTTTGAACAAAGATAAATTAAGTAGCGACTCTCAAACAAGCAGTCCTCAAACAAAGGAAACTAATCATGATTAACTGGCTCATACAGCAGAGCATACTCATAAGCTTAGTCTGCGCGTTCATTCTGCTTTTTCATAAGCCACTGCTGAAGCAGCTCGGTGCTCACCACATGTATAGTTTATGGCTGGCTATCCCATTAATGCTGCTTGGCTCTCTAATATTGCAATTTGTGCCTAACTTGTTGGCAGAATCTAAGCTGGACACTTTTGAACACTACAGAGTGCTGGCCTCACTCGCAGTTAAAAACAGTGAAAGCCTTATTCCGATTCCTTTAGTCGCCGCTTTGTGGTTGTCTGGAATGACTGTGATGGCAGCGCTATTACTACTGCAACGACGTTACTTAAATAAGTTGCTGAGCAAGAGTAAACCTTATGCTCACACCCAGAATTGCGATTTAAAAAATCATACGCCGATTTTAGCCGACACTTTACCCATCTTACAGAGCCCAGAAATCACCTCCCCCATGCTAACAGGCGTGATTAAGCCGATGATCATAGTACCGGCTGATTTCCATAAGCTCACCGCCAAGCAACAGCAAGCCGTGTTGGATCACGAGCAGTTTCATCATGAACGCGGGGACATCATCACTAATTTGCTTGCTTATGGTCTGCTCGCCATCTTCTGGTTCAATCCACTTTGCTGGCTAGCCTATCGCCGCTTTCGTGACGATCAAGAACTCGCCTGTGATGCTCAAATCACCTCATCGATGAATACCGATGAAAAAATTGCCTATAGCCATGCGCTATTGGCCTACTCTCAGCACGCTCAAATGGGCATGCTACATACGCACTATGGAAATAAAAACATCTTAAAGGAAAGGATCATACAAATGAAAAAACAACATGGAAAGAGCACCATAGCCATAATAGCAATGACACTTGGACTAGGCCTTGCCAGCTTAATGCTCAACCAGCAAGTACTGGCAGGCGATCATCAAAGCTCTTCGAAAGAATCAGCGAAAGAGTCGTCGGAAAAATCAACCAAAGCCATTAAGAGTCAGGCACACAGTATTCATCCACTGACTCGTGTCGAGCCCAAATATCCAAAAGAAGCAGCTGAAGCGAATCAAAATGGTTATGTTCAGCTCAAGTTCGATATCAGCAAGTCAGGTATGGTCTCTAACGTTAAAGTGATTAAGTCATCACCCAAAGGTGTATTCGATAAATCAGCAGTAAAAGCCCTAAAGCAGTGGGTGTATAAAAAGTCTAAGAAAGGGGCTAAAGGTTCTAAGGTTCAGCTGGATTTTGTTATTGATGAACCCGCTGCCAATGTTGAGCGCATCAAGGTCACAGCGAATTAATAACAGCTGTAGTTCAAAGCAATAAATCAACTTACTCGGACATTCAGCTTGGGCTGATGGGTGAAGTGTTCAAAAGGGGCCGCGCAGCTCTTTTTCTGTATCTGGAGCAAACCGACGAGAAAGGAAAAGTTATTAACTATAAGTGAATCGCAGATCAAATCCCTCTTTCGCTATCCCTGCAATCATGGATAAATACCTCCATGTTAAACAAGGAGGCCTTGGCCCCCATGCTTTTACTCATCGATTAAGCTTCTACAGCCTTAGGATTAGCACCGTATTCATTCTCGCCTATGCTGTCCTGTACATAAAAGATCAACAAAACGATGGCACCAATAAGCGGTACTAGACCGATTAGCTGCCACCAACCTGAACGTCCGGTATCATGTAGGCGACGAGCCGATATGGCGATCGTCGGTATCAACAAACCTAATGCCAGCACAGTTGAAAATATCATAGTGCCTAACGTGATATCGATAACCGCCGCAAGGGTATAGAAAATAAAATAAAACAGCATGTACATCCAAAATTCTTTGCGACGAGCTCGACCTGTAAAATCTGCATATTTCTTTAATGCACCAATAAAATATTCCATATCTTTCCTTGTATTTTTAATCCGTTATTTACATTGCGCGTTTAAAACATTTATAACAATAAAACATTTTTTATTAAAAAGATGCCACCAAGCGAATATTTATCGCCATTCAATTGTAAATTTTCTAAAACAGACCTCTTCACAAACATCCACATAAGCCATTAATATTTATTAGATTTAGCCTTTATTTAATTGATAGACATGACTTCGATATCACTAACAAGCCATGATACAAAACCAATAACGATTCTCATTAACATTCATTTTTATTAAGATAGCGCCGCGGCCAATACCGATTGGTATGGCACACTAATAATCAAAATAAGGATTTCAAATGAAAATCTCAATGAATCGCCTTAAGGCGATAAGCGCAGTGGGTTTACTCGGTTTCAGTGCACTATTCAGTATGTCGTTTAGTGCTATGGCCAATGCCAATGAATGTGAACTTAAGATTAGCGCTAACGACGCGATGCAATTCGACACCAAAGAGCTAAGCGTTCCGGCAAGCTGTAAAGAAGTTACCCTGACACTGACTCACTCAGGTCAGCTACCCAAAGCGGCCATGGGCCACAACTGGGTGCTAACCAAGGCTGCAGATATGCAAGCGGTAGCCAACGATGGCATGGGCGCAGGCGTAGATAAAAACTATGTTAAAGACGGCGACACTCGTGTTATCGCTCACACTGATGTTGTTGGCGGCGGTAGCTCAAGCAGCGTCACCTTCAGCACCGAAGGCATGAGTGCTTCTGAAGCCTACAAATTTTTCTGCTCATTCCCAGGACACTGGGCAATCATGCAGGGCAGCTTTATTATTAAATAATAAGCTGTAAGCTGTAAGCTGTAAGTCTGTATTAGCCCTCCGCTTTTACTTATCACTTACAGCTTACCACTCTTCTTTTTAACTGCCTGCAAGCTCTGTTATTACCTCCAAAAGCTCATTTCAACAAACCGCTGAAGGTTCTTATTTATTCTTATAAACCTTACCGCCTTTCATCACAAAATCCACATCCAATAGCGCTTCTATCTGTTTCAGCAGGCTGGTATCTGTGGCGATAATATCGGCATACTTACCCACCTCAAGCGTGCCTAGCTTATCTGACATATCTATCAAGTCCACGCCATTGACCGTGGCCGATTTTAATATATCAGCATTGCTCATACCCGCCTGATGCATCAATACTGCTTCACGGGCATTGGTGCCATGTTGGGATACGCGCTGTCCGTGCCATAGGCAATTATCACCCCAGCTTTATACACGGCCTTGAAATTATCGGTCATATCCACGCCCCAGCCTTTTGCTATGCCATCACGCAGGGCGTATATCAGCTCAGGCTTAGCGCCTAAATCCCGCACTGTGTAAAAGCTGCCAATAGCGTTAACTTGCCAAAGTGAGCACTGCGTATCGCCACATCGGCATCTGACATACGCAACTTTTCAGTGTCATTCTTAGACCAAAGCTCACCTTGAAGATGCACATGCATATCCATCATTCCCGGCATCACGAAGCAATTTTTCAGCTCGATATAATCCACACCGCTGCCAAATGATTTAAGATCAAGATAGCCCTTTTTTACTTGGCTTATCTTACCGTCTTCAGCGATCACCAGCGTCTGCTCTTTCAATGGCTTATTATCAGGAACGATTAACAGCTCTCCGGCATAGATAACCGTAAAAGATGCCGCCAATAACGGTGCACCAAGTAATAAAGCATAAACTGTAATTATTTTTTAGTAGCATCTATAAATGTAATGTTTGCGGTAATATGACTAAATTGAAAAATAGTCAGATTTTAGAAAAGAGAGCCTATCGAATTTGTACTTCAATAGGCATTTTTCTATTCGTTTTAAAACGCTGAACAGCTATTTACCGTTATAAATTGTTGGTATAACGCTTGTACTTCAGTGGGATTAAAGGCTTCGGTATAAGTCAGTTGGCTTAATCGATGAGTGATGTTTTGTAAATCGTGTGAACGCTGTTGTGCTCGCTGTTGATAACGTTGTAGTGCATTTGGAATGTGATTAAAGTTAGCAGCAAGGCTCTGCGCAAGAATATAAGCATTTTCAATGCCTAAGCTAAAACCTATGCCCATGGTCGGTAACACCGCACAACATGAATCGCCGAGTAGTACAGCATTGTCTCGGCTCCATTGTGAAAAAGGTGCAACATCCGCTAAAGGTGATGGCAAGATCTGTGACTCTGGCGTATTTTTTATCATCTTAAGTAGAAATGGTGAATAGTGCGCAAACTTGTCCAAGATACTATTTTTATCTAGTGTTTCACCTTCAGCAACAGGACATGCTGCAAACCAGTATTTAGAATGATTATCGCGGTCATAAGTATAAGTCACGATGCGTGATTGCATGCCTGCAAAGACATAACATTCATCATCACTGATTTCTGGTGTATCAAAATCAACAGTCCCACGGCAGCAATAAACACCCGGTTGGCGAATATTCACTTCTGGCGCGACAAATTGGCGTACTTGCGAGAATAACCCGTCAGCACCAACGATCACATCTGCAATCAATGGTTCACCATTCATCATGATCACACTGTTGTCGACATTACAGTGTTGACCCGTTTGAATATTGTCTTCACCGTAAGCATCTAATAAAAGTTGATAGAGTTCGCGTCGGTGAAATAGACCGATAGGTGCATTCACTGTAGCGTCTGCCGCTTGTATTGACAGTTGATTAATCATGTCTGATGTTGCTGTTAATGTGGTAACAATATCAACACTGTTACCCGCCTGTTTTATTTTTTCGGCGTCGGTGAGTGCAGCTAAAATTTGCATGCCTTCTGGCCACATGATAATACCAGTCCCATCGGCTCTCGGTTTGTCCGCTTGTTCATAAACAGTGGCTTCAATGCCAAACATTCTTAAGGATAAAGCAAGCGCAAGCCCATTAAGTCCCGCACCTACAACCGCTACCTTTAGATCTTTTTTTCCCATTACCCTTTCCTTTTACTTTAACCCAATTGATTGCATTAGATATTATTCACTGACTGTGTCAAAAATTAACATGATAATATGTTAATTTTAATCATTTGTAATTTTTATGATTCTTTAAAGCAGCTACTATATCGATCACAATTAAAATCAACCTTAATTTAAACGGCTGATTAAAAGGATTTTTTATGAAGTGAGGGTTAACAATTAATGCGCAGCCCATTCCCAGACCGAGTTTTTTCTTGTTGTTATGAGTCATCGATACTTCCTTAAATATGGATATGAATGTGAATCGCTTTTCACTGTTTAAGAATAATCATTCTTCAGTGTATTTAAACAGCCAAAAATCATCACGAACTACAAGCTAGCAGCATGAATGAGTCCATTCAAATAGGCCTTAAAAGCCTGCAAGTATAAATATTTGCAGGCGATAACCATAAAGCAAACTTGCAACTGCCTTGCCGGCATCTGCTCAACGACAGCTCGCCAAAGCGGAATAAAAACCAATTGCTAATGAAGTACTTATGCTTTAAACATATTAAAGCATGCCTCTATCACCAGCCTTTTTAGCCCATGATTGAGTCTGAGGTAAACAGCTGAAAACTAAAAAATTAAGAGTAACTGTAGCTTTAACTTTAAGAATAATTATAACAATAATCAGGGAAGCACCATGAGCACTGACGTTCAACAAGACTACTCAAAACAAAAACCACAAAACAGCTTGAATCAAAAACAGCAGAACACTCCAGAATCAGTTCAATCTCGTACCCTCAAAGTGCCGATTACGAATGTATACGCCATGGGTGGCTACTCTGCTCAGCTACGCATCGGCGCGAATAAAGAGCCCGTGAACCTTATCCTCGATACTGGCAGCAGCACCTTAGTGATAAGTAGCAGTGATTATGTGGAGGAAGATGATTCAGCCCTGATCGCCACCAGCTTTGCTCAAGAGGTCCTCTATGGCGCTGGAGGTTGGGATGGTCCTGTCATACGTACCCGAGTGAGTATTCGTGAAGATGCCATCGACTTTTCTCTTGCTGAGGGCTCTTTATCCGCTGAGGGCTCTTCACTTGATACAGAAACCGATAATGGTAGCCAGCTAGCAACACTTGCCACATCAAATCAGCCTATCATACTCGACAGCTGCCCCGTTGCCATTGTCTCCTCTATCGCTCAGGAAGGAACATTTCTTAACGCCGATGGCATATTAGGCTTGGCATACCATCAACTCAATAAGAGTTACGATCTCAAGGGTTATTTTGAACAGAACAATATCAATCCCGCCCTCACCTACCCTTGGCCCTTCGATGATGAGATCAGCATCTGTGAAACCAGTTATCAACCCAGTGTCCACACTAATACCAAACAAGCCTTAAGCGGCTCTAATAAAAAAAACCTGAGCGTCTCTGATGAAGCAGGCTCTTGTAAATCACACTTTACCAGCCACGATTTACGCAAATTCAAGAAGTTCCTCAAACAGCAGCCAACCCAAGATATCGTGCCCTACTTTACCGATCTAACTCAGCATGGCCTCACCGCCAACAAATTTTCCTTTTACAGTCGCCGATCCAGTGTGCATGTCGCCAGCTCTACTGTTGAAGATCAAAAGAATGCTAACGGTGACAGTCAAGAGAGAAAAACAGAGCTGAAAAACAAGTTCAAACAACTAGCCCAAGACCCGCTAAATCAGGGGTGGTTGATTATCGGTGGTGGCGAAGAACATACCGAGCTATATCAGGGAGAGTTTCAAACCATCTCTGTAGTCGAAAACAAGTACTACAACGTTAACCTTATCTCCATCCAGATCGGCGACCAGCTCGAGATCGACAGTCAGCTCACCGACGAGCTTGAACAGGAACTAGAACAATACAGCCTTGATCCTTCTTTAAATGAAGACAGCCCTGAGCGTATTGAAAGTGCCTACAGCGAAAAAGAAGACAGCCCTGAGAGTATAGGAAATCCTGAGCGTAATAAAGAGCTTGCCCTACTCGCCGCTATCGGCCTAAACAAGGAGATGCGCGGCCGCAGCAACGCCATTGTCGATACCGGCGTATCGGGTATCGTATTTACCAAATATCTCTACAAAGCCATGATTGAAAGCTTCACCGCTATCAACCCCAAGTTTGCCGAATTAATCGCACCATTTAAAGAGATAGCCCATCAATATCAGGGCATAGACCAGAGCCAACTTAACCTCAGCGAATGGCCCACACTCACCCTCAGCTTCCTCGGCGAAGCCCATCACAATCCCGACTCAAACAAAGAGCCAGCCTTGAGCGTCTCTAATAAAGAACTGAGCGGCTCCAGTTTAGAGAAAAGCGCCTGCGGCGGCTCAGATGAAACAGCCCTGAGCGGCTCTTTGCAAAAAATAGATATCACCATCAAGCCCGAGCACTACTGGCAAACCAACACTCCAAGCGAAGGCAAAGCCTGCTTTAAAATTCTCTCCCAGCTCCCAGGTTGGCCTAATCAGTCGCTGCTAGGTTTGCCGCTAATGAATGATTACTACCTCATCTTCGACCGCTCCGCCCATGAAACTGGGGTGATTCGCTTTGCCAAGCGAAAGTAGAAGCTGTTGCGAGTTACGAGTTACGAGTTACGAACAAGATAGAAGAACAAAAAAGAAAGGGAAGAAAAATGCACAAGTTTGAAACTGAGCGCTTATCAATGCGACTTCTCGATGGACAAGATAAGTGCCTATATTGCCAGATCTATTCAGATGAAAAAATGATGAGACGTATCGGTAAGGCTATGACCTATGAAAACGCCGAAAAGAGTTTTCATATTGCTTTGAAAAAAAATCGAGTAGAACAGTCACCGTTTATCACTTGGGTTATTTGCAATAAGCAGACTGGTCAAGCGCTTGGGATTCAAGGCCTAATGCAGCAAAAGCAAAGCCCATTTTATGCTGATGTGGGCATTATGCTACTGCGGATATCACATGGTAAACAGATCCCTGAAGAGGCCGTAACCGGGCTTTTAGCCTATGGATTTTCACAGCTGAACTACCAACGTGTTTATGCTAGTTATTCTAATAAAAACTATGCAACTGTACGTGTAACTAAGAAAATGGGGTTTATTCCAGAAGAAACTAACGCTACAGGCAGCAGTTCATGCTATTTAACAGCAGAAACTCTGAAGTCAGAAATCTCTTATGAAAGCCGAGTAGATTGATAAATAAAGAGATTACCAACCATTTACAATTCCAAAACAATTCAATAACTGTTATCTTCGTGAATAATCGCTCGGGCCCATTTAAAACTCAATTTACTTTTTCTTAAGTTCATAAATAAGCCAGACAATGTCCAATAAAAATAAAAGAAAGGACTCAAGATGCCAGGTAGTTTAGCTTGTGTAGGTATAGGGATGACATTGGGGGCACATATCTGCCCGCTCGCTAAGAGCTATATCGAACAAGCCGATGTGGTCTTTTCAGGTGTCTCAAATGGTATTGTCGAGCTGTGGCTACAGGAGATGCACAGCGATGTACGCTCACTGCAGGTCTACTACAAAGAGGGCAAATCCCGCCATATCACTTACCGTGAGATGGTTGATGCCATCTTAACCGAAGTTCGCGCAGGCAAAAAAGTGGTCGGCGCATTTTATGGTCATCCGGGGGTATTCGCCCACGCACCGCACAAATCGATAGAACTTGCTAAAGCTGAAGGTTTTGATGCCGTCATGGTTCCAGGCATTTCGGCTGAAGATTGTTTGATCGCCGATCTCGCTATCGATCCTGGAAAATTTGGTTGTCAGCAATTTGAAGCCAGCCAGTTTATGTTTTATAAGCGCCGCTTCGATCCATCGAGTTATCTAGTGCTGTGGCAGATTGGGCTAGCAGGCGATAAGAGTATGGCTAAGTTTGCCACCGGCGCCGCTCACCGTCAGGTATTAATAGAGCTGCTATCAACTGAATACCCGCTCGATCATCAAGTGATCTTATATGAAGCGGCGGTACTGCCAATAGACACAGTACGTAAACAAACACTGACACTGGCCGAACTGGCCGATGCTGACATTTACATGCATACCACCTTGGTTATTCCACCAAGCCAGAAAATGCAGCCTAATCAAGCCGTATTGGATAGATTGGCACAGATAGAGAAAGAAGCTGAAAGAGAGCTGTAAATAGCCCTGAGCACTAAGTTATAAGTGGTAAGTAGAGAAAGATCAAAAGCAGTACAAGCTCCGCTTTACTTAAAACTTAAAACTTAAAACTTCCATTAAATGGACTTTAATCAAAACAACAAGGAACCCTTATGAAGGAACACGTTATGAAAGAAGCAAAAACGTCAAACATTATTCAGCAGCTAGAACGTATGGGACAAGATGCCAGCCTGCAGGCAACTGCCGAATTTGAGCAGATCGTTAATGACTCAACTTTAGACAATGAGCTCAAGCAGAGCCTACTCAATAAAGACGTTATCTCACTCGAGAAGCAGTTAGATGTATGCCCGGATATAGTCTGCGTCTTGGTTGCGCACGAAGAAGATGAAGATGACAGCATAGATGTAGAGAGCAGCCCCTTGAGCATAGTGGCCTAACAGCCTTGAGTTTATAAAAAGCCAGCCCTGAGCGTAATAAAGATAAAGCACTGGATACTGAAACAAGTTCAGCATGACGGTTCAGTGTACAAAATGTAGAATTTGTAGCTAAAAATCAACAATAAAAAAGGAACCAGAAAATGTCGAACATTATTCAACTGCTAGAGCGTATGGGACAAGATTCAGAACTGCAAACAGAGCAGAGCTTTGAGCAAGCGATTCAAGACTCCGCACTCACCAATGAGCTAAAACAGTCTCTACTAAACCGAGATAATATCAGCCTTAAGCGTCAGCTCGATGTTTGTCCTGATGTAGTTTGCATTCTACTACCAAGTGAAGATGAAGATAAATCTGACGAAAAAGATGAAACCGAAGACAAGCAAAATGATATTCGCACATTAAAAGTTGGTTAAACCGTAGTGAGCTTTCTAATAAAAAAACCAAGCATATTGATCATAACCTTAATATGTTTGAGTTTTTTTTCTTTCAACCTAAAAGCCGTACAGGATATAAGTTTCGATAAACAACTAAAAAATGCTGATAGGATAAGAAGTAGCAACCCAAATAAGTTTAATGAGATAGTTACTAGCCTTTTACAGCAAAAAAGCTCTCTTACGCATGATCAAATTCTTCATCTATCCTATCTAAATGCATATAGGTTGACATATAAAGGGCAATTTGATGACGGAATCCTGCTTTTTTTAAAAATAGCAGACTCCGATGCCAGCAGCTTACTAAAAATAAGAGCAAACATATCACTAGTCAATATTTATGCTATATCAAAAAAGTGGACTAAAGGACTATCGTCTTTATCTAAAACGATAGAGCTAATTCCTAGCATTGAGAGTCAAGAAATAAGACAGCTTGCTATTGCTTCTGCTGTATTATTTTATAACCAGCTTGGTCAATATGAGCTTGGTCTATCTTTCGCAAATAAACTTCTGCATGAACCTATTGAAGGTCGAACACTTTGTGTAGCCCACAACCTAAAACTAGAATCTCAATTCGAGCTTGGGCTACTCAAAGAAGGTGATCCGCAGATCCTTGAGGGGATTGAAGCCTGCCAGCAGAGCAATGAAGTGGTTATGGAGAGCGCCATCTATAGTTATCTGGCCGAGCTGCATCTGAAGAATACGAATCCTCAGAAAGCAATTTTAGCCCTCGAAGAGAACTTACAGGCCATTGAGCAAAGTCGTTACGCACCAATAGTCGCACTCTACTACTCCTTGTTAGCCAAGTCATACTTTCAAATAGAATCAGATGCTATAGCGGAAGATTACGCACAAAAAACCATTCAGCAAACAAAGAATATCGCGAATTCTAAACCTGAAGTTTCATCCTACAAGGTCCTCTACCAAATAGCCGAATCCCGTGGTGAACATCAGCAGGCACTTGAATATCATAAGAAGTATGCCGAGGCCGATAGAGCTTATCTGGATGATATCAAGACTAAGCATTTAGCCTTCCAGTTAGCTGAGCATCAGACCACAGAGCAGAAAAGCCGCATCGAGTTGCTAGATAAACAGAACAACTTGCTAACCATTGAGCAGAAACTATCTGCGATCAAAGCGGAAAACAACCGACTGTTTATCGCCATGTTGATTGCGATTATTACCTTACTGGTGTTTTGGGCCTATAAGTCCTGGATGACACAGAAACGCCTTAAACAGTTGGCCGAATATGACGCGCTAACAGGCATTTTAAACCGTGGCCACTTTACACAAGTCGCCCAGAGCGCACTTAAATATTGTGCCAATACGGATATGTACCTGAGCTGCATCTTGTTTGATCTCGATAAGTTCAAGAATATTAACGATAGCTATGGTCACGCTTGTGGGGATTGGGTATTAAAGAAAGTCGCTAAGGTATGTCAAGCTCAGGGGCGTAAGAATGATATCTTTGCCCGTCTCGGCGGTGAAGAGTTCTGTATCGTACTGCCAAGCTGTGATCTCGTTACCGCGACTAAGCTTGCCGAAGAATATCGCAAAGTCATCGAGCGAATCGATTCAGCGGATTCTGGATTCGACTTTACTGTTAGTGCCAGCTTTGGTGTGACTGATACCCTACGTTCGGGACATGCATTAGAGAAGCTCATCGCCGATGCTGACGAAGCTATGTATGAATCGAAACATAATGGCCGTAACCGGATCACGGTTTATTCCGTACCAACCGAAGATGCAGACTCTGATAAAAATACAGCTGCCAATTCAGGAGGTGCTCAAGCTGACCAGCCTTTGTTCACGGGGAGCTAAAGACTTAGAGAAGTTTCAAGCTATAAGTGCTAAGTTTTAAACTAGTTATTTAGCGTTTAGTACCTAGATTCTAGGTTCTGGAAACTTCCCTAAAAATAAAAGGAATTTCTATGCAAAGCTTGTGGCATGCTGAAACAGCCAGTCAATTCGTTACCCCTCTCGAATTAAGAGTCTATACCTCACGTCTGTTAGGCCAAGAGCCATCATTAGTGCTACATGGCGGTGGCAATACCTCAGTTAAGACCCAAGTCAAAAACCTGTTTGATGAGACCGAAGAGATACTCTTTGTTAAAGGCAGCAGCTGGGACTTAGAGACCATTGAGGCCGAGGGTTTTGCGCCTGTTAAAATGGACGTGTTACTGAATATGGCCAAGCTGCCAGAGCTGACCGACAGTGACATGGTCAAGTATCAACGCGCCGCCATGATAGACCCAAACGCGCCTAACCCGTCAGTCGAAGCCATACTGCACGCCATTATCCCCTTTGCTTTTGTGGATCATACTCACGCTGATGCCGTTGTGACCCTGACCAATACAGGCTCTAGTTCAAGCTCGAAGGGCTCCGTCTATATCGAACAACTTTTTGGTAAACGTGTACTGGTTATCCCCTATGTGATGCCAGGCTTTGCCCTGGCTAAACTGGTTTATGAGATGACTCAGAACATCGACTGGCAGTCGATAGAGGGGCTAGTGCTAATGAACCACGGCCTGTTTACCTTTAGTGACGATGCCAGAACAGCTTACGAGAACACCATAAAGTTGGTGACGGAAGCCGAAAATTTTATCGAAGCGAATCTTTGCATCAATGCCGAAGAACGAGAAGAGGCGGATGAAAAGAGCCTTGAGTACTGTGACGAGAACATACATATTGATCTGGTGGAGCTCGCAAAAATCCGCAACTTGGTATCGGCGCAAAAAGGCGCACCGCAAGTAGCGCTACTAAATAGCAGCAAGGGCTCATGTCATATCGCCTCACACCCAGAGCTTAAAAGCATCGCCAGCCGCGGCCCACTTACGCCGGACCATGTCATTCGTACTAAGCGCATTCCAGCTATTTTGAATGACGATTTCGAAGCCGACCTTAGTGATTATGCCCAAGACTATATCGAATATTTTGACCGCTATCAGAGCGGCCAAACCATGCTTAACTACGCTCCGAACTTTGCTATCTGGCAAGGTAAAGCCGCTATATCTTTCGGCAAGACAGTCAATCAGGCCTTAATCATCGAAGACATCACCAGCCATACCTTCGAGGCCATATTAACTGCCGAAGCTCTTGGTGGTTATCAGGCTCTGAGTCCAGCTGATATTTTTGCAGTGGAGTACTGGGAACTTGAACAGGCTAAACTGAAAAAGGGCGCGAGCTCAAACAACAAACCTTTATTAGGCAAGGTCGCCATGGTAACCACGGCCGCAACACAAGTAGGTCAAGCGATTGTGACTCATATGGAAGCTTTAGGTGCTAACGTGGTCGAACTTGGTGAACATCTTGAGTTTGATACCTTAGACAAGTGTCAGGAAGCGGCTGAAATCGCCATCATAGATTTTGGCGGATTAGACATAGTTATCTGCCTTGGGGATGACCCATCTAACCTAATGTTACTCAAAGCCTGTGAAACCTTTTTAGAACATGGGATCAATCCCACGGTATTGTGCGTCAACCACGGCGCCCTGCCAGTCATGAGCAATAACATCATTCAGGTACTACACCTCGCCTGCTCAGAAAGTCCGACGTTAACCTCACAGGATAATTCTAAAATATTAGTGCGTAAGACCAATGGCGAACATCCACAAAGCGGCGTATTTAATCTACTCAGTGCAATAACCATGATGTTGTCGAATGATTACATGCCTCACGAGGAGGGGGTAGTGGTTTAAAGCTGAGAAGTAGTTTTAAGTGGTAAGTCGTAAGAACAAGCAATGATCCGCGCCAGCTCTTACTTATCCCTTACAGCTTAGCGCTTACATCTAAAAGAAAGCTCAAACGCAGCATAAGGAAATGAACATGGAAAACTATCTGTTAGCCATAGATGCGGGGACGGGCAGCGGCCGTGCCGTGCTGTTTGATTTGCAGGGACGCCAAATCTCCGTGGGGCAAGAGGAGTGGCAGCACTTAGCCGAAGCTGGTGTCGATAACTCCATGGGCTTCGATTTCGATAATGACTGGCCGCTGCTGTGTCGCTGTATCAAGCAAGCCATCCACAACGCTAATATCTCACCCCGGCAGATCATCGCCATTTCCGCTACAAGTATGCGCGAAGGCATAGTGGTGTTTGATGAAGATGGCACAGAAATCTGGGCCGTCGCTAACGTCGATGCCAGAGCCTCTCAGCAAGTGATGGCATTGAAAGAGTCCTCACCGGATATTGAATATCGTGATTATCAGCAGTCCGGGCAAACCTTCGCTCTTGGCGCCCTGCCCCGCTTACTCTGGCTCAAAGAGCATCATCCGGAGCTGTATGACAAAGCTGATTCTGTTGCCATGCTTAGCGACTGGGTGTTAGCCAAGCTAAGCGGCATAATCGCGACCGACCCATCCAATGCGGGCACCACAGGAATTTTCTCCCTCTCCTCTCGTAACTGGGTGCCAGAAATGGCAGAGGAAGTTGGCCTAAACCCTGCGATATTTCCACCAGTGGTCGAGACTGGCACCCAGATAGGTAAAGTCACCGCACAAGCCGCCAGTGAGTCAGGGCTCAGTGCTGGTACAGCTGTGGTGATGGGCGGCGGGGATGTTCAGCTTGGCGCTGCAGGTCTGGGAGTCGTCAACCTCGGTGATATCGCGGTGCTGGGCGGCAGTTTCTGGCAGCAGGTGGTAAACATTGATTCCAAGATGCCGCCACCGGAAGATATGTCCATTAGGGTTAATCCTCATGTGATCACCGGACTCTCTCAGGCCGAGGGGATCACGTTTTTTAGCGGCTTAGTGATGCACTGGTTTGTGGATGCCTTCTGTCATTTAGAGAAACAGCTAGCCGAAGAGCGCGGCATAAATATCTATGCCTATATGGAAGAGTTAGCCCAGCAAGTGCCTGTGGGCAGCTATGATATCTTGCCGATTTTCTCCGATGCTATGCATTACGATCACTGGTATCACGCCGCACCTTCATTTATCAATCTTTCACTGGATGCGGGCAAGAGCAACCCGGCTTGCCTGTTTCGCAGCCTGCAGGAAAATGCCTGTATCGTCTCGGCCATTAATCTCGAGAATATCCAAGTATTTAGTAAACCCAACACAAATACAGCAGGCTTTGCCGATGCTCGTAAACAAAGCGAAGCAGAACAGGCGATAGTATTTGCAGGTGGTGCCAGTAAAGGCTTCTTATGGCCGCAAATTCTCGCCGATGTCACCGGCAAGAAAGTCAAAATACCTCAAGTTAAGGAAGCCACATCTCTGGGCTGCGCCATGGCCGCCGGCGTTGGTGTGGGCATCTATGCCAGCATCAAAGCAGCGGCAGACTCGATAGTTAGCTGGGAGAAAGAATACCAGCCCAACATGGAAAACCATGTGAAATACCAAGTTTTAAAAGAGAAGTGGATTCAAGTGTATGAGCAGCAATTAAAACTGGTCGATAAAGGCCTAACCAATTCAATGTGGCAAGCGCCGGGGCTTTAAAACTTGTAGGACCGGCTTTAGCCGGGAGAGATTAAATAAAGCATCGCAGCTAAAGCAGCTCCTACATACGAGCCCGTAGCCAACAATAAAGAAATTAGGAACCGCTATGTACTTAACTAATGAATCAGAGCATAACTATCGCTTCGGCGAGTATGGACCTAAATACTTAACCAATGGGCCGAGAGTTCACTTCGGCATTGTGGTGATCACTCCCGGTGAAGCCCATCCTTGCCATAAGCATAAGACTCAGGAGGAATCCTTCTTGGTGCTCAAAGGAGAATGTGCGGTTTATGTGGATGGTGAACGTGTGCTAATTAAGCAAGGCGACTATCTGCGCTGCGAGCCAGGAGAGTCTCATTTATTCAGGAACGAGAGCGATAAGGACTTTAAATCTGTCTTCGTCAAAGCACCCTATAGTGCAGAGAAAGACAGCGTCTACATCGACTGGCAACCAGGCCAGCCCTTCTTAAAAGAAGAATAAAGCTGCTCCTAATGTCTAGGAGCTAGGTCTAGTCTAGTCTACATCTAGCTTCTAAAGCCTAAAGCCTAAAGTATGATCAACGCTTAACTTGTTTAAGGTTTAGCTGCTTCATTTTATGCTTTAGCTGCTTGAGCTGTGATTTTTGCTCAGTACTTAGTTTAGTCGCTTTGGCTTGAAACTCAGATTTTGCAGGTATACCAGGTAACGGATAAATTTTTACATTACCGTCTTTATCGACGTTGACTCTACGTCCATTACGGCCCTGAAAGGTATATGAACCATCTTTGTTTTTATCAGCCTGTGCAATTTTTTCCTCAGTTTCGGCATGATAGATGTAGATAGTGCTCTCAAAGGGTGGTGACCAAGCAATTCTGTAGCCTTGTACAGCAAATGAGAAATCACCGGATTTGAAGGTAATATATCCACCGCTATCTACCTGAACCGTCAAGTCACGGCCTTGGATATCTGCACCCGGCAGTAAAGGTCTGCCGTTATCTGGAATCACTAAGCTACCGTCACTGTCTATCACTATGCTGCGACCAAGATAAGTAGTCACCACAATCCGGCCACTGTCATCTTTAGTGCCGCTGGCGACAGTCACACCGTTACGGTCGGTAATGGTCACTGAACCATTTTCATGATCGTGAAAGCGATAGACAGTCACAAAGTCATGCATCATAGCATCTGAGCTTATAACTATAGCGCCATTGCCATTGATGCTAAACGTCACATCTAATGGTGTGCTAGTCGCCACATCATCGGTTGGGCCATGACCAAAGTCAGGATCCACATGTTCAAAATCAGGATCTGTTTGATCCGGCTTCACCCCAAAGTCAGGATCGACTCCATCGGGATCGAGTCCAAATTCAGGATCGACAATTTCAGGGGCATATCCAGGGTCAAACTCGAAGCCTGGATCGCCATCAAATTCAGGCGTACTTGACCCCGAAGAGCCACTCGATGCACAGCCCACCATTGTTATGCTGGCGAGTAGTAATGCGATTAATGATTTTTTCATATATGTTTCCTCTCCCATCTAGGAAACATATGTTAAATAACTTCAGCCTGACTATAAATGCAGCTAGATAGCGCCAACACATTCAGCTTATGAATGTGTGCGTACGACCTTGAGCATTCCGTCCATGTTTACTATTTACTGATGCAACTTAAATACAGCCTCTGTTAGCGCACTTTTAAGCTCATCATTTTTAAGCTCACCTTTTTCCATATCGAAGTTATCGAAGAAGCTAGGGATAGATAAGCTGGCTTTCACATCGGCAGCAAAATAGGGGGCGGAACCAGAGGCAGCCGCTAATACAGATTTAGCGCCACCAGGTCCAGGAGAAGTCGCTAGCAAGACCATAGGCTTATTCTGGAACACCTTCATATCTATGCGTGACGTCCAATCGAACAGGTTCTTATAAGCTGCTGTGTATGAACCGTTATGCTCGGCAAATGAGATGATGATGCCATCAGCTTCGCCAAGTTTGGCAAAGAACTTCTGCGCCAGCTCAGGCTGACCTAGCTCCTCTTCCCTGTCTTGGCTAAAGATAGGCATTTCATAATCATTGATATCGAGTATCTCAACGTCGGCACCTTCCACTATTGATGCGGCGTAAGTGGCGAGTTGCTTGTTGATGGATTTAGAACTGTTGCTGGCTGCGAATGCTAATAATTTCATAATAATTCCTCTTTAACTTTTAATTTAGTAAAAATGCTCAGGGCTGATTTTTAAGAGCCGATCAAGACTGCTTTAATTTAGTAAAACCGCTTCTTCACAAGCCGCTCAGGGCTATAGTGACCTACAAGGCTCTGTGGCATTGGTTTCGGTCGAAAATTCTGATTCATCGCTACAAGAGCGGGTATATAAATAGGTGCTACACATTGCCGCGCTGGCGCAGGCTAATCCCATAAATGACAACAATACCGCAGGAGACTGTGCGTGAGACAAACTGATCCCACCGCTAAAGACCGCGCCTAAGGCAAATTGACAGAGTCCAAATACACCCGAAATAGCCCCACCTTGAGTCGGATAGAATGACATGGCTGCTGAAATCGCATTAGCCGAAATCATCCCGAGCAAGATATTGAACATAAATACACTGATAACAATTGCCGTTAACGGTGCCTGCATCTGCGCTAATACAAAGAATAAGAAACTCAAAGGTCCTAATAACAAACCTGCAATAATAGCTTTCTTGTTTGGTGTGACCTTGGCGAATACCTTAGCACTTAACAAGCTACCAGATATCATAGCTAGGGCATTTAAACCTAATAAGTAGCTGTAGCTTTCAGCACTGACCTTAAAGAAATGAACATAAACGTAGGCAGAGCCTGCAACAAATGAGAACAATGCAGCAAAACCAAAGCCACCAAGAAAGATAAAGGCAATGGGTAATGGCTGTTTAAATATATCAATAAAGTCGGCGAGTGATGAGCTGGCTACGTGTCCCGCCTCTTCGTTTCCTGCACTCTTGTTCAGTGCTTTGCCATTCATTACTTTGCTATCCACAACTGCCAGCTTTTCGCTGTGGGTAAATAAGCTCAACACAAAGGCAAATACGCCCACACCAGCAAGTGCATAGAAGATCTCTTCCCAGCTGCCATGCTTAAGTATTTGACCACCTATCATAGGTGCGACTAACGCCGCGATAACCACAGTCGCCATCACATAAGTGATTATCTGAGAGCCTTTCTGAATATCGAATTTTTGCTGGATCATAGCAAAACATACCACTGAGCTTGCGCCGCCAATGGCCTGAAACATACGCGCCAGATACAGGCCCTCAGCAGTTTCAACCATAGGCACAGCTAAACTTGAAAGAGTGAATATCACCAAACCCGACAGCAATAAATTTAGCTTATTAAACCTGTCGGCGAGTAAACCAAACACAGGCTGAGCCAATGCAAAGGCTAGCAGAAATACCGCCACAGACATCTCCATATCGTTGATTGAAACCGACAGTGAGCTCGCCATCGAAGGTAATGCTGGCAAATACATATCAATGGCTAATGGAGATAGTCCAAATAATAGGGCGGTGACTAGAATGTAGAGTTTTATGTTGTGCTGCATAGCATCTCCTTATGCCCTTTCGCTTAACAGAACTAAAAAGTTCTAAATCCAGCCTCAGACACGAATCACAATGGTTTGTCACAAGCATTAATTGCAAAGCTTGTTACATTCAATATTGATAAGTGTATATTGATAGTTATTCAGGATTAATAACCTTAATTGATAAAGACTGTTTCCATATGACTATGAATAAGCTTTTTGATGGTGTCATGGTATTCACTCAGGTGGTGAAAACCGGTGGTTTCTCGGCTGCGGCCGAGCTGATGGGACATTCAACGTCTTATATCAGTAAGGAAGTCAATAAGCTCGAAGAGCGGCTTGGTGTGCGTTTACTCAATCGCACCACCCGATCCATCGGCCTGACCCCCGAAGGAAAGGCCTATTATCAAGAATGCCAACAGTTAGTCGCCGATGCAGAACAAGCAGTGAATATGCTGACCCTGCACGAGGTTGCGCCTAAAGGCACGCTGAGACTAAGCACCCCGGTCGGCTTTGGCAATAACTACCTGCAGCCCATCTTAGCCGAATATATGCGCCTGTATCCCAATGTGTCATTAGATCTCGACCTCAATGACCGTAAGGTCGATGTGGTGGCAGAAGGCTACGATCTGGCCATACGAGCCTCGCTACAGCTTGAGGAGTCTAGCCTCATTTGCCGTAAGATATTTAGCTGTAAAGGTTATATTGTTGCCAGCCCTGGATATCTATCTAAACATGGTCGCCCCCACCATCCTCAAGAATTAAGCCGTCATAACTGCTTCTGCTATAGCAATCATAAATCACCGAACAAATGGCAATTTAATGATAAAGAGGGCAAACCTTATTCCGTAGAGGTAAGGCAAAAATTGGTCTGTAACAGTGCCGAAATGGAGCTTGCACTGGTTTTAGATGACCTAGGGATCTGTCGATTACCTATGTTCTATATGGAGGAAGAAATAAAATCAGGAAAGCTTGAGATCCTGTTTGAAGACCTCCCTGCACCAGAGATCGATGTGTTTGTGGTCTACCCGAGCCGCAAACATCTGTCGCCGAAAGTGAGGGCATTTATCGATTTAACAGTTGATTACCTTTCCAGCAGATGAAGTCTGACTGATATTCGCCTTTTGTATACAAAGCAAACTCCAGTCACTTTCCCCGCTAAAACTAAGTCAACTCAAACAAGTTCATACTAAAAAACGTCTAAACACATGTTAGAATATTGAGCTAATTCTCTGTGTTAATGTTAATTCTTCATTCTGTTACGTTCACTTTTTCAACAAGTTTGAATAGGCGAACGTATCTGAAAGTTCTGTATATGGATGTCATTCGTGGTTAAAAAAATATTTTCTATGGCCAGCTCTACTCAGATGTTGATTGCCATGTTTGTCGGCTTCGGTGTGGGGCTTTTTTTCGGTGAGTCCGTCGGTTGGCTCAGCACCATAGGTAATGCGGTTATCTTGCTGATGCAGATGACGGTTTTACCTTATATTTTAGTTTCCTTAATCGGCGGTATTGGCAAGCTACAAAAGAGCACGGCGACCCTTATTTTTAGCCGGGCGGGCATGATAATGCTCTTGCTCTGGTTGCTTGCACTGGCTGTGATCGCCTTAATGCCCTTGTCATTTCCCTTTGTAGAGTCGGCTTCATTTTTTAGCACCAGCAGCATAGAACCCACCGCGGCCATAGACTATTTCAAGCTGTATATTCCCTCTAACCCATTCGAGTCGATGGCAGCGGGCTATGTTCCCGCCATGGTAGTATTTAGTATCGCTATGGGCTTAGCGCTTATCGGTATGGAGGGGGATCATAAACAGCAAATATTGACCTTTATGCACACCACCAGCGAGATCTTCTCTCGTATCACCCGCGGTCTGATAAAGATATTGCCTATCGGTATTTTTGCTATGTCAGCCTCAGCGGCAGGCACCATGGGAGTGGATGAGTTTGCCAGTATGCAGGTCTATCTCATCAGCTACTTTGTACTCTGTCTCTTACTGACCTTCTGGATCTTACCCTGGATTGTTGCCTCACTGACGCCAATAACCTTTCATCAAGCCTTGAGTATCAGTAAGGCCAGCCTGATCACCGCTTTCGCTACCGGTAATATCTTCATCGTGATCCCTGTGATTATCGAAGAGTGTAAGCAGATCATGAAGCAGCATGACAAGCTCACCGAAGATGGCGCCACCTTGATTGAAATCTTAGTGCCTATCGCCTTTACCTTCCCTAACATAGGTAAGTTAACGGTGATTCTGTTTGTATTCTTCGCAGGCTGGTTTAATGGCACGCCAGTAGATTTAAGTGCTATTCCATCCCTGTCTATCAGTGGCCTGTTATCCCTGTTTGGCAGTGTCTATGTGGCTATTCCTTTCATGTTAGATCTGGTACATCTGCCATCTGATCTGTTCCAGCTATTCGTGATGTCAGGCTTTATTACCGGCAAATTTAACTCCATTGCCGCAGTAATGAATCTGTTTGTGTTAACCATTTTAACTGCGGCCCTGTTTCACAAATGCCTAAAACTCAGTCCCCCTAGGCTTATCAAGATGAGTGTCGGCATAGGCATCGGTATCGTGCTGACCATAGTGAGCTTACGCATCGGCATGGGCATGTTTATCCATAGCCCAGAGATCACCAGCGGTGTCATCGCCAACATGCAGGTCGCCGATAAGGTGCCGACTAAGGTAAAAAGACAGTTCCCAGAACTTGGCAAGACACCGAGTAATCCGATAGCTAACCTTGAAGCGATTAGGACCAGAGGCACACTCAAAGTCGGTTATATCCCCAGTAATGTGCCCTTCAGCTACTACAATAATGTCGGCCAGCTAGTGGGCTTCGACAGCGCAATGGCGTCTAAGCTTGCCGAAGATTTAGACGTGAAAATTGAATTTATCCCCTTCAAGAAAGACAAGCTAGCCGCGTCTCTGGATGCTGGCTTCTTCGATATTGCCATGTCGGGACTCGCCATGGATATCACCCAAATGGACAAGTTAAGTTATGCTGAGCCGGTGCTGGAGCTTAATCTTGCTATCGCCACTCGCGATCATATCGTGAACAAGTTTAAGAATAATGAAGACATTTTAGAGATGGAAAATATCACCATAGCCTATGTGGAACATGGCGATATTATCGAAGAGGCGAAGAAGAGGTACCCTAATCTCAAATTTGTGAAAATCTCAGGTTACAAAAACTTCTTCAGGCAAAAAGAGGCTGAGTTCGATGCAGTCATTATCAGTGCTCAGGCTGGCTCAGCCTGGACCTTATTCTTCCCGGGTTACGGTATTGCCATCCCTGAAATCACCTCTCGTTATCCGGTAGCTTACGCGGTAGCTCAGAAGAACCAATCGCTGCTAAACTACGTCAATAACTGGCAGAAACTGCGTAAGGTCGATGGTCATCAAGACAGGATTTACAATTATTGGATGCTGGGCCAAGGCGCTACAGAAGTTAAACCTCGCTGGTCTATCATCAGAGATGTGCTGCACTGGGTGGATTGATATTACAGTTCGATATAGTAATGCCAGAATGCTCCGATTCAGTATCGAGATCGCTCGTATAGGTTCGATACTGGGTCTTAAATTTAAGGCTAGTTAGCGGCGTCTTAGGGTTAGCAAGTTCTCTGACAAGCTCAGCACTAGACTAACCTCCGTAATCACCAGCGAGTAAGTGACTATTTACTCACGACCTTCAGAGCTGAAAATTATTTACTATTTCAATGCTTGTTATCGCGTTATTCATTTCTGATAACTACAGGGAAGTAGCTTATTAGAGTAATGCAGGAGCAATTACCTTATAGCAACTGGGCTAAAAATCGTTTAAATGATTCTTAGGTTTTGTTATGGGCCAGAATTAGAGTTTTTCTCTTACAAAAAACTTAATCAGGATCTTTACGAACATAACCATTTAATAAGCTCACTACATTAATGACATCCCCATTTAAGGTATTCGATTTCGTATTTGCATTTAAGTATGAATTAACCAAAACAGCAGTACTGGTAGAAATGAGCTGACTAACCTGAGAATCGCGATCAAAAGCGGCCAATGCGGTACCATACTTTTTCACAATGTTGATCCCGTCCTTTTTCAATGCCTTATTAGGATCTGTATTCCAATCCTTTGCTGAAACAGCGTATAAAGTTTCTAGAACCGCAGCAAGTAGTCCAACTTCTGTATTTTTGGGCGATAAATTCTTTACGCCACCGTCTTCAAATTCATTTCCAGTGGAAAACCCTAGATTTCCTTGAACCGTTATACCATCCACATTATAGGTACTAGCTAAACTCGTCTTTATATCTGTCATCAAAGAAGGCTTAGCTGTAACAAAGGTTTCCCCCCAAAATCCTCTTTCTGTCTTACGACTTAATGATGACATACAAGCTTCTATTTTTACCGTACCAATCGTCTTATTCTTACCGGATAAACCAGTCTTGAGGTTATTAATAATACTAGCAACATGAGAGCCAGACAGAGTCCCCCCATTCCCGTCTTGTAATATAGCGGGTTCACTACCCAATGGGGCACGACCATGGGCTACGATATACACCTTCTCATTGTCCCCCATTGCATCGTACACATTTTCAGGCACCGCCCCCGGAATAGTTTGTACAGCAATATCCTCTCCTCTTGTTCCATTTTGGCCATCGGCAATTTTTTGCGCATCTTGAGGGATCGGCGCACTATTACCATATTTCATAGCCAAACGCTGCGTAACATCACCTCCAATACTCACACTTTTTATTTGATTGTGTTGATGATCGCTTATCATTCCCTGCAATTGAGCAGCTTGTTTACCTTCAGGTCGATTATCCATAAACCCAAAATTTTGCTTCCCGTTATGTTTCTTCTGAGCAACGGATTTAGCAACCGACCGACTTTTATTCTCTTTGGGGCTTTCTATCTTTTCGTACATATCTTAAATCCTTTTAAGTTAGTTTTACCGATCGCTACAAGGATGTAGCTTATTAGAGTAATGCAGGAGCAATTACCGATCGCTACAGGGATCTAGTTTTAAGAGGTCATTTAGGGAGTTATGACCTTAACATTAAGGCTAAAAGACCTTTCATGGCTCTTAGGTTTTGTTATGGGCTGCCTGAGATCAATTATTAGTAAATAACGGCCTTAGTTTTCTAACTTACTTAAAGTTTTTCTAACGATGAATTAATTTGCTGAATATTCACTATCTGACCATTTGATTTTGGATACATTACGTTCCTCAGTAACACCGGTTCTTGGTTCTTCAGTAGGTGTAATATCTTTTACTTTTTCTCCCGGAACTAATGAAACGATTCCCAACTTACCCGTCTCGTACTGCTTCATTTCAGCTAAAAATTCATCTCTATCTGTTAAAGTAAAAGTAGCTCCCTTTGTTCCTGCATGCGGTCCTTTGGGGTTCAACATACTTTTTACATGTGCGGTTCCAACTTTCCATGCCCCTGTAAAACCGTTCTCTACAGCTTTATTTGCTGCACCAACCATAGCGACTTCTCGCGATACATTTACTATCTCATCCTGCTCATCTGCCTTATCAACGTTGTAGAGGACCCCCCCAAGGGTTTGGTCTACTTGATGTAATAATTTCCGAACTTCCAAAACATGATTTCGCTGATTTTTCTGATTCTTTAATTTTGTCCACTCAAACCATTTTCCTCCCTCATCTGTTTTTAACGTTCTAAGTTTTGTAATGGCACTGTCAGCCTTCTCAAAATCCTTCCATGCCTTTGTAAGCCTTGCTTTATCTGCATCATCTACTGCATAATTTTCGTCCTGGTGTTTCTTTCCTGCTTCTGACATATCAGGGTGAAATAAATACAAAAAACTTCCATATGTACTTTTCCAATAAAACTCGATACCTTTAATTACCTTCTCCGAAACTCCATCATTCAATAAAGTTGCGTCTGAATATTCGGCTTTAATAGCTGAAATTAAACCGAGTAACTGTACTCTGCAATGGTCTATTATAGGGTCAGCTCTCTTTGATTTACCCTCTTTTGTTTGCTCTACACCTTTAAAATCATGTTCTTGCCAATAGTTTTTGTCGGGTATACTGTACCAATCCTTGAGCATATCTTTTTCATCATTTCGACCATTCTTATAATCACTGTGCTTTTCTCCTATTACATTCAATCGACCGGACACCACCTTTCTTTGTACCGGTTTCTCATTTGTGGGAGTATCAGAATAATCACTAGTACTATCTTTTATCGTTTCACTCCGAAAAAGTTCTGGATTTGTTTTTTCCGGGATAACCTGTTTTTGAATCAGATTATTTGTTGTCGCTTGCAGTTTTCTTTGCGCAATAACTTCAGGCCGATTATCTACAAATCCACAACCTTGCTTCAAATTGTTTTTTTTCTGAGTAACCGAATTAGCAACCGCCCTACTTTTATTCTCTTTCGACTTATCTGCTTGTACATACATATCTCAATCCTTTTTAAATTAGACCATCTCTTTATCTCTCCTCTTACCTCTTAAACACCACGAAGTGCTCTATCCCCCATCACAGTGGCTTCATTCTCTAAACTGCTACTGTCATTCACTGGCATCCCGTTTACTGAGGTAGTCGGTTTCACCCGTCCCTGTGCCTGCTGCACCACGTGTCCGAGTTCATGGGGCAGATGTTTCTCTTGACCACTGCCAACATGGATATCACTGCCTTGGGCAAAAGCATGAGCCTGCACCGCAGCAGGTTGGGGCGAGTTGTAGTGCACTTTCACATGATTGAGGCTCATGCCAGATAAGTTTTCCATGCCCGATTTAAGATTATCGGGTAAGCCAGTATTATTCTTGGCTTGCAGCGTCGTCTCAGCATTTTTTACAGGACTATTTACAGGGCTGCTGGCATTACGATTTGCATTGATAGGATGGGAGGCTGTTACCGATTTATGTTGGGATAACTTCTCCTCATCAAGCGCGGCTTTCAGCTGCTTTATTTGATGACTAGTGTCGCGGTTATCCTGCATAGTCAGCCGAGTTTTTGCTTGTAAAGTCCGATTACTGTCCAC
The DNA here is from genome assembly GCF_002005305.1 of Shewanella psychrophila. NCBI lineage: Bacteria > Pseudomonadati > Pseudomonadota > Gammaproteobacteria > Alteromonadales > Shewanellaceae > Shewanella > Shewanella psychrophila. The sequence goes on from NZ_CP014782.1 coordinate 5,117,098, forward strand.
TTGCTGATGGGACACTTTTTTAGCTTGTGCAGTTTGCTCCTGCTCTATCACTTGCTTTACTGACATAAAAACTCCCTCTCTTAATCATTCGGTTTACAGGTAATCTAGCTACCTATTGCATTAAAACGGCCTACCTATGATTCAATACACTTAATATAACTATGGCAAGTTGCTACGATTATTTTTTTCTCTCTGCCTAATAACATTTGCCGCGAAGACGATTAATACAAAAATAAAAATAAACAGCTGCTGCTGCTCCTTCCAATAGGGATCACAGCTAAACACCAACATGATGAACATTGCACTGGCTAACATAAATAATAGGAAGTACCAGCGACTAAACAGTTGTCTTAACCTAAATGCCCAGATAGACGCTACCGCGTAAATAAGCACTAATCCGATAAGACAATAAATAACCACTCGCAATTGCCATCGTAATGGACAAAGGGTGTTACACACTTTTGTGGCAAGCGTTACCGCAGGAACCAGTGCTGAGAACTCAACCTCTTCAGAGACAAAGTAAGTGCTGTTGATCAATTCAGACACCTCAGATGAGAGTGGGTAAGACCAAAATGCGGCGCCTAAATAGCTCCATTTACTGTAATTTAAAACTTGCTCTAACTCCTGAAACTTATCGTCGACATTAATCAACGGGATCGTTTTATTGAATATTTTTCCTGCTATATCAGAGTATTGCTTATCACCTAACTGAGTTCTTAGCTCTTTCAACAAGCTGACTTTATAGGTTGTCGAGCTTGAAACCTGCTCATTGCTATTAACGGAACCAGATTCTGCCGCCAGCTCACTAACCCCATGATTATCAATAACTTGTTCATTAATAGATTGCTGTTCACTTATGGATAAGGAGTCGAAATTCATGATAAACAGATTGATATAAGGCTCAATACGATTAAGATTATCGATCGTGTAAAAGCTAGAACTGTTATCGATGAGGTCGTAGGCTGGCACCAATATGTTGAGATAGTAAGGATCTTCAATCCCTGCCATATCTGTCTTTTCAGATAGATATAACTGCTGCTTTAACTTTTTAATAAAGCGGATAAACATCTCAAAATCGGCCACGGTTTTAAGTGACCTCAGATCTAGATTCAAGGTTACACCGTCAGCCATGGTTCTTTTGGGACTTGTCCCTAAACTCATGATGGGTTTAAACTTATTGATGGCATAACCCCTTAACGGAGTTTTCACCGTCGTGACAATCTGGTCGATAAGATCATCATTAAAAAGTATCGATACCTCCTCCCCTGATGACTGTAATTGACCATTTGAGAACACCAGATCAACCTTCACTCTATGGTTATGAGCATTCACAATAAACTGCGAATTGGGCTTATCGGCTTGCCAATTTGGCGGAGTCGTCACCTTGTTACCCTGAATCGATGCCGAAAAGTAGGCTAGGCGTGTCAACTTGCTGTAATCGATAGTCAGCTCATTTTCTTGCCAGTATTGATAGAACCCGTAATAGAAACGGGTATTGAGCCCCTCTAATGCGATATTGTCTGCACAACCACAATCAGGTGTAGCATTCCATTGCAGTGGGTTGTTGACCTCAGTTGGCACCTTCCCCTGCTTTTTAGCGACTTGATAGAGGTCGATAAGCCCTTGGCTTTTGAGCTGGGTACTGGCTGAATTTGCTAGTAAAAGATCCTTTAACGCAACTTGAAACAGATAAAGGTTGGCAAAGCTTTGATCAGCCAGCGGCGTCAGTAACTTAAGCTGGTCAGACGAAAGGCTAACAATTGAGTAGCGCTGATAAAGCTGGGTAATGGCTTCACTGTTCACGGCATAGCTAGCAGGTTTCACAAGCTGCTTAGTTGTAACGCTAGCAGGCTGCACCGACGACTCAGCAGAACTTTTATCCGCAACTTTAGTTTCAACTTGGTTTTCTACAGACTTAGTATCTGTTGCCTTAGTGTCTGCTGCACTATCTGCTGTACTATCTTTTGCTTTAGCGGTGTCCTCTGTGATCGTCGTGCTATTGTCATGCATGGCTGTACTATCATCAGCGGTACTGTCTTTTGTTTTAGTTGAGGTCTTAGTAGCAGACTCTTCTGTGCTCTTGGGGATAGCCGTATTAGCTTTAACTGCGGCACTACTGTCTTTTGTTTTAGTCACTTTATACTGAGCAGGAGTCACAGTGATCAATTTAGTTAACTCACTCTCCATCTTGTCACTAGCAAGCTCGCCAATTAAACCCGTTAAGATAGGAGAAAGTACAGCCCCTATCTCAGTATCAGTCTTAAAGGTTTTTGTGGTCGCGGCCTGTAATAGGCTCCCTTGTTTACTCCAAGTGGTTAAAGTTTCAATATCATTACTTTCCAATAGATAATAATTGTCCACAATCTTTACCGGTGGAGTGTAGTAACGAGGATCGGCTACAACTTGTTCCTGCTCCTGTAGATAATATTTATCGAAAATGCTGTGCAACTGAATCGGTGTACCGTAGCAAGCTGGCAAGCCAGAACAGGTCGGCTCACTGATAAGTTTGAGTTTGATCTGCTGTGAGAGCCATAACTGAAACTCATCACTGGCTAACGCTTGCCGCCATAACGGGTAATTATCGGTGAGCTGCGCCACAGTCACTAACGAACTTAGCATGTTAGCGACAAAGTCACTGTTACTACTCTCCTTGCTGGCTTGATTAAACTCATCACAGAAATATCCAAGCCACTTATCGGTTATTCGCCCGACTTTACCGTCAGAGAGTAGTTCGCCTGGGCTCTTAAAATCAGCTTGGTAGGAGGCATTATCTTTATAGATAACCGCTAAGTTACTCTGCACCAGATCGCCGAATATTCTGCTTTTTAATATAGGGTCATGTTTCGTTTTATCTATCTGCGACTGACATAATTGACTCGACGGTGAAGCCTGACTCAGCCCACAGAACAGCAGTGAAATCATGACTAGAGGGAGCAAGCGTAATCCATTAAGCCTATAAAGAAAGCGACCAATATTCATCAAATTGTCCTTCCCTCTTTGCGTAACTCCTTGGCAATGCCTATGCAAACATCGTGGTGATCGATTTTTTCATAGCCAGACTGAACTGCCGAAATCGCTGCATAACGGATCACATTGGCTATCGCACCTCCTGCAAGTTCATGCTTTTCTGCTATATCACGTAATGAATCGGTCTCCCCCTCTGGATAGTGTCCATTAAGCATATTGAGCCATAGCTGATAACGTTGTTCAGCATCTGGCATAGGAAAATAAATCAATGATTGAAAACGTCTTGAAAAGGCATCATCAATATTCGCTCTCAGGTTAGTTGCCAGAATCACAATGCCGGGAAAATCTTCAATACGTTGCAGTAAATATGCTATCTCTTGATTAGCGTGACGCTCATTGGCGCCTCCCGACTGAGTTCTCGATCCAAACAGGGCGTCCGCTTCATCAAAGAATAGGATCCAACGCTTATTGCATGCTTGATCAAACAAGTTTGCCAAATTTTTCTCTGTTTCCCCTATATATTTAGAGACCATAGAAGAGAGATCGATACGATATACATCCAAGCCCAATTCGGCACCTATCAAGGTTGCCGTCAGTGTTTTACCTGTACCTGGAGGTCCATAAAACAAACTACGATAGCCAGGCTTTAATGATTTAGATAAGCCCCACTCATCTAAGATTTGAGCTGAATGTTTAATCCAAGTTCTGATCTTGTCTATCTCCGACATGACTTCATGCGCTAATACCAGATCGCTCCAATCTAGCTTACTGGTGATCAATTTGGCTGGAAACTGATTGGAGTAATCGAGTTTCTCCGTCACCCCTGTGGTGAACAGGTTTAGATACTCGACCTGTATTGAGAAAGCACTACTAAAGAATGGCTCCCCTTCGCTAGGGGTGTTAAGGCTGAGCACATTTTGAGTTAGAAATGGATGTGGTACTTCGAACAGGGCAGCTATGTTTAATCGACTCGTCAAATCCTCGCCAGAAACGACAAATGCGGCGGTCTCACAGGTAGGGAGAAAACCGCTGTGGGTTTGCCCCTGCTTGCCGCCAAACTCGGTATAAGCACGATCAAAATTACTATTACGGATAAAAAACGTATCGAACAGCTGCGGCTTGATATGGGGGATCATTGCCATAACCAACACCAGACGCTCTTCCATTGTTGTTAGATGCTTCTTAACCCATAGCGCATAGTGAGAATGATCGAAACAAAGTTCAGGGATCAATACTTGCTCAATACTCGTTAGCTCACTCTCTTGCTGAAAATAGAGCTTAACTCTTAAATCCAATACCTGAGAAAACCAATCCAGTTCCCGCAGCAAAGTCGCCGCATTGGCCTCGATGTGACTCGAGGTGCTTGAAGCTTGATCTTCAGCTTCACTGGTCGTCACAACCTGTAATCCTTTCATCCTTTCATCCTTTTCATTACACTCAGGTTTTAGCAATGAACTCATCGCCATTCAACATGTAACACTCGTTCCATCCAGGGAAACTTGATCACCGAAAAACTCCATGGCAAGCTATCAAGTAACATGTCAAACGCATTAGTTTGGATCTGTAATTTCCACGCCTCTTTCTCTCGATAAAGCACGCCATCTCGCTGTAAAAATGTCTCTCTTAATCCCTCTGGTGTCGTTTGACCTAATGTTTTCCAGTTATCGATGATCCCGACCAGTAAACCATCTGCGGTCTCTTTCTCTTTATCTGACAGCTCAATACTATAACGAAGGGGTTTTGCTGTTTTTATGCCACACAACAGCTTGTTAAGCGTCAACTGATACTCCCCGGCTTCACTCTGGCCTGAAACCATATACTGCAATAACAGTACGCCACGCTCCTGTGCTTGTTCATCAATAAATTGACCCGACTCGGTATAAGCTAACATGCTAAAAAGTCTGGATATGTATGGCGAAGCAAGCACGACACCCGCATTACCAATATGAATTTTATCGCCTTCGTTCTCTAAATCTTCTGCTGTGTTTTGTGCTGGTAATCCATAGATAAGGCGCTCTAATTCGACTAAGCTGAGCTCTCTTTTCGTCTTACCGGATAAAGGTTTGCTCTGGTTTTTATTGGTTACCACTGGCTGGCTTGGCTTTGAGACAGGAGCTTGTTTAGCGCTCTGGTTTTCAATTATTTTGATGCATTTCTTTATTTGAGCGGGAGCTAAATTGGTACTAGTTACAGCTTTAAGCTCCCTAACAAGCTGCGCAAAAAACAGTTCTCTAGAGTTAAACCGATTGTTAGCACTAAAAATGATCGAAGCGGAGACGGCACTGTCATACAGCTTAGTGAGGTAGGCAGTCACAAAATCACTCAGTTCAATCTGACGATGACGCAATAAATAATCAATCATAAACAAGCACTGAGGTAGCGGGGCAAGGGTCGCAGCTCTAACGCTACCGCTGACTAGGGCCAATAGGTCGATAATCTTCTGTAATGAGAGATATCGCGTTGAAAACAGTAGGATCAGCAGCTCATGACACTCAGTAGCGGGACGATGCTTAAATAACACCTTAGCCACCTCATTTGAGGAGAGATAGTTAAGCAAGAGAATTTTCAGCCTTGCGGCATCTGAGCTCATCAAGGCTTTCAGACAATAGTTGAAACGAGCTAACAAACTTGCAGAAATATTTTGGGAGTTGGCTTGGGATAACTTGACCAATAGCGACTCAAACTCAGTGCTCAAAACCTCTATCGCTTGTTCAGCAGTCACGGATTTACCTACCTCGGGTACAGCGAGTTTGGGGGGTGATTGATGAGAGGCTATGACTGACAGCTTCATTCTAGCCGAATCTCTCTCGGCCTGATTAGAAATAGCTGCCACTTTATCTTCTGTCGTCTGGGGTATGATACTCTTGGCCACATACTTAGTATTAGATGCAGGCCCTACCTGCTCTTTGGTATTTCGACTCAAATAACAGGGAAAGTCATTCACCTGTAAAACACCATTAGCTAGTGTCACAGGCAGATGATGTGACCGCTCAGATTGCTGGGTTAACGTGTAACTAAAACGATAAACTTGATTAAAGCCAACTGAGAGACCAATGCGCTGCCGCAGTTCAGAAGTGAGCATATTCAAGCTCGTCACAGGCAGGATTTGTCTCAAGCTATCAATTAACTCGTCAAGGTGAATATCAGCCAAAGTACGCCAAATATGCAACCACTGAAATGAGCCAAACATAACCCGTTTCAGCCAACTCAATGCCGCGACGGGCTCTTGTCGAAATAACTCCGCCAACCAATATATAACTTGCTGAAGTTTAACTTTCATCTCATGTTCTGGCATCTGTTTAGCATTATTAACAGCACAGAAAACATGCTGACTGACAAGCGTTAAATCCGCAGTGATCCTTTGATAATGCTCCAACTTCTGTAGCTGAGATTCAGCGCTTAGCTCATCGACATCGAGATGGCTGTCAATTTCAATATTGCTACTCGCTTGTTTATATCGCTGCTGAATACCCGCTCTTGTGTCATTGTCCTTTAAGGTTAATTTGAGCTGCCGGGTCACGAGTTCAGAGAGACATCCGCCAACGCCGTGGATCTGATACTCCAGTTCAATGGCCTGTAATAATGCAGTTAGCGTACAGTTTCTAAATTCCGCTACACGGGAGAAAACCCGCATAATGAGCTGCTCAGAAAGCTCAGAAATCTCAGTTCCTGAAGCGGCTTCTTCTTTTATTGAGTGCCCTACCGATTGCCAAATCTCACGCCAAATGTAACCTTGCAGTTGTTTTGAGAATATCATCACTCGTCGCAGTGACATTGAGCTTATAAGTGGCTGTAAAGATGGCTTTCCCTCTGCCCTATCGAATACCCTGAATGTATTGAGCGAAGGCAGCCCAACACATAAAATAGAGTGGGAGTTTATTAAGGCTCCAAGCCATTGCTGGCTCTTCGGGTATAACAACTGCAGCAGTGCAGTTAGTGTTGATTCCGGCAATGCTAACAGGTAGCGACCGATTGCATCTTGCGCACTAGTCATTAAGCCTTGAGATGAAGTATAACGATTAGCTGGTTTCAAAAAGTAATGCAAGACACGGATCACGAATGCGCGATCACTATTATCTAAATCTTTAATGACCTGTTCTATGCAAGTTGCGTCCCCAGCGGTTAGGGCCAGTATAAACTGACGATACTGCTGACGGGTTTTGTCTGTTATGTTAACCGGCGCTTGAGCAAGCTCTACAGGCGATAAAGAGGACTCTGTTTGTTTTAGGTTTATTACAGGTTCCAGTAATAATTCAGCTAATAACAGTAGCAGCTGCTTTTGCATCTCAGAAGGCGCTTCTAACGAGTAAAAAGCACTGGCAAGATGATGAACAAAATCTTGATGATCTAGGTTGTTATGCGCAGCTATTTTGTGAGTGATATAGCCCAAATAACTTAAATTATTAAAGTTGGAGCCCCTTTCAACCAGTAAGTAACTAAAGGTGAATTCCCAAAGCTGCTTAGTTAATTCCCGTTGCTCTATTGGCTTAGCCATCTCTACTTGCTTTAGCTGCAAGGGAGTTTGCTCTATTAGAGGCTGGATAAATTGCCGTTCTTTAGGTGCCAGCAATCCAAGCGTGTCTCTGAGCATGGTAAGGGTAAAATGAGTCACGATTGCAGTCACACAGATGGGTTGATGGCCGTAGAGATACAAACTGGTGATCAGCGCATCAGGATAAGCAGACACATAATGGCTCCAATGCAATTTAAGCCGATCGTAGCGCCCTAAATTCAAAGCGGTCGCGATATCTTCAAGTGCGATTTGTTCCGCAGTAAGCTTAACCTCATAACTTGCAATTTTTAGCTTTTCATCAAGATTATGATCTGCCAACTCACCCTGTAATTGACTCAACAGAACATGCATATTGCGCTTAAGCGCAGACTCCATTGGAAGTGACTCAAGAGTTTGAAGCAATAATTGATGCAGTTGCATCTGGTTGATATTGTGATGAGATGCATTTTGACGGAGCATGCTTTGCAGGTAGGATTTACGATTAAACTGACTGCCTCGCTCAACCAGCAAGTAGGTTAACGTAAACAACCAAAATTGCTGCTTACTCTGAGTGTCGCTCAATGTTTTAACTGATGCTGATGACATATCCACAGCACGCTCTTTAGCAGGCTTGAACAATAAAGAGATCCTGCGGATAAAGTCGCTTTCTGTAGGTTCAATGAGCTCCAATAGCTGCTGCCACATCGACTCACTTAAGGCTTTTGATAAACGATATCTAACCTCGGCCTGCTGACCTAGATGTGTAACTAGTTTGAGAAATTCTGGGCGGTATTCCCCTATCGCTAAGTGCCATACTGATTGAAGCTGATCAATATCGCCACTGATAATAGCCTTGATAAGAAGTGCAGAAACGAGCAAGGTTCGACTGCTCTTTTCCTGCTGTTCTTGATGCTTAACATCATTAAAGTGTGCAAAAAACTCAGGTTTAAGCTCATCAGAAAGATAGCATTGACCAATATCCACTAATTCAGGAAACCACTCATTGATGGGCTCTACAGCATCCGCAGACTGCCTAGTACTTCCCGCCAATAGCGCTTTAAACAATGCGCGAATAAAAAATAACTTCTCATTATTCGTTGCCGAATTTAATAAGGCCCCGTTGGCATAAAGTCGTTTTTCTAATGCAGAACTTGCGGCATCATCGCCATAGTTGAACATTAATTTGAATAGATAACGTACCTGCTTGATTCGCGATGGTTGAGCAAGCTTTAAAATCAACTCGATACTCTTTTCAATCGATAATTGCAAAACCAAGCGACTGAGTAAGTTGTCTAAATAGGGAGAACGATTCAACAGAGCAATGAGCGGCTTAATGTTTCTAAATAATGTAGCCACTAGCCAATCTTGCCACCCATGTGATGTGAGTTTCCCCGTCGCAAATGGACTACTCCAAGGAAGTTGACCACGATTCAAAAAATAGCATAATTGCTGCCAATCGCTCTCTTCTGAGCTCAACTTGCGAAAGCTAATATCCTTAATTATGCCGTCTGGCTGCTCACTCAAGGTGACCACTGTCAAACCAGAACTACTACTATTGAGCTCCATCATTTTATCTGACAATGCGGTAACTAATTTCGTTTCTAGTTGGCTAAGATAATCACGGCCATCGAGCTCGCCAAGATCAATCTCCAACCTATCGATACAGATCTCCCAACCTTGTTGCTGATGCTGCTCAAACACACGATTTATAGCGGGAAGCAAAGTATGCAGTACATAACTATGTGCTTGTTGCTGAAATCCATCGGCCATAGACTGCCCATCAAAAGACAGATCCAGCACGGCATTTTCAATACGGTGCTTTTTGGCGAGATAGGGCATCGCTATTTGAGTATTATCCATGACCTCATCCCGGTTCATTGTCACGATAAGCTTGCAGTAAACTCAATAACGCCTCGGCACTACGCTGACACTCGTCAGTAGGGTGGTAGGCATCTCGCCTTAACTCTAACCACTGCATATAACACTGCTCAAATTCACAAAGCTGACCGAAATCAAGCCAAAAGCACTCTGCATAGATATGAGCAGGACATTGCTGTTGCACAACATTCTGTGCTCGTTGGCGATATCCAAGATCGGCACAACGAGCAGTAAAACCAGGGAAGATAATCGAGATTTGACATGAAATAGAATCATCATGTGATTCACTCTTATCCGCCACGCTCACAGTCATTGGCCGCAGTAATAGATGCTCAACCACATAGACACCCTCGCAGCTCCGATTCAGGTAGGCCAAATGTTCACACAGGATATTAGCCAGGCGGTTGACCTTGTTGGTGTTACAACTTGTGCCAATAAAGATAGGCTGCACCGAATCTTGCAGTTGCTCCGCGGTTAAGTCACAACGCTTTTGCTGCGTTAGATAAAGATCGTAGACAGATGTTCGCTCTCTTTTTATCAACTTATAGTTGTTGATATCGACGCCTTTTCTAAAAAAAGATTCGCCGATTACACCTTGCAACAAGGGCTGTAATCGCAACACCATCTTAGAGACTTTGTTTCTATCAACCGCCTGTCCAGTCTTCATTAAAGGAATCGACAGCAGTTGTTTCTCCATCGCATCATTGAGAATAACCTGATTGTGTAAGGGATAATTAGCCCGTTCAAACTCACTGTCACTGACAATTTCTAATGGCTCGCGTTTCACTAGGCTTGTGTAAGGCCATCGATTGATAGGCATGCCTAAGTGGTAGCTTAATCTATGTTGAAATCCACCAATATTACTGTCAAAAGTACGATAGCAGCGGTAATCAAATGCCCCTCCCCTGTCACGCCCCATCGCCACCACATCATTGAGATAGTGATACTTGCTCTCTAAAACCAACGCTTCTAAGGCATTAGGGCTGTCATAAAAATTAAACTGTCTTAAAATAGATTGATCTAACTCTTCACCATAAAGAGCTAGTAGGTAATCCAATACCCGCCCCTTTCTATCGTAGAAATGGTCGAACTCGGCCAAGATCGCATCAAATTTCTGTTGTTCTTTGGCTGGATAAATATCCTCTATTCCATGAAATGCATGTGAATCTAAGGTGTAAAACTGATAGCTGGAATTGCAATTCAGATCAATAGAGAATAACGATTTAATACTGCCGATATTCTTTGAAAAATTTGCCATAAACTGCTCGAACATCAGTAGATAGCCGCGTAGTTGATTCGCATTAGCTTTATCTTTTATGGCGGAAAACGCGCCAATACCATTCACACTTAAATTGTAACGACTAGGGAAATGTTGCTGGATGGATTGGTAGTCTTGTGTTTGGCGAAATTGTCCACGCGTCACTTGATATAAACTGCTAATTTCTTGGCGGGTATGACGCATCGAATATTGCTTAAACTGCCGATGCTCAAGATGTGTTGTAAACGTTTCAAAGTGCACATTGATTGATTGATGGTGCCGCGTTAAATTCACTAGCAACTCATCTTCAACACTAGGCATCTGTAACCAGGTTTTATCTCTTATCACCTGTTCTACGGACATCTCAGCTGACACACTACCACCAACATCGACTAATTTAAGCAGATCAATAGCCTCAATCTCTTTGATATTCCTCAATTCTGAGTAGAGTGATGCTAATGTCCTTTGTGCCTTATTTCCATCAAGAGTATCGAGCTGATAGCGACCATGCAATGCAATGGGTCCGGTTAAGATCTGCTCAATGCTTCGCCCCCCATTGAGCTGCTCTTCATAACTTTCAATCTTAAGTTCCCCCATGACCCAGCGATGACAAACTGAATAGATCTGCGCCAGCACAAATTCTGCTTCGCAATGATCCACCAATTGAATATCTGCGATGAGTTGATAGCCCTTGTCTTTGACGATCTCTATCTTGGCAACATCCTCAGCCAGGTTGCGGTTTTTGCTAAAAATGTGGGAAGCTTTATCAATGATTTTATTGGCCAAAGAGGGGCGAGACAGACATTTATGCTGCATCAAAGGTGTCAGCTGTAATTCAATGTTGTAAAGGCCGATGTAACCTGAACTAACGGGGCTTATCCACACCCTATCGACTTCATCAATCGAATCTAAAAGCAACTGTTGATAGTCTTCAATAGTGCATGCTCTAGCGGGCAGCACTTGTTCGGGCAACGCTAACGCTAACTGTTTAAAATTGAGTGAACCATCGACTTGGGCCAACATGTCTTCAGCAGAAAAATCAGTTTGATAATTAAGTTCTGTTAGCCCATAACAGAGCTGCTCAAGAATAGTCACTCCAGGATCATGTGCGTTATAATCAGTCCAGATCTCTCCTGAATACTTTTGCGCATACTCCATCGCTTCACGTCTTAAGCTATAAAAACTTAAGGGATCCTCGTTGGCTACATGTCTCGAAATACTTGCACTACTGCTCATGACTCACCTCTGCTTGGGCTTCATGGCATTCTTGCATATATTCGTCAGCCCACAGCTTGGTGATGTGGAAACATATATTCACCCCTCCCCCGTAATCTGTGTTTGACTTCACCTGCAGATAGTAGGGGCGATAGGCCGAACTGCCTTCTTTACTTTGTGGTGCATTAACCCAACGTATTGCCAGCTTATCTGACGAAGAAGAGTAGTAGGCGTGTTGGCACTTAATCGGCTTTTTGAAGGTAAACCAATTAAATAGATCGAACCATAATCGAGAGGGGTTGCAGGTGTTCATCGCAATCGCTCGCAACATGGCGTATCGACCAGTACGTTTAATCCCCACACCAGCCGTCACTTCAAAAGCCTGTACTCCCTCTAATACAGGAGTAATATTGTGCCATTGTCCATCGGCCTTCACTGTTCCAGGCCCATTTTGCTCCTCAAACGCATTACCGAGTCTGCCAGATGCCTGAATCATGCCGTTGACATCTAAAGCATGCATCGGCTTATCTTGATTAATGCCTAGCCGTCCATGGGGTGATATACAAAGTGCGCTAGGGGCTGGTTTACCCGAGACTTGTCCACTTGCTAGTGTCTGTTTCTCAGGGGCTTTAAACAGTAAACTATCTATCTCCTGATCGAATTTAATACTCCACAACACTTGCTCTGGTTCGCTGTCACGATAAAAGCTTAAAAGGTTAGCATTTTCCTCTAATGATGAAATTTTAAAACCTTCGTTAACCGATTTATCAAACCCCTTCTCCAAGGTATTTAAACAAGAATCAATCAAGTCAGAGAAATGCTCAGTTTGAGGTAACGCACCTTTTCTGAAGTAGTTTTTAAGGGTGCTCCTGTTACGTTTAGCCATCTTGTTGAGTTCCTTCTACACTCTGCTCTGTGCCCTCTTCACCACCGATAATGAAGTTCCCCCCCACTTCTAAATCATCAATCCCTGTTTGTTTGGCTTTAAGATCGATCTCTTCACTTATCAACTCGATGACTTGATGGCCATAAGGCATCAGCAGACACCAAGGCGAGCTAGGGGCTATATCTGTATTACTGGGGTCAATAGCATGTGCAGTAACGCTATCAGTCAGCTGAAAATAGGGCAGCGGCTGCTGTGTCCTCTTGATAATGTGTAAAGCTGACACCTCTGTGACAAATTTAATATAACTAAGCTGGCGTATATAAGAGTCAATATCTTTGGTTATCAACTGCCAACCAAAGCCACTATTGTTGGCAGACTCTCCCCAAGGACAGAGAAAATCACAGATATCTTTGTTTAATTGAGTGAGCATCTGGCCTGTATGCATCCCCGATAAAAACTTCACTGCACAGCGTACTTGAACACTCTCATATACCGGTCCCCTGACATCTATTTTGACAAATTGAGACGCATGTAATGAAATAAATGCCTGCACTCGGTTAAGCAAGTTTTGACTGATATTAAAGTCATCACACAACTGATGTTGGCAACCAATAACCTTAGGGCGAACGACAATTAATAAATGTCCAGGCTGCTTGCCCTGTTGGTTAAATATGCAGTTTGAAATACATTTAACTCGATCAATTTCAGCAAACTCTTGCAAAATTAAGTGCTCGTAATCCCAGCAACTCACCGCCCGATTTTTATGCCTAAGGCGCTCACTGACTCGCTGCTTAAAATCACGCTCATTCTCTTGAGCCTTACCACCAAAATGAGTCGCAACTTGTGTCACCTTTTCGAGTCCTGCCACCGAGTGCAGCGTTTTCCATTTAGCATTGCCTTGCTGAGCAATGCTTTGCTGTCCCCCTGAAAGTTGTCGTGTTGCTTTACCAGCGTGTGTTGTTATCGATAAACAACGCCCATAGCTAGACAGTGACTGGTTTGCACTCGCTCTTAGCCAAAACAATCCGGTGGGCATTACACTATTTTCAACATTTATCCCTTCAGGCAAAACAAATGTCATGATCCCTGAAGTCGTTAAACCAAATGTCGTATCAGACAGAATTTGTCGCTTTGATAAAGGTAACCAATTGTTATCAAATAGGTAAAACCACTGAACATCACTTTCTTTTTCACTTGAGTTTAGGCTGGCCTTTTCATCGAAATGGAAAAATAGTGTCAATACTTCAGTCAGTTTTAATGACTCAATACCAATAAATAAGTTGCCATCGAAAGCATATCGAGGAAACAAGTACTTAAGTTCAGGTTGCTGCTTATGTTTAGTAATTGGGTAGATTTGCTGGAAACCAAAGGGATGAATATGGGTCACACTATGCTGAGGAAGATTCTTTTTCTGATTTTGCGGATGAAGATGTATCACAGTATTAGCACGATAATTAACAGATAAACGACTCAACGAGGGAGTATAGGGCAGGTTTGGTAATGGTTTTGGCTTTTTGCTACGAGCATTTGCAACGAGAATATTTGTCAACAAAGTTGAGTATTGTTGATGCCCGAAAGCAATATCAGGCTCAGAAAGCTGGAGCTTAATAAAACCATTTCTACTCTTAAGGTTATAGTCAAATGCTTGCTTTTTAAGACTCGATCCAACAGGTTTAAAGGCATTAGCAACATTCGAACTAAGCACTTTAAAACTTTTTAGCCTATTGGTTTCGGTATTTTCATCAAAAAGTGTGATCGATTGCTGCGGATTAACTTTCAGCCAGCTACCATCCCTTAAGACCTCTAATTCCCCTTTAAAAGTGTCGTTACAAAATGGGAAGTCATAACCTGCATAGTAAGTTTTAAAACCATCGAGTTCGGAAGGTAAGTCACTCCAATTAAGATTGATTTCCAACTCAACAATTTGCTTTTGTGCCATCTCTTCACTGCCTAAAACCAGATAGCTAAATCGTGAAGGTTGCGCACCAAAGGGAACAAAGGTTTTCGCAGGGTCCACCCTCCCATGATTGTTATAGGCCACCAAATCTGTGATCCCTTTTACATCAACGTCGATTTCGATAGCACTTAAGATAAGACCGCGAAAAATAGAATAGGGAAAGAAGGTTGCTAGTGGTTTAATACCAAACTGAATCATCCCCTCATCACAGTGCCATTGATTGCCGTGAACCTCTGCATTAACAGAGGTTATAGGGGGTAAGTCTGGTGTTAAAGTAATAATAAATTGGAAACCATATGCACCATGTTCATCACCATCCACCTTCTGATTAAGAGGCTGAATACGGTAGCTTTTAGACTTCAACCATCCCTCTTCAGTAGAAAGCTTAATATCAAACATCTTCTCATACAGTTCATAAAAAGTGCGTAGCTGATCCTGACTCAACAAGCGTAATAACCTTTTAAGCCCAGAGGTTTCAGTAAACTGTTGTGATTTAACGTTTATTTGTTGGATATCAGCTTTACTCAACCAAGCGTTACGCTGATGCCGTCCAGATCGATTAAGGGTATGCCGGCTAAATAACCGCCCTAAGAGTCGATAAAAAAGTGCTTCATCTTGAGCCTCAACAAGCAATGATAATAGGTAGTTTTTATGGATTAAACTCTGCTGCTCTTCAGCACTAAGAAACATCTCTTTTTGCTGGTCTTCTGATAGGTTTTTTACTAAGTTATCTGTCGCTTTCTCACCATGATATAAACTGGGCTCTGCTTCGAGTAGATGGGCAAACATAGTCAGGATACAATCTAGTTTTTCAACATCTGTAGCGGCTGTATTTAACAGATAAAGTGAGTGTGATGGAATGGCGTGAGGCTCAGCTAATGCTATGGTTATACATAACTCTCTATGCCCCTCTTGCAAATTGAGTATCGGTGCTGCGACGGCAAAGCCTAACGCGGCTAGCGATGCACTCTTGCTACCAAATCGCCCATTAGCACCAAAAGTCGTAAAGTCACAATTAGCGTTATCTTCAAACTTGAGTTGGTTTTGAGTCACCTGAGTCACGTAGTGCAACTCGTTTTCTGGAGAAATAAGTGAGTCACGGTGTAGGTAAAGGTTGAATACCGATTTAACTTGAGCATCGCTAAGCGAAAGATCATCATCTAAGTGGAAAATAACATCATGCTGATTACTGTCTTTGCCGTAGCTAAACTCAGTCCCCTTTTTAATCTGTACTGCCCGTCTAAGCCCTTTTGTCGGAGTAAACAGTAAATATGCTGATTCTGGCGAACTCGGGGCTGGCTCAAATTTTAATATTTTTCGATAATAAAGATCCAAATGTCGCATCGTGAATCGGTTTAAGTGTTGTTGGCTATGACGATATATCTGCAAAAATGCCATAAACAGACCCATAGATGGATCATGATCCGAACGTTTCTCTAGCGCTAGGGTATAGACTCCGACCCCCATCTGTAGATAGCGAACCACATTAATGACGTTAGAAAAGTTTTGTTGTAGCTGCGGGATCACTTGGTTCGTATCCAGCTGAGAATTATTTGGTCGCCATTGAGAAACAATCTCTCCCCATATGTGATCAAACAGCCTGATTTTTTGCTCTGTCAGCAGTTGCTGTTCTGGTGTTAAAAACGCTACAAGCCCTTGCAACTGCTGTAGACATGACTGTAATTTCTTATCTACTGCTGCTGATATCTTTAAGCAGAACTCAAAAGCAGCTTCACTGTCTGACAGTTTTAGCTGTTGATACCAAAGATTAATGTTAGAAAGCAAACTTAGAATCGTCATTACAGCAGTTTGTGGGTCTTGTTTTAAATTCTCTTCAAACTCTATAGATATTCGATCGCACTCCATGTTTTTCAACATGGCCATCATTGCCAACTCACTGGCACAAAACATGGGCTCCCACGTACCAGCTTGATTATTTTGGTGATCATAAAAATGCAACTGAGAAGCCAGTTTCTTAGCAAACACTAGCAGGGTTTCAAACGACATCTCATCAACATTAAAATGCCCAGCGACCAGTGCATCAGCCAAGCGTAATGCCTGTTTGCTTTCAGGCAATAAGCGCGTCATTTCATTCCCCATAGTGAGTTTCCAAACGGCACTGAAGAGGGTGACCTTTACTACATTGCATCCTAGCAGATTTAAAGATCAACTAAAGTTCCCTCCAAAATATAGAATGGATAAACCATATTACGCCTGGCATTCGTCGTGATCACCGTGAAACTCAAGTCAATATCAAGGCGCCCTTCCAAAGCATTGTCTGTGCCTATTTCAATCAGTTCTACATTAATTCTGGGCTCAAAATACAGCAGTGAACGGCTTATTAAGTGCACTAGTTTGGCAATTGTGGCCTGATTGATTTCCTCAAAAACCATTTTTTTGATACCACAACCAAACAAAGGATCCATCACTCGCTCTCCCGGTGAGGTAGACAAAATGATGTGTATGCTTTGTTCAATATCTTCTTCAGCAGAAACCATCTCAACCGATCTTTCAGTTGCCATAAACTTGGGTGGAAAGCACCATCCTGTGCCTAAAAATGATCGTTCTACACTCATCATTACTCTCCTTTGTTCGCTATCCACCTATCATTACCGTCAATGCACCTAGAACAATACTGCCTCCATGTACTGTGGTATCTCCCATTCTGGCTGCGGGTTTTCCACTGATCATCACAGTTGCCGACCCTTTTGCCACAGTGTCTGGCGGTCCCACACAGACACAACTATCACCAACTACACTAGCTGGCAGTTTTTGTATCAATACTGTTGGAACACCGGGTCCAATAACTGGACCACCGACATGAGGGATCGGCGGCAGTCCTGGTGTCACCATAGGACAAACATGCATATCAGTAATCCTTGCTGCAGGTGGCATCTATGACTCCTTAGTTAATCATCACCATGGCACCCTTGATTGTGGTCTGCCCAGACGCAGACAACTCTGCAGACGCACTCCCTTGTGCCACAAACCCAACTTGAGCGGTTTGATTAATGTTTAAACCCGCCAGTTTTAAATCTGCATTTGAACTTAAACTCATCTCCCCTACCGCACTTAATGTCATCTTGCCCTTAGCACTGATGCTGATATCTTTGGGGCTGTCTAACGTGATACCGCTGCTGTTCAACTCAAGCTTATTACTGTTTTGGTCTTCTAAAATGATCGACTTATCTTTATCGCTTATCACCACCTTATTCTCGCCAGGTGTGATAATGGTGATCACTTTATCTTCTTCATTAAACTCAATTTTCAGCTTACTTTTAGTGATAATAGCCTTAGTATTATTTTCAGCAGTAAGATCGTAAGCAGGCTTACGCTTGCTGCTATATAAACTGCCTAATATCACTGGCTCACTGGGATTATTGTTGAAATAACCTAGAGCCACTTCATCACCAATTTCTGGTATAAAAAAATTGCCAATGTCCTCTGATGCATAAAAGGTTGCAAGCCGAGCCCACACTCCTTCTGTAGATGCTTGTAAGACAGGCACTTGTACCTGTATTCGGTTTTGACCACTTGGATCACCGTCTAATTTCATCACCACACCAATCTGAAGCCCTTCAACAGCGGGTAATAATCCACTTGCGGGCGGTGCCGATATATCACGATGCTCGCTAGACCAATGTGGTGACATACCAAAATCTATATCAGTTAACCACTGTCCATTAACCAGTTCATGATGAACGCGGCTAACGTAGACTAAGCCGTTAAAACGACTCCCCACTCCCGCAATCTCAATCAAACTGCCAATTTTGGCTGTTGCACTCCCTTGAAACTTCATTTTTCCCTGGATGCGCGCGAGTGCTGACTTTACCTGCTGACCTTTGGCCCAAGCTTTTAAGGATGCTGAATCTAAAGTATTGGAGGTTTGTAGGCGAAAATTATTAATTGAAAGCGTGGCAGCGAGATCGCTACTGGATAGATCCCCCTGCTTGTTTAAAGTTTGTGGCTCTACCTGCTCCTGCTGGATCTTTTGTGTGGCGGGATCCCAGCATACTCCGTTAACTGAACTGAGCTGATATCTAGCATCGAGATTAGCCGAAAAATCGATAAGATCTTCTCCGTAAGTTACCGTTAACTCACCATTCCCTGTCACTTGAGGTTCACCGATTGTCAGCTTTCCAGCATCGACACAGATAACATAGCCATTGGCTTCTGCCCTTGAGAGTACAAAGTCCCAGTCGGTACAATTAAACTGAACAAGTTCATTATATTGTGATGATGTAGTACTGACCGACTTATCGAGCCCAGAGTAGGTACCGATAATATCCTCAATGATCTGACTATCAGTTTTACTCGTGTAATTTGCGCTAGTGCGTGCGATGGTCATAGCCACACACTTATCTTTGCACTCGATCACCAATGACGAGTCATTGTTCATGCCAATAGATATCCCTATCCCAATCACTATTCCACTAAAAATTAGGGTTTCACTGCTGGCATATCCCGCCTTAATTTCAATACTGGTTCCAGGTTTAAAACATGACTCTGTACTTAGTGGAAAATCTTTGCCTGGCATATCTCCATCGCTGACGATAATGCGTGCAGATGGCACTCGATTTACTTCAGATATCACCTCTATCAGCAACACATTAACGCTATCTTTTAACGCTGTGCCGTCAGCGGTAATACTGTATTTGATCACGCCATCGCTGTTGCTTAAAGGAGATGCTGCCATATACCTATGCCCCGTCGACTACAGTTAATTTAATGGAGGAAATAGTAATTTAGTCCCAGGCTTGATGACCCTAAAACTGTCTAAATTGTTAAACCTTGCAACTTGCATATAATAAGAGCCGTCTTCATAGACCTGCTGACATAACAAAGGCAGAGTGTCACCCGATTTAAATTCAATCACATGAGTCAAATCTGGAGATGACCGTTTTGACTGTAATGCCTCCTCTTTATTGGTCATAAAACCTGAAAATGCCAGGCTTATCTTTGCTCTTAGCGGTGTTCCATCCGGCTTAAAAAGTACATATTCCACTTTAAAACTGGTCAATCGGCACACGAAATAAAGGGTGCCCCAGATAACATTTACAACATTAGGCTCATGCTTTTTACCGATGTAGTCATAGACGATTTTCTTAAGGTCACTGACCTGCTTACTGACATCGATAGCCTTTGTGGTTTTAATGACTCCTGTACCATCGAGCACAGTAGTAAAATCAATAGATTCAGCCTCATAGCCTGCAAACTTACTTTCGCTCGAAAATATTCCTAACGCCTTGCTTTTCTTATCATCATATTTAATCGTGTAATTATGATTAAAGTTTGAAGGATTCAACATCACCTCAAACTTGGTCGATCCATCTTCGGTTTCAATAGTGAGTTTTTTAGCCATGGTTCTCCCTAACGCTCGCGAGTTTCACTACGATTACGTTTGATCATCCCCAAGCAACTTTTTAGCAATTGCTCTTTATGCTGGCATAATTCAGATTCATCAATCAGCTCCAGCTGCTCACTTTTATCGCTGCTGACTACATGTGACTTAATCACTAGTTGCTTAACTTCTACTGACATAAACTACATCACCCTATTTGAATACTGATAACACAACTCTATCTCTTCAATTGCCACCTCATTCTTAGTTGAATGAAAACTGTCGACCTTCCAATTTACAGGGTAGGCTTGAAAAAAATTCCAGCTGCGGATCACAGTGCCCTTTTCTCCTAAGAGATGAACCGATAGATCTTTAGGTTCGAGAGCTTGCTTGAAATCACCATCAAAAAATGTTTTACACCACTTAATCAAGAATGAATCAAGCTTGGTAAGACCGCGTTTCAGAGTTAAATTACTGTGCTTTACTGATTTAGGTAGATGATAAACAAAGCGGTTCTCGCCCCCTTCTACATAATCCTCAGTCTCGACTTGAGAGCCAATACCACCAATCTCCTGAAACGAAGTATCAGAACTGTTTTTAGCACCGTGAAATGCGACCTTAAAATAGAACGCAGGTACAGGCCAAATAGCACTATCTTGCTTTGAGCCGTCTGACATAGCCTTCTCTTAATTACCTATGTTTAAAACAACCAGCACGCGATATGTATATCGTGTGCTGGGTTAACCAAACTTACTTATTCGCTATTGCTAACCCTTCATGAGCAAGTTCGATGGTTTCAACAGCAACTTCATTACCATCAGACTTAAGATCAGTACCTGTGATCTTTGTTGGCCAGGCATTGGACAGAGTCCACACCATAGTCGGAGCACCAGTTTCATCCAACAGACTGATAGTTACAGCCGTACGTGCAACTGTGTTCATCTTGATCTTTGCGTACCAGTCATAGAATTTATTATCTTTAGCAAAAACCCCCTTCTTGAGAGTGACATTGCTCGACTTAACTATTCCCGGCATCTTGATGGTTGAAAAAACCTTATTATCACCAGCACGATACTCAATCACCTGGGCTTCAACATCTAACCCTGAAACTTCTTGAAAAGATGAAACCATCCCTTCGCCCGCTCCACCTGCCCACTTAACTTCAAAATAAAACTTGGACATTGGCCATACATTGGCCGACTGTTTTGAACCGTCATCTGACATTGCGTTCTCCTTAACTTTTCATCTTTAATTGGAAGCTATTTACGGCGACTATGACTTCTGCATCTGTTGCTGGAAGGTGATTTCAATAAATTCAGCAGGGCGAGTCACGGCCACTAACACAGTGATTCTGAGTATCCCCTCTAAAATATCTTCACTCGTCATGGTACTTCCTAATCCAACACTGACATTGAACGCGTCGGCTGGAGAAGCACCAGCCAAGCCTCCTCGCTTCCAAATGCCAGTTAGAAAGTTAGTGATCATGCTATCCATAGTGACCCATGTGTTGGCCGTATTGGGCTCGAATACATACGCTTTAGAAGCAAGACGAATCGACTCTTCCAGCATGATTAGCGTTCTTCTCACACTGACATAGCGCCAATCTAGACTATTCCCATCTAAAGTTCTGGCGCCCCAAACTAAAGTACCTTCTCCAGTAAATGTGCGTATCGCATTGATAGATTTACCTTGGGTGGTGACGTTGAGATCTTCTTGCTCATCGTGAGAAATGTTCACTGCGGGTGAAATCACGGCGTTGAGACTGACATTGGCAGGGGCTTTCCATACACCACGAGCGTTATCAACCATGGTGTATATCCCCGCCATCGCAGACGAAGGAGGAAGTAGGTTCAATTTACCTTTGATATCTAACAGAATATTGCCATACATCAGGCTCATTGATGTCAGCGTTTTATGCAGCAGATGCTTTTGTGCATCTCCATCAACGGTAGCAATGGTTTCAACCTCTGCTAGCATTTGATCTCTCTTTGCCGCTCTTAATTTATTACCAGGCGTGGCAAGATCATCATCACTCAATCCATCAAGGTCAGTGAAACCTGTAGCAACTTCTTGTTTTAACAGATCTGTCAGTACATCAATGTTTGAAATGTTTGCATAGCTGAGGTCACTATCTTGAACGATAGTTGTATTTAACCAAGGGTAGTAAGCGGCCGAATAATCAAGATAGTTGATACCTAATTTAGACAGGGTCAGATCGTGAACGTTATTTGAGCCGTTTCAGCAAAATATTGACCTGATCAAGTGCTTGTGATCTTATACTCCTTTTTAAGGAGTCTCATTATGTATATTGAATCATTCAAAGAGCATTTTGGCGCGATTGACGACCACCGCCAAAGTGCAAAAATCACCTATCCATTGTTCGATATATTGTTCGGTTCTCTTTGCGCTGTTATTGCAGGTTCGAATGGTTGGTTCGATATCCGAGAATACATTCTTGGTCACCACCATTGGTTCAAAACGCAAAAAATGTTTACAGGCGGGATCCCTACTGACGATACAATTGCTAGAACAATTTCTGTGATTAATCCTGATAGTTTTAACGAGTGTTTTCTAGCATGGATGCAATCGGTTCACCAGCTAACTAATGGGGAAGTCATTGCGATTGATGGAAAAACGCTACGCGGCTCATATAATCGTGATGACCGAAACAGCACTATTCATATGATAAGTGCTTATGCTTCAGCAAATAAGCTGGTACTTGGTCAATTAAAATCAGACCAAAAAAGTAATGAAATTACGGCAATCCCAGAGCTTTTAAAAATGCTAGATCTACGCGGAGCGCTAGTGACAATCGATGCTATGGGCTGTCAAACGGCTATTGCTAAAGCGATCATCGACAAAGGTGGTGATTACCTACTGGCTGTAAAAAGCAATCAAGGCCACTTAGCTAAAGCGGTAAATCAAGCTTTTAGTCAGCATCGTTCAGCAGGCTTAAGTAATGATGATTTCAATATAGAAACAGGCCATGGTCGTATTGAAAATCGAACGTGCTATGTTTTAAATTCGGCTGAACTCGAAGGTGATTTCTCACGCTGGGAAGCACTCAAATGCATTGTTATGGTTGAAAGTTTTAGGGCGGTTAAAGGTAAGGCGATAAGCCTTGAATATCGTTACTATATTAGTTCGAAAGAGTTATCAGCAGAGCAAGCCTTAAGTGCTACTCGTGAACATTGGGGTATCGAGTCAATGCACTGGGTCTTGGATGTCAACATGAACGAAGATACATGCCAGATATACAAAAATAACGGCGCTGAAAATCTAGCTTACTTGAGGCATATGGCTCTCAACATGCTTAGAAAAGAACCGACCAAACTCAGCATCGTTGGTAAACAAAAGCGCTGCTTAATGAATCCTCAACATCTAGAGAAAGTTTTACTCGCTGGATTATGTAGCTCGACTAAAAAATAAACACTCATGCGGTCGCCCTGCTAATTTAGAGCGGAAGTTATCAATACAATCACCATCAGGGTCTTGCCTATCTTTAAAGCCATTCCATACATCTAAGATAGTGACACGATTTCTCATAACTCCGCCGCAGTGGGCTAAAGCAGCTTGCTGAACACTAATGCAGTCATCTTCAGCTAACAACATCGCCTCAGGAATCACTACCATAGTGGGTTCTTGCTCCTTGATTAAAGGAGTTATTCCAGCCGATAGTTTAGCGGCCTCAACATCATTATTGTACTTACCGACAGAGACGATATAACAAGGTCCGCCACCATTTTGAAAAAACAACATCATGCTGAAATAGAGTAGATATTTAGTGTTAGATTGATCCGCGGTGTACTCTTTCCCACCGATAATAAATGCCGCATCTTCGGTAGAGTCTTCTGCTTTTTCTGCGATCTCAAATTCTGGTATCGGTGCATCGCCATAATAACTACGAAACTCGGCCATAGAAGTGATTCTCCACGGCTTGTTTAGTAAGCTTTTTCCACCATTTTCAGCCTTCTCGGTATAACCGATAAAGGCTGGTACAGCGGTGGCTACCTCAACCACTGAGTTTGGAAATGCATTTTTCTCAACTATATACACACCAGGTGTTTTCATCACGCCCATAATCTATTCCTTTAAAGCTTAGAGATCCCCTCATTTTTCAATTTTAAATAATCCCGAAAATTGAACGGTAAATAGGCTGGTTTTTAAGGTAACGATAAAAATTATCCATTAGAGGTTCTGCCCACTCTTCTCGCATCGTGGGTAACAGTTCATAGTAAATACAACCTTGGCGAAACAGAGAGTATGAGCGAGTTTTACTGGTATTTGCCTTTATTGTCTTTTCCAAGTCAGCATCCTCGCCCGCTTTTCCTAGTAGCGTCAGCAAGCCTATCGCCAAGGCGCTTAGCAAAAACAACCGGTCTCTACGTACCGGGGAACGCGTGTAGGTGGCACTCATCCCCATGCCAAAACGATAGTCTTTAATGTCACGAAAAGTCGTCTCTATCCCCCAACGTTTCCCATATAAAGTCAACATCTTGCTACTCACTAGGTCACGTCGACTTGATGCTAAATACCAAGCTTCTTTCATGCCTTTTTTCTTGGTGCAAATGACCCGAGCGACTGCTTGCTTATTACCCGTTATTTGAACGTCCTTAAGGGTTCTTGTTATGCCGCTGGGTAATAGCCAGTCCTTTACTGGAAACAGCTCTCCTACCGCATCGGTGACTTTGATATTAGCCTTAATTCTAATGATGAAGTCAAAACCCAGCTCATGTTCAATGAAGTTAAATAGTGCCGTATCACTAAAGCCTCTATCAGCAACAATTGTCACTTTAACATCCTCTGCAACGATCGACCTTAACTTAACCAACAACTCATCTTCATGGTTGTTTCTATTACCTTTTAAAGCATGTTTACGATGGGTTTTCCATAGCAGTGGCGTGTTACGTCCATGGGTTGTTTGCATACTCAGTACGATGGTTGAATGGTCGTCTGAATCAAATTCAGTCCAATCGAGAGAGACCACTATCTCTTTGCGTGCACCGATAATATAAGGCCCCCAGGAGTCCAGTAATTGCCAGACGTTTAACTTTGTATTACTGAGTAATCGGTCTACTTGTTTAATAGCAGACTTACGCTTAAGTTTATTGGCTTGGGCTAAGCCAGCGCCAATGGCATGAATAGCGAGTGACCCCTTTTCAATCACTCCGTGAGCGGCATTAGCAAGTGAGGTGACCCTTTTAGCATGCATGTCATGGCCAAAGAGTTCATCGATGTGATTATGAATAAGGGCTTTATTTATCATGTTATAAATTTTAGAACATAGAGTGATTTGGCTTATTATACTCTGGAAGCCTTGCTGCCTCTGGTTATTATGAGGGGATGCTTAAGCCTTTAAAGTTAAAAATTGACAAAAATTTCAGAAATTTGCGCCAATTTAGTGTCTACAACCTCTTGGTACCCATGGTTAAAATGAGCCACTGGTAACCGCTTGATTAACACTCGGTGCCCATTGGTTCGCTTATCGATAAGTTGAAAATAACATTCACTAAATTCTTTTAATTTTATTTCTTTACTACTTCTAAACACAGTAATATTACGGCCATCATTCAACAGTTCATTGCTGATAAAATTAAATTCTATGTCTTTATCTCGATCACTAATTTCTAGGCTGCTTTTTATATTCTTGCCATGCAATCTATACTCCCAAAAAGAGCTTTTATTATTTACAGCGGCGTAGAAAACAACAAAACCTGAAGAATCGATATCGTTAGCAGTGAGTGAATTTAAGTCCTGTTCATTAAGTTTGATCGAGATGAACATAAATGTCTTAGCAGAAAAATCAAGTGTTTCACGTTCAAAGTAATCAGAAACTTTATCCTTTGAATAATAATCATCATCAGATATCCAGCCCGAGCTGTGCAGTTGATATTTATCAATACCATTAAGTGCATTACCACCTTGATTCAGATCATGCTTCAACCACAACATTTGTTTATCTTTCATCAAGGCTATAGAAGAGTAATTACTCAAATAAGGATCGCTACTCGTTATATAAAAATCAAATGCTAAACCTTCATCTTCAATATAAAGCTGTAGTATGGGAATTTTTTCCGCATCACATAACACCAATAAACCACCTAAACATGGTTTAAATATGATCCCACTATTCTTAGCTTGAGCAAGCGTTGCTCGGCTTGGCTCTACATTAATGTCATTACAGAATCCTGACTCAAAAAAATCATGATGGATGACCACAGAAAACAGCACTCGAAACCCTGTCACTGCGAATCACTCTCTGATTTTACAGATACGTTTACCGACGATGTCTTAGATACTCTGGAAATGACCGCCTTATTATCAATAGTTATCATTCTGACTTTATACAGAATTGAAGGTAAGTATTTAGCCCCAAACATCCCCCACATGTTACTTAAGTCATGATTTTTAACATTTTCTATATCGAGAACAATTTTTTCTATGTCTCTGTCAAGATCAGGAGAGTTTTGATGATTAAACACAGGCTGCTGTTGAAAATAGCCGACAACACTGGAGATGAATTTCAACGATTCATTGTAATTAGCGCCACTGAAATTGGCACAAACCATCAAGTATAAATTGAGATGTACTGGTTGATGCTGTGTAAAGTCACCACCTACACCTGACGACATATAGTGAGTTTTTGCGGCTGTTTCACGCTCAATATTGGTCAAAAAAATAACCACACGATTATTTACATTGGCTGATATTGCGCCGTCATGGTCAACAAGATTAGACACAACGACTACATCTTCGACTAACTCAAACTGATTTTTAAGAAACTGATTTAACTTTAAAGATATATGATTCATGACAGAAAGTATCATTTCACTCTCCTAGCCCTGTAGCATAAACTCAACCACAAGTTCTAATTTAAATAAATACTTTTGCCACGGAAACAAATATTAAAGAGCAATTATAAAGCTATGACAAGTGGCAAATGCAGAATAAAAATCTAGCACAAACACGTTTAAAAACAACATAGTCTATAAGTTTATCGGTAAAATCATTTTTCCATCACCTTCCCATCATTAATTTGTAGGTTTTATTGCCAATCAATATAACCTTAAGCCCCACGGCCCCGCCGTTATAATTATTACCAGCGTAAAAAGGCGGTAATACCAATTGCATCAGGGCTAATGATGACTGATTTCCCATCATCTTTATCGATGTCGAACCCATACATTTTTATTTAGTTTTTTACAATTAGATATAAAATTTTATAAAGGAAACGTGATATGAGTCTTTTGGAGGAGTCTGAAGTGATTGAAGCGAACCAACTTAAGTATGATACGGACATTTATATTCAAGCCACTAATCTAAGAAGCTTACAACATTAACAACATTTTTATTTTTTCATCATTGCTATTCCTAGCGGTTCAAAATAAGCCATTAACGCATTGAAAATTTGCTGGCGATGCTCAAGCTCCGGATAACCGCCAGCCGTTGCAAGTTGCGACTTCAAGGTCTCATCGACTAAATAAGGGTTACTGATCTCCGGATAGGACTCGATACAGGCTTCAAATGCCCTCGCCATAAGCTCCGTAGGCTTAGAGAAATACTGCCGACCATATTGATTATCTAACGCAACCGCGCGGTCGACATACTCATGACTGTCCAGACCATCATGGCTCAGAAAAGTCGTCGCAAATACCTGCTCGAGCCGCTGATTTAACGGATGTTTTATCGAAGCGACATCGGCGAGCCAACAACTGCTAGCGAAAGAAGTACCACGAGCGCCTCTATGAGGATTAACCCTAAACGCTTTAGCTGCTATGTAATGATCATATGCATGCCAAAACTCATGAGCTAACGCCCCAGCCCCAGCATTTTTAGCCAGTGCCAATTCACGCCCTGCGGGCATATAATGAGCCTGAACACCCTGCTGACCACCACTACCAAATGCGAGGTTGAGGGTTTGTCTGAGCCCGATAGCAATTGGCGGCAGTTTCAGAATAAAAGCCAGATCGGCTAAAGAGTCGAAGATAAGGTTAGCCGCCTTGTGCTTCTCCTCTTCCTCGACCCAGCTACCTATGCGTATATGGTTCAAGCCGAAAGTCTCTTTGATATCGTGAAAGGTCACCTGTTCGTCGAAACGATAATCAGGACCAACTCGATTGTAGGTTTTATTCTTCAACACATTAACCAACTTAGATCATATCTGTGCATTATAAGCCTACAAACTCTCAAGCAAAAACTTATTAGGATGGGGCCAAACTTCCTCTTCCGGTTTATCAAACTGAAGAAACTCGATGAAATAGTAACGTCTGAAAATTGGCAGCTTTACTTTTATCGTCTGTCATTCTGGCTCTAGGCATAAAATATCGACAGCTAATATAACAAAAATAGCGATAGTAAATATATGGCCAATGGTGACTCTAACTTATGAATAAATCGGTACGGCGTTCAGTAAAGGTTCAGCCCCTGTAAGCTATTCTAGATATGAACTTTAAGACACTGATAATTAAGGTAGATATAGCAATGAGACTGGTAATTTTGTGGGCGGCAATACTTGTAATGAGCACAGTAATCGTAGCGCTATCCGGGACTATTCACTGGCCTATGATGGGGACGATGTTTGCGGCAATGACAGTTGGATTACTTATCATGGTCAACGTAGGCAAGCTCGCCGATAAACACTTTGTCAGTTTTTGCTCCGGACTCGTCGGTAAGGCTAGAGCCGAGTATTAGCTCATCGACCTATGATGGGCATCTATTTTTATGGCCATGACCATTGGATTACTTATCATGGCCAACGTGGGTAAGCTCGCCGATAAACACTTTGCCAGTTTCTGTTCCGGACTCGTCGGTAAGGCTAGAGCCGAGTATTAGCTCATCGACCTATGATGGGCATCTATTTTTATGGCCATGACCATTGGATTACTTATCATGGCCAACGTGGGTAAGCTCGCCGATAAACACTTTGTCAGTTTTTGCTCCGGACTAGTCAGTAAAGCCAAAGCAGACTCTTAACACCTAGCTCGGAGTCATTTAGCCTTTTCATTACTCGCCTTGCGCCACTGTAACGGCGAGCTATTCATTCTGTTTCTAAATGACTTTGAAAACGCGCTGACATCACCAAAACCTAGCACCTCAGACAACAAGGTGATATCGATATTACTGGATTCCAGATGCCAACATGCCGTGCTAATACGCACATCAATAAGCAGCTGCTTAAATGTCAGCCCCTTATCCTTTAACCTTCTCTGCACCGTTCGTTTATTCATGTTTAGCAGCTGGGCGATATCCTCGATGTTTGCCTCCCTGATCCCCATGGTTTGTAGTATCAAGGTTTTGATTTTTCGCTCGATATCATCGCCAAACTGATCGATAAGAGACTTGAGGTACACCTCAATCAGATATTTATCTTCTTGAGAGATGAGTTGAATATCTTGCGATAGATAAGCGCTATCTAAGATCAGCCGATCATTTTCCTGATTAAAAACCACTTGGCACTCGAAGTACTTTCGGTAAACCCCATTATCAGAGATAGGCGCGTGAGCAAACTCCAAGCGCTCAACCTTAGTCTGACTACCTATAAGCGCCTTAATTAGACGTAAACAAACACCGAAGGACAGCTCCTTATATTGCTTAGCATGGCTTATGTCTTGAAAGACTTGATAGCGCTCGATCAACGCGCTCTGATTAATCTCCCTGACCATCCAATACTCACCATGACTGTGCACCGCCATATATCTCTGAGCATTGGCTAGTGCCTCACGAACGGTTTGGCTGCTCAACATCAGCATCCCCACCGGGCCTAACACTTCGACGCCCTGCATAGCGGCTAACCTCAAACCAAAATCCTTACAGTCGAGCTGCTCGGCGCCCAGTTCGAGTAAGTTAATCATGTCGGCGAAGGCGATCATATTATCTGGATTACTAAAATCATCTCTGGACAAACCACATTGAGATAACAGGTCTTCGCTGTTGCCCCCCAACTCAGAAACCAGATCGTCGAAGCCTGACAGGGAGCCACTGCGAATCAAATAGTGTTGTTTCATAACAAGCTTCTCTATTCAAGGTTTCAACTCAAAGCATCAGCACAAAGTAGCTGCGATTAAATAATGACTAATTTGTCACCAAATAACAAGAATGAAAATTAGACAAGCCTTAACCTGATTGAATCGATTTGATAACAATAATTAATAACATCGGAGTTACGCATGTCAGCATACGATACGATTATCAAGGGTGGCCGATATTTTGATGGAACCGGCGCATCATCTTCTATTCAAAATATCGCAATCAAACAGGGCAAGATAGCTCTAGTCTCTAGTTCGCCAATAGACGAAACAGATTGCAAACACATCATAGACGCTAAAGAAAAATGGGTTATGCCTGGCTTTATCGATACACACACCCATTATGATGCCGAGCTAATCGTCAGCCCTAGCCTCTCGGAGTCAGTTCGTCACGGCGTGACCACAGTCTTAGTGGGTAGCTGCTCATTGAGCATGATCTGCAGCGAATATGAAGACGCCTCCGATATCTTCACCCGAGTCGAGACCGTGCCCCGTGAGAAGGTGCTGCCAATCCTCAAGAAGCACAAGACCTGGAGTACGCCTAAGCAATGGGTCGAATACATCAAGACCCATCCCTTGGGGCCAAACGTCGTTAGCATGCTAGGCCACAGCGACATGCGCGTAGGTGTGATGGGCTTAAGCCGCTCCACCGATATTCGTGTGGTGCCCACCGAAGCCGAGATGATTAAGATGGAGAGCCTGTTGCAGGAGTCTCTAGAGGTAGGCTTTCTTGGCCTGTCCACCATGTGCTTAAAGTGGGACAAACTGGATGGCAACCGTGAGTGGTCCAAGAGTCTACCCAGCACCTATTCGAAATGGAAAGAGGTCTCTCGTCTCAACAAGCTAGTGCGCAAGTACGACCGCGTGCATCAGGGCGCTCCCAATGCCGCAGCCATCTTGCAGATAAACCAGTACATGCGTGAGTGTATGGGTATTTTTCAAAAGCGCCTCAAGACCACATTAATCAGCCGCATGGATCTTAAGGGCAGTGTGTATCTGAGCAAGATCACTAATCTCGCCGCCCGCGTCACCAACTTCTTCAACGGCGATTTTCGCTGGCAGGTTCTGCCCACCCCGTTCACCGTTTATGCCGACGGCATAGATGTGGTGTTTTTCGAGGAATTCGGTGCCGGCGAGCTGGCGCTAGATCTGAAAGATAAGCTAGAGCGAAACAAGCTGCTACAAGATGAGAAGTACCGTCGGGATTTTAGAAAGTTCTACGGCGAGAAACTCAGCCCCAGAGTATGGCAGAGAGACTTTGGCGATGCCGTTATCCTCGCCTGCCCCGACGAGTCCATCGTCGGTAAAAACTTTGCCGATGTCGCTAACCACAGAAGCATACATGTGGTGGATCTCTTCTTAGACTTGGTTGTCCAGTACGGCACTGACTTGCGCTGGTACACCACAGTCGCCAACCACAGAAAACATGTGCTGAAGAAGATGGTAAAAGATAAAAAATCCCTTATCACCTTCAGCGATGCCGGGGCACATATCCGCAATATGGCCTTCTATAACCTGCCACTTCGCATGCTCAAGTTAGTGAGTGAGTCCATTGACGAAGGCGATGCCATGATGACGATGGAGAAAGCCGTCTGGCGCATGACAGGGGATCAGGCTGAGTGGTTCAGCATAGATGCGGGCAGAATTCAGCAAGGGGATCGCGCCGATGTTGTCATCATCAACCCAGAAGAATTTAAACAAAACCTAGAGCAAGTCAGCTGGGCCGAAATGGAGAACTTCGATTTACAACGTCTGGTCAACCGCAACCCAGGTTTGGTTGAGCAGGTATTTATCAACGGCAAGCTTGCCTTCGAGAATGATGAAATCGTCCCAGCACTAGGCAAGGAAATGGGCTACGGCACTTATATACCGGCTCATTAGCCCTCGACTTTAAATGGACATAATAATGATAAAAATAATAAACAGACTCCTAGCTAGCCTCGCCCTGCTCAACTGCGGACTCGTATTCGCGGCCGAACAGCCCAACATAGTCGTTATCTTCGGTGACGATATCGGCTATGGCAACATCTCAGCCTACAATAATGGCATGCTGGGCTACCAGACGCCGAATATCGACAGCATAGCCAATGAGGGCGCCCTGCTGACCTCTTACTATGCCGAGCAATCCTGTACAGCTGGACGCTCGGTGTTTATCACAGGACAGATGCCGGTACGAACCGGACTGAGTAAGGTCGGCCTTCCCGGCGCGCCACAAGGTATTCAACCCCAAGACATCACCATGGCTCAGGCCCTGAAAGATCTCGGCTACGCCACCGGCCAATTTGGTAAAAACCACCTGGGAGATAGGGATACCATGTTGCCAACAGAACATGGATTCGATGAGTTTCTGGGCAACCTTTATCATCTTAACGCCGAAGAGGAACCCGAAAACCCGGATTATCCCAAGAGTGCGGCGTTTAAGCAGCGCTTCGGCCCCAGAGGTGTCATCAAGTCCACAGCCGATACCAGCCGAGAAAGCTCGGGACTGCTGTCATCTAAACAAGGGGCACGCGTCGAAGACACTGGCGCCTTAACCAGCAAGCGCATGGAGACCATAGACGATGAAACCTTAGACGCCGCCAATGACTTTATGACGCGAAAAGTTGCCGAAGAGAAACCCTTCTTCCTCTGGTACAACACCACCCGCATGCACAACTATACCCATGTTAGTAAGGAGCATTCCGGTGTCACAGGTCTAGGGGATTACGCCGACGGCATGGTGGAACATGATAATCACATAGGAAACCTACTGGACAAGCTTAAGCAGCTGGATATCGATGACAATACTATCGTCATCTACACCACAGATAATGGCCCGATGAATGCCACCTGGCCCGACGCGGCCACCAGCCCTTTCCGCGGTGAGAAAGCCACTGCATGGGAAGGCGGATTCCGGGTACCCGCGTTGATAAAATGGCCTGACCATATAAAGCCTGGCTCTAAGTTCAACGGCATAGTCTCGTCGGCTGACTGGTTCCCTACCTTAGTCAGTATCGCGGGCAACAATAAGATCAAAAAAGAGCTATTAACCGGATATAAGTCCAGTAATGGCAGGAGTTATCGCAATCATCTAGATGGTTATAATCAAGTGGATTATCTGACGAAACAATCAGATAAGAGTGCCCGTAATTCATTCTTCTATTGGTCTGATGACGGCGAGTTGCTGGCGATGCGCGACGGTCGTTGGAAGTTTCATTTCAAAATACAGGAGAACAAGGGCATAGCGGTGTGGACCCAAGCACAAACGACGCTGCGGGTGCCTAAACTTTTCGACTTAGCGGTCGATCCCTATGAGAAAGGTGACCAAGGTTTCGGTTACGACAACTGGTGGTACAAGCGAGCCTTCCTGGTGATACCGGCACAAATAAAGGTGAAGCAGATGATGGCCAGCTTTAAAGATTTCCCGCCACGTCAGGTCGTCGGCAGCTTTACCGTAGATATCGACATGGAAGATATTTTAAAAGTATCCAAGCAGGGGAAGCAGTAATACTAGTGAGTCAGGCACGCTCATAAGCCTAAGCGAAAACAAGCAGTGGCCCGTAGTCACCCGATTGCTCCGCTGTTTGTTTTAAATCGAGCGCATCTCAACTGTAAAGAAGGGGCAAAATATGGCATAATATTGCGCAGAAAAAAGCCCGTAAATGCTTGTCGCAACGCTTAGGAACCCCATAATGACGCAGATCACCCTACTTACACCCGATGATTGGCACCTTCACTTCCGTGATGGAGATATGTTGCAAGAAACCGTCCCGGCTACCGCCAGACTTTTCCAACGTGCCATCGTCATGCCAAATCTACTGCCACCGGTAACAGATGCCAAACTGGTCAATGCCTACCGTGAGCGCATTTTGGCGGCGCGTCCACAAGGTTCAAGCTTCGAACCTCTTATGACCATATTCCTGACCAATGACACCACAAAGCAAGACATCATAGATGCTAAAGCGGCTGGCGTTGTGGCAGCTAAACTGTATCCGGCAGGTGCAACCACCAACTCAGATGCTGCTGTAAAGGCACTCGATAGCCTCTTCCCTATCTTTGAAAAAATGGCAGAAATCGGCATGTTGCTGCTGGTTCACGGTGAAGTGACAGAATCCCATATCGATATCTTCGACCGTGAAGCGATATTTATCGAACGCAACCTGACTCGTATCGTCGATGCCTTCCCAAGCCTTAAAGTGGTATTCGAACACATCACCACTAAAGAAGCCGCCGAGTTTGTTACAAGCGCCTCAAGCAATGTAGCCGCGACTATCACGCCACAGCACTTACTGCTAAACCGTAACGATCTATTAGTCGGCGGTGTACGTCCACACAACTTCTGTCTGCCAGTGCTTAAGCGCAATATTCACCAAGAAGCATTGCGTGCTGCAGTGGCTACTGGTTCTAGCAAGTTCTTCTTAGGCACGGACTCTGCGCCACACGAGAAGCATCGCAAAGAATCTGCTTGTGGTTGCGCCGGCTGCTACAGCGCCTGGAGTGCACTCGAGCTTTACGCTCAGGTATTTGATGACTTAGGTGTGATTGACAAGCTTGAAGGTTTTGCCAGTACTCACGGCCCAGACTTCTACGGCCTACCAAGAAACACCGGCACTGTGACATTAGTGAAAGAAACCTGGACGGTACCGAGCGAGATTATCTTGCCAAATGGCAGTCCAATCGTGCCTTTCTTCGCTGGTGAAGAAGTGAATTGGAAAGTGAAAGCTTAACCGACTCGTTTACCTTGTTGACATAAAGTAGCTAGATAACCGATATAAATAACGCCGCTCACTTAGCGTGAGCGGCGTTATTTTATAAAATGATGACGAATAAGCCCTAGAAATGGCCCTATGAAAGCCTAGCCTTCCCGCGCCTTGGCCTTGCATTCCAATAATATATTCTGAAAATGTCCACCTAGGTCTTGGCCAGCAAATTCTTTTCCGGTCTGCGCCATCTGCTGTAGACTCTCTAAACCTTTATCCAGTCCCTGCTGATCGATTAGTGTTTTTGCATAAGCCGCGGCATCGGCGCCCTTTTGCAATAAACTACTTACCTGCTCAAAGCTAAACTCTTGCTCCATCAGTGACTCAATACTGGCTAACAATTCTGAGACCTTGGCTGATTCAACTAAAGCCCCTTCTACCTGTACCAAATCGGCAAATGGGTCATCGCTTAACTGCTGCGCTACACAGCGCCGAAACACTACCAACTTGTGCACTCGCCGCAACCGCATCGACACCTTGAGTCCGTATCTGTTCTATAACTTCTGCAAGTTGTTGATCTTTAGCAAGCCATGCCTGTTCCAGCTGCTGCTTATCATCTGACTCAAAGAAACCACATCCTGATAGGCTAGTCACAAGCCCAAGAGTTCCAAGATAATGCGCAGTTTTCATCTGTTAACTTCCTTAATAAATGGCGTTCATGGCCCCTAATAATACCAAGGATATCAATTGAGCCTTAAGTGAAATTTAATTCACTTAAGGGGATGAAGATGGGGAGGAGAAGGTGGCGAAGAGCGAGGAAGAAGGGATAAGGAGGAGTGAAAAGTAATAAGCAGAAAGCTGGGGGCCGGCCTAAAAGCACACCGGAATGACAGAAGTAGGTAACGTTAAATTAGTTTCAGTATTCAAGTGTTAGCTAAACCGGATTCCGGCCAACAAACATGCCGGAATGACAGAAGTAGGTCATATTAAATTAGTTTCAATATTCAAGTGTTAGCTAAACCGGATTCCGGCCAACAAACATTCCGGAATGACAGAAGTAGGTCATGCTCAACTCGTTTAAGCTCGTAACTCGTAACTCGAAGCTCGAAGCTCGAAAATGACTTCCCTTCAACAACTTAAATTAATTCGATTTCTGCCATCTGCTTTGGCGCGGTAAAGTGCTGTATCGGCTGCACATAGCAAGGCTGTTCCCATTCTGAACTGGCCATCAACTTCCGCTGCGATTCCCTGGCTCACACTGACAGTGACACTTTCATCTAGGCCAAAATCGGTATATTTAAGGCTATTGATTTCTAACTGAATATACTCGGCCATCAACTGAGCTTGCTTGGCATCAAAACCCGGAAGAATGAGCGCAAACTCCTCGCCGCCGTATCTTGCTGCGATACAGTCATCCGATGGCAGTGAGTTAGCAATCACCAAAATAAAATGTGCTAAAACTCATTCTTCTTTCTTCCAATCAAGAGAACGTAAACTAACTAATATCTGTGGGTCTTGTTCGTGTGTTCACACTTCCATAGCAGAACAGCTGTATCCGATGTCGGCTCTTAGCAGTCAGAATTGAAGCCAAACTCACAAAAATTTTACATTAGTGCATAACTTATCAGGACGGGAGAAAAATGCTACTTTTTTACTACGACTTTAGGTGTGTATTCTTTTATGAATCAAAAAATTAGATTGTATCGATTGCCTTGCTCTTGAGAGGACGTTAGCTGGTCACATCAAGTTTAAAAGAATAGAGAAAGTCTTAGACCCGCTAAAGCAGATCTAAGACTTGGTATTAATTGTTACGACTAATGTTTGTGGCTAAGGGCTCTTTCTAAGCCCTTTTACTGCAACAAGCAACTTAAGCAAAGATAAAGCTGTAGAGGTAACCAGCGCCAATCGCCATGCCCAATATCACAGCCAGGAAGGCGGCAATCATCTGGTTCTTGAATATCGACTTAAGCAGAATCACTTCGGTCAGACTCGCGCCAGCACTACCGATAATCAATGCCATCACAGAGCCTAGAGCCATGCCTTTCTGCACCAGTGCGGCGCTTAAAGGGATCACTGCTTCGGCGCGAATATAGAGCGGAATACCGATAATCGCAGCGACAGGAATCGCATACCACATACCCTCACCTGCATACTTAGCAATCAGCTCAGTCGGGATGAAACCATAGATGAAAGAACCCAGTGTGATACCCAGTAGCAAGTAAGGCAGGACCTGTTTAAAGTCCTTCCAGGTCGAGCGCCAGATCCGCATCCAACGACTCTCTGCTTTTGCTATTTGTCCTGCACTTTCTGTATTTCCGGCATTAGCACTTTCAGTTCCACATGATGAACTCGTACTGCATGAAGAGGTTGCCGCCACACTTATTGTAGCCGCTCCGCAACCACTGGCTTCCATGGCTAATACAGGAGCCGATTGAGCTGCTACTCCGCATGCTTTCACAGGCTCAACAGCAGACTGTTTCTCGGCAGCACTGTTTTTAGAGTCGCCGCAGGATGTGCCACAGCTTGATGCTTCTGCCGCTTCATAGGCTTCGGGTCGCACATAACGTTCAAAACCTAATTTTTCCAACACAAAACCTGCCGTAACAGCAACCACTAGCGCCACAGTAAAGTAGAACACAGCCACTTTAATGCCGAAGGTCACTACAAACAGGCCGATAATAATCGGGTTTAACAGTGGGCTCGAGAAGAGGAACACCATCATGGGGCCAAAACCCGCTCTGGCTCTAAGCAGCCCCTTCAAAAACGGGATGGTCGAGCATGAGCAGAATGGTGTGATAGCGCCCAAGAGTGCGGCAATCACGTAGCCTTTACCGTTACGTGAACTCAATATCGATTGGATCTTCTCAGGGGTAATAAACTCCTGCAGTACACCAACCAAGTAACTGATCACCAGAAACAGGATAATTAGTTCGGTTGCCAAGAAGGCGAACATGTTTGCGGCCTCTCGGGCCATGGCTAAAATTTCAGGACTCATAATAATTTCCACAATACTTAAAATATGAAATCGTTTTGAAATTTTCGAAGCTACCGACACTCATATTCAGCATCTGCTTTGAAAAAAAACATTTCGA
Source organism: Shewanella psychrophila (assembly GCF_002005305.1). Classification (NCBI taxonomy): domain Bacteria; kingdom Pseudomonadati; phylum Pseudomonadota; class Gammaproteobacteria; order Alteromonadales; family Shewanellaceae; genus Shewanella; species Shewanella psychrophila. Next base: position 5,154,888 of record NZ_CP014782.1, read on the forward strand.
GGAATATGGAAATAATATACTTATAAAAAACCATGTCAACTATATTTCTAGAACATTCGAAATGAAATTTATGAATACCAGGTTTTAGAAGTGAAACCTAGCGCCAATCAAGCACTAACGCTGAACTAAAAAATATGATGCTTATGGCTTTTGAATCGACGCTTGTTGACTAGGCTGTTTTTTGGCCAGTTACTTTTGAGTCGAAAGCTTAGGCGCACACTCTTCTTCGATGCAGCATTCATCTTGCAGAAAGCCGATAACACCCTCGAGCTTAGCGAACTCAGCAACACAAAATAGGGTACGACCTTCACGCCTTTGTGACAGTAAGCCTGCAGAAACCAAACTGGAAATATGATGGGAGAGTGTTGAGCCAGGGATCTGCAGTTGTTCTTGCAAGCTACCAACCGCTACGCCTTGAAATCCGGCGCGCACCACACGCTTAAAAATGGTTAAACGCGTTGTATGACCTAACTCTTTAAGCGCCTTAGCGACCACTTCAATATCCATCATATTTCTACTCCCTCACCCTGCTAACTTTAATCAAATCACAACTAAACAAAAATATTTCGATTTTAGCAGAAATATTAATGACAAAACAAGACTAGCGTTAGTAGTGACAGATATGAAAAAGCCCACTTATCTCAAAGTGGGCTTTATTGAATTTAATGTCTTGTCCTGAAATGTGTTTACACATTTAGGACTTAATTATGACAACTCCAGTATCTACACATCGTAAGCGTACACAGCGAGATTATTCGTTAGGCTTTAAATTGCAGGTTGTTGCCGCTGTTGAAAAAGGCGACATGACCTATAAGCAAGCCCAAAGCATCTATGGTATCCAAGGCCGTTCAACTGTACTTACCTGGCTCAGAAAACACGGTAAGATGAATTGGACTCAACCACCGAGGATGACCATGCCTAAAACTCTAAAAGCCAAAGAAACACCTGCCCAGACAATTAAACGTCTTGAAAAGCAGTAGGAAGATGAGCACTTACGTAACCTACTACTCAATGAGGCTGTTGATATCATAGATGCAGAGTACGGAGCAGGCCTGAGAAAAAAGTACTTAGCCAAGGAGCGAGAAGCCTTCAAAAACAGAAAGTAGCAAGCTTAAGTCGTGCTTGCGAGCTACTTGGCATATCAAGGCAAGGTATCTATCAAAAAGAATCTAGGGCGAACTATCGTGCTGTTGAACTCGCTCCGGTAAAGGCAATGGTTTTAGATTTACGCCGATTTATGCCGCGAATAGGCGGTAGAAAGCTGTACTTTTTACTCAAACCAAAACTTATCGAGCAAGGGATTAAGCTTGGAAGAGATAACTTCTTTGCTCATTTGAAATCAGAGGGCTTGCTGGTTAAAGCTAAACGTAGCTATACAAAAACAACGAACAGCAAGCATTGGATGAAGAAGCATCCCAACTTACTTAAGGAGTTTAAACCTGCGGCACCAGAGGAGGTGTTTGTTAGTGACATAAGCTATGTTCAAACAGAAGAAGGTGTTCACTACTTATCGCTGGTGACTGATGCATATAGCCGAAAAATCATGGGCTATGAGCTTAGTGATGAGATGAAAGCAACAGATGTGGTTAAAGCGCTCGATATGACAGTCAACAATCGTCAATATCCGAGTCAAGCAATTCACCACTCAGATAGAGGGTTACAGTATTGCTCTGGAGTCTATCAATCAGCGTTAAAAGCAAGTGATATCAGACCGTCAATGACAGATGGATATGACTGCTATCAAAATGCACTGGCAGAGAGAATTAACGGTATATTGAAGCAGGAATTTTTATTATACCCATGCAGTAACATTGATGAGCTAAAACGGCTCGTTGAAGAGTCAGTTTATATATACAATGAAATGAGGCCGCACTTAAGCTTGGGAATGAAAACCCCAAATCAAGTGCATAAAAAAGACCAGAAGCATGTGCTACTGGTCTAATAAAACCGTCAACCTATTTCAGGACGGGACAATAACGGTTAGCCAAGGCTACTAGCAGCAAGTCGCCTTGACAGAGTCATCCTTACAGCAAGCGTCATCTTTGTGGCTAGTACAATAGCAGGTGCAGCCATCCGAATCACAACAGTCACATACGCAGGTACAGCAAGTACTCTCTGTAACACAGCACACGTTTTCGCTGTTAACACAACATGGTTGAGTTTTATCGCTCATACATTCTCCAGGTAAAATAGTCGGTGCAACAGGCACCTTTATGACTCATATACCTGAAAAGACGAATGCTCTAAAAAAAGGATGCAAAAACTTTAACTATTTTAAGAGAAAATGATAAAAAGTTAGATACAGACCAGCTTGCTACTAGCATTCAAACTAACACTTACCGCAGCGATTTTTAGGGGATAGAAAGTCATCAACTTTGCCCTTTGCGTTAAGCACAGGTGCACAACAACTTACTAAGCTAGCAGCCAACAGCTCCCTCCCTCTTAATACTCGGGATTTAACTGCAGACAGACTCAAGTTAAGTCGTTCGGCTACGACCTTTTGTTTCATGGCCTCAATATCACTGAGTAAAAGCACATCTCGATACTTCTCATCTAACGCCATCACCATAGGTTTCATACAGACACTCATTTCTGAGAATGCGCTTTCTTCCTTTGACTCTGCCACGAGATCTTGAGGCAATTCATCATTAGGTCGACGGGTTCGGTAATAATCTATGATGGTATTTTTAGTGACTTGGTAGAGCCATGCAATGGGGGAGTCTGGCGCATCGCTCTGCTGCAATAATTTAACGAAAACCGCACTAAGAATATCTTGAGCATCCTCTTTATGACTGACTTTACGACCGATAAAAGCCAGTAACTCACTCTGGTATTGCGAAAATGCTTTCGCCGCAACTTGTTGCATAAAAACTCCTAACTCCTGACTACGACATAAACTGAGACTAAGGCTCAGTGCTTAGACGAACGAGAATTGAAAAGGATGCAAAATATTTATAAAAAGAACACTAATCATCACTAACTTTCTTAAAGTTAACTCGCTTACCAATTAGGCGTACTTTCTTGAGCCTAGCTTCTTGAACATGGCTTCTTGAAAATAGCTTAATGAAAATCTCCATGTCGCCACGAAAACATGGGTTCTTGCTGCCAGACTCAGTATAATCAGCATTAGAACGTTAATGTAATGACAAAGTTGAGAACGACATGGCAAAAACTGCTGCTGCGCTGCACATATTAGTTAAACATAAAGAGCAAGCTGAAGACATCATCAAGCAACTAAAAAAAGGCACTAAATTCGATGTGTTAGCCAAGAAACATTCGACTTGCCCATCGGGTAAGAAAGGCGGCAGCTTAGGTGAATTCAAGAAAGGTCAGATGGTGCCTCAATTTGATAAGGTCTGTTTCACAGGTGAGCTTATTACTCCGCATCTGGTCAAAACAAAATTCGGCTGGCATGTGATAAAAATACTTTATCGGACTTAATTAAAACCGCTGAATCGATAAAAAAGATCAGATGGGTTATACCTCCCATTCGATAAGGTCTGTTTCACAGGTGAGCTTATTACTCCTCATCTGGTCAAAACAAAGTTCGGCTGGCATGTGATAAAAATACTTTATCGGACTTAATTAAAACCGCTGAATCGATAAAAAAGATCAGATGGGTTATACCTCCCATTCGATAAGGTCTGTTTCACAGGTGAGCCTATTACTCCGCATCTGGTCAAAACAAAGTTCGGCTGGCATGTGATAAAAATACTTTATCGGACTTAATTAAAACCGCTGAATCGATAAAAAAGATCAGATGGGTTATACCTCCCATTCGATAAGGTCTGTTTCACAGGTGAGCTTATTACTCCGCATCTGGTCAAAACAAAGTTCGGCTGGCATGTGATAAAAATACTTTATCGGACTTAATTAAAACCGCTGAATCGATAAAAAAGATCAGATGGGTTATACCTCCCATTCGATAAGGTCTGTTTTACAGGTGAGCTTATTACTCCGCATCTGGTCAAAACAAAGTTCGGCTGGCATGTGATAAAAATACTTTATCGGACTTAATGAACGTCGCTTAGCGACAGCGAGAACAACCTTCGGTCTGCGAGTCCGTGACTTCGTCACTACGAGTACGGCCAGCGGCCTCCGAGAACAAGCTTTTTCTCTTTTCTCACAGCCAACTTGTTGGCGCTCTCGTAGCTAAGCAAGCTGATTTGCAAACTAAGGAATTAACATGAAGAAACTGATACTGTTATTAATATTCACCTCTATATTCCTTGGTTCTCAGTATGCCCAGGCGGAAACAATTTCCCGTACTCAGGCCGACTCTTTAATGACAGAATGCAAAATATTTCGTCAGCAAAGAATTGAGCCTCTAAGGGTGATTGAAATCGATAAATGTATCAATGAAGATGGTAAAGAAGCAGCATACTGTACGCGATACTTCAGTGATTATGGTGAGACCTATACTCATAAAAATGGCACGCTTCAGATTGGGATATTTTGGGGCTCGCCAATCTGTGATAAGGCATTGAAATCTGAGAAGTACTTTAAGTTATATCCAAGTAGCGATAAGTATAATTTTTAAAGATACAGAGAGAAATCCCGAACATGTTTACCCTTCTCTCACGGCCAACTCTTTGGTGATCTCGAAGGGAACTTGTTCCCGCTCTCGTAACTCGTAACTCGTAATTCACAACTCGGATCGAACACGAAGCGCTCTGCCTTTATCTCGCCATCCCCAATAGCAAGCGCAATAAAGGTTCAGGCTTATCTAAGCTAACGTCATGGCCACAATCATCCAGATATATTGCTTGTGTATCATAGAAATCGGCTAAGGCTTGTCCACAACTTGGGTGAGCCAGTCTGTCTCGATTAGCGACGATTACATTCACTGAACTCTTTACAAAAGCATTTACAGGACTATTTATAAGGTCATTTGCATTAGCATGGTCAATATCCGGGGCATCAAACGAGGCGCATGCGACTAGCTGCCTAAAGCCATTAATTATAGAAGTATGCCCTTGCTGGCGATAATGACTCCAGTCTTGTATCAGCTTAATATCATCCCCACGGCATTCACTGGTAAGCTGGATAACTGTAGCCTCGAGTAAGCTGATACCTGAAAGCTCCCCGTTGAGCCGACGCCTGCCTATTTCCCAAGCTGATTTGACCAGAGAACTTAGCTGAAAACGGCAATACCAAGGCGATAGATTGGCGGCACTACTGTTGATTAACACCACTTTTTTTACTCGGTTTGGCTTATGCTTTGCCATTTCCAGCGCCAACATCCCCCCCATAGAGAGTCCTATCAGGTAGACAGACTCGAGCACTTCCTTCGTCGAACCCTCACTTAACACCTCATCTATCTGCGCCCAAACATAGTCGGCATAGTCAGGGATACTCAAGGGACTGTTAATTTCAGCTAGGGTACCATTTCCGGGTAAATCTGGTGTGATAACCTGGGCTCCAGTCGCCTCGAGCCGCCGAGCAAATCCATACCAGTGACGGCGGTCTCGCATCAAGCCCCTGAGTAGTACGAATGTCATGGACTTCCCCTATAAAAATCTGATAAACCGTTAACATCAAACGGCTTTACTTAAACCAGAAACGTTCTGCATCATGGGTCAGAAGCGTAAGTTGTGCTGGTGATACCTGCTCTAATACTTGCCCATAGGCCGAGTCCATAAGAAATTGCATCAAGATAAAATGGCGCCGCAATATCCTGTGATGTCTGTGAGGCTTCTGCGGGTTGAAGTAGCCCGAGAAACTCAATACCTGCCTGGGGTTCTTTCGCAACCAGGCCCATGAGCCCATCTCTAATGTTAGAGGAATAAAGGGAGCCGTTCCTGTATTACTCACCACTAAATAGTCCCAGATATCACCATGGGTGCGATAAAAATGACTCTGGGGCGCGAGCCGATAATGACCATGGTGGGAATAACCTGTCTCAAACAACCGCTTAAGATGATAAATATAGCCCATACCGTAGAAAGGCTTATCGGTATGAGCATAGGGAAACCAGATATGGTCATTTAAACCAAAACCCGAGTGAGCATCCAAACACACCAAGCTGGTGCTCTCGAGTTGCAATCGCTTCACATACTTAACTAAAGCCGAGGTCTCCGCCTCCATTTCACCCGAGCCTCGATACCAGGGCAGTCTCTGAGATAGTGTTTGCCCACCCACCATAAAGGTCACCTCGTCACTCGCCTCTATGGGCGCATTGCGCATCAAGTCGACGTTATTACCGTTGCCACGACTGCCACGGAGAAATCCCACCGGATTAACCACGGGAACGAAGGCTAAGCGCATCTCTTTGAGCAAAGCTTGCAGATGAGTATCCCAAGGTAAACGATTGAGCAGACTGGCGAGAAAAGCCAGCACCACCTGAGCACCGATCCGCTCGACACCGTGTACCCCGCCGACAAACAAGACAGTAGGGCAAGGCTTGTCTTGCTGACCCAGCTCAATAGCTGTAACGGCAAGGGACTCTCCACGATAGCTAAGATCGACTAAAGATTGATGACGGAACCTATCTTGATGCTGTGCCACAAGGCGTTTGAGGGTATCGATTTCGAAAGCATGTTCGAATGAAAATTTTGCCATTAGCCAACTAAGTAATAAAAGGTGATACAAGCAGACTAGCCAGAGAATAAGACAAGAGGATGACAAATTCCCTATTCGCTATCCCTGAGATCACAGATAAATAGCTCCATGAACAAAAAAGGGCGGCACACAGACAGTGCCACCCTCATTCTTCAAATTAAACCGTTAAATCAAGACTCGATTTAAGCCTCTGATTTTACTCCCGGCTTACGCTTCTGGTGCACTAAGATAAGTGCGATCAGAGATACGGCACCTACGGCAATACCCGTGGGCTGACTGAACGACTGAGGTAAGCCCAGTCCTATGCCAGCGGTCATAATGTAGGACACGGTCACACTCGTTCCACCAATAGCAGGTAAGCTCACTATCCAATGGAAAGCGCCTCTGTCGAACAGATACTTAGTGGCGAGCCAGAGTACGCTGGTCGACAGCAGCATGTTCGAGAAGGCGAAGTATCGCCAGATAAGCGTGAAATCGATCTTAGTCATAAAGTAGGCTATGACCAGAATAGGCACAGCAACCAAGAGACGATTACGAATGTTTTGAGGGATTCTAAAGGCATCGATTATGGTCAATCGCAGAGATCTAAACGCCGTATCCCCGGAAGTGATCGGGAAAACAGCCACAGCGATAATCGCCATTATGCCACCAGCAACACCAAGGTAGGTTGTCGCCACTTGGTTAACCACCATTCCCGGACCACCTAGGTCCAGTACAGATTTAAGCTCCACGTAACCGCCTGGGAATGCTGCGATACCGGCCAGTGCCCATACACAAGCAACAATGCCTTCACACATCATGGCGCCATAGTAGACTGGACGGACATATTTTTCATTGGTCAGACAGCGAGCCATTATCGGCGCCTGAGTCGAGTGGAAACCACTTATAGCACCACAGGTAATGGTCACAAATAGCAGAGGCCAAACCGGCAGTCCATCGGGATTTGGTTCCAACAGATCATTGTTATAATGGCTATGATCGAAGTAGGCGAAGATGTCTCCCACCTCAGGTAGCTGAGGGGCACTAATCAATAACGCCACACCGATAGACACAGTCATGACTATCATCAAGAGACCAAATATCGGGTAAAGCTTAGTGATGATCTTATCGATAGGCAGCATGGTTGCCAGGAAATAATAGGCCAGAATTAATAATACCCAGAAGGTGTTGTTCGCGAGAATAGTTCCTTTGAAGTAATCTAAGTTACTCAGTAATCCCGCGGGGCTCATGATGAAGACTACGCCAACGAAGAACAGCAGCATGGCGGTAAAGATAAGCATCACGCCTTTAGCGTACACATTGAAATAGCGTCCGGCTATCTCGGGAAGACTCTTCCCATCCTCTTTGATGCTGAGCACACCAGAGAAATAATCATGGACCGCACCGCCTATGATGTTACCTAAAACGATCCACACCAGAGCGATTGGACCATAAATAGCACCTAAGATGGGGCCGAAAATCGGGCCAACACCGGCAATATTGAGGAACTGAATTAAAAAGGCTTTCACCGGATGGACTTCGACATAGTCGACGCCATCGGCAAAGCGAGTTTGAGGGGTCTTCGCATTCTTGTCGATCCCGGCCTGACGTTCTACAAACGGACTGTAGAACTTATAAGCGAGTAGCAACAAGGCAATGCAGATAATGAATATAAGCATTTTTTATCATCCATACTTTTTATAGGGTACATTTACCGCTACGAGTGTCTGCCAGTTGGGACATGAGGTCAAGTAACAAGATGTTATACCAAGGTCTAACTTGATCAAGCTCAAAGCTTGATATAGCGGGCTTTTAAGGCCTCAGCATAGTAGAAGAAATGGGATGATATGAAACGCTAAGCAAACGTGAAGCTGAAATAACAAAGAAAATCACAAGCCTCTGGTACTTAACCTTAAATAATACCAAACAATCCATTTTTTGGACTCAAAAAAAGTAATAATGAGGCCCATAAATCGATACAAACCTCACCCTTAGCTTATTGCGTTTATCTCGGTTTACTGCATTTTTACTCGCTTATTAAGCTTATATTTATTTACTGCGTCAGCGAAGAAATACTGCCGATAGCTCGAATAAATCGGCTTTCTACCGCTGGTGAATGGTCGAACTGCTCGAACCCACTAGCCATAACACCATCTAACCGAGAGAGTCGGTCATCCAACGACGGGTGTGTCTTAAACATCATCGCCATGCCTGCATCGTCTGGATTTATCATCTGCAACGAGTGTAATACGGCGGGTAAACCATAGGGATCATAACCGGCTCTCGCGGCTAACACGACGCCCATGGCATCGGATTCAAATTCATCTTCTTTATCTAAGCCTCGAATGTATATTTCTGTGCCCGCGGTAACTAGCTTAAGGGACTGAGTATCTTCCTCTTTGGCCGTTAATATCACACTGGTGATGTCTGTCAATGCACTCATGCCACTACTTTTCTTCAAGGCATTTAGATGATGACGACGCAGCACATGAGATATCTCATGGCCAAGCACACCCGCCAATTCAGCCTCATTATTGAGTCTGAGCAATAAGCCTTTAGTGATCACTATGTAGCCACCTGGCGCAGCGAAGGCATTGATACTCATGTCATCCATCACGGCAAAGCTCCAGGGCAAATCCGGCCGTTCCGAATGCATACTTACCCAGCGACCCACCTTGTTGACATAGCTCTGCACATCTTGGTTTGGTAGTAAGGGAGCAACACCGAGCAAGTTAGTGGCAATCTCTTGTCCTAGAAGGATTTCGGCTTCCTCATCCACATTCGTCAATGCATCAGAGGTATGCCCTATGGCAGAAAGGCTCTTACCTATATCGATATTATTAATCACTAAGCCCTGAGTCGAGCAAGCACTGCAAACGACTGTCGTCATCAACAATATGAAAGTTAGCCTTAGTGTTTTCATGACTTATCTCCCAAGGTTTCCTCAGAAACGTTGTCGGAGCTAGGTGCAGACACTTCGGCTGAAACAGTCACATAATCTTGCTGCTGCTCATTGAGACTCTCATCCCTAGCAAAAGATTGTGCATCCTCCCCTGATACAGCGAAGGATTGCATGGTCTTGAATGCATAAGGGTTAGGACTTGGTTCGGAAAACTTATTTTCGTCGAGTCCGCGAGAGGCTGTAGTGACAGTGCTGCCGCTGCTTCCCGTAGTCACTAGGTTAAATACCTGCTTGGTACCAGAAAAAGAGTCCGAAGATGGTACCGACTGAAGGTCATAACGCACACTGAACATCTTTACCCAACCAGTCATTGCTTCGGCCTGAATCTCCAACCAACTGGATTGCCTAGACAGCACATCGACAGGTAATGCCTCGGCCAATACCTTAAGCGTGTTCGCATCGCTATAGGGCTTAGCTTTTAGCTCTGTATCACGCACTAAGCTGGCTTTATCCCCACTGGTTATCTCCTGGCTAGCCAGCTTTTGACTGAAGATGCTGCTGGTCATCGCCATTAGGGGCAATACCAGCAAAAATGATATTCGTTTTTGCTTCATTAAAGATTTTTTCATTAGACTCTCTCCCTATTTACAGGGCATTCCAAATCAGAAAAATCATCAGCCTCTGTTGGTGCAAACAACTCAACATCTTGTGCCCGACCTTTAACTTTATAAAAACCGAATGGTTCGAAATCAAAATGCTCGCCACAAAGTGTCTTGGTGTCACTGGACACCAAGATCCTAGAGACCCCCTTGGTCAATCCTTCGATCCTACTCGCCAAATTAACCGTATCGCCAATGGCGGTATATTCCTTACGTTGGTCTGAGCCAATAAGCCCGACAACGGCCGGGCCAGAGTGTATGCCAATGCCAACGTCAAAATTGGCATCTTGCTCACCCAACTCTTGTTTAAACTGCTGCAGCACCTCAGCCATTTCGAGGGCGGCTTTTACGGCATTAACCGCATGTTGCTGGTCATCTAACGGTGCCCCCCAAAATGCCATGATGCAGTCGCCGATAAACTTGTCCAATGACCCACCATGTTTGAAAACGACCGCTACCTGCAAGGTAAAGTAACGGTTCAACAGGCTAACCACTTCCTGGGGTGAGCGATTTTCAGACAGGCTGGTAAAGCCACGAATATCGGAAAAAAGGACAGATATCTCCCTACTCTCTCCCTCACGACTGAGGCCCTCACTGGACACCAGCTCTTTCACTACCAGCGGGTTAACGAAGCGACTGAAAAGCCTGATAGCCTTCATCCTAGATTGACGTTCGAGCAAATATTCCCGTAGCGCCAAAGAGAAGTAATACAGCCACACCAACACCAGCGGCGTCAGTAAATGCAGTAAAAGTAACTGACTCAGAAATAGATAGCTGACCAATAACGCCAGCACACTAGCACTCAGAAGTGATACCCCAACAGAAATGGCGTTGACTCTAAGCAGGAAGCAAATATACACAGACACAATCGAACCCAGAGATATCAGCAGATAACTCCACATCGGTAGGAGAGTCATATAGCGCTGATTTTTGAGGTTATCAATGGCGGTAGCGAGAATATCTAAACCGGAATACAGGCTATCTATAGGCGTGACTCGAATATCATGCAACGCCGAGGCGTCTGCACCTATGATGACGATCTTCCCCGCTAATTCACCTGGATCCCGCAGCGGCATTTCTCGGTTAAAATCATCATAGAGGTCGGCATAGGAAAATCGTCGATAGGGATTCTTAGTACCACTCCATGACAATACAATATGTTCAAGTTCTGGTACCTCATAACCGAGTGAACTGACCACCTTTGCCGGGAGCGAAGGCATCAACCAGCCATATAGGTTCTGGTAGACATCATATCTGCGCCCCACGCCATCACTGTCGTTAAGAAAGTTAACCGTGCCCAGACGCCAATACTGAGTTGATACCGCAAGAGGAGGCATGAGGGCCGCTCTAGCATTTGGGAGCGCCAATTCCGTTTTGACCAAACCGACCTGCTGGGCAATTTGTGACAATTGTGGGCCATTTTTATCTTGTTCAGAGGAGAGCCTGACTAGGGCGAAGAAGATGTTTTCCTTACCCGCTAATGCCTGATTAAACATGGCATCGCTTTCGGTCCGGTAGAGATCCCGTTCGACGAAAGAGAGATCGAACACTATAGCTGCAGGGTTTTGTTTACTGATCCCCTCTATCATCTCGCCATGCACAGAGCGCGGCCAAAACCAGCTACCAACCTTATCTTCCATACGAGCCAAGCTGGCATCATCGATGTTGACTATCACAACATCGGGATCAGGCTCTGTACTCCTGGCATGTATCTTTACTAGAAAATCAGAGACCCCGAACTCCAATGGGTGTAACGCCTGCAGCCAGAGTGTCTCGATACAAACCAAGAATAAGACAAATACAGTGAACACATTGAGGAAGCTACCGCTGTTAGTCATCTCTTCGCTTATCGCTAAGTTAAGTAACCAGGGATCTTAGATTCATCTACCTCATCAATCTGCACATCATCCATATACTCATTGGCATATTGCAGATAGACTTTTTTACCCACAAAGATGCGGAACAAGTCTGGGTCTATATGGCCATTGAGACTAAACTTTCCAAGAATAAACAAGGACTCGGATAAGGTTTTACCTGCCTTATAGGGCCTATCTTTCGCGGTTAGGGCTTCAAAAATATCGGCAATAGCCATGATTCTGGCCTGTACCGACATATCTTCGCCACGCAGGCCTCTTGGATAACCTTTCCCGTCCATGCGCTCATGATGCCCGCCGGCATATTCTGGAATATCTTGTAGATGGGACGGCCAAGGCAGAGTTTCCAGCATACGTATGGTGACCGAAATATGGTTATTGATAATTTTACGCTCATCCCCCGTCAGGGTGCCGCCGCGGATCTGCAGGTTTTCGACCTCGTTGTCTGTCAGCAAAGTCTGTGTGACCCCCTTATAATCGACCCAAGTCCCACTGGCTATCGACAAGACCCGCTCCAGATCTTCATCTTTCATACGTTCACAGCCGATATTGGCATGGGCTAAGAAGTCCCGGTCGCTTCTAAGTGACTCCAGCTCATGGTGTAACTCTTGAGTCAGTTGTGATGACATGGTCTCTTGGACAAGTTGCTTTAAATAGCGGATCTCGGCATCGCGGCCCATAATTTCAAAACGCGCATCGATCAAGTCAATACGATCGAAGATAGTCTGTAGCTTGGTCGCTTTCTCTATGACGTGCACCGGGGTGGTGATCTTGCCGCAGTCGTGCAACATACCCGCTAACCAGAGTTCATACCTTTCATTTTCTGACATGGAGAAATCTTTAAGCGGTCCCTCCTCGATGCCTTGTACTGCATCGGCCAACATCATGGTTAACTTAGGGACTTGCTGACAATGTCTGCCAGTATTTGCGGATTTTTCATCTATCCCTATGTTGATTAAGTTAACCAATGACTCGAGTAGATCCTCCAATTGCAAAATCAGATCTTGATTGGTAATGGCTATGGCAGCCTGGGAGGAGAGTGCTTCGATAAATATCTGATCAGTCTCTGAAAACGTTTGAATTGTATCTGTATTGCAATCAACAGAGTTGATCAATTGCAACACCCCTACTAGCTCTGAATTATGATCTAGCATGGGTACGGCTAGTAGAGACTGGCAGTGATAATCATAGACTTCATCGAATCGTCGCATGCCAGAGAAGTTAAAGATGGGCGTGTCATAAACATGTTCGATATTGACCGACTCTTTACGATTAGCAGCGTAAGCAACAACCGCCTCTAAATTTGCCTCGCCGTTATCCAGGGAAAGCGGGATAGCTCGCATCTTATCTGACTTCTCTTGGCTGCCGCCAAAATGCAGATCCAAAGAGCTGTTTATCAGGATATCGAACTCGAGAAATTTTTTATCCCCGCTGACACGGTAAAGCGTACCGCCATCGGCATTGGTGATCTTCTTCGCCGTTTGTAAAATTCTCTCTAGCAAGAGTTTTACATTCTTGATGTCGTTGAGCGCGATACTTAAGGTCGTAAGATGCTGTAACCTTTCTTCAATTTGTTTATTACTGAGTTCAGACATGTTGAAAACCACATACAATAAGAAAATCGGAAGTGAAACCTAGCCCTATTCCAACGCACTTTTCTTATTCCCCACCTTACTCATATAGTCGCAAAGCCAGGTACAGTCAAACTCCCGAGCCCTAGAAAACCAGTGAAATGAGCACTCTATTGTTAGGCAATATGTTAAGTAGGAAAAATCAGGAGGGAGGAATAAAAAGATGAATAGCAAAAGAGAAAGTTTTGCCTCTTATACCGATTGGTATCAACCAGAGAAAGAGGCTTAATTAAAACTCAAACAAAGAATTGAATTTCTCACCATTCCCAGAGAAATTAGGTGTTCAGCACGGGTTATAACGAATTGATTCCCACAGTTCGCGCATCAACTAATTGCGCCTTTAGCCTTGCATTAGCCTTTTCTAGTAATGTGTTATCCGCTTTCATATCGTCTAATTCGGCTTGAAGGCTTAGCAGCTTGCTTATGGTGGTATTTTTTTCCTTTATCACCTTCTCTTCTTTCTCTTTAGAGTTTGCCAACTTAACTTTAAGTTCGCTGATCATAGTCATCAATCTTTGGATATCTGCAGATTTAGCTATGCCTTGATCACTACCGACCTCTGTCTCTGTCGATTTCCCCTCTTCCATCAAGTCATCGGCTTTTTCCTTCAGAAAATGATAGCCAATCCTCACTCCGAAGAAGAGGCAAGTGAAAAAGAACACCAGAATATATTGATTATCAGCAACAGAAGCTAACGCCGCATTGGCTCTCGCCAAAAAGTCGCCATCGCTAGTGAAGAAAGTGGTGAATAACTGGTTATGCCAGAATAACCAGATCAAGACATAGGTAAGCAAGAATCTAGGAGCGATTTTTTGATTTTCATTAAAAACCAACACTGATTTTATTATTTTAACAGACATAAAAATTCCTTTTTTTGAATAATGCCAGCTTTACACATCCCTTTCAAGAAGACTTAATTAACAATTACTTGCAAGACGTTACTTAGTTCAATTTTGAGTCAATGAACATAAGAATAGCCAAGATAAGCACAAGCTCATATAGTATGAAGACCTAAATAAAATCCCCAAAGGAAATAACATGCAACTCTATATCGGCAATAAAAACTACTCTAGTTGGTCACTACGTGCTTGGTTGATGGCTGCTAAATCCGGTATAGATTTCGAAGAGGTCATGTTAAAACTCGATACCCCCAGCTTCTATCAACAATTAAAAGGGATATCACCAACCTTAAGGGTGCCAACCTTAGTAGACGGCGATGTCACAGTCTGGGACTCATTAGCCATCTGTGAATATCTCAATGATACTTACCTAGCGGGTGAGGCATGGCCTAGTGATCCTAAGCAAAAAGCTAAAGCCCGTTCGATAGCCAATGAAATGCATTCGGGCTTTAACGCTGTGCGTAATGAGCTGCCAATGAATATTCGAGCCACACGTTGCCTTCAACTTAGTGACACGGCGAAACAAGACATTAAACGTATAGATGCTATTTGGTCACAGCAAATGCTGGAATGTAATACTGCCGATACGGGTGGCTGGTTGTTCGGTAATTGGTCAATCGCCGACATGATGTTCGCCCCTGTGGTTATGCGTTTTCGCACCTACGGCATCATAGTCTCTGATGCCTCCCGCCGATATATGGCACATGTCGCTGAGTGCCCGACAATGCAGCGCTGGATGGCCGACGCCTTAAAAGAAACCGATATCGTCGATGCCGACGAAGCAGGCGTTGAGCTTTGATTTATCCCGATAGGTATTCGACATAGCAAACAGATAGACTAAGCCATGAGTGGGGCCGTAAACAGGCCTCATTTTTTAGGTCTAAACAGCCAGAATTAACCAGCAATCACTGCTCCCATTAGCAAAATTAAAAACAACTTCCCTTCAAATCCCCCAATCTGAGCTAACTTTAATTAATATTAACCAGTAGTTGAATCAATCTTAGAAATAAAATAAGTAATCAGAATTTCATCATAGGCCACTGATTTATGAACAAAACATTTCCCATGATAATTATTTTTATACTCTTAGTACTTTTGTCATCTAACTGCTTCCCATACTCAGGCATTACTTTTACTCAAGGGGAAATCAAACCAAGATGGGATGGCTGGGAAGAACCGCACTCAGGAACTGCTTATCGTCTGGCATATGTCTACAATTTTGAGATGGATGAGAACGTATTAACCAGACACAATATCGACTTTAATTTGGAGTTTGCCTATCACCACTGGGAAGATTTTCTCTATTCAGATAAAAACGGTGGTTCGGTCACTCCTACACTCAAATACCAGCTCTATTTCGACTTCGTCACTCTTTACTTAGAGGCAGGCATAGGTATCACTTACATCAACGACCAAATCTATGCAGACAGAGACATGGGCTCAAACTGGCAATTTGAAGACAAACTAGGCTTGGGGGTTATCTTGTTCGAACATCACCAAATTGGTTTCTCTTTTATCCATTACTCCAATGCTAACTTCTCCAATACCAATGATGGCTTAAACGCCATTGGCTTTAGCTACGGCTACTTCTGGTAAGCATCAGTCATTGAACATTAGTCTTTAAAATAGGTTTTATCGGAGAAGTCATAGAGCCATTGGGGTCGATAAACCACCAGCAAGGTAACGGCCATGCCGTTGAGTAACGCTTCCGGGAAACCAAGCAAGGGGATCAGTAATAGGTAGTTATCGCTTAGAAAGGCCCAATCATAATCAGTGCTTACCCAAAGCCAAGTCGACCAAGATAAGATATGAAACACTATCGACAAGAAGGCGTTAATGAATGCACAGCAGAAGATATAAACCAGAAAATGATGGGGCAGATATTTAAATACTTGGCTATAAACCGAAAAACATAAGAATAGAGGTAAAGCGATAGCCAGCAGGCCATATATGCCAAACTCAAACGGCTGCTTAAGTATGAAGGTAGAAAAAAATAACACAGGTAAAATCGCGATCACCGTCGCCATGCGCCAGCCGTACATCAGCATCAACACCACAAGCCCAAGAAAATGTACATGTATGCCCTGAACTAGGCTGGCATTGATAAGCCATAAACTATTTAGCGCAATAGCGGCAATCAATACCTGCGTTTGCTTCTGTTTATCGCGTATCAGGGCGTTGAATTCATCTCTGGGCCAGATTAACCAAAGCCAAAAAATTAGCCCGACTATCGACACTGATTGCTCCGGGCTATAACTCCAGTCAACCTGACTAACACGCTGTATCAAAAAGTCCTTCATCGACACGTTCACTCTTAATACCCGAAGTTATATGTAGGAATCAGCATAAAATTAACTCACAGCTATCCAATACAAATGAAGTTAATACCAATAAAGCACAGATTGAAAGCTAGAGGCTCGATTCAGCTGGTATTCAACTAGTTTTGTTATCATCTCTGGCGGATAACTTCTTTTAAAGCAGACTATGAGTAGCCAATGGAAACATTTTTGGTGGTTTTTTTGATGATGTACTTCGGCGAGCACAAGCTCAACCAAGAAGAGGTTACGCTCGAATCTAAAGCGGCTCAGATTGAACAAGTTCAACCTGCTAATTGAGATAGATTGACAGTCTCACCCAATTAGCCCAAATGATAACTCTAGTGAATCAGCACGAGTCACTTTAGATTACTTACCCCAAGGGTTAGCAGGATCTTGAGAAGGTGCTGGTCTATTAGTGTTAGTACGCTTATTTTGCGCATAACCATCTTGAGCCTTTGGCTTATCCTTACCGTAGCGAGGACGCCCCTGGCCATCATTACGCTTCATCGCCTCATAATCGGCTGTCGCCTTGGCTCGCATCTCATCAACAAGCTCGACAGTTAGCTCTTCCGGCTTACGGGGCACAATACCATCGGCAAAACCACGCTCCCGTGGCTTAAGTTCGAATTGTACAGAACTTCCCTTAGGCATACGTTTGAAGCGATAAAGATAGAAGCTCTCGACCCGCTCTCGCGCCCACTCTGTTTTTTTAAGGAACTTAAGGCATGCGGCCATATTCGGGTTACTGTTGAAACACTCTAAACGCAGCGCTGCGTATAAAATCTTCCAGTCGTAAAATGCCACCAACTCGGTGACCAAAGTTTCTAAGCCTAAACCATGTAATGGGTTGTTCTGTTGCTGTTCAATCATGGGGTATCCAACTTACGCAATTTGGGTGTCTAAGCTCTAACTAGTCACTCTATATCTCATTCACAGAGATAAACATTCATATCTAGAGCCATTCAATAGCCTAATAATAACAAGAAACTCAGCCAGACACGTATAACTAAGTGCCTTTCTTGCCATTATTAGCATTGAGGACATTAGCGCACTAGGAGTTAGGTTACTTGCTGATAGCCAGATATGACCCCGCAGCAATCATGATACTGCCGGCACCTTGATTGAGCCGCTTATGGGCAAGTGGTGTCTTCAACGTTTTAGCCAATTTAGCCGCACCAAATGCAATGAGCATCAAGCCACTTATCAAGGCTGAGCAAGAAAGTACTGAAACAAGCACTATGTCTTGAGTTTTCAATACCGTGAGGTCGATGAACGTCGGCAAGAAAGAGATATAGAACAGAATCACTTTAGGGTTAGAGGTTGAAATCAAGAAACCTTGCGCGAAACTCGCCATTGGGCGACTTTTTTTCAACTCTTTTACTTGGCTACTAACCTCTTCGCCAACCTGTGGCAGGGCTTTAAACATCTTGTAGCCTAAATAGATTAAGTAAGCTGCGCCGAGATAACGAATGACAACAAACACTTCAGACCAATTCTCGGCTATGGTAGCCAGGCCGAAACAGGCAAAAATAAGATATATGAGATCGCTGGTGACCATACCTGCTGCAAGGGATATACATTTTTTGGGGCCTTGTACCATGGCGCGCGCCAAGATAGCAAACACACCAGGACCAGGGGTAATACCAAAAATAAACATAGCGATAAAAAATGTAATCGCACTCTCTAGGGACATCTATTCACACCTTTAAACGATAGTATTAATCTTATCTGAGCCCTGCTATACATGACTGTAAACCAGAACCTACTTCAATAATGGATGTACTATAATGTCCGGAAAAGCACGCCTACAAGCTTTTATTGATAAAATAAGAAGATTCTGGTATTCACAACAATAATCAAATAGAAATGATCAATTTTTATAACCTTATTTTCTGAAGACTCAAGGCGGCATGAATATTATGCTCATTGATGACCACCAAGCCAGGGTCAGATCGTGAACGTTATTTGAGCCGTTTCAGCAAAATATTGACCTGATCAAGTGCTTGTGATCTTATACTCCTTTTTAAGGAGTCTCATTATGTATATTGAATCATTCAAAGAGCATTTTGGCGCGATTGACGACCACCGCCAAAGTGCAAAAATCACCTATCCATTGTTCGATATATTGTTCGGTTCTCTTTGCGCTGTTATTGCAGGTTCGAATGGTTGGTTCGATATCCGAGAATACATTCTTGGTCACCACCATTGGTTCAAAACGCAAAAAATGTTTACAGGCGGGATCCCTACTGACGATACAATTGCTAGAACAATTTCTGTGATTAATCCTGATAGTTTTAACGAGTGTTTTCTAGCATGGATGCAATCGGTTCACCAGCTAACTAATGGGGAAGTCATTGCGATTGATGGAAAAACGCTACGCGGCTCATATAATCGTGATGACCGAAACAGCACTATTCATATGATAAGTGCTTATGCTTCAGCAAATAAGCTGGTACTTGGTCAATTAAAATCAGACCAAAAAAGTAATGAAATTACGGCAATCCCAGAGCTTTTAAAAATGCTAGATCTACGCGGAGCGCTAGTGACAATCGATGCTATGGGCTGTCAAACGGCTATTGCTAAAGCGATCATCGACAAAGGTGGTGATTACCTACTGGCTGTAAAAAGCAATCAAGGCCACTTAGCTAAAGCGGTAAATCAAGCTTTTAGTCAGCATCGTTCAGCAGGCTTAAGTAATGATGATTTCAATATAGAAACAGGCCATGGTCGTATTGAAAATCGAACGTGCTATGTTTTAAATTCGGCTGAACTCGAAGGTGATTTCTCACGCTGGGAAGCACTCAAATGCATTGTTATGGTTGAAAGTTTTAGGGCGGTTAAAGGTAAGGCGATAAGCCTTGAATATCGTTACTATATTAGTTCGAAAGAGTTATCAGCAGAGCAAGCCTTAAGTGCTACTCGTGAACATTGGGGTATCGAGTCAATGCACTGGGTCTTGGATGTCAACATGAACGAAGATACATGCCAGATATACAAAAATAACGGCGCTGAAAATCTAGCTTACTTGAGGCATATGGCTCTCAACATGCTTAGAAAAGAACCGACCAAACTCAGCATCGTTGGTAAACAAAAGCGCTGCTTAATGAATCCTCAACATCTAGAGAAAGTTTTACTCGCTGGATTATGTAGCTCGACTAAAAAATAAACACTCATGCGGTCGCCCTGACCACCAAGCCCTTACATACGCTTACCCAAAACAGCCTAAAACTCCTAGATAATAAAACACGAGTAAGCAATAAAACCTGGGGGGTAACACATTACAACGACGACCCCCATCAGCCCGGAATATACTCGTCACAGTTGTATTTCGATATTGCTTCAATTAAGTAAGTCCAGCTTTGAGAAAGTGAGAACTTTTACTGCTCCGCCATGTCAGATAATGATAAGCGAGCCAAGCTGGCTTTAAACACTGACTTTCAAAACTGATATCTTTAATAAAAATTAAAGGCGAAGAAAGTCTTCCTGAACAATACCGAATTCCAAGACATGAAATGACGCCCATGAACATTACATTACGCAGAGTACTTATCACACTCTTATTGACCTCAATCGGCTACTTAGTCACCCATGTTCCTCCCTTTTCGCGGAGCATTGTTACTGAAGGTCTACAAGCCAAAGAGCCCGTTACCACTGAGAGTACATTGGGATATGAATGACACAAAAAACTCGAACAAAAGCTCTCTTAAACGTAATCAATCCTTTTAATAGGTAAGATCGAAACAATATTTTAAAATGAAAAGTTTTGAAATGAAAAGTTTTGAAATGAAAACGACCTGCCACTAGGTATGGGATAGTCATATTGCTAATTATCGATATAGATACTTCAGCCTCTAAAAACCACCTAAATAGCGAGTGAAGCTAAGTAAGTAGGAGCCATTAAATCCCACTTACTGCGCAAACTTAATCAGAGAACCTGTATAACCTCTTCCATGGCCAAGCGAGACTTAGGTAAGGCAGCGTTATAGTCCTCTTCAGAGTGATGATAGCCGATAGCCAGCGCCACTTCACTCACGTAGCCATCAAGCTCATCGCTAAATATTTCACCAATTAACTCACTGTCTATACCTTCCATCGTTGTCGAGTCAATCCCTAGACGCGCTAAGGTATGCAGGGTGTTCCCCAAGGCCAAATAGGTTTGCGATTTAGTCCAGGAGTCAGTAATTCCATTTTCATCGGTATTTAGCTCAGCAAATGCAAAACCGCCAAAGGCTTGCTCTCTTTCCTCAGCTTTAGTGCGACCATCCACAATGCCTTTGTCGACAACCTTAGCGTAATCTGCACGGGTATAACGTGGATTATGAGCAAACAAGATAATATGTGATGCAGACTTTACGTGTGGCTGATTAAATTGAAACTTGTTGGCAAAAGTATCGTGCATACGCTGCTTAGCTTCATCGCTCTCAATCACGATAAACTTCCAAGGCTGTGAATTGATTGAAGATGCCGATAAACGCATTGCTTCGTATATCACATCTAAATCAGCTGGTGAGACCCGTTTAGTAGAGTCATACCTTTTCGCTGTGTAACGGTTTTCTAAATCAGTAATAATTGGATTAGTCATAATTGTCTCTACATTCTTTGGAGCAGCTTTTATAAGCTACCCCAAGTTAATTTAGTCTCTATAAACTGGTTGTTACCCTTAAGCGATTTTTGTCATTTCGTTAAGAGTAAACTTATCGACACAAGCTTCAGTTGCCGCAATATAATCAGCTAAATGTTGGTTACCCATGTGTACTTGCCATAGCTCTCGTGAGGCCCAATTTTCATAAAAGGTAAAATGCGCTGGATTCTCGTTATCTTGATGAAGGACATAATCGATACAACCCTCCTCTAAACGCGTTATATCAATTAGCTTCAGTAATTCAGCTTTCACGAGTTCAACTTTATCTGCTTTGGCAATAATGTTAGCCAGGATGGTGAGCTGAGCCATGTGCTTTCCTCGAGTTTAAGTTTAAGTTTAACCTGTTGAGAGGAATAATAAACTCACCTTACCAAAAGATAAACCAGGCAATCATTGAATCATTACCAATTTTTTTTTGTTAATAATTTAAAGTATATAATCCCTTTCAGAACCAATAACCCTTATCCCCCAGTGCTCTGATACAAGCATCTAAGTGATTTTTCTCTTCTACTCAAATTTCAGCTCATTTAGCCCAGCCAATCATCTCAGTAGGAGACGTAAACCTCTCTTCTCTCTTTAAGGCATCGAGCATCCATTGAGCCACATCACTTTTTGAAATTTGAGAAGAAGCGGTAAAGCGTTCGACAATTTGCGCATCTTGACTTGGCTCGGCTTCGACTAAACCAACTGGGCGCAGTGACAAACTATCTATATCACTACGCGCTAATAGAGATTCCATCTTATCCAGATCATCATAGGTCACTTTAATCTTGCTCGACCCAACCATAAACTTCATAAAACCGCTGATATCTTTCCAGCTATCACCGACTCCCGCCGAGCTCACCACAATCAAGCGTGTCACCTTAGCTTGCTCCATGGTCGGCACCAGTAACTTGGCGACACGTTCAGTTAAATCTTTTGGTGAGACCACTGCAGACCAAGGATTTGCTTGATTCTTACGCCTAAGCCCTAAACTGGAAAGCACAGCATCTTGCCCTTCAACGGCCTGTGCAATCACTTGAGCATTCATCACATCACCTTCGATTATGTTAATAGCTGCCACCGCTTCAGATTTTAAAGCAATAAAGTCATGCAAGGATTGAATGAACCTTACTTTAGAGCGAACCACCACAGTCAGGGTATATCCACGCGTTAGCGCCATTTTTACCAGCCAGAGTCCGATAGCACCAGATGCCCCTAAGATTAATAGATTTTTGTATTTCATAAACACTCCATTGAAGAGTTAATAGTTAACATTGAATAGGGCTAAACCGATTACTATTAAATCGCATCGCCAAAACTTACTTGCATGTAGGTAAGTACTTGAGGTAAAAAAACAGCCTAGCTAAGACTGTTTGCCCAATCCACAAGTAGACCGCTAAGTTGCTGCTTGGCTTGCCCTAAATCGGGAGAGTGTTGAGCTGCAGAAATGATCCCCATCATTAGCACATGTACCCTCGCCGCCTCTCTAACCACATCAACATCATCCCGTATCTGCTTGCTATCCACCCCGTGTTGAATCGCATCAATAATCAGACACTCTATATCCTGATACAGCTTTTGAGTCAGGGTCAGAATCATCTTTGGGATCTCAGGATCAGCCGCAAGTATATTGCACATAACCGATAAATTATCATCAAACCAAAAAGCATCGTCTATAGCGGTAAACAGACCGATAAAATCTCCATTAAAAGACAAACACAGCGCCTTAAACTCTTCACTGTGTCGCTCTGCGTATTGGCGAGTCACTTCAACCGCTAAGGACTCTTTATTCTTAAAGTGATAATGGATATTCGCACGAGTTGTATTCAGATCATTAGCGATCGTGGCGAAGTTAAGCTTGTCATAGCCCCCCAGCATCAACTGCTGCTCGGCTTTATTTAATATTGTTTGTTTCATGCTCACAGCTTACTTACATACATGTAAGTAAGCAAATAAAATAACGTTCCAGGGATCTTGCCATCGATGACCAAGACGCAAAGTCTGATGCATCTGTCCAGTTAGTTACTGCATTATTCCTTAAAAGACAACCTAACAACAAAGTGTTATATCGAAATAATGGATTTGAGGTTTTAAATAGTAAAGTAGCCCCGATATC
The DNA here is from genome assembly GCF_002005305.1 of Shewanella psychrophila. Taxonomy (NCBI): domain Bacteria; kingdom Pseudomonadati; phylum Pseudomonadota; class Gammaproteobacteria; order Alteromonadales; family Shewanellaceae; genus Shewanella; species Shewanella psychrophila. The sequence goes on from NZ_CP014782.1 coordinate 5,178,451, forward strand.
TATATTAATACCAGTTCCATTAAGTAATTGGTCATTCAGCGGGAGTTAAAAACGCTGTAAGCAAGTAAGGGGATTGAAGCTAATAGTTATTCTATATCCAGAGCCACTTACGCAGCATAAAGTGTTTTTAAACCCGCACTACGTAAGCTTCTCAGGACTTCCACTTCTGCGTTGCATTACCTTAAAAGGGATTAACCATTTCTTCAACAATGCGCCTTGAATTTAAAGCCTGAGAAAGCTCTGAATTGCTCATAAATTTAATGGAATTGGTATAATACCTACTAACAGATAGGAAACTGTATGACTAACGAATATACACCAGCGAAAGTTTGGGTCATGGATAATGAAAATGGCGGCGAATGGGCCAGCATCAATCGCCCCGATTCAGGCGCCAGACATCAGCAAGTACTGCCTGTCGGTAAGCAGCCAATACAGCTGCATTCATTGGCAACACCCAATGGCCAAAAAGTCACAATAATGCTTGAAGAGTTACTCGCTAAGGGGGTAACAGAAGCCGAGTACGATGCTTATCTGATAAATATTGGTGAAGGCGAACAGTTCTCCTCAGGCTTTGTCGATATCAATCCCAACTCTAAGATCCCTGCACTCACAGATAACTCGACATCAGACTCAATTAGAGTGTTTGAATCTGGCAATATTTTGTTGTACCTTGCCGAAAAGTTTGGTTATTTTCTACCAAAGAATATCGCTGAGCGCACCGAGGTGATGAATTGGCTTTTCTGGCTACAGGGCTCAGCGCCTTATCTTGGTGGTGGTTTTGGCCATTTTTATGCTTACGCACCAGAAAAAATCGAATATCCCATCAACCGCTTTACCATGGAAACCAAACGCCAACTCGATGTTCTCGATAAGCAGCTAGCAAACAATGAGTTTATCGGCGGTGACACCTACAGTATTGCGGATATGGCGATTTGGCCTTGGTACGGTAATTTAGTACTGGGCAAAACCTATAATGCCGCCGAGTTTCTTGATGTGGCGAGCTATACTCACCTGCAACGCTGGGCAAAACAGATTGACGAACGCAGCGCTGTACAACGCGGAAAAATCGTCAACCGAACTTGGGGCGAAGAGTGGGAGCAGTTGCCCGAGCGTCATAGCGCATCAGACATAGATGCAGTACTAAAGAAACGGCCTTAAAAACTAGCTGTTGGCGTCGGATACTACGGGTAAAAGCAAAGATTAATGCTTGGCTTTTACCCCGTTACGAACCATATCTTTTCCGGTGTCGAAGATTTCCTGAGCGATCCAACGTGCATGAAGCAATTTGTTATTGTCATCGAATACGGCAACGAAGTGGCGACCATCGGTATTATTGGTTGCCATACCGACACCCGCAACACCTTCCAGCCCCAGACCACCATTTTCTACCGACAATAAAAAGCGTTCTAGTTCTGCTAAGTTATCGATGATATCAAGTTCGTTATTCATCTGTTCATACTCTCAATTCTTTATGTGACTGCTAACAACACAATCTAAGTGTTAATTTGTGACGTACTTTACAGACGATAGTAAAAAATTGAAACTCGCACTTTTAGGAATAGCTCTGCGCAACTTAAAACATATTATTAAGCGCGATACCTAAACCAACACGAGTTTGACTGTGATTATAATCAATCAGGCTATCGCCATAGCCGTTAAAGAAGGTCACATAGCCTTTTAACTTGCCATACAACGGGGTTGTGAGGTTAACTTGCACCGCACCATTACTGGTTGAAAAATTTTGGCGTAATTTCACACTCAACTCATAATCGCCGAAATCGTAACCCATGCCATATTCGGCATGCCCCATGTAATCAGCAATATCAGGGTTATCATCTCCACCGGATTCTAACGGGTCAGTTTTAGCATCCTCAGGCAAGCGATACCAAGGTCTGATGTACCAGACCCAATCCTCTTTCTCAAAAATTAATTCAGCGAAAATCCGATTCCATGAACGTGAAAGTGGCACTGAGCGGCCATTCGATTGGTGCTCTATACCAAACATGAAGCCTGTATTACTCTCATAAGGATGCCAATCTAACGGCATCACATAGAACAGCTCAGGATTGTAATTAGTTTCTCTAAATGGACTAGAAATATCGTCGGCATACACCTGCCACCAAGCCTCAATAGTAAATGCACCATAAATCCTATCTCCTTCAACAAATAATGAGTTGTAAGTTAAAGGGAATTTAAGACTCAATTGAAATTTAGCCTCAACATTCTTCAGACCATCCTCAAAAGGTTGATCACTGCTATACGCATTGGGATTAATTTCATTAGTAGAATAAATCGGTAAAATATAATTCATTCTATGGGGCGTAAGCACAAACTCTGACTGTTCACTTTGTCTTTCTTGAATAATTCGCTTCGTGAGTACACCAGCTTTAGTTTCTTTACCAAATAAAGTAATAGTGTCATCGTGGGCTATAGATGCCTGTGCCTCACAAATTCCCCTAATCTCACCGAGCGTCATTTCATCGGTACCAATTTCCACTTGTTTAGCAATACAGTCACTCATTGGTGAGGCTTGAACCTGACTAATGCTGCTCAGTAATAGAGATGCTATACCTAAAGACTTGTAATTTAAACGTACCAAAATAAATTCCATATCATTGTTGATGACTGCACTTAATTTTGTGCAGCCCCATCGGCAAAGGGGATAAAGCGCCTTAATTCATCCTAGAAATAAGGCATTAAAAGATAAAAAATACGCTACCGCTATAGTGTGCATAGTAAATCAAGTTGTTATGTATTCCAACAAAGCAGTAAAAACCTTAACCTAACACCATCTAGATCAACAAGATATTCTCAAGTGTCTTGCTTCAATCAGTACAGGTTTAGTATCGCGAACTTGTTATACCTCAGTTTAAGTATCCTTGGTCTAAACAGATTAAGCTAAAACCCTTTACCAGCCGCCTTTATTGGCTAAATTAAATCCGATCTCTTTATCGATATAGCAAAGCTCTATCTTGCCCTGTATCATACGCGGCAGACTTTTTATGATTAAGACCGACAAGATGAGCAATGCCAACAAGCCAGCCACCAATGCGCTGCTAAAACAGGCCCACAACAACATGCCTATGGGTGTGGCCGATAGTTACCGTTACTGGGGTGAAGAAAACACAGTATTCGTTAAAAGCAGTTTGGGCTGTACCATTACCGATGCAGACGATCAGCAGTTTATCGATTTCCGTCTCGCTTATGGACCTATTATCTTGGGCTATCGCGATAGCAGAGTCGACCAAGAAGTCGTTGCAGCCATCACAGAGCGCGGCACCATTTCAGGTTTCTCCACCGAGTTAGATTCTGAAGTGATCGAACTGATTAAGCAGATGTGTCCCAACATTCAAAAGATGCGCTTTGCCAACTCAGGTACAGAAGCCGTGATTGGTGCAGTTCGTACTGCCCGTGGTTTTACTGGTCGCAATAAGATTGTTGTAGTCGAAGGCGGTTTTCATGGTCTGTACGACGAGATGATGTGGAAATCTGATGTAGACAATTGGGACAGCGAAACTGAAGCGGCGCCTAAGATTGCCGCTTTTGGTGGCGGCATTCCAGAAGCGAGTCGTGAGCACCTGGAAACGGTGCCGCTCAATGACTTTACAGCCATTGATGACGTATTTGCTCGTGTCGGCGATGATATCGCGGCCATAGTAATAGAGCCGATTTTAGGCAATTGTGGCAGCATCGCATCGACCCAAGAATACATGCAGAAATTACGTGATATCTGTGATGCTAATGGCACATTGCTTATCATGGATGAAGTTAAAACGGGTTTCCGCGTAGCTAAAGGTGGCGCACAGGAGCTTTATGGTATTCATGCTGATCTCACCACCTATGCCAAAGCCATGGGCAATGGCTATCCGGTAGCCGCCTTCGGTGGTCGCAAGGAAGTCATGGACGTGATCAGCTTTGGAAAAAATGGCGTAACTCATGGTGGCACTTATACCGCCAACATGATCGCCTTAAGTGCCGCTAAGGCGACCTTGACGATCTTGAATGAAACCAATGCCTACGACTCCATCAATAAAGCTGGCGCCGATATCCAACAGGTGTTGTCACGAGTATTTACCAAACATGGTATCGAACATAAGTTTGCCGGCCCGGATGCTATGTTCGGCATTCACTTTGGCAACCAGGTGCCTCATAATTATCGTGATTGGAAGAAAACCGACAGCGCGCTGTATACCGAGTTTGCCCATAACTTGATTAATAGCGGCATCATGCTTGAGCCTGATTCCCGCGAGCCTTGGTTTATCTGTGAATCTCACAAGGACATAGACCTTGCCAAGCTGGAAGAAATTGCCGATGCGGCCATGGCAAAAGCCATAGCCGATCGCCTGTAAGGCCCAAAGCCTTTAGCTCAACAGAAACTCAATAAAAATTCAAAGGTGCGTTCCATGGTTAATGGCTCGCACCTTTTTTGTATCTAACTTAGCCCCCTATTAGCTAGCAATACTCGCTTTATTGCGCCTTGCCTGAAAGCGTGTCGACAGATAGAAATCATTAAACACTTGCTCAAAATCACCTGAGACTGATTGCTTTGCGATATCCAGAGATAACAGGGTCTTTTGCCATTGCTTAACTGATGGGTAATTAGCAAAGAAATCGAAGCCCACCCCATCTTCGACTAATCTGGCACGATACAAAATAGGTAACCAGGCAATATCGACACGGCTTATCTCTTCGCCCATAAAATAGCTGTGCTTGCCTAGTTGCCGCTCCATATTAGCAATGGCCTTTTCAAACACGTCAAGATAAGCCTCGAACTCAGGTTGAGTTTCACTCCTCATGGTGCTGCACTGTGGCACATAATTTTTAGACCCATAATTTGCCCACGCTTCTATTAAGGCCGCTTCCTCATTCGTCTTCGCCTGATATAGTCTTCCATGTAGGGACTCCAGATAACTCACTATTGCATCAGCATCAAACAAGGCCTCTCCAGACTCGGTGATTAACACAGGCGCTTTGCCATTTGGAGATATATCGAACAAACAATTGTCAAAGTCGGCATATTCGACTTCATAAGGCAGCTTAATTGCCTCAAGCATGGAAGTTACATACTGAAAAAATGGGCAAACCTTAAAACTAATGATGTTAATCATAATCAAATCCTAGGGGCCTAATTCCGCCCAAAGCACAAAAAATATCGAATCGATAAGAATAGAATAGAGATGAATAGTGCAGTGCTTACTGGCTAACATTTATCAATGCAGCAGGTACATATAAATCTCAGCTGACCCTCGCTAACCGCAGCAAGCACTTGAGCCACAAGTGTCCCCCAGCGGTACATCCTGCCCATCACCTAAGTAAGTATTAGTAAGATAAAAGTTCTTAAAGAGCGGCTCGAAATCTTCCGAAACCGTATTTTCTATTGCTAAGCTCCCTAACACATTCTTTTGCCAAGCCTGAGCCTTGGGTAAACCACAGAGAAAATCATAATCAGTATATTTTTTAACTATCGCAGCACGATGCAACAATGGCACCCAGGCAATATCGACATTACTTAGCTCATCAGACTTAAAGAATTGCGTCTTGCCGGACAGCTGGGCTTCAACCTTAGCAAAGGCCGCAACCAATTTTTCTGAGCGCTTGATAAAGGTCTCTCTGTCTTTGCTGCTCATGGTGCCACATTGAACCAGGTAGTGTTTAGAGCCTAAGTAGCTCCAGGCTCTATCCTGAGCACGCTGTTCATTGCTCACCTTGTCCTCCAATGGACCGTATTCATCTCGGATATACTCAATAATGGCATCAGACTCAAACAGTGCCGTCCCAGCTTCGGTAACCATCACAGGCACCTGACCGTTCGGTGCTAAGTCTAAAAACCACTGTGGTTTGTCTTTGAGATTAATGTATTCAACCTCGAAAGGGATTTTCTTAACTTCTAATGCAGCTGTGACTCGCTGAACAAAAGGACAAATTTTAAAGCTAATTAGTTTGATCATATTCTTGTCTCTCGCCTATTAATTTCAAATGGGTTTTGTATCTACATTTAATAAGACGAGATTAATTCGAAAAGGATGGAAATAATTTAATGTTTTCTTGGCAGCTTTATATAAGGATAAAAAATGCCGCTAAGTTTAACTTAGCGGCATTTAGGCTGGAAATGCACTTTTCGATTAAAGCGCTTTCGATAAGAGTACTTTCTAGTAAAACTCTTTCAATTCTGTTGAACTGGTGACAGTTAAACCCCTGCCTTACTTTCCATAAAGTCCAATGATGGAGCGAAGAATGAAGAGCCTGTCAGCGCCTGAGTGAAGTGCAGCAGATGATCATGATTTCCATTGCCATCACCGTGAACCATACTCTCAAGCATCTTCTCAAAGTTATCCGAGTTACGACAGTTTGAGATAAACATCAAACCTTGCTCTTTAACCGAGCCATAAGGCATGCTTTGCCTGAGGATCTCCATTGACTTACCATCACTGTCTTTAAGATTAACGCGCTTGATATGGCTGGTAAGCGGCTTATCGGCAGATTCGTATTCGATATTATCTTGCTTGGTTCTGCCCATAATATCTTCCTGCTTTTTCTGGGGCAGGCGATTCCACTTACTCAGGTTATGGGCAAACTTCTGAACATGAATATAACTGCCCGATTTAAAAGCTGCATCTTCATCACCGATTAAGGCTACTTCCTGACGGCTACGCCCCTTAGGGTTTTCAGTTCCATCGACGAAGCCAGTGAGATCCCGATTGTCCATGAAACGAAATCCTCGTTCCTCATCGACCAACTCGACTAACCCCTCGAACATCTGACAGATTTCATTAGCCACAAGATGCAAGATATCGAAACGATCACAGCGGATATGAACAAACAGATCGTACTCGAGAGCCGGTGCATCTCGATTACCGGCATTCATGGCTGGAAACGGCTTGAGCTGAGCCGGGCGAGCAGAAGGATACAGACTATCCCAATAGTTAGCTCCCACAGCCAGAAAGCCGTTGAATGCACTATCGGCATATTGATCGGTCAATTCATAAATATATTGAGCCACGTTAGCGATACAAGGACGCAGATCTGTCTCTACACTCTCATTGGCATTAAACATCAAATAAATACTGTGCAAATTTCCTTCCGCACACACACCTAACTGTTCACGAGGCATAACCTGATTATCCATCTCTCTAATTACCTTCTGCACTAATTCAATTTCGGCATTATTATCCATAACTTTAGGGAATAATGACATTAACTAACGCACATTTAAGCACTTTGACGTAAACAATCAAGTTAACACAGTAGACAGATGGGATCTTCAGAATACGACTAAAGAGTGAGCCTGTGCTTGAAGATGTACCTTTTGACCAGGCATAAGCTGATTGAGTTGACTCTTTACCTCATAGAAATGCTGCGCCACCTGAACCTGATAATGGCAAATATTACCTAGGAAACGACGCTCAATGATCACTCCATGCCCTTGCTCATCGGCGGTGATTTCCAGCTGCTGGGGCCTGATAAGAATCTCGCCTTGATAGCTAACCGGATGTGATAACTCCGTGGTACTGGTGAGCAAACCGATTGGTGTATCGACCACAAAATTGTCTTTCACTGATGCAGGAATGTAATTGCCACGGCCTAAAAAGTCCGCCACATACCGCTCACGAGGTGAGGTATATAGCTCTTCTGCGGTGCCATACTGAACGATATACCCCTCCTTAAACAGAGCTAATTTATCAGCGAAAACAAAGGCTTCATCTTTACTGTGTGTCACAAACACCGCACTGACATTTCTTTGCTTCAGGATATTGCGGATCTCTAACATCATCTCGCCCCGGACTTTGGCATCGATATTAGAGAAAGGCTCATCTAGCAACAATAGCTCTGGCTCATAAGCTAAGGCTCTGGCTATTGAGACTCTCTGTTGCTGGCCACCCGATAGCTCATGGGGATAACGCTGAGCGAGCCCTTCGAGTTTAACAAGTTCCAGCATCTCATCCAGCCTGGCTAACCTTTCAGCCTTATCTAAGCCTTTAACCCCGAATAGAATATTTTCGGCAACGTTAAGGTGTGGAAACAATGCATAATCTTGGAAGATCATCCCGACACCTCTTTGTTCACTAGGGATAAATACATGAGGCCCGGTCAAAAATTCGCCATTAATGCTAATTTCACCTTGGCTCACGCCTTGTAACCCGGCGATGGCCCTAAGTAAGGTCGTCTTACCACAACCACTGGGGCCCAAAAGCGCAGCTATCTCCCCTTTTTCGAGCGTTAGATCTAACCCCTTCAATACCTGCTGACCTTGATAGTCACTGTGCACGCCTCGAATACTTAATGTGGACATATTTTTTTGCTCCAGCACCCAAAAAGAATAACTTTTGGATTAATCGTTAGTTTTCTTGCTCTAAAGAGCGATTTAAATAGATAAGCGGCACCAGGCCAACCAGCACAATCACAATCGCAGCCAGTGCACCATGTTCGAGTTGCTCATCGGAGACAAATTGAAATACATAGGTCGCTAAGTTTTCGAAACCCACCGGACGTAATAACAAGGCTGCGGGCAGCTCCTTCATACACTCGATAAATACCAGTAATAATCCCGCAAATATGCCCTTCCTCAGTAGCGGCATATGCACTCGCCACAGCAAGGCCTTAGGCTTAAGTCCCATGGTGATCGCAGCCATATCCAGTGAAGGAGAGATTCGTTTGTAACTATTCTCAACACTGCCGATAGCGATGGCAGAAAATCGAATACAGAAAGCAAAAATAATGATAAATACGCTACCGGTAAAGACTAGACCCGGTCCAGCCTGTCCGAAATATTCATAGAGATCATTGACGGCAAAATCCAACATGGTGAAGGGAACCAAGATACCGATAGCTAAAACCGTCCCGGGGAGTGCGTAACCTGTCGATGCGAGCCGAGAAGGTAAGATATCTGACACTCTAGGACTAATTCTCTGAATAAAGATCAGGAGCACGCCAATACAAACAGCAATAACACTGACAATCGCGGCGATATATAGACTGTTGAAGCTGTATTCCCAAAAAGCCGCATTCCAGCTTTCATCGAAATAATCCCAGGCATATTGCAATAAGATAACGAATGGCAGCAGGAATGAAAACAATAGCAAGAGGCTACAATAAGCCGTAGCGAGTACCGCATTTAAGCCCGTAAGCTTAGAAACAGAGGTTTCATTTGGGCCCGATTGCTTCTGAAACAATTGCTGCTTTCTTCGGGCAAAGCGCTCGAAGCCTATCATTGAAAATATCACCAATAACATGATAGCCGACAGTTTGGCCGCAGCCGATAAACTACCATAACCAAGCCAAGTATCGTAAACCGCTGTCGTTAGTGTTGGCACTGCAAAATAGCTTACTGTCGCGAAGTCCGCCGCCGTTTCCATCGCCACCAATGACGCCCCGACAGCCAATGCCGGTCTGGCCATAGGCAAACTCAGACGCCAAAAGCTCTGCCATGGACCACAGCCCATGACTCTTGAAGCATGTTGCAGACTAGATGATTGCTCCATAAATGCCGTTCTGGCAAGAAGATAAATATAAGGAAATAATACCAGCGCAAGCACCACTGAGGCCCCTGCTAAGCTTCTGATCTCAGGAAAGTAATAATCACCCGGAGCTTGCCAGTCAAACCAGAAACGCAGCGTTTTTTGCACCGGTCCCGCATAGTCCAATAAATCCGTATAAACATATGCCACTACATAAGCAGGCATAGCTAAGGGGAGAAGCAATGCCCACTGAAAGGCTTTCCGACCAGGAAAATGACATTTAGCCACCAGCCAGGCGGCAGGTGTCGCTATCAGCAAGGCACAGATACAGACACCGAGCATAAGTAAAATAGTATTGCTGATATAAGTGGGCAGAACGGTATTAAAAAGATGACCAAACACATCTTCATCTGGAACGAAGGCCTGAGCTATGATAGCCAGCAGTGGCAGTATGATTATTGCCGCGATGAGATAGCCGACAAGAGACCAAGTTCTGGATAAACCTAAAATCATTGATGGGTCCACTTTGATTGACGAGATATTATCCCCGACAAACCTAAATCTAAGCTTAAATGAGAAAGATTATAACTTACAAAAATATTAAGCATGGCTCAAAAACAAAAATAGCCTTCAATTGAAGGCTATTTCATATTGGCTTACTTTTTTATAGATCGAACTTAACTTCGTCCAATAATTTAACTGCCGCATTATGATACTCAGCAAGCTTAAATATTGGCAGCTCATCGGCCTTAAACTCGCCCCATGAAGCCACTAAGTCAGACGGTTTAACGTCGGCTTTCACCGGGTACTCCATATTAATCTCGGCATAATCCTTCTGAGCGGCTGTACTCGAAAGGTACTCCATCAATTTAATCGCATTATCTTGATGCTTAGAATGCTTAGCCAGAGCCATGCCGGACACATTGATATGTGAACCTCGATTATCTTGATTCGGGAAGTTTATCTCTACTGCTTCGGCCCAAGGCACTTGTTTAGGATCTTGCAGCATCTTACCTAAGTAATAGCTATTGCCTATGGCGATATCACATAATCCCTCTTTTACCGCTTTAACTTGAGCGCGGTCATTGCCTTGAGGCTTACGCGCTAAGTTTGCTTTCCATCCCTCGAGCCAAGTCTTAGCTTCTGCTTCACCATGGTGAGCAATCATAGAGGCTACAAGCGAGATATTGTAAGGATGTTTACCACTGCGAGTACAAATTTTGCCTTTGTACTTAGGATCCGCAAGATCTTCATAATTGATATCCAATTTACCCAATCTATCTTTCGATGAGTAAATATTACGGACTCTCATGGTCAAGGCGTACCAATTGTCTTGTGGCGAGCGGTACTTAGCTGGAATATTGGTTTTTAACGCTTCACTATCCACAGGGATAACCAGATCTTTGTCCACAAGTTCCATCAAACGGGAGAAATCAGAGGTCAGTACGATATCGGCTGGCGATAAGCGACCTTCACGCATCATACGCTCAGCTATCCCTTTCTTGGAGAAAACCACATCGACGTCAATACCCGTTTCTTTAGTGAAATTAGCTAAGATAGGCTCAACCAGGAATGCCTGACGATAGGAGTAAACGGTCAGTTTCTCAGCCGCATTCGCTACCGAAGCGAAACAAACCAGGCCTAAAATGGCCATACTTCTTGCTATTTTCATCTAAAAATCTCCCTCTGCAACATGCCGATGCGCAATAGTTTAATGATAATTATTATCAATCGCAGTGAGGATAATGAATCCTGATGATTTCAGCAAGTGATATAAGGGATAATGTGTCTTAAATGAGATATTTATCAATTTATTATGTCTGATGCTCACCAGCTTAAAATTAACTTAAACCAAGCTGAATAACGACAAGGGCAGAACATTAGAATGTTAAAAACTCTAGATTAAAATCTAGTGAAAAAGTGGGTAATAGGAGCCAGATAGCATTAGCTCGGTCTAGTTGCCTTCATCGCCGGAAGGTGCTCAAAGTCAGATAACCAGACGGCTAAAGCGGGTGCCACCTTTCTCCATTCAAGCTCCCCGTGTCTAAAATCTATGTACCCTAATAAACACCCGAGGCAAATCTGATGAATGGTCAGCCCAGGACTCACGGCTAAACCAGTCTGCTCAATATGCTGTAATCCCCTAAGCAAAGCTTGCTCGAATCGCCCAGTCCAAAATGGAGAGCGCTTACCCTCTTCCTCTCTCATCTGCTCTTGACTCAATGAAACGGCACTGTCTATCAACCCCTTAATCAAGGAAAAATGACTCTCAGCTATCCAGTTATGCCCCCTAAAGCCAAACAGCTGGTCTTCACCAAACTCGCTATCTAAATAACGTAAAATCACCTCACTATCGAATAGCGGCGCACCATCATTGAGCTGTAGACACGGGATCTTTCCCAGAGGATTGATTTCCAGTAAGTCTTCACCATTATCCATAGGGTTGGTCATGATTTCATCAACCCCAGAGATACCTAGATGTCGAATAACAAGCCTCACGCAACGAGAATAAGGTGAAGCATCTGAATAGAAGAGTTTCATTTGATTTCCATTTCTTGTGCTTAGGTATTTATGGGATTGGTGATAATCGAGCCCATTACCAATATTTCTCTACCGTTATCTGACCCGGTGCACGTCTCAGGTTCTTTGCCAAGCCCATATCGAGCAAGATTTTATTGGTATCTGATATCATATCCGGATTACCGCAAAGCATCACTTGTGAATTCTGAGGCGTGATCTCGACTCCGGCTAACTTCTGTATCTCTCCCGATTGAATCCCAGTGGAAATACGACTCTGAATTGCTTCAGGCAAGGTTTCCCTTGTAACAGAAAAGACGAGTTTGAATTGATTAGGATAACGCCGCTCAAGCTGTAAGAGCTGCTCTTTATAAGCCAGATCTTCCGCTAACCTTACCCCATAGACCAAGACCACAGTTTCAAACCTGCACCAAGGTTCATCGGTTTCCAACATAGAAATAAAGGGACCCACAGCCGTTCCTGTGGCTAATAACCACAGCTGTTTACCAGAGAAAGAGGTCTCGGGGATCTCCTCCAAGGTCATAAAACCTGAGGCTTTAGGAGAAACATCGAGCTTATCACCCACCTTGAGTTGTTGCAGATTAGGAGAGAGTTGCCCCTCTTCGACTGACACTGCCAATACCTCTATGAGGTCGCCACCTGGCGCATTAACAATTGAGTAGGCCCTAGCCACACGTTTATCGTTTATAACCTGACTAAGTTTGATAAATTGACCAGCGATAAAAGGCTGAATATCGGCTCTTATCTGCAAAGAAAACAGTTTATCATTCCAATCCACACGCCCTACGACTTCACCTTCGATCCACATGCATAGCTCCAGCTAAAAATTCAACTATTTGATCTTTAGCATAAAGCTTAACGCTTATCTAATGAATTAAAGATAATATCTCGATCGGCCTAATCAACAGCTAAATCCTTCGAGCCTAAATTCATTGATTAAGCCTCTTCAGTTTCATCATCAGTCTGGTAAAAGCTGTCTCTGAATTCCTGAAGACCTTCTTGAACTAATGAATAGGTCTTGTCTACGCCTTCGGCAATATCACCTTCAAGCACCTGAAGCCCATCTAAGATCTCTCTAGCCTCACCAAACCCTTGATCTATTGCACCGCCAATAATCTCCATAAAAGAATCAAGCTGTTCATCAAAGTCCATATTAGAATTCTGCCCCTGATGGATACTAAAGAACTGAGTCGCAAAACTCACAATTCTTTCTGCCGTGGCTTCAGGCGAGGTATCGACACCACTATCATAAATTCTCTGTGTGGCATTAGGCCCCATGGTAGGCGCTAGCTCTTCATTTATCGCTTCTATCGCCGCTCGGTACAGTAATATCATGGGCTCATCACTGGACCTCAGATTAACCTCCTGCTGCGCCGAAATGATCGCCATGTTCATCAACTGCTTACTGGCCGCATATGCCGAGTTATTGCTCGTTACTTCAGATATAGATTTACTCTGTTCTTCTGACTTATTAGTCGCAACTTCAGACACGTTTTTGCCATGATTTTCTGTCGAATCAGATGTATCGCGGGCGACGCGCGACACCTCTGTCCCCTGAGTGTGGATTTCCATAACTGCCTCTCAAAATGATAACTCTACCTAACCATTATCGGCTATTTTTCAACCAGCTTTAGCATTAATCCATCCGAGTGCTGTTTTATTGTTATACATTTCGCTAATGTGGCTGTAAACCTTCAATAAATAGCATCATGATGAAATTAATAATCGTAATAATGGCCCTCAGCCTGACATTGTCCCTTAACGCCAATGGAACAGAAATACGCAGCCAAGACCAGTTAGAAGTAAGTAAAACGCTTGTGTTAATCAGGCATGGGGAAAAGTCTGCTGGTAAAAATAAAGATCCAGATCTTAGCCAACCTGGCAAACGAAGGGCTGAGCAACTGATCCACAAACTAAAAAACTACCAATTCAGTCAATTACTCGCCACGCCCTTTAAACGTACTCAGGAAACCTTACTCCCCATAAGTAAAGCTCTGGACCTTCCTATCACTATTATTGATGTTAAATCCGGACTAGAGGCCCATATAGCCGCGACGGTTAAGGCTGTGGAATCACAATCTGGCGATGTACTCATTGCCGGACACTCAAACACCTTGCCTATGATAATTACAGCTTTTGGCGGGCCCAAAATTGATGATTTAAATGAAGATGAGTACTCGAATATCTATGAGCTTAAGATATACCGTTCAGGAGAGGTTGCGTTTACACAAGTAGAATAGAGCCGAAAAATGGGACATGCTGTGGGAAAGCAGAGGGATAGCAGAGGGATAGCAGAGGGATAGCAGAGGGATAGCAGAGGGATAGCAGAGGGATAGCAGAGGGATAGCAGAGGGATAGCAGGTTAATGATAAGTATAATTGCTCTAATTCGCGATAAATATAATAATCAACACTGGATATTTATCGATTCTTACTGCAGAATCCCGTTTTGCGAAATGATCCACAACAAAAAAGCACAGGGGGAGTTAAGTTGAATTCAGGATATGTGACCCAAAAGCCTTCAACGAAGCAACGTGCACTCAATTGCAATAACTGCGATCGTTTGACCGAAATAGAGGGGGAGTCTGTATGCTTTCGTCAGGGAGAGGTCATCAGTCTCAGTCTATGTGACCCACTCACTGAAGCTAATCAAAACTTGCCTCATATCTCTTGTTATGGCTGGAAAGCGGGTTAAACTAGCACGCTCTCCATTTTCAGAGTCGACAATAAAAAAGCATCGAGTTAGTTACCCGGCCATCATTCCCGCATAATCATTGTCAGAGAATTTAGTTTCTCTAATCAAACCATGAATTTCCATACTAGGATTCAATTTACCAAGACTGAGACCACGCGTCGTTACTCTCATTCCTGATGTTAGCTCAAGATATAGACCCATCAATTCATCTTGCTCTAAACCACGCTTCTTAAGCGTCGCCATTATCGCTAACCAATCGGTATCAACGAAACTGTCTTGACCTTCAATGTTTACCTGTAAAGGAATATTCTTCATCGTTATCATCTCACCGTAATTATTTCTAGTTTCTGTGGTCAGTATACAAGCTGAACCTGAACTTATGCTGAACTATTAACCAAGCGAATGCATTAATATTGACTAGTATTGAATATTCTACAGTATTCTCCCGTAAGCCTGTAGATTTATATTCATAATATCAATTCCTATAGCATTTAGTTTTGAATGTTCCATAATCTGGAATATAGGCCATTTTGGCCTAAAAGTGACTCATGATCACCGGTTTCAACGATTTGCCCTTGGCTCAGCACCAGAATTTGATCTGCATCGACAACGGTGGAGAGTCTATGGGCAATCACTAAACTTGTGTGCCCCTTGGCCACCTCTTTCAGTGCATTTAATATGGCCTGCTCTGATTGGCTATCCAATGAAGATGTCGCCTCATCGAACACCAAGAGAGGTGATCCCTTTAGAATCGCCCTAGCGATAGCGACTCGCTGTTTCTCACCACCTGATAACTTCAATCCCCTTTCCCCCACAGGAGTATTCCAACCTTCGGGTAAGGCCTCAATGAAGTGAGAGAGATGCGCCATGTTTATGGCCTGAAAGATCTCCTCGTCGCTGGCATTGGGACGACCATAGCGAATATTCTCTAATAATGAGTCATTGAACAGCACGGTATCTTGGGGAACGATGGCAATAGCTTGACGAAGTGCATCTTGAGTCAAATTATTAATATTAACGCCATCTAAGCTAATACAACCTTTCTCTACATCATAGAAACGAAAAAGCAATTTAACGATAGTAGACTTGCCGGCACCGCTATCTCCGACAATAGCCACTTTCTGACCGGGCAAGATGGTAAAACTCACATCTTTCAGAATCTGACGCGTATTATAGCTAAAGCTAACAGACTCAAACTTCAACTCTCCAGAGCCCTGGCAGACCTCTTTGGCATTGTCTTTATCTTGAATAAGAGGCACCCGCTTTAATAGGCCGAACATTCTTTCTATATTAGCTAAAGCGCCGCGAATTTCCCGGTACACGAAACCCAAGAAATTGAGTGGGATAAAAAGCTGCATCATAAAGGCATTAACCAGCACGAAATCACCTATGGTCATCGTGCCTTGGGCCACGTTTTGGGCGGCAAGTCCCAACATCAAAGTCATTGCCACCGAAATAATTAGCGCTTGCCCCGCATTGAGGGCGAACAGTGACAGACGGTTTTTCCGCTTTGCTTGCTCCCACTCTTCTAACGCTTCATCGTAGCGTCTCGCCTCATAAGCTTCATTATTAAAATACTTCACCGTTTCATAATTCAGCAGGCTATCTATGGCTCGGGTATTGGAATGTGAATCTGCCTTTGCTGCTTCTCGCACATACTCGGTACGCCATTCTGTTGCGAGTACAGAAAACAGCCCATAGGCCAAGACAGCTCCTAAGGTGATTGCCGCAAATTCGATCCCGTAATTATAAAAGAAGATACCGACCACGAGGGCAATTTCTAAAATTGTTGGGACGATATTAAACACCATGAAACGCATCAGGAAATTAATGCCGCTGGTACCTCTTTCTATATCCCGGGACAAACCTCCGGTTCTTCGCTCCAGATGAAATTCTAAATCCAGACGGTGAAGATGCTCAAAAACATTAAGCCCCAGCCTTCTGATAGCACGCTCGGTAACACGGCCAAACAAGGTATCCCTAACCTCTGAAATTAAGGTGTTAAGCAGTCTGAGTCCACCATAGGCAACAACTAAAGCAATTGGAACGCTGAGCATTTGCTCAGGTGATGCGGCGCCTAAACCATCCACCAGAGACTTTAATATAAAGGGAAGTGAGACACTGGCGACTTTGGCGATAATCAAGCATAACAAGGCCAAAATTACCCTTTGTTTAAACTCTAATAAATAAGGCCAGATCAGCTTCAACACATGAAAATTCAACTTATCTATAGGTCCATCGAAATAGAGGGAGGGTCGCATTTATTATCAATCCTAATACAAGTAAGAGCATTACTGGGAGTCCAAAGCCATTCCCATTATGTTCAAGGCCATATATTTAACCAGAACAATCTACATTTTAAAGCATAACCCGCTACCATTTGTTAGATTTTACATATAAACATCACTTATTTCAGTTTAATGTAACGCCTATTTTCTGATGTGTTCGACCAGACAAGCTTTAATCATTTGGCACCTTGTCATCACCACGTAATGCGTTAGACTTATCGACTGTCATTTTTAATGATACAAAAGAACTATCTAAACCAATTATTTTTGTAAAAACGTTAAATGATAGCGTTTCTTGTTAAACAGAATAAAATAATTTGATACTCTTTTTTGACGCAGACCAAGTAAGGGAAACGACCAACCCTTATAAGCGCTTTTAAAGGAAACAAACATGCTGGATTCACCTAAAGTTCAATATCCGCCGTTGCCACTCATCCAGACCTGGATTTGGATGATGACCCAATCCGGAGATACAGACATTCAACAAAAAGGCCAAAATAATCTTATCGCTTCATTTGGAAGCTTAGCTAAAGCCAATGAATATCTGGTCAACCATAACCAAGGTTAATCCTAATCTTACTCTATGTCTCGTTTAGCTTGTGAAGACATCTATCTTCCTACTAAACGCATAAATCCCCTCTTTCGCTAGCCCTGCGCTCACGGATAAATACTTCCATGTACAAAAAGGAGACCTAGGTCTCCTTTTTGTCTCTATCTCTATCAAACAATCAAGTTGAACGGCGGGCAATAATACTCTCATTAAGAGTAGCTAAGATTGATTCAGTATCATCCCAGCCTATGCAGGCATCAGTAATACTCTGGCCATAGCACAAAGCCTGACCTTCAACATAGTCCTGACGACCTTCAATAAGATTGCTCTCGATCATGACACCAAAGATTCCTTGATTACCTTTAGAGACTTGAGCAGCTACATCTTCCCCTACAAGCATTTGGCGCTTGAACTGCTTGGAGCTGTTTGCATGACTGAAATCAATCATAATATTAATGTCTAATCCGGCATTTTCAAGCTGCTTGCTAATATCACTCACATGCTCACTGCTATAATTTGGCTCTTTACCACCCCGCAGGATGATATGGCAGTCCGAATTACCTTTGGTCTCGACAATGGCCGAGTGACCAAACTTAGTGACAGATAAGAAGTGATGGGGTGCACTCGCTGCTCCTATAGCGTCAATAGCTACCTTGATGGTGCCATCTGTACCGTTCTTGAAGCCTACCGGCGAGGAGAGACCCGAAGCCAATTCACGGTGTACTTGAGACTCTGTGGTTCTCGCGCCAATCGCTCCCCAACACATCAGATCGGCAACATATTGTGGGGTGATCATATCGAGAAATTCACCCGCGGTTGGTATGCCAAGATCGTTAAGATCCAACAATAATTTACGCGCGGTTCTCAGTCCATCATTAAGCCTGAAACTGTTATCCATGTATGGATCGTTAATCAATCCCTTCCAGCCCACTGTGGTGCGGGGTTTTTCGAAATAGACCCGCATAACAATCTCTAACTGATCCTTGTATTGCTCACGCAATTTCACTAAACGCTCACCATACTCTAGCGCAGCCTTAGGATCATGAATTGAGCATGGACCAATGACAACCAATAGGCGATCATCATTTTTCTTTAAGATCTGGTGTATATTTTCGCGTGCATTAAATACGGTAGCCGATGCGTTCTCAGTCGCCGGAAATCGCTCAAAAATTGCGATTGGTGGCAGTAATTCTTTGATATTGTTGATTCTAACGTCATCATTTTTGTAATACATGGTAATAAACTCACTCCGGCTATCGTTAAAACAGATTTAATCTCAATTGCGCTACTAAGTTCAATTTATCCAGTATTCCCCCTTAATGCAACAAGATATATCCACGAACAAGAAATAATAACCAACCAATTGTTATTTAAAGAAAAAAAATAAATGTCATTTCAATTAAATAAGAGGATACCCGGCAGAAACAATGAGTTAACTAAAACAAACCCATAAGTTTTATTGCATTTAAGAATCATTCAAGCGCAAGCAAACATATATCTAAGCTTACTTAGTGAAAGCTAAGCTATAGGCTGAGATCTATTGAGTGAGAAAATGAGATTAGCAGTAAGTACTTAAAACATAATCACCCGCTGACAATATTAACTGGTACTAATGTACTGCCATTTCCTCTTGATTGTTTAATTATCAGCCACTAGGTTGACCGGAGAGGTCAGACATCTGACCTCGTACCTGAGTAACATAACTAAAAAAGAGATAACCCAATGAAAAATTATTATAAGCAAATACTCTTGGGCCTATTTATATCCAGCCCACTAATATTTACTCCATTGAGCTATGGTGCCAGTGGCATAGTGTTTATCCATGGAACAGGCAATCAAACCGATTCTGCAAATGATTATTGGTCACGAGAATTTATCGACTCCGTTAGGCAAGGCATACCCGAGCCAGCTAACTACCAAGTGATCAACTGTGATTTCGACCAGTATATGTGGGATGAGGCCGCTGCAGGTTGTTTGGCAAATCAGCTACACACATTTATACAGAGTAAGAATATCGATGATCTAGTCATGATCACTCACTCCAATGGCGGAAATATTGTCAGATGGATATTATCTAACCCCACCTGGGACGGCCGCTATATCGATATTATCAATGCCACCAGCCGAGTCATAGCTCTGGCTCCCTCTAGTGGCGGTACCCCATTAGCAGATGCAGTGAATCAAGGTAGCGTTTTTGAAAGCACCTTGGGCTGGCTTCTGGGTTATGACAGCGACGCAGTCAAACAACAAGTGAGCTGGATGAGCTATTACAACAGCACTTGGCTTAACGGGACTCAAAACCGCCCGAGTTTAGGCAAGCCATTTGAAGTCGTCGTGGGCTCGGATGTGGATTCGGCCATCTGGGACGGTGACAGCTACTGTGGAGGCTACCAATACCAAGTCGCACTCGAGACCACACAGAACTGGCTAGATGATTGCTCCGACGGATTCTTAGAATGCAGCTCACAGACTGCTGCCGGCACGGTCTGGTTTACCGATAAACAAAAAACAGCAGGAAGTGAACCCCTGAGTCACCAACAAAGCAGACTAGCTTGCTTCAATCTCGATAGCTTGATCCGCAACCATATATAGGAGCTCAACATGAAACATTTTAAATTGATGCTGGTGACACTATCGATATCTGCCCTGCTTACTGCCTGTCAGGATGAAACCACTACAGCACCTCAGGATACTCAAGTTCAGAGCTTCACACAGGCATCATTATCGGTGCCTCAACAGGGGGACTTTAGCGTGACAGAAGTCACCGACCCACAACTGCCGCCGATTAACAGTAGCAAAGAACCCTTAAGCTTTATCAGTGTGCCAGCAAAGACATTTACCATAAGCCCACCACCCAGTTCTCATTCGAGCACCAGTGATGAATATTGGACCACAGTCACTGGCACCGAGTTAAATCAGGGCATTAGCCTCTCCATCAGTCAAGCCTCTAGCGTTATCCGTATTTCACCAAGAGCAGACATGAGTTCAGGCTCCTTGATGCATAGTAAGGCTATCTCTCCCGAAAAGATCCAACTGCTCAATCTAGATAACAAATCGGGTGCCAGCAAGTCTTCATCAAATATTCATTCAATGGCTGACCCACAAGCCTTAGCTACAGCAGGGCTCACAGATGATTCTAGCGCCCTCACCATGTCTTCCAGCGCTAAGCCTGGGAAATACCAACTCAAGGTTTCCGAGCCTTTAGAGTCTACATCGAGTTATCTGGTTAATGTGAAAGAGAAGCACTCCCCCTACCAGCTTAAGCTCACAAGTAAGATCAGAGTCTCCAGTCAATCCCGGACTCTAGACTTTAAGCTTGCCCTGACTAATAGCCATCAACAATTCAAGCCCACGGCGAGTTTAAAGCACTCAGATGGTAGCTATCAGGCTCTCAATCTTATGCCTAATAATGGCCAGTGGCAGGTACAACTGCCTGAAACCTTAGCCATGCCAAACAGCAATCAGGGATTAAGTGAGATACAGATAGACATGCAGACTAATGTTAATGGCACCCAAGTCATCAGAACCGTGAAAACCGCCTTCAAGCAATTCGTGCCTTCGGCCAAACTCCAGCAACAAGTAAACACTCGCTGGCTTGAAGGTATTCCTGCTAGCATCGACTTTAGCTTAGACATTGCCGATGAGGGTCGCTTCGCCCTCTCAGCTTACCTGACGGGAACCAATTCTTCAGGTCAAGATCAGATGATTTTAAAAACAGAGTCAGCAAACTGGCTTACCTTAGATAATTCAACCATTCAGCTGAAATTAGACTCGAAATTAATCCAAAGTTCCGGGCTTGGCGATCCCTTCAAGTTAGTGGGCTTAGAGCTAAAAGATCAGGGACAGATGAGCAGACTGAGTTATCAGCAAGAGGCTCTGATACTCAAACAAAAATAGCTTAGTAATATTTTCAATATGATAACCATAGAAAGCACTCTTTTGCGTGCTTTCTATGGTCTGAATTAATGGCTTTTCATCGCGTGTAGTTTAGCTTGATACCTGATCTTATTATCCTCGTCGCGAGTAAGACTCAAGGCTTTCTCCATATTCTTCTTCGCCAGACGTTCATTCCCTGTGGCCCAATAAGCCCGAGACAAACCAAAGTAAAATTCATGACGATAATCAGCCTTATCTACCGCCCTCTTATACCAGAGTAATGCATCTTGATATTCTCTATCGAAATAAGCCTGTTGCGCCATATCATAGTAGTAATAGGGATTCGCAATTCGATCTAGCTCGAGTACTTTATGAATTTTAGCCCATTCATCTAACCGGTCTTGGGAACCCAATAAGATGGCATAATTATATAGCGCATTCATATTGTGCTCGCTGACACTTAACGCCAATTTATACAAGGTTTCCGCTTGCTGATCTAAGCCTTTGTAGCGATAAAGCACGGCTAAGGTATTCAAGGCAGGCACATAATCGGATTTCTGTTGCAGGCCTAACTTTAACAGACCATAGGCTTTATCATAATCCCCTATCACCAGAGACTCGGCCGCGACATTATTATAAAACATGGCAAGCACAGTCTGCTTGTCGACTCTTGTCTTGCTATATGCCCTTACGGCTCTCTCAGGCAGAAAATCTATCTGTATCGCCCTTGTGGAGACAAATATTCTATCAGAGGTTTTTCTGGGTATTAAACGTAAATTCACATGACCGTTGATCAGATAAAAATTACCTTGCTTGTCCCACACTGGTGGCACTTCAATGTCCTGAAACTCTACATCCACTCCGACGACATCGGCTAATGCTGCCGTAAGTAACACCAAAGACATGCAATTTCCGGCACGATCTCCATAGGTTTCGCCTGCCGTTCGCGTTCTGTAGTCGCGATACTCGAACCCTCCATTTTCGGCATCGATATAATTGGCTAACCACTCATGGGGTAAGATGTCCTTATTGCTGAGTGTTGTAGCACGCCTAAATTGCTGGTACACCTCTCTCTTTGCCGAATCTCTCAGGAGTAACAGATTTTCGGCAGGAGGTAATCCGGTGACAATACCGAAGTGTTCATCATAGAAATATTGACTAATATTATTGACTTGTTTCGACTCAGACGTTGCACTGCAAGCCTGGAGCAGGAGAAGAAAGAGCACACCAATTGCGGATGGGATTTTCACCATAGGTCTCAAGCCTTAAGTTTCGATATCCTTGGTGTAGCTTACGCCATGATTAAAATTTACGCAGATAATAAAAGTTACAAAAGATTAACAATGTAATTTCTTGATAATTGGATCACTTGATAGCTTGCTCAGCCTGATCGCCAACTGCATCCACCTGAATATAGACATCGCGCTTCTGATACTGATAAGGCCTATAAAACAAGCCATGGCATGAATAATATGCGTAGGGTCTGGAAAGCAAAATACAGCCAGCAGGAAGGGCTTGTAAGATCTGTATCTGTTGTTGCATTCTCAAGGCTTCTTGCCATTCATGATCCCGTAAAACCTGATCTCTCACGGCAAAGGCATCGAAAGGTTCGCTGGACTTGCGCACCACGACTTGTCCGGCATGACTAAACGCTGACAGGGATAGTACGCCTAAAATGAAGAAAGCTAAACTAGTCTTGCCTTGACTCTTAATAATTGACATTGCTTACTCCCCATTCATGTTCAAAGCACATCTGTCTTCTATGTATCATACAAAAAAACAGGGCATTATGCCCTGTTTGATTTGTGTCGAGTCGAAGCCTACGAGTGTAGGCTCTTTTCTAGTTTAACGGGCACTCTTGACTGAAACGAATTCAGGGTAAGCATCAATACCACAATCTGAAGCATCCATCCCCTTATACTCATCTTCCTCGGTAACACGGATCCCCATAGTCACCTTAAGTATGTACCAGGCCACAAATGAGGCTGAGAATACCCAGGCAAAGATTACGCCTGCACCATAAAGTTGGCCTAGGACCGTTGCATCTGCATTCGACAAAGGCACTAGCATCAGACCGAAGAAACCAGCTACACCATGAACTGAGATAGCACCGACGGGATCATCAATCTTAACCCTATCCAATGCCACAATGGAGAAAATAACCAGACCACCAGCAATCAGGCCTATCACGGCAGCAAAGGCAATTGAAGGTGATAATGGATCGGCAGTAATCGCCACCAATCCAGCTAATGCGCCATTGAGTATCATGGTCAGATCCGCTTTTCCCCACACCATCTTGCATACAACCAGTGCCGATACCGCACCAAACGCCGCCGCAGAATTGGTATTAAGGAAAATTTTAGCCACCGCAGTTGCATTTTCAGCATCGGATAGCAGTAACTGTGAACCACCGTTAAAGCCAAACCATCCCATCCACAAAATAAACATACCTAGTGTAGCCATAGGTAAGTTTGAACCCGGAATTGGATTAATTTGTCCATTAGAACCATATTTTCCCTTGCGGGCACCTAGTAAAAGAACGCCGGCAATCGCTGCAGCCGCACCAGCCATATGAACGATACCACTACCGGCGAAATCGACAAATCCAGCTTCAGATAGAAAGCCACCTCCCCAGGTCCAATAACCCTCAACTGGATAAATAAAGGCTGTCATGACGACAGAAAAAGCTAAGAAAGCCCATAGTTTCATGCGCTCGGCTACTGCACCCGAAACGATAGACATAGCGGTAGCGACAAACACCACCTGAAAAAAGAAATCTGACTCGAGCGCATGATCCGCACCGTCGGCCTGGCTTCCAATAAATGTACCTATAGAAGGTAACCAACCGCCTTCCCCATTATCGACATACATGATGTTATACCCCACGATCAGATACATCACACAGGCTATCGAATACAGACACACGTTTTTGGTTAAAATTTCTGTGGTGTTCTTAGAGCGAACGAGCCCTGCTTCCAGCATGGCAAAACCTGCCGCCATCCACATGACTAATGCACCAGAAATCAAGAAATAAAAGGTGTCCAGTGCAAACCTTAATTCAGAAACTGTTACCCCTAATTTAGCTAAATCTTCCATCACGCTTCTCCCTTATAGTGCTTCGCTATCGGTCTCGCCCGTACGAATACGGATAACCTGTTCTAGGTCGGTGACAAAAATTTTGCCATCTCCAATCTTGCCTGTACGGGCTGCATTGGTAATCGATTCAATCAGCAGCTCCAGATTTTCGGCCTTAGTCGCAATGTCTAATTTAACCTTAGGAAGGAAGTCCACCTGATACTCGGCGCCTCGATACAGCTCGGTATGCCCTTTCTGACGACCGAAACCTTTAACTTCAGTTACTGTCATCCCCTCTATACCCACTCCAGCTATAGCTTCGCGGACATCGTCCAATTTGAACGGTTTAATGATAGCGCTGACCAGTTTCATTCTGACCTCCAAGGTATTTTGGTTATTTATTTCTAATTCTAACTATTCAATCATCAGGCCAACTCAACAAACCATTAACTTTTAATGAGTTAATAAAATAATGGTAAATACCACCGAATATAAATGCACCAAATAAGTGCGAATATTCACGGCTCGCACAGATATAGCGCACACTAACTTTTGGATTAGTTATGGCTTTAGCCAGCCTATAGGGGGAGTTAAATAAAATGAGTCAGAAAGCAGAAGAGCATTAAATGAATAGATGGGTAAGATAAGGATATAATTCGGAGAGTTTCTGATTCTTTGATTTTCAAATTGTGAAATAGAGGTTTTACGCGATGTTATTCCAATGACACCTTACCGCTTATCACAAGGTGTCATTTTTTTATAGGGCGTTCTCTTGTAGCTAACAACCTATAGCTTAAGACTATTCTTGTATTTATTTCCTAATAAAATAGATCGCTACGCCACTGAATATCAGTGCAGGCATCATGGCTCCGAGGAAAGCTGGTAGTCCATAAACCAGAGTCAGCGGCCCGAATATTTCACTGCTGATATAGAAGGTGAAACCAGCTATCACACCTAGCAATACACGTGCCCCCATGGTCACGGTTCTCAACGGACCAAACACGAATGAGAGCGCCACCAACATCATCACCGCAACTGTGACTGGCTGCATAATTTTACGCCATAGCGCCAGCTCATAACGGCCAGAATCTTGGTTGTTCACCTTGAGATAATCTAAGTAGCCCATCAAACCTTGAATAGAAAGTGATTCGGGCTTGACCGAGACGACACTCAATTTATCTGGGGTCAGAGTCGATTCCCAGCGATACAGAGTCAGATCTGTCAATGTCACCTTATCCTTGGTCAAATCTGTTTGCCTGACATCGATAAGACGCCAATGATCGTTAGAATATATGCCCCGCTCGGCATGTATAGTCTTCACTAAGGTCAAGGTAGTATCGAATTCATACAAGGTAATATTACGTAGACTGTTAATATTTTCCACTTCGCCAATATTGACGAACAGATCGCCATCTTTTGCCCAGATCCCACGACTAGATTTGATCAGGCTACCACCAGATACCTTGAATGCTTGCAGTTCATTAGCACGTCTTTCCGCCGCTGGTGCCCCCCACTCACCGAGCGCCATAATAATCAACATCAAGGGGACTGCAGTTTTCATTGCCGACAGAGTGATTTGAAAACGAGACAAACCAGAAGACTGCATCACGACGAGTTCCGAGCTCGATGCCAACATTCCCATGCCGATCAAAGCACCAAGCAATACCGCCATAGGGAAGAACATCTCAATATCCCGGGGAATAAGAAACAGTACATAGATGCCAGCATCGAGCATGGTATAGCTACCACGCCCTACAACACGAAGTTGATCAACCCATTTTATGATGCCAGACAAACCGGTGAGGATAAGCAGACACAGTGCCGATGTACTCATTAAAGTTCTGGCAATATATAAGTCTAATATCTTCACGCATCAGCCCTCTTACGCTTAAATATCCCGCTCAGTTTAGCACCGGAAGGACGCTCTTTACCTAAGAGTAATATGCCTAAGAAGAGGGCGGATGCATGTATCCACCACATACCCAGATACTCAGGTATCACACCATCTTCTAACGCTTTACGTCCGGCAATCATCAGACCAAAATACCCCAGATAGAGTAGTATCGCCGGGAACATCTTGGCGAATTTTCCTTGGCGTACATTAACTCTGGCCATTGGTACGGCAATGAGGGTCATTAAAGGAATAGCTAAGGGAATGGCCAGTCGCCAATGGAATTCAGCCGTTGCAGCGGGTCCCTCTAGATCCATCAGCTCATTGATAGGCATGGCAGAGAGCTTACGGCGGCGTTCATCGACCGCTTGCTCCTTGATTTGCATCTGATAGCTACCAAATTCGATGATCTGAAAATCGACTTGTTTAGGCGTCGCCTGGTATTGCACACCGTCACTTAATTGCAGTCTCTGGCTTCCGGTTTCGTCCTCGATGACCTTACCACCTTCGGCAACCACAATATTACTGATACCAGATTCATCATCCGGATCAGGTAGTTGTGCTACGAACACCTTGTCTAGCTCATTATTTCGGCCAATTCGTTCGACAAATAGCACGGCTCTACCATTGGGACTGGTCTGAAAACGTCCCTGAGTAATAGCAGCCAGCCCCGCTTCAGACTGAGCATGCTCGAGCACCTGGTTCTGCTTCTCTTCGGCCCAAGGCGTAACATAAACCGACAACATACTGGTAAAAATCATATTACCCACGGCCAATAATAGGGTCACTCGAGTGATATACCACTCGCTCACCCCTACACCGTGAAGAATAACCATCTCACTGTCGGCATACATTCGGCCATGAGCCATTAAAATACCGAGGAATAAACTCAACGGTATAACCAGAACAGCCAGATAAGGTAAATTAAGACCTAATAGGGTCAAGACTAACGAAGCTGGAAATTCTCCATCAGATGCATCTGCGAGTACACGAACAAAATGTTGGCTTATAAAAATAGCTAAAAGTACTAAAAGAACGGCTATTTGTGCCTTTAAAACTTCTCGAATCAAATATCTAAATACAATCACAGGCTGGATCCGGTCCCTAAACTTATAATTATGCTGGTATCAGGTCAACTTTCATGTAGACTGTCTACTTTTGGTAGTTTTGTAACCAGCTATTAACTAAATATGGTATAAAAACACCTAAAAAAACAAACTTTGATGTACCAAATTTAGGCCCGTTTTGGGCACAAGCAGACATTATCTAATAAATAATAAAATTTGTCTTTAAGAATCTAGGAGAGCTCATGGAGTTTAGCGTTAAGAGCGGCAGTCCGGAAAAACAGCGTTCGGCCTGCATAGTGGTTGGCGTCTATGAACCAAGACGACTATCGGGTATTGCTGAGCAGCTTGATAAAATTAGTGAAGGCTATATTAGCAACTTGCTTCGTCGTGGTGATCTCGAAGGCAAACCAGGACAGATGCTTCTTTTACATCATGTGCCTAACGTGCTCAGTGAACGTGTGCTTTTGGTTGGTTGTGGTAAAGAGCGCGAACTCGATGAGCGTCAATACAAACAGATAATCAACAAAACCATCACTACGCTTAACGAAACGGGTTCAATGGAAGCCGTTTGCTTCCTGACTGAACTGCACGTGAAGGGCCGTGACACTTACTGGAAAGTTCGTGAAGCTGTTGAAACGACTCAGAACAGCCTATACAACTTCGATGCACTGAAAACTAACAAGGGTGAGACTCGCCGTCCACTACGTAAGTTAGTCTTCAATGTTCCAACCCGCCGTGAACTGGCCGTGGGTGAGCGCGCTATCGAACACGGTATGGCCGTCTCTGCCGGTATGCATCTTTGTCGAGATGTTGCCAACATGCCGCCAAACATCTGTAATCCAGCCTATCTGGCATCACAAGCTCGCCAAATGGGTGAGATATGTGAAACGCTAACAGTGACAACTGTAGGCGAAGAGCAAATGGCCAAATTGGGCATGAACTCATACCTTGCTGTGGGCCGTGGCAGTGTCAACGAATCAATCATGACAGTTATGGAGTACAAGGG
The DNA here is from genome assembly GCF_002005305.1 of Shewanella psychrophila. Classification (NCBI taxonomy): domain Bacteria; kingdom Pseudomonadati; phylum Pseudomonadota; class Gammaproteobacteria; order Alteromonadales; family Shewanellaceae; genus Shewanella; species Shewanella psychrophila. Next base: position 5,206,891 of record NZ_CP014782.1, read on the forward strand.
CGCAGTCGATAGCACTCAGAAGCCTATTGTCCTTGTCGGTAAAGGTCTGACATTCGACTCAGGTGGTATCTCTCTCAAGCCAGGCGAAGGCATGGATGAGATGAAATACGACATGGGTGGTGCAGCTGGCGTTATCGGTGCGATGAAAGCCCTTTGTGATCTCAATCTTAAAATCAATGTGGTCGGTATTCTTGCTGGTTGTGAAAACATGCCATCGAGCAATGCTTACCGTCCAGGTGACATACTCACCACTATGTCGGGCCAAACTGTCGAAGTGTTAAACACAGATGCAGAAGGTCGCCTAGTATTATGTGATGTATTGACCTACGTTGACCGTTTCGACCCTGAATTAGTTGTTGATACTGCGACTCTGACTGGTGCCTGTGTTATCGCACTGGGTAAGCACGCTTCGGGTTTGTTCTCTGGTCATAATCCACTGGCACACGAGCTATTAAATGCCGGTGAGCAGAGTGGAGATCGCGCATGGCGCATGCCATTGTGGGATGAATATCAAGAGCATCTTGAAAGCCCGTTTGCCGATATGACTAACCTTGGTGGTCGTCCCGCTGGTGCTATCACGGCGGCTTGCTTCCTTTCGCGCTTCACCAAGAAGTACAACTGGGCGCATTTAGATGTTGCTGGTACCGCTTGGAACAGTGGCGCAAACAAGGGATCAACTGGACGTCCGGTGCCATTATTGACTCAGTTCCTGATCAACCGTGCGGGTGTTCCTCAAGGGGAATAACACACATTTGAAAAGTTAAGCCGAAAGGGCGAAGAGTTATCTCTTCGCCCTTTTTATTTGGCTCTGTCCCGCCCTGATATAGTGAGATGAGTATAAATCCTCAGCTCCCTGTTTCACTCGTTTTATACCAGTTCAGATTCTTGTAGCCTATGATCTAGACTAAATCGACCCGATCCTAATACCCAGAGAAAAAGGAAGCCCAAGACCGCTGATTAGTTCGAATTAGTCTTCACTACAATTTTCCCGATTGCTTTATTTTCGTCCATTAAGGTATGGGCTTGGCGAATATCATCGAAATCGAAGACCTCCGATGTGATATTGGGCATACTCCCCTGTGCCACTTGCTCAGCGATCCAATTCAATGGTGATGCATTCAGAGGCAGAGCCTCGCTCCCCAACATACCACTCTGGAAGAAACTCAGTTTTATCGAGCTGGGTAAATCACTCATCAAACCAAAGCTCTCAATTACAGGTGCGCCTCCCAGTAAACCCACAACAGTCACTTCTCCCCAGGGCCTCAATGCCTTCATGCTATCGATGACGGTCGATGCCCCAACCACTTCTAAGGCCTTATCCACTCCCTTAGGATAAAGAGTCCGCACTGCTGCTGAAACCTCTCCATCATCGATCAGCACATGATCTGCCCCCAGTGATTTCAGACGTTCGACATTGCTCTCCTGCCTCGTGGTCGCTATCACGCTCAAGCCTCGCGCCTTGGCATAGGTTAATCCGGCAAGCCCAAGAGAAGATGTCGCCCCACGTATAAGCAAGGTTTCACCCGTTCGTATATTCAAAGTTCTATCCAGCGCTCCCCACACTGTTAAATAGGCTTGTGGCAACGCCGCCAGTAACACAAAGTCCACATCACTATTGATGACTTGCACATTGCTTTTATTCACTGTGATGATTTCGGCATACCCACCGTGGCGGGCAAACATCATTCCGCCCATGGCAGTTACCACTTTATCACCTATTCTGAAGGTATTACTTGGGTCCTCCAACACCACTCCAGCGGCCTCGATACCTAGAGAAAATTCTGGGTTGATGGTGCCAAATGCTCCGTTACGATAATAGGTTTCCGCCTTATTCAATCCAAATGCTTTCACTCGTATTTTAACTTCACCTTGGGCAGTCACGGGCTCACTCATCTCACGAATTTCTAGCACTTCTGGACCACCGGCTTGCGTTGCTATAATTGCTTTCATAATCATTTCCTATGGAGTTAATGTTTGTTGATAGGACAACTATAACGAGTCGATTAACCTAAAATTAGAGACCATTTCATGAATTACTTTTCCATTTATATTGGTAATCTAGAAACTATTATCAGATTAACCTTATTTAACAGCCAAATATCAAGGTGCTAATCAGTCATGGATCTCAACTCATTGAACATTTTCGTACATGTGGTTCAGCAAGGCAGCTTCTCAGGGGCCTCAAGGGCAATGAATATTCCGGTTGCAACGATCAGCCGTCGAGTCAGTGAGCTCGAGGCACAATTGCAGCAAAGTCTACTCGTTCGCACGACGCGAAAATTGACCTTGACCCCATCAGGTAAAGTTCTTTATCAAAGAGCCTGCGTGGGGCTAGATGAAATTTTTGCAGCTAAACAAGCCATGAATGAGCAACAGGAAGAATACAAAGGAAAGCTGAGGATCTCGATTCCTCCGGCGCTCTACGTACTAGATGACATGTTTCATGCCTTCAATGAAGCCTATCCCGACATACAGCTAGAAGTGTTCAGCTCAGTGAAGAAAGTCGATTTTATCGAAGATGATATCGATATTCTGATCAGGATTGGTAAGCTTAATTATGAGTCCGCAATAGCTAGGCATTTGGGACAATTTAGGCATGTAATTGTCAGTAGCCAAAAGTTTATCAATCGCTACGGTATGCCTAAGCATCCATCAGAATTGGCTACTCTTCCTATTGCTGCCTGGATATCTCGAGACAGTGAAGTGATATGGCAACTGGGCGAGCACTGTCAGTCGATTAAGCCTAAGTTTTTGTCCAATGATTATGCCCATATTCTTTCGTCCATCCGCACGGGCAACATGCTGGGTGAGCTCCCCCCTATGTTGGCAAATTCTTTGATCGATTCCGGGGAGCTGGTAGAGGTGTTGACCGACTTTCCCTTGCCTCTTGTCGATCTACACTTACTCTACCCAAGCCGTAAACACCTATCTCGCCTAAGCAAGGCCTTCATCGATGACTTTATCGCATTTTGTCAACAACACAGCCATGACGGAACTCTGTTTAACCGTAGCTAGGGACGATTGCTCCTTCGAGCTTTAATTTTGTACAAATTTGAAAAATATATATACACACGCTAAAAATACAGGTAAAAGATGCAAACCTAATATGGGTTAAATTTAGATGAGCAATTCAAGGAGTACATATGGAATTAAGCACAATCTTAATGTTTGTCATTGCATCTCTATCCATCAATCTGATCCCCGGGCCTGATGTGGTGTACATAGTATCTAATACCATGAAGGGTAAATTAAAATCGGGGATTGCGGCATCTCTAGGGCTAGGTGCTGGCTATTTGTTACATACTTTAGCCGCGGTATTTGGCTTATCTGCGCTAATACTAAGCTCTGCCTTCCTGTTCAGTGTGGTTAAGTACTTAGGCGCAGCCTATCTGCTATATTTGGGAATCACCTCGCTAATAAACTGTTACAAAGGTCAATCTAAACTGGTTGCCAATAATGACACTGAGTCTCGAGTTACGAGTGTTAAAAATGTGTTTACTCAAGGGGTTGTCGTTAGCATACTAAACCCTAAAGTGGCCATGTTTTACCTGGCTTTCTTACCACAATTTATTGATATATCTTCTCAATCAGCCACTAAAGAGTTGATGATTTTAGGGCTATTGTTCAGCGCTCTGGCTACAGGCTGTAATTTAGTCTATTCCTTCTTAGGCAGCATACTATTTAGTAGCCCAAAAGCTGCAAAGTATTCCAGAGGTATAGAGGGAGGCTCAGGTCTTATACTCGTGGGTTTAAGTGCCAAAATTGCCTTGAGTGAAAGTCAGTAAATTTATGCACAAGATGTGAGAGTGGCCTCATGGAGCGACTCTCACTTGATGAGTTCTGGGGCTCCAGGCCCCAGTGGCTGACCGTAGCTGAACTCGATAAAGTTGCCATCGGGATCTTTGACTCCGCAATAATATCCCGCAGGGTATTTATCGTTCCGAACCCCCCAAACCAAAATCCCCTCTTCCTCGGCGCGTTTGGCCAACCTATCCACGGCTTCTTTACTCTCCAGAGCAAAACCTAAGTGGGAAAAGTCGTTCATCTGCTGTTTATGGCCACATCCTCCGGGAAGCACCACAATAATAAACTGCGGCTCTTGCCCCGGCTCGCTGAGCCAGACGATACGATTTTCTCCGCTTGGCCGCTCATGAATAATATGCATTCCAGCGTAGGAAGAGTAAAAGTCGACACAAGCGGAAACATCCGCAACGTGTATAGCGATATGAGTCAGTGCAATCGTCATCTATAACCTCCCTTCACACTTAAGTCGCTTGTAAACCGCTCTGCGATACAAGCTTGATAATAACGGGCGCACTAACTTTAGCCCCATTAACCAAGACAATGGTTTAAGTAAAGGTACCCTTCGCATCAAGACTATATAGGCATCTAGCTCTGATACGACTCTAGGCTTGTCTACATGCTCATACTCACCGATGATCACATGCAGTTTGATTAGCGCTTTATCTGGCTCTATCCCCCAAACCTTTAACTGATCATCCTGATCTGTGATATCGAACCAGCTCACCCCATCGGCGTAACGTCCCGCGATACGTAAATAGTTATCCCTATCCTTAATACATCGAGGACAAGCACCATCGTAGAGGACGTAGATATTAATAGCAGTTTTCTTCATCTATAAAGTTTAGTCGATGTGCATTACCCACTTGGAAGGAATCAGGTCATAACCTAATCACCCATTATTAATGGCACATCAGCATGTTCAAATGGCTTCGTAGATAAGTAGAGTCTTGATAACCAGCAATGCATTATGTATGTTGTTGATTGATAATGGGTGGCTTTGGTTATTTATGTATATTGAAACACAAGAACAACTCAGAGAACTTTATGCTCCAGCTAAAGGTCGTAGCAAGGATAAGCAACTTGATGCATTAGAGAAGCACTCCATCAACTTTATTGAGCACTCACCCTTTCTCGCTATTTCTACCTATGGAAAACCAGGCGCACTCGACTGCTCTCCCCGAGGCGGTAAACCAGGGTTTATCAAGATACTCAATGATACATGCCTACTCATTCCCGATGCCAAGGGAAACAATCGTCTCGATAGCTTGCTCAATATCATAGAGACTGGCAGCATCGGCTGCCTATTTCTGATCCCGGGCGTAGATGAAACCTTAAGGGTCAACGGCACTGCTCGAATCTCCACATCTAAAGAACATTTGGCTCTGTTCTCAGATGAAGCAAATCCACCTAAAACCTGTATTGAGATAACCATCACCGAAGTCTTCTTGCACTGCGCTAAAGCACTCATGCGATCCAAACTCTGGTCAGCAGAAACCCGAATTGAGCGTTCATCATTCCCCACCATAGGCTTGATGATAAATGAACAGCTAGCTGTGGAGGAAACACCAGAGAATCAAGAAGAGATGGTCATGCGCTACCTGAATGATTTATAAAATAGATACTAGGCGACAAGTATCGAAGGGCTCATTGGCTGTGCATAATTCTTAACGGCTAGCCATTTCTAACAGCTTAATTCAGCAAAAGGCTAGCATTAGCCCACTTTTCAGTGAAAATACTTAGGGTAAAAGTGATCAGAATGTCCTATCTTTAAATTCTGGCTTTATAAAAGATTCAACCTAGAGCCAGCTCAGCTGTAATCAAGACCTATCAATATCGAACCTTCATAATTAATCCTTATGTTATGCCTTCTAAAGATTAAAAGGTTCATTGCTCCACTTCGATATCTTCAAGATTGTTATGCATTCATTTACTGTGACAAGGCCCTTGATAAAAGGGTGAATAGGAGAAGTCTTATGGAAAAACTGAGAAAAGGTCCAATGACCATTGAGTTAGGCGGCAAGAAATACCCCGAATGGGTGGAAAACTCAGAAGGCTACTGGGACTTCCACCGCGCTTTTACCAACAACAGATATACTGAATCACCCAACAGCCAAGTAGGACAAGATGAATGTGTCCTCTCTGAAGCCGGGATATATCGATTAAGGATAATCCATTGACCTTTCTTTATATAAGAAGCTCTAGCTTGGAATGAAAGGACCTAACCAAGTACATAATGAAAAAGCCAGTAGCGTTTAGCTACTGGCTTTTAGAAAAATCATCAATATATTTTAGCATGTGACACTTATCACTAAGCATCCACAAAAATAACTTCACCAGTCAGAAACCCATCGACAGAACGTTCGAATGCTTTACCTACTCGCTTCCCTGGGACTGGCTCAAACCCTGGCATCATCTCACCATAAACATCCCAGGCCTCTTCGAGTACAGTAGGATTAACGACATTGATTCGGGTGCTTCTTGGCATTTCAAGCGCAACGCATTTTACAAAAGTGTCAATCGCACCACTGGTTGTCGCATCAGCAATGGCGTATGGAATAGGCTTAACGTTTAAAATACCGCTGATTAAAGTAAATGAACCAGCATCTGCAATGTACTTCTGACCAATACGAACTAAGTTAATTTGCCCCATCATTTTACTCATGACAGTTGTCATCCACTGCGCTTCTGTCATCTCAGTAAAATTGGCATATTCACAAAAACCAACGGTATTAACCACAGAGTCGAAGTGCCCCACTTTTTGATAGAGCGCTTCAATAGATTGCTCATCGGTAATATCGACTAGATGATCGACATCCCCTGAGCGGCCAGCCGTAATAACCTTGTGCCTACCTAGCCCTGTTAACGCGGCCTGACCCATTTTACCTAGTGCACCAATTAAAATTACTGTCTTCATTTTTATCTCCAATTGTTGAATTAACTTGATGCAATAACTCTAACAATCGCAACTAACAAATAGAAACAAAGCTTATTTGTTAGTGATACAAGATTTTATGGTTATGAGTTACATTAAGTAAGAAACTGATGCATTGGGAGAATCATTGTGAGTAAGCTAGACAGATTAGACATCAAGCAGTTGAGGGTTTTTCAAGCCTTAATACGCGAAGAAAATGCCTCTAAAGCTGCACATCAACTGGGTTTAACTCAGCAAGCGGTAAGTGAGCATTTAAAAAAACTACGAGATGTATTTGATGACAGGTTATTTGTTAGAAAAACCAATGGTTTTGTGCCTACTCCATTTGCTAAAGAGTTGTCGTTAGGCGTCGACAAACTGCTGATTGATTTCAAATTACTCTTAGCACCAAACATCTTCTCCCCTGAAAAAACCAGTGGCACTTTTGTTATCTCAGCTACCGACTATGCACAACAAATAGTGCTACCAGCATTAATTGCAAAACTAAGAAAACAAGCACCAAAATTGAAATTGATCGTCAGAGATTTCGAAATCGATAAGCTGCATGAATTAATGGTAAGTGGTAAAGTGAACTTGGCTATCGCTTGCCCCGAACACATCCCAGATAGCTACCCCATGGCCAAACTGTTTGAAGAGCATCATGTTTGTGTGGCTTCAGCGAGCTCAACTATCTCACAAACGATTTCACAAACAGCTCCAACTTTAGCCGAAATCGCATGCTACCCAACGATAATCGCTTCGCCATCACGGCCAAATTTTAAAGGCTCAATTGATGATTGGTTTTCGCAATTTGGTTTAAAGAGAAATATTGTCGTATCAGCCCCCTGCTTCTCTATTGTTCCTATGTATCTTGAAACAACCGACTCCATCGCCTTTTTACCTTCAAGGGCAATCAAGGGCCTAGATATAGTGACCATTCCTTTAGAGCAATCACCTGATAGTTTTGATGTTATTGCAGCTTGGCACCCTCGCTACAATGATGACCCATTGCAAAAGTGGATTATTTCCTTACTTGAGGTCGAGTAATTTCAGAATTATTCAGAGTGAATAATGAGGTTTTCTGCGAATGAAGTCTGGTTACATTGTCTATGTAGGTTGTTGGTGCTTGGCTGTGTGATTATATTTCACCTTCATTGCAATCTAATGCCTACCCAGCGATGGTTATATACCATTTCCTTTGACAATTTGACAATATTCGCTCTGTTCGATTCTTTATGACCTATGCCAGTTTCAGTCTATCTCGTTTAGTCAGTCTTCTTGGGAAATAAGTGTTAGTGCTTCGACATAAACTATTACTCAGGGGGGGACAAAATTGAACGACTTTGAACAAGCCCACAAATCTAAAATCTGCGCCGTGTCAGGAGTCATTACGGCTAAGTGTTAGAGCATCCCCACTGGAACTATTTGCTATATGGTTCCTCCTGCATGTACTAGGCTTCAGTATACACTGACCCTATTTGCTGCAATAAATTATTGTAGCTAGGTGATTCTCATGAAAAAAAACATTCTATTCCTACTTATTTTTTTCTTATTTTTCACAGGGATTAGTGTCGCTGAAGATGAAACCTATACGATTGGAACATTTCCAATCCCATTAATGGTAGAAGATAAAAACACTGGGATATTTATTGAGTTAACTAAAGAAATTGCCAAACGTAGTAAAATAAAAATCGCTATAAAAGTATTACCACCTAAAAGAATCACCACTTATTTCGCTGAAAATAAACTCCATGGTTTTTTTCCAGCTCTGGATGTCATGGTTACCCATAAAATATCCAAATCAGAACCAATTTATATCAAAACAGATTTTGGTTTTACTAAACAGGGTCAACCTCTAGTCAAATCGATTGCTGACCTTACCGGGAAACATATTGGGATGACTCTAGGATACCCATACTCAAAAGAGATAACTGCAAATTTATCTTTCACCACTAGTACGGCCCCAAGTGATATTAATAACATACTAATGCTAGATGCAGGCCATATTGATGTTTTTGTCGTTGAGGAAAAATCTGGGATCAAAGCAATAGAACAAAGCGGCAAAAGCAATATCTGTTACGATTCTGGACAACCACTGTCCCGCCAAAATGTCTATTACGCATTTCAATCAGATAAAACGGGTCAACAGCTAGCCTTACTCTTCTCAAAAGCCCTGGTTGAAATGAAAAGCGACGGCACATTTGAAAATATAATGTCCAAAGTGGATGAATAACCATTTAACTCAAAACTTAATCCCACTCAAAGTTGTTGCCAGACCACTAGCGGCTTCACTTTGTCGTTACTGCACATCAGCCCCAGTAAGGATATGGTGCGGTATTGATATGATCGTAGTTAAAATCGACAAAAAAGAGGCTGAACACCAACCTCCACTCTGGTTTAAAGCATAGGTTTTGGTGTAAAATCCCTCCCTTCGACAGTAAAAACGCCTATTCACTAAAACTGAAAACTAAGACTAAACCCAACTATGCCAAATGCCCTATTTTACGTGATGCCCGCTGAGGCTAATAGCTCTACTGAGGCTACTGAACAAGTCCACAGATTAGCCTGTGAACTGGCACAAAATGCATTTGTTAATCAGCAACTGGTTTATGTCCATACTCGAGATAGAGAACAGGCTTATGCTGTCGATGAATTATTATGGCAATTTGAACCCAATTCTTTTGTGCCCCATAACCTCAAAGGTGAAGGTCCGGTCACGGGTGCGCCTGTGGAAATCGGCTTCGATACCTTGGGTCCCAATAAAAATCGTCATCTTCTGATTAATCTTGCAGACCAAGTGCCCTCATTTGCGGTAAACTTTGGCCAGATTATCGACTTCGTTGCCAATGATGCTGGCTTCAAGGCGATCGCGCGCGATCGCTACCGTCAGTATAAGAGTCTTGGAGTGGCTTTAAACACTCAAGACTTAGCGACACAACCACTTAATTTTGTTTGAGAAATACTAGCTCCCATGGAAAAAACATATAACCCGCAGTCTATAGAACAGTCTCTTTACCAAAGCTGGGAAGAGAAAGGTTACTTCAAGCCACATGGCGACGAGTCCAAAGGCAACTATTGCATCATGATCCCGCCACCGAATGTGACGGGTAGTCTGCACATGGGTCATGCCTTCCAAGATACCATAATGGATACTCTGACTCGTTATCAGCGTATGAAGGGTAAAAACACCCTTTGGCAGGTTGGTACAGATCACGCAGGAATTGCTACTCAGATGCTAGTTGAGCGCAAAGTGGCTGCCGAAGAAGGCAAGACACGCCACGATCTTGGCCGCGATAAGTTTATCGATAAGATCTGGGACTGGAAGAACGAATCCGGTGGTACCATCACTAAGCAACTACGTCGTCTCGGCGCGTCGGTTGATTGGGATCGCGAACGTTTCACCATGGACGAAGGCATGTCTGAAGCGGTTCAGGAAGTATTTGTGCGCTTGTATGAAGATGACCTAATCTATCGTGGTAAGCGTCTGGTGAACTGGGACCCTGCACTTCACACCGCTATTTCAGACTTAGAAGTTGAGAACAAAGAGAAGCAAGGCAGCATGTGGCATTTCCGTTACCCGCTCGCCGATGGTGCTTTGACTAACGATGGCAAAGACTATTTAGAAGTTGCGACGACTCGTCCTGAAACCATGCTAGGTGACAGCGCCGTTGCGGTTCACCCGGATGATGAGCGTTACGCATCACTTATTGGTAAGTTTATCTTGCTGCCAATCGTTAACCGCCTTATCCCAATCGTTGCCGATGATTATGTCGACATTGAATTCGGTACAGGTTGTGTAAAAATCACTCCAGCACACGACTTTAACGATTACGAAGTCGGTAAGCGTCACGAACTACCTATGTTCAATATCTTAACGTTCGATGCCGCTATTCGTAGCTTGGCCGAAGTGGTTAACACTGATGGCACCAGCAATACCGAATTAGATAATAGCCTACCTGAACGTTATGCCGGTCTTGAACGCTTTGCCGCGCGTAAAGCCATTGTTGCTGAGTTCGATACACTTGGACTATTAGGTAAAATTGATCCACACGGACTGAAAGTGCCTTACGGCGATCGCTCTGGCGTGGTTATCGAGCCACTGCTTACCGATCAATGGTATGTCTCTGTTGCACCTATGGCGAAAACAGCCATGGAAGCAGTAGATAACGGTGATATCAAATTTGTACCTCAGCAGTATGAGAACATGTACAACTCTTGGATGCGCGACATTAACGATTGGTGTATCTCACGTCAGCTCTGGTGGGGACACAGAATTCCGGCCTGGTATGACGAAGCGGGTAAAGTCTACGTTGGCCGCGATGAAACTGAAGTTCGTGCAAAGCATAAGCTTGACGATTCGGTCGTGTTACACCAAGACAATGATGTACTCGATACCTGGTTTAGCTCGGCGCTTTGGACCTTCTCGACCCTTGGCTGGCCAAAGAACACCGAAGAGCTTAAAGCATTCCACCCAACCGATGTGTTGGTAACTGGTTTTGATATTATCTTCTTCTGGGTTGCCCGCATGATCATGATGACCATGCACTTCATCAAAGATGAGAACGGCAAACCACAGGTACCCTTTAAAACCGTTTACGTGACCGGACTTATCCGTGACGAAGTCGGCAATAAGATGTCTAAGTCTAAGGGTAACGTACTCGATCCACTGGACATGATTGATGGTATCGATCTCGAGTCACTGGTGACTAAGCGCACCGGTAACATGATGCAGCCTAAACTAGCTGCAAAAATCGAGAAGAGTACACGTAAAGAATTTGCCGGTGGCATAGAAGCACACGGTACAGACGCCCTGCGTTTCACCTTAGCGTCTATGGCTTCAACTGGCCGTGATATCAACTGGGACATGAAGCGTCTCGACGGTTACCGTAGTTTCTGTAACAAGATCTGGAACGCCTCACGCTATGTATTGATGAACACCGAAGTGCAAACTGAAGGTGCTTCTGATGATGCAATCGGCGAAGCATTAGATTGTGGTCAGCTTTTAGTTGACGGCAAGCCGGGCGACATGGAACTGTCCCTTGCGGATCGCTGGATCATCAGTCTCTTTAACGAAACCGTTAAAGCTTATGACGAGCACATGGAAAACTACCGCTTCGACCTAGCCGCCAATACTATCTATGAATTCACCTGGAATCAGTTCTGTGACTGGTATTTAGAGCTAACTAAACCTGTGATGCAAAGTGGCAGTGAAGCTCAGCTTCGCGGCACACGTCACACCTTAGTGGCTGTACTCGAGCAGATGCAGCGCCTAATGCACCCAATGATGCCTTACCTAACAGAGACTATCTGGAAGCGTGTGCAGCCTCTTGCCGGTGTTGAAGGTGATACGCTGATGTTGGCGCAGTTCCCTGAATATCAAGCCGAGAAAGTTGATACTCAGGCCATGGAAGATATTGAGTGGGTTAAGCAAGTGATCACTGCGGTACGTAACATTCGCGCCGAACTGAACATTGCCCCTTCTAAGCCACTTAATGCCCTACTACGCGGTGTGAGTGAGCAAGATAAGGCACGTCTTGATGCGAACCAAACCTTCTTCAAGACGCTAGCTAAACTTGAGAGCATGACAATACTTGCTGAAGATGAAACTGCACCTATGTCGACCACTCAGCTGATTGGCGATATGGAGCTTCTTATCCCAATGGCGGGTCTTATCGATGTGGCTAAAGAAGTTGCTCGTATCGACAAGCTTCTCGACAAAGCGGCTGGTGAGTTTAAGCGTATCGAAGGTAAGCTCTCTAACCAAGGCTTCGTGGCTAAAGCCCCTGCTGCCGTGATTGAAAAAGAGCGTGCTAAGCAAGCCGAATATCAACGTGATATCGAGAAACTAACCGAGCAGAAAGCTGAGCTTGCAAAGCTAGAAGCGGAAGGTTAAAGCAGCTTTAAGTTCAAGACAGAGCTAAGAAAGCCACAAACAGTTTTGAGTCACGAGCAAGGTTTGTGACTCAAAGCCAAAGAAAGGCAGTCATTAGACTGCCTTTTTATTGTCTCTTTTTTGGCTATCCATCATTTATCTTGCTGTTTCAGAAACTGCTATTCGCTCGTAGCTTATAGTTGGTCTAAATTCGCAACTCGCAACTTATAGCTTGTAGTTTGATCTTTGCTTTTATCCTATCAAAATAGGGATTCTATTCCTGCCGAAATGCTCACAGGGTCCATCGAAACGTCCGGGGATTTGCGTACCGCAATGCTGGCACTTGCCGCTGTGATTGAGGTGATATTCGCCTAACTCATACCAGTCTCGCTTGATGACTAACCTGTGACATGAAGGACAGTAGCTACTGCCTCCTTCGCTGTCATGAATATTACCGGTATAGACATAATTGAGCCCCTGAGCCATAGCAATTTCTCTGGCACGCATAAGTGTCGATGACGGAGTTCTGGGTTTATCCAGCATATGAAAGTCTGGGTGAAATGCGCTAAAGTGCAGTGGAATATCGGACCCTAAGTTATCGGCTATCCACTTGGTTTGTTGCTCCAGCTCTTTAACTGAGTCATTTTCGCCGGGGATCAAGAGTGTGGTTATCTCGAACCAGACTCGAGTCTCGTGGCGAAGATAGAGCAAGGTATCGAGTACATCGCTGAGATTTCCGCTACAGATCTTATGATAGAAGTCTTGAGTGAACCCCTTAAGATCCACATTGGCCGCATCCATAAAACGATAGAACTCGACTCTAGGCTCGGGGCAGATATAGCCAGCGGTGACCGCCACCGAGTTGATCCCCTGTTCATGACAAGCCTGAGCCACATCAACGGCATACTCGAGAAAGATAACCGGGTCGTTATAAGTAAAGGCGATACTCCTGCAGCCCATGCGTTTTGCCGTTGCAGCCAATGATTCGGGACTTGCTTTAGAACCTAAAGTATCAAACTCTCGTGACTTACTGATATCCCAATTTTGGCAGAATTTACAACAGAGATTACAGCCGGCGGTACCAAATGACAGCACAGAGCTACCGGGATAGAAATGATTCAAAGGCTTCTTCTCTATAGGATCGATGCAGAAACCACTAGAACGACCATAGCTAGTGAGCTTTATCTCATTATCAATATTTTGCCGCACGAAACAGACCCCACGCTTGCCCTCTCGCAGCTGACAGTGGCGAGGGCAAAGATCACATTGCACCCTACCGTCGTCCAGTTGATGCCAGTACTTAGTCTCTACAGTGCTGGATTCTATAGCATTAGTATCTCTAATATGGCTGTTAACAAGATGAGTTTCACCTATGTTTGTACTCGATTTAGACAGCATCAGCATGTGTCCGCCTTGGCCTATACTTAAAGCCTAGTTTAAAAAGACTGGCCAGGTAACAGATGCTAAGTTCTATCCGCCCTCCCGCCGTCGCAGGACTGTTTTATCCAGCAGACCCTATGGCGCTATCCGCTGAGCTATCCAGTTATATGAGTCAGGCGTCACTTCATAAAATGCCAAATTCGACAGCTAAAATGACACCTAAGGCGATAATCGTGCCCCATGCGGGTTATATCTATTCAGGGCTCGTGGCAGCCCATGGTTTCTCCTGCATTAGTGCCATCGCAGATAAGATTAAGCGTGTAGTTTTACTCGGCCCCGCCCATACGGTTTACCTGCAAGGCTGCGCCTTACCCGAAAGTACCCACTTCTCTACGCCACTAGGTAACTTGACCATAGACAGATCCAGCACTGCCAAATTGGCTACATACGATGCCGTGACCATCTCCAATATCCCGCATAAAAATGAACACAGCCTAGAAGTCGAGCTGCCCTTCCTACAGCACTGTCTGAATGAATTTGAGCTCCTCCCCATAGTCGTGGGTGACATAGCCCCTGAAGCGATGGCCGATCTATTGGAATTAGTCTGGGGGGGAGACGAAACCTTGATTGTCGTCAGTTCAGATTTGAGCCATTTTCATCCCTATGATGAAGCTAAACGTTTAGACTTGGAAACTTGCCAGAAAATTCAGGCCAAAAAAAGTGACATATCATCCGATCAAGCCTGCGGATGCCGTTCGCTCAATGCGCTCTCCCTCCAGCTTATACGCCATAACCTCTGCATAACGCAGCTGAGTTATCAAAATTCGGGTGACAGTGAAATTAGCAGTGCAGATGATAAAAATCGGGTAGTCGGCTATGCCAGCTTTATCATCAATTAACCTCACCGAGTCCGGGAAGTGCCAATTATTAGCTCTGGCTCGTAGCGCCTTGGTTAACTCATTCATATCCGAACCGTCGGCCTATTCCTCCGCCACTTCTCACCATGCCCTCCCCAATGAGCCCCTAATCGAGTCGAAACTGGGCTGTTTCGTTACTTTGACACTCGATGGTGAGCTCAAGGGCTGTATGGGCTGCATTGAAGGTGATCGCCCTCTGGCAAAAAGTATCCCGGATCTGGCCACCAGCAGCGCATTCTACGATCGCCGCTTCTCTCCTCTGCTTGAGACTCAACTAGAGCGAGTCTCGATAGAGATATCCCTGCTATCTCCTCTTTCGCCATTAAACGTCAGAAACCAGCGTCAACTCGAGGAGTACTTAACACAAGAGCAGTACGGTGTAGTGCTTAAAGAGGATGGATTAAGAGCCGTATTCCTTCCTCAGGTTTGGGAGCACTTTTCTGATCCCAAAGCCTTTATCGATGCCCTAAAAGTTAAGGGCGGCTGGCCCCAAGACTATTGGTCACAGAAGATAAAAGTTGAGCTATTTCAGGTTATTCACTTCAGCGAAAACAGGTAAAATGTCTCTTCTTATAAATATTTATTGAACAGTCAATATCTCGCCCTCTTAGGCTTATTGCTTGTAATCCCATGAGCACCCCTCCCCAAATAATACCAATTTTCTTAACACGACTTCACCCTTATCAATACAAAGCCTAGAGCCGATCTCCTCTCTATATTCTGTGACTATAATTGAAGAGCGTAAACTCGTATTACGGCAATTTTCTTGATGTCTTATTTAAGGAAGAATATGCTCACCGATTTTAAAATCACTCATAAGTTTCCAATAGTCATGATATCTCTGGCATTAGTTTCCGCTATTGCCACTGGATTTATCGCCTTTACCATAGCCAAGAATGAGATGGCTAAATCGGCCGAAAACTCGCTATTCGCCTTGTTAGAATCAAGGAAGTCATCATTAAATTCATACTTCTCCGTGATAGAGAAAGATCTTATTTTCCATGCTCAAAGCCCTCTCGTTATCGATGCTATCAAGCAGTTTTCCTTGGCTTGGGATGCCTTAGGAGACCAACAAACAGTTTACTTGCAAGATGCCTATATTCACCTTAACCCCTATTCTAATAAACAGAAAGACTCATTGTTACAGGCTGAAAGTGGCGCACTGTATAACCAGTATCATAGCGTTTATCACCCCGAGTTTAAAAACTTAGTCACCACCAGAGAATTTCATGACTTATTCCTATTCAATACTAAGGGCGATTTGATCTATACGGTAAAAAAAGAGGTCGATTTCGCCACCAATATCTTTACAGGCCCCTGGAGTGAGACCCACCTCAGCCAGATCGTTCGTGAAATAGACCCGAAACCGAGTATTGATCAACATGTATTTGCTGACTTCTTTACCTATGAACCCAGTGACAACCAACCAGCGAGCTTTATCGCCTCCCCCGTATTCGATAGCAATAAACAATTTATAGGTATCATCGCCTTTCAGATGCCCATAGGTCCTCTCAACGATGTCATGCATGTCACTGCCGGTATGGGTGAAACTGGTGAGACCTATCTGGTTGGACCCGATCTCTTGATGCGCAGCGACTCTCGCTTCTTTCATGGCCGAAGCATATTAAAAACCAGAGTTGACACTCTTTCTGTACGTAAGGCACTGCAAGGAGAGTCGGGAAACGATACAATACTGGATTACCGCCACATTCCGGTATTTTCAGCCTATGCACCGGTGGACTTCCTCGGAACCCGCTGGGCCATCATAGCCGAAATAGACAGGAAGGAAATACTCGAACCTGTCTATACCATGAGCCACTTCCTGCTCCTCAGTGGCTGCATACTTGCCATAGCTATTTTCTTTCTAGGCTATCTTCTGGCATCGGATATCTCAAACCCCATTGTGGCAATGACACGCATGATGTCACGTCTGGCACGTAACGATCTCAGTATTAATATTTCGGTATCCGAGCGCAAAGATGAAGTGGGTAAAATGGCTGAAGCCATGGAGGTATTCAAGCGAAATGCTATCGAGAGAGATCTGTTACAGCGTAAGCTCAATCATATGGCGCATCATGATACCTTGACCGGCCTACCCACACGCGAATTCGCCACTGAGCAGTTCGATGCACTCCTGCAGCAAAGCAAGCTATCGGGGCAAAAGCTGGTAGTGATGTTTGCCGATCTGGATAATTTCAAATGGGTCAACGATACATTAGGTCATCAGGCCGGTGATCGACTACTGAAAGAAACGGCCATCAGGTTATCTGATTCCATCCGCGAGGGGGATATCGTTGCCAGAGTCGGTGGCGATGAATTCCTGATTATTTTGCCTGATGCAGGTGATGCCTCCTCCATCTCCCTGATAGCGAAAAAGATGATCGATTCTGTGGCGATTAACTTCATGATGCAGGAACAACACTGTGCCATCACCTTGAGTATAGGCGTAGCAAGTTATCCCGAAGATGGTGAAGAATATAGCATCTTGATCAACAAAGCAGACAAGGCTATGTATCTTGCTAAGAAAAAAGGCAAAAACAATTTTGTCTTTGCCAGTGAAATAGACAATAAACCACTTCAGAGCCCGTCGCTTAAGACCAATGGAGGCTAAACAGCCTTTAAGACTCCAGGAGACTGAGTCTTAAATCTCTGAATTAAATTGAGCAGACTCAAGGCTTGGTGCTTAACGTCTCCCACATTTTGATTGAGATTCTCTAGCATAGTCGCACTCTGTTGGATTGTGCTGTCGACATTTTCCATGGCCTCAGAGACATAAACAACCTGACTCTGCTGCTCTTTCATGGCTAACGTCACTTCATCAACATTGTTTTTCACCCCTTCACTCGAGACTGTTATCTCCTTAAGAAGCTGCCCTGATTCAGTTACCAGTCCGGCTCCTGCATTCACTTTGTCTACTGAGTCATTGATAAGATGAGATATCTCCTTGGCAGCATTAGCACTGCGCTGGGCAAGGTTTCTGACCTCTCCAGCAACAACGGCGAAACCTCTGCCTTGCTCTCCAGCCCTTGCAGCCTCGACCGCAGCATTGAGCGCGAGTAAGTTAGTTTGAAACGCAATTTCATCTATAACGCCTATGATATTTGACATCTTAGCGCTCGATTGAGAAATCCCATTCATAGCCAGAATCACATTATCGACCACACGCTCACCTTCGATGGCATATTTGTGGGCTTGTACAGACATGCTTGCCGATTGGTGAGCCTTATCTAAGGTGTTACTGATAGATGCCTGCATCTGAGACATAGCACTGGTAATGCTCTCCACACTGGCCACTTGCTCGTCTATCTGCTGGTTGAGGCCGAACGTCTCATCTGACGCTTCCTGAGTTTTGTGATTGACGACATTGGCTGCAGTGCGGATCTCATCGATCATAGCAACAAGGTTATCGACGGTGCGGTTGATACTCAGCTTCAAGGCTGCATATTCGCCTTCTACTGCCATGCTAAAGGATTCAGACAAGTTACCTTGCGCTACCGCTTCCATCACCTCTTTCGACTCATTGAGCGTTGCTTCTATTGCATCACAGGTTTGATTAACAGCACCAGAGAGTTTATTGAAGTCCCCAAAGGTTTGAATGGTGACCCTTTGGTCAAGCCGTCCATGGGCTAATGACTCCATGACCTGAGAAATGGCTTTCACCACTTGGTCGCATGAGTTTGCCGCCGCATTGACCCCTAATTTTAAATCTAATAGCTGGCCCTTAGCATCGGCTATCACTTGCTGGTCAAACTCGCCTCTGGCCACTTTCTTCATCACCTGAATGATATTATTAATCACATCTTTTGTTCCTGATGCAGCCAGATTAATACTCTGTTTAAGTCTAGCTAAGTCACCTTTAGCATCAACTGAGACCTGATGACTAAAATCCCCTTGTGCGAGTGACTCCATCACTTGAATAATTTCACGAACGATATCATCGGTGATTTTGGAGGCCGCATTGACGCTGTCTTTTATCTGAGCAAGTTGGCCCTTAGCATCACACTCCACTTGCTTGCCATAAACGCCTTGCTGAATTTGCTGCATCACGGCACCGATCTCAGATATCACAACTTGAGTATTCATGATGTTTTGATTGATAGCCTCTTTGAAAGTAGTCAGCTCACCTGCAGCGTTAACAGAGACTCTGACACTATAGTCTCCGCCTTCTAGCCTCTGCATTACACAGGTCGCATCCTTGATAAATGAAGCCATCGACTCAGCAGTCTTATTGACCGTCATTTTCAAAGTATTTAGCTGTCCCAGAGCAGACACTTGCACTACTTGAGAGAAATCTCCTTGCTGAATAGAGTGCATCACAGCACCAATATCATCGATAACCAGCTCGGTATTTTCAATATTTTGATTAATTGCTTGCTTGAAGCTTGCTAGCTCTCCGGCAACATCGACGCTCACTCTGACACTATAGTTACCGGCCTCCAGCTGCTGCATCACAGATGTAGCCTCTTGAATAAAGCTAGCCATCCCCTCAGCCGTCTGGTTAATGGTCACCTTTAAGGTATCTAACTGCCCTTGTGCGGGTACATTGACTAATTGAGTAAAATCTCCCTGCTGAATAGCATGCATCACTTGCCCGATATCGTTGATGACCAGCTCGGTATTTTTAATATTCTGGTTGATGGCTCGCTTAAAAGTCGTTAGCTCTCCGGCCGTATTAACCGCGACTCTGACACTATAATCGCCTCCTTCTAATCTCTGCATCACACTGGTTGCATCCTTGATAAAGCCAGCCATAGATACAGCAGTCTCATTGACATTCACCTTAAGGATGTTTAATTGCCCTTGAGCGGCAACTTTTACCCGCTGAGAAAAGTCACCTTTTTGAATAGACTGCATCACTTCACCAATATTATCGATGACCAACTCGGTGTTTTTGATATTTTGATTGATGGCATGCTTAAAGGTATCCAGCTCTCCGGCAACATCCACCATCACTCTGACGCTGTAATCCCCAGCCTCCAGCTGCTGCATAACCCCGGTGGCATCTTGAATAAAGCAAGCCATACCTTGGGCCGTCTGATTAACGGTCATTTTTAAGGTATCTAATTGACCCTGCGCAGGTACATTGACCAGCTGAGTGAAGTCGCCTTGTTGAATAGACTGCATCACCCGGCCTATATCTTCGATAACCAACTCAGTATTTTGAATATTTTGATTAATAGCATGTTTAAAAGTATCTAACTCACCATTGGCACTAACAGATACTCTGACACTGTAATCCCCGGCCTCAGCACTTTGCATCACACCAACTGCATCTTCAATAAACATAGCGGTACTCTGCGCGGTGGTATTGACCATAGTTTTAAGCTCGAGTAATTGCCCTTGAGCATTAACTTCCACCCTTTGGGTAAAGTCTCCTACCTCTAGCGCCTTCATCACTCGACCAATATCGTCGATAGACTCAGTAATCGCTCTAGCCGAATCATTGATAGTGCACTTCAGCTCGTCCAGATCTCCCGCCATATCAATCTTAACCCTTTGCTTAAAATTCCCCTTAGCTAACTCTTCGACTGTGCCATTGATGTCCTGCACCGCCGAATCTAGGGAGCTAAGCATCTCATTAAGTGCCTTTGCCGCCTGGCCAGTTTCATCAGTACTACTAACCTTAGTGCGCATTGAAAATCGCCACTGGGCCTTTAAATCAAGAATAAATGCTGACAGATCTTGTATGGGCGATGCGATGGAGCGGCCGAACTTTATGGCAATCAACACAGTCATTATCAATAAACCCAACATCATCACGATAAATAGCAATCTCAAAGAGGAGATGGCGGCATATGCTTCGCCCGTGCTTTGCTCAACCACTAAAGCCCATCGACTCCCCATCACGACTAAGGGAGCATAGGCTGCAACAACTTGATGACCTTGGTAGTTCTGACTCTCCATAAAACCAGACCTATTGTTTAAGGCGTTACCTACCTGAGGAGTACTGATCTGAATATTACTGCGGGAGTTAAAGGATTCTTTAACTGAATATTTAGGATCGAAAAAGCTATCTGAACGCATTTTCTTATCACTGCCCACAAGGTATGACTCGCCAGTTTCACCTAAACCAAAGGTCGAGCTCATCACCTGAGATACCTGATCCAGAGGCAGCTGAAAAATCAACACCCCAAGAAGCTGTTCCCCTTCAAGAATCGGGGTGGCAATAAAACTCGCAGGGGCTTCATAGGAAGGTGTATAGGGTGCGTAATCGACAAAAACCGTGGCTTTATTGAGGACAGCATCTCGATATGCTGCAGCCAGCCCACTGGTTTTATAGGGGCCAGACTCTAGGTTAGTCGCGTAATCTAACTCTTTATAGACTGAATAAACCACTTCATGGCTGCTTGCATCGATAAGAAAAATATCATAATAGCCAAACTCAGACACATAACTGTTGAAGTCTTGATGATACTGGCTATGAGTACGGTCATAAAGGGTAGAGCCACCGCTATCAACCAGTTTGTCTTTTTCCCCGAGCGGATAAGGATTCAAGCTGATATAGCTGGTTTGCAATGCTTTGGCAATCTCGGAAAGCGATGATACTAGACCTGCATCATCAATTTCACCTGCGGTATCCGCTAAATACTTAACGCCAAACTCGTCACGGTAGTACAGATTTAATGTACTGGTATCGACCTCTTGATGCTCATCTAAATAGCGATGAAAACCGTTCGAAAAGCCACTAAGTGCATGACGTGCCAGCCCGCTGCGACTCAAGTTCTCTAGTTGTGACTGGGCTGTATTGAAATATTGACTAATAATACTCGTCTTCAGCTCCGCCACCGCAGTTAGCGCCGAGGATTTATCATTTGATAAGGCCTGAGAGCTGTTAAAAAGTGCGATTGAAGCGATAATAATTGCGGGGACGAGTCCAACAACAGAGAGAACAAAGGTTAATTTTCTCGCCAGCGGCATATTATTGAAATAGTGACTCATGTCCTGCCTCCTTTCGTGACACAGATAGTCGAAAGCCCCATATTCCTTGGGGCTTGTCGTTTTGACACATATCCGGTTAACTATAGTTCAAGAGGCTTGCGTAAAAATGTAAATAATCTAAAAGAGACACCTAACCCTGTATTGCGTGTTTACACGTGCAATCAAAATTGTTTTATTTCAGTTAGCTACACCCACCTATAACATTTAACACTATATAAGTGACGATCCATTATTGGACAATAGCAATTGGCATAAGGGCAAGTTACAGCTTCAGGCTCATATTAACGTATGAGTAAGAGCTGCCATCTATCCTGAACATATCCTCTATTTCGCCATTTTTGATGAAATTTGTTTTTTGATACAAAGAAATAGCCGGTACGTTATTGGACATAACCCAGAGATCGATCCATTGCAGATCTGTTTCTTCTTTAGCCCATTCAGCTACAGTTTCAATCAGTTTTTTACCTAAGCCTGTTCGTCTGGCATCGCTATGGACGCCCATGCCCAACAAGGCTCTATGATCTGTGTGGGGTTCCGCCAGAGGTCTGAGATCGATATGACCGCAGATCTGCTCTTGTTCATCGATTGCAATCCAAAGTTTCCGCCAAGATTCATCACTAAAAGTACGTGTTATCCCATCTGAAAACCTTTGTTTCATCTGCTCAGACATAGCTGAAAACTTACGTGACATGGGCTGAAACAAGGGAACATCGCCCTGACCGTTTTCCGCAACCTGTTCATTTAAATAGGCAAAAAATCGACTCAATTCATTCTCTTTAATGAGTCTTATCTCTTTGGTAATTCTTCGCGTCTTCTCAAGTGTCACGCTCAAGCTCCTTACTCTAAAGTAGCCAGAAAAATCTGACTCATAGGAAAAATACACACATCAGATTAACAAGATTAACGTTAGCAAAACCAGTGATAATGCACTTTTGTGAAGTTTATTAGATTGGTTTTGGTGTTTTGCAGTAAATTAGGTAAAGTGTCGACTGCTATCACAAGCGAACAACCTAAAAACAGACAAGATGTGCGTTTAAAACATAAAAATCAACATGAACACATCTTTAGTTGCAAGCAGGCTTAAGAACAAACTAATAATTATAATATTTGAAGGAAGAAAATGAGCAATTCCAAAGATGCTTATGCAGACAATGATCTGCGGGAAGTGAAACAGCTAGGCATGTGGGCTTCCATAGCCAGCTTAAGTTATATTTTCTGGATAGTGGGTGGCATGGAGCTCGTTGAGCGCATTGCCTACTATGGTGTTAAAGCCAGTGCGGGTCTTTATGCCAAAGCACCAGTCTCTGAAGGCGGCCTCGGTATCAGCCTCAGCGACTATGGCGTGATTATCGGTATCTGGGCAATGATGCAGACATTTATCCCGGTATTTACTGGCGGGATTTCTGACCGAGTCGGCTACAAGGAAACCATTTTTGCCTCAACCATAATCAAGATTTGCGGTTATTTAGTGATGGCCTTTTTCCCGAGTTTTTATGGTTTCCTCTTCGGCGCTATATTACTCGCCGCCGGTACTGGGGTCTTTAAACCTGGGATCCAGGGCACCTTGGTCCTCTCAACGGGGAGGCAGAACACCTCTATGGCCTGGGGTATATTCTATCAGGTAGTGAATATTGGCGGCTTCTTAGGACCTCTGGTTGCCGTGCATATGCGTCAGCTATCCTGGGATAATGTATTTTACGCCTGTGCCGCTATTATCTCCCTTAACTTCCTATTTTTACTTGCTTACAAAGAGCCAGGAAAAGAGGCGCGATTAGAGCGCAACCGTAAGATTAAATCCGGTGAAATCCACCAAGTAGCGCTCTGGAGAGATGCCCTCCACGAACTTAAGAAACCTATTGTCATCTACTACATGCTGGTATTTGCGGGGTTTTGGTTCCTATTTAACTCACTGTTTGATGTTCTGCCAATCCATATTGCCGAGTGGGTAGATACTAGCGTTATCGTGACCTCATTATTTGGCCCCGATGGGACATCAAACGGAATACTGCAATTCTGGCTTGGACTCGATAACACCGGGACTAAGGTCATGCCAGAAGGCATGCTCAACCTTAATGCAGGCATGATAATGACCTCATGTTTCCTAGTTGCCGCCCTCACGGCTAAATATCGTATTACCACAGCAATGTTGGCAGGGTGCTTATTAAGTATCTTAGCTTTCGTCGTTATTGGCGCCACTAACGCCGCCTGGATGATGGTATTGGCCATCGTCATGTTCTCGTTTGGTGAGATGATGATCAGCCCGAAGAAGAATGAGTTTATGGGTAACATAGCCCCAGAAGGCAAGAAGGCCATGTATCTGGGCTTTGTGATGCTGCCCCAAGGTATAGGCTGGACACTGGAAGGTTTCTTCGGCCCTAAACTCTATGAGATGTATGCATCGAAAGAGATCTTCTCATTAGACCTACTCAAAGAGCGCGGCATGAGTGCTAGTGATGTTAGTGCGATCCCACAGGGTGAAGCCTTTACAACACTCGTAGCCTACACTGGAGAGCCAGCTCAAGAGCTAACGACTCTGCTCTACAATACCCACAATATCGGCATGGCCTGGTATATCATAGCTGCCATAGGCACCATTTCCGCCGTGGGTATCTTCCTCTACGGCAAATGGTTATTGAAATTACAGAGAAGCTAAGCAGCAAGGCTAAGAAGATTGACGACAAAGGGGCTAACACCCCTTTCACTTTTACAGCTAAAAATAACAAGCTATGAAGTTTTCTTGATCTCACCTACAGGTAAAATAGTACGACCGTACTCGGCATTAAGTACCTGAGCCATTGCAAAATAGATAGCACTCGCGCCACAGAAGATCCCTTCTATGCCAGCTATGGTTCCAATTAACTCACTACCAGTAAAATCTCTTGCAGCTAACAAGCCGAACAAAATAGTGAGCGATCCAAATACCACTTGTTTAGCTCTAGGGTAGCGCAGTGAACCGATAAACATGAAAGCGGTAAAGCCCCCCCAAAGTAGTAGGTACCAGGCCATAAATCCGGCAGGGCTAGGCTCAGCCAGACCAAACTTGGGCATGATCAATAGACCGACTAACGTTAACCAGAACATGCCATAGGAGGTGAACGCTGTCGTGCCGAATGTGTCACCACGTTTGAAACACATCATCCCTGCGATAACCTGAGCTATTCCTCCATAGAAAATACCCATGGCCAATATCATAGAGTCGATCGGAAAGAAGCCTGCGTTATGGATATTTAATAAGACGGTAGTCATACCGAACCCCATCAAACCTAAAGGTGCTGGGTTAGCAAGTTTTGTCGACATCGAGTTCCCCTAAGGAGTATTGCAACGATTTATGATGCCAACGTAAGTTGCCATCATAAATGAAATTTAATTTGAATTTGCGCGGCGCATCTTAGAAGATGGAAAAATTCATATCAAACAGGCGTAATCAGCAATTAAGCTAAAAATCACTTGGAATAAACCCAGTACAATTAACAGGCAGAAGAAGATATAGTCTTTAAATTTCAAAAGAATAGAAAGTGGTAAACTCAATATCCCTCAAGAATTGATTTCATCGGATAAATAACTAACTCTTTTAATTTCAATTCGATAGCGTATTTCATCTAGATAAATATAAGGCAGCAAATCGCACTCACGAGATCTTGATCACGAAAAGCCAACCAAGGGCGACATCCCTCACATCTTTAGCGTGTTTAAGTAAATGATAAACTAGTTCATTTGCTAGCAGAACGACCTTTAAGTGATCTGAATCTCAAATAAAAAAAGAGTGTGATCGAGTAATCAAAAACAGTAATCACTTCATCTATCTATACAAAAAAGGCCAAAAAATTTATCAATAAGCCTTCGGGAGCTAAATCAAACAAGGTTAACCAAATATACCGTCCACCTCTGCGGCAGTAAGATTTCGGCTCGATCCCTCGTGAAGGTCAGGGTCTAATAGCAGCTTGCCAACTGAACAGCGATGTAGCCCGATGACAGGATTACGAAAACGGCCAAACATACGTTTAATTTGATGATATTTACCTTCTGTCAGAATCACTTCGGCGACGTACTCACTGATAATTTCAAGCTTGGCCGCCTGAGTAGTAATATCTTCAAATTCAAAGTAGAAGCCCTTGGCGAAGGCATGAATATAGTCATCACTAAGGGGGTTTTGCAGTGTCACCCGATAACGCTTGTCCACTTTAGCCTCTGGAGACATCAGTTTTCTGGACCAACGACCATCATTGGTCAATAACACCAATCCAGAGGTGTTTAAGTCGAGCCTACCGACAATATGCAGCTCAGATTTAACAGGATGTGCTAACAGATCGATCACTGTCTTGTGTTTAGCATCCCTTGTCGCACTCACCACACCCACAGGTTTATTGAGCATCACATAACTGGGTGTATTACTCTTGAGGATCCTGTCATCGAGAGACACGTGAGAAAACTCATCCACCAGCTGCTGTATATCTTTGGCCACGGTGCCGTCTACTCTGACCCTGCTCTGGGCGAGCATCAAGCGTACATCTTTACGATTGATCTTAAGCTCACTGCTGAGGAACCTGTCTAATCTGGCTCGTTTGGATTCCATAACCTCTAAACCTCAGCCTATTGAATCGAAGATTTAACTGCAGATAAAGGAGTCACTTTGTAGGCGCAGCGCCTCGCTCCCTCGATGATATGCTCTTCGCGGCTGACGGTGGCCTCATCATTTAAAATTGTTTGAAACAGGTTAAGCTCAGAACGACAGAAATTAAGGCATTTACTGGCAGCAGCGCAGATTGGACAATGATTTTCCATTAGCCAAAAACATGACTCGTCTTCAACTATTGTGGCCATATAACCTTCGCGGCTTCTCAGCTCGGCTAAGGCATTAAGCTTATCAATAAGACTGTGTTTACCTGACATACTCTGTTGATAGAGTGAGAGTGAGGCTTGCTCTCTGTGTGTAATTAGCTTTTCTAGTCCACTATCCCCAAATACTGTGATAACTGAATCTATCAACTGAACCGAGAGTTCTTCATGGCGATCAGAAAAATGGCTATTACTCTTAGAAGTCAGAGACCAAAATCGAGTCGGGCGTCCACGAGCCGCCTTCTTATCTTCAAAGCTCACATCGCCATCATCTTCTAAACCTTGCATATGCTGACGCACACCCATGGTCGTCAGTGATAATTCACTGGCTAAAACTTTAGCAGTGAGGGGACCTTGAGTCTTAAGCAGTTGAATAATTTTTTCGCTGGTTTTCATGATGCCTCTCTACGCCTTTTTTCACACTTACATTATTACCTATCCAGACATTAAGTAAACATTTTTATTTACTTTAGCCTTTACAAGCTTATGTAAAGCATTTACATTACAAAACAATTAATAAAGGAAAAGGTTTATTAAATGAAGTTGCTCATCGTCAGTGGTAGCCAGAGAACAGAATCACAAAGTGCTAAGGTCGCACATTATTTAGCCAAACAATCTATAGAATTTGAAGAAGTGAGCCATATAGAGCTTTGCCGTTACGACCTACCGTTCTGGGACGGCGAGCAGGAGAGTAAATATGCAGAAGCCAGTCCCTGGACCATGATTGGTCACAAGGTCAAAAAAGCCGATGCGTTGATTTTAATCACTCCGGAATGGGGGGGAATGGCCTCACCACTACTCAAAAATTTCCTGCTGATGTGTGATAACCAAGACACAGCCCATAAACCGGCACTGTTAGTCTCTGTCGTCAGTGGAATAAGTGGTGCCTACCCCATCGCAGAACTCAGAATGAATGCGCTGAAAAATAACAAATTGGTTGCCCTACCCGACCATTTAATCATTCGCAATGTCACCGAAGTACTCAATCATTCACATGAACCTGTATTAGCACAAGACGAGCGAGAGAGGGATCTCAGACAACGAATAGATTACAGCCTGCATATGCTGCACCAATACAGCCAAGCCTTGGCTACAATCAGGCATAGGCATGAACATGAGCCATACCCTAAACAGCAGGAATACTGTTACGGCATGTAAGGCTAGAAGTGAAAGATTAGGAGCTAGGAAAGCATCAAATTATAAAGCGAAAATAAGGAGCAAGTTATGCTACATCTGGAACATTTAAATTTAGTCGTTGAAGATATCCCAACGACACTCAAATTCTATCGAGCAGCCTTTCCCCACTGGTCAGTACGTGGTGGCGGAGAAGGTACATGGCATGGAAAGCCCAGAAACTGGGTACATTTTGGTGATGATTACCAATATCTCACCTTCAATGATGATGGTGTTGGTCAAAACCGAGATCTCACGGGTCACCAGGTCGGCTTGGCTCACTTTGCCTTCGTAACCGATAATATTGATGCCGTGATCGAACGTCTGGCTCTGGCAGGATTTTTGGCTGATAAGGATGGCGCGATCGATGAATTTAAAAGAAATGTCTATTACCTAGATCCAAACGGCTATGAAGTAGAATTAGTGCAGTACCTAAGTGATATACCTTCACAAAGAAATCGATATGACGAAGCTTAGTAGCTGGAAATAGCGAGTAGAATTGTGGCCATATCCGATTAAAAAAGATACGGCCCCAATTAGGCGTTTGCCTGAGGAGGCTTACCTAGATATCACTTTAACCAGATAATTAATGCCAGTAAAACTAAGTAGAAGAAAAAACCTGAGATATAGGCAGAGAAAAAATCATTCCTCGCTAACCTTTTTTCATTACTGAACACACCAGGGACGAAAATAGGCTTCTGAATTCGTCCAAACGACACGACTCTTAACACCACGGCACCTGTCGTGTATAAAACGAAAGAAAGTAAAAAATCCCAGAAAAACCAGAAGAATAGTTCGGCTATGCTACCCATTAACATATCTTCTCCTTAATCCATTATCGACGAATATCCAATGTACCCGCTCTCCCTGTGAATGTCATGTTAAGATTTGTTAACTGAAGGTTTCCTAGCCAAATTAAACTGATTAAGACACTAAATAAAGCATAAGAGCTAAAAATAGACAGAAGCTATAACTGCTTCTACTTAGTATAGAAGGTCACTTCAAACTGAGTATCATCCGTTAAAGGTTCAATTTTGTGCCAATAATTAGGATGAGAAATAGCTGTTTCATCGGCTTTAATCAAAACCTCTTTTTCTGCTTGTAAAGGATTACCTTGGTAGCCGTAAAACCTCACCTTGCCCTGTAAAACATGGATCTGTTCGTAGATCCCAGTCTTAGTAAAATGGGGCTGTGCAAGACTTTCTGGGATAGAGCCTCTGGTAAAAACGCCACTCGACTTGTAACTCTTATAACCTTTAGGAACACACGACATTTTATGCCTCACCAGAAAAGAGCTTCACTCAGCTTACTTATTACATTAAGTCTAGCTTCATATATAGGGATCACCACAGATAGACCAAGAGATTTGAGCCGAGATACGGTAAACTCAGATTAAATTTGATAATAGCTTACTCCCATGAACTCCCCTTTCAGTTACACGACTCAGTATATTCTCGATAAACCCCATTTCAGTGAGTGTTTCGATGAGTCAGTCACAATAGACACCTCATGGCGCGCATACACCAAAGCAATTGGCTTCTTTTTCATCGGGATAGCCCTGTTGCTGACAGGCATGAATGCTTATGCTTCCTGGTTTGTTATCGGGCTGGGTGTATTGGAAGGCGGAAATGTGAAGTTTAAAAAGACATGGTGGTTGTGGCGGCAGATGATGAGCAAAGCAGCCGGAAATGAAGTGATGCTAACCATAGATGAGCAAGGAGTCAGCAGCCACTCTTTCTATGTTAAGAGTCAGATATTATGGACTGATGTCTCTGAAATAGTGACCACAGACAGGGGCTTCCTCATTAAGCATCCAACTGGCACCAGCTATGTCTCTAAACAAGTACTCGACGAGGCTGCATTAGCCTTTATATGCAGTAAAGCTTTATGATTCTTTTACATTTGCCATGATAAAGGCGTCAACATATTCTCCGCCTCTAAAGGCGTAATCTCTGGCTTCTCCCTCTATAATAAAGCCGTTACGCTTATAGAGAGCAATGGCTGCATGGTTATCGGTATAGACTTCAAGCTCGATTCTTCTTATCGCAAGCCAATTATGCGCGAGCTCCACCATGGCCTTAACCAGAGCTTCTCCTACTCCCAGCCCCTGATACTTCTCATCTACCGCCATTCCTATGTTGGCAACATGTTTACGCCTAGGATTTGACATCACTTCCATGCCTATTTGTCCCGCCACCACTCCATCAATAATTGCAACCAAGCTGTGAAAATTTTCCGGAAGATCACTGAGTCGTTTCTGCCAACGCTGCAAAGAGGGAAAAGGGTGTTGTAAGGTTCCGCTATAACATGAAGGTTGAGAATAGATATTCTTAATCGCTATTATGTCATCAATATCACTATGACGAATTTCACTGATATTACTTTTTCGTATATCCACCTTTGCCCCTTCAACTACCATCTAGTCATAAACTTCTACTCCATCTAATTTACACTGTTACTGCAATATTTAAATACGTTTTTAAGTCTCGCTTTGAAAAAGTGAGACTTATTGTTAATAGTTAATCTCATCTCTTACTCGGTGAGGCGAAAATATCTAAAAGTGCTACGCTTAATTCTATGGATAAAGTGCAGAAAGAGTACAAAAGGATATGTACCAACAACCTCCCGTGAATCTCATCCCTTTCCCTATTCTTGTTTGTAACAAACTGGGAGGAGTAATGGGGACAAATCGATGTTTTAGGCATACTTTTCAAGTTTCATCGAACAACTTCAATGAGATGATGGCTCACACTCTTTTTAACTTTTTTGATATAGGTCTCACCTCCTGCCAGCCACGTTTTTTGGAGCACCTCAATAACAGAGATAACTTTTTATCTTACCTAGTGATTAATACCAAAAAGTTCAGTGTTAGCGTCAATATTAACCTCAATCCTGAAAATCCAAACGAATTTTGGCTATTAGTTAATCCATGTTGTGAATCTCAGTTACGAACCAATTTAATAAAAAACAAATTACACAGATTAAATCACGCAATAAAGGGAGCGGATATAGGTACTTGGGAATATACACCTGAAACAGAGCTAAGTTACTTCTCTCTAAAACTAAAAGAACTTGTCGGCATAAAATCTGAAACTCAGCTTAGCTGGTGTCAATTTAAGGCCCTGGTAATAGAAGAAGACAGAGCAAACTTTGAGCAACTCAATAAACAGGAATATAAACCCGGCACTCGCCTCAACTTTGAATTTCGTATCTATAAAGCAGGTAAAACTTGCTGGTTCAAACTTAATAGCGAAGCATTTCTATCCGACGGAGAAAAATTCACCATCACAGGCTCTGTAATTGATTGCAGCGAAGAGAAAGAGAACATACTCGCCTTACGAAATGCCATAGAGTCTAAAAACTTAGCTCTGGAAGCTGGCAATATTGGCAACTGGCGAGCAGAGTTAGATGAAAATCAAGAATGGGCATGGGATTGGGACGAGAGGGCAAACGATATGTTTGCTCTACAAGCTTCAGATATAGGCCACCTTCAGAGGTGGGTTGATAGGCTTCACCCTGAAGATGCTAGTGCAGTGCTAGAGGCTGTACAACACTCTCTAAATACTGGAGAGAGTTTTAGCATGCAATACCGCACTATTTTACCCTCAGGTGAAATAAAATACATATTAGGAAAGGGCAAAGTCGGCCGAGATAAAATAAATAAAATATCTCGTATTGATGGAGTCTGCATCGATCAATCCCCCATATTCAAAGCACAAGAAGAGCTACAAGAAATCAATGATGAACTCGAAGCCAGAGTGAATTTACGTACCTTAGAGCTACAACAAGCAAAAGAGAGGGCCGAACAAGCTAACCAAACTAAAAGTGAGTTTCTTTCCATGATGAGTCATGAACTCAGAACCCCCATGAATGCGGTCATAGGCTCTTTAGACCTTTTAACTATCTCTAAGCAAAGTCCTGAGTCCACAGAGCTAATTGAAACAGCAGCGACATCGGCCAGCAATTTAATCACTATCTTAAATGACATTCTTGATATCACTAAAATTGAATCTGGTAAGTTGCAACTCGAAGAAAGAGATTATTCAATAGCCGATACCATAGATAATGTCGTAAAAATATTTCAGCCTGTGGCGATCAAGAAAGGAGTGATTCTTGTTGTTGAAGAAGATCCATCTATTCCACGATTTGTAGAAGGAGATGCACTAAGAGTTCGGCAGGTGCTATTTAACTTACTCGGTAATGCCATAAAATTTACCTCGAGTCTTGATGACACTATGGGAATGGTAAAATTAAAGTCAGAAATTATTGAACACAATAATATTGTGTTCCGCATTGCCTTTACCATTACCGATAATGGGATAGGAATAGATAAAGATACTCAAAAAAAGCTATTCACACCATTCACCCAAGCTCAGCGCTCTACGACCCGTAAATACGGTGGAACCGGATTAGGTCTGGCCATTTGCGGAAAACTGATTAACTTAATGGGCGGATTAATTGAGTTGTCCAGCACTCCTGGTGAAGGTTCATCTTTTAGAGTTGAGATCCCCTTCTGGCACTCTAAAAAAGCAGATGATAACTATCAATTATCAAGTTCTAAACTCGCACTCATTCAGCTTTGTGATCACGTAGAGCAGCGATCTAAAAATATAAGTAAGCACTTAATCGCTGAAAAAAGCAGAGTGGCTCACTATGACATTGCAGATATTAATTTAGCAATCAAAGAAAATGATGCTGTACTATTACTATGTTGTAATTTGGATGACTACCAACAGACCCTCCTCAATATATACCAAGACCATCAATTCGCTTCAAACTTAATCATAGGTGTTATGTCTTCACAAATAAGTCAGACCAGAAGACTTATGCCACAAAGTTTATTGGTATCAATCGATCCTATGACTCGCAGCCAGTTAGTCGCATCAATTAAAAAAGTCATAGATCAAGAAATATGCCTAGATCTTGATGAAATAGAAACCGATAACTTAATGGCGAGAATCAATAGTCCCACAAACAAAAATAAGCATGCAGATATCTTAGTTGTGGAAGATAACCCTTTGAATCAAAGATTGATCGCCAAACAATTAGCCGCTTTAGGTTACCTATGTGATCTGGCTGACGATGGTCTTCATGGCATAGAAAAATGGCAAGCCATAGACTATAAAATCATACTTACCGATTGCCATATGCCTAACCTAGACGGCTATCATATGACTAAGAAAATCAGAGATATTGAACAGCAACAACAAAAAAAAGCCATTCCGATCGTTGCGATAACAGGTGCCGCCATGAGTGGAGATGCTGAATATTGCTATTCTACTGGCATGAATGACTTTGTCAGTAAACCTATAATATTAAATGATTTAAAGAAAGTTATGAAGAAGTGGTACTTAGAAAACCAACAAGAATGAAGTTAACTATGAGCTTGCATTTTGTCCAAAGAATATTTTAAACATTGAAAATATGTAAGGAGCTTTAACTATGAACGAAGGGACTCGTCATATCTTAAATAGGAATATCATGATTGATCTCATTGGAGATGAGCCAGATCTCATTAAACAGTTTGAAATCGATTTTTTAAACCAAGCTAAAATCTCATTACAGAACATTGCCGATATGTATAACACGAGTCGATTGCATGAAATTAAAGAAGAGGCTCACTTTCTTAAGACCTCAGCCAAAGCCGTTGGCGCAGAACAAATATCTCATTTACTACAGGCATTAGAAGTATCAGGTTCAGAACACAATAAACCTGAATGCCGAGAACTTATTCTAAAAACGAAAGTAGCTCTGCAACAAATATATGGAGTGATAAGTAATGACAAATAAGGCCAAACTAGCCTGTCGCCAGCCTAAGGTGATCATGATTTATGAAAATGAAGATGACATTCTTGGGGCTGCAAGCATCATTGCCGATCAAGTCGATGAATATAGAACCGTAATGCTCAACAGCGAGATTGGCGATAAAATACAAATCATCAAGCCTTCGGTTCTCTTATTCGCTCTTGCCAACGTTCAACGCAGCATTGAACTCTATACTAAACTCATCAATGATCTGCATGTAGATTACCCTCACTACGGTATTTTGCTGTGTAAGAATCGAGAGTCTGGAGTCGCATTTCGATGCTGCATCAAGGGGTTGTTTGACAACTATTTCGTTTACCAACCTTTATACGAAAAGTTCCGATTAAAAATGATTGTCCATAACGGATTGCAAATCAGTCAGTCTGTAGAACAATATAAAGGATTCAATGAAGAACAATTTGAATTTATCGGAGAAGAATTAACCGCGTTAATCGATGCGGGTGGAGAATGTAAACAATCACTGCTGGACTCAATATCCAAATGTAAGCAACAGATGAAAAAGGCCGAAGCAAGCCTAATTGAAGAGAATAAACGAGCAAATATTTCCTCCAAAGCCCTAATAGAAAAAATGAATAAAACTCACATTGAGCCTTTACTTGCAGAACTAGAAAGCAATATCAAGATAGGCTTAGACGGTATGCTACAACAATTGCTGGCAAAACAGCTTGGGCTTAAAGACTTGGAAAATAGATCTTTAGAGATGAGCAGTATCAAAGCTTTGGATCCACAAATGATCTTAGAGGCTTTATCTCCAGAGGCCAGTCTCTCTGAAGAAACCATAGAGATTACTGATAACGCTAAACGTATTTTAGTTGTAGAAGACAACCAAATTTATCGAGAAATGCTTGTAAAAGTGCTGACTAAAGAAGCCTATCGAGTCGACGAGGCCGCCGATGGCTTGAGCGCGTTAACAAAGATTAGAAATAACCAATACTCACTCATCTTAATGGATCTTTTCATGCCTAATTTAGATGGCATTAATACCACAAAGCAGATTAAGACCATTAATGGTGGAGAAGAGGTCCCTGTTATAGCACTGACAGGAAACAAGAACAAAGAACTCATAAAAAAATGGGCTGAACAGGGATTGCAAGGCTATATTTTAAAACCTTCATCTAAGCACGAAATATTAGATGCCGTCAGTCGAACGGCAATTTAATACCAATCGATATAAATGTAAAATAACCCCTCGAGTTAACCACTTATTATTCGAGGGGCTAAGCTCATCTATTTAGCCGTGCATAAACTTCGCTGCTCATCATTCCCCATAGCCAGCATCTTAGGCGATGCTTGCTGATCTGCTGAGAACTCAACTTTATTCGACCAGCCGAACCAGTTTAAATCGATTAGCGCTTGCGCTGTCGGCCCACCTAAGGTGTTACCAGGGCCAAGCACAATAACCTTATCCGGGGCAAATTCTTTCACCGCCACCTGCACTGCCTTGGAAAAATCATAGGGCTTAGTAACCTGATCCCCTAAGGTGTATTCTCTTAGTTTCGAACAATCTGTGCCATAGGGCGTCCATATTCTGCCTTCTCCATCGATCAAAGGGATCTTTGGCTTAGAGAATAGATACTCAGCCAGTGAGGCAAAGCCTTTCTCAGACACTTGCTCTAACAAGGGAGAATGAAAAGCACCATGATTATATAAACGCATAGGATAGCGCTCTTCTATCTGGGGCAGCATCTCCTCGGCTCGTTTCAGCCCTGCTTCATTCCCCGCAAGTACCCGATAGCCACCTAGGTAAATAGAGGTGAAAAGTTCACAGCCATCTTCATCACAGATAGTCTCGATAATCCTGTCGATAAGAGAAGATATCTCAGTATCATGCCTCCACTGACTATCTATCTCGGGATAGATGAGTTGACCACCAATTAAGCCACCTTGCATCATAGATCCCATGGTATTAATCACATCGATGGCGGCATCGCCATCCAAAGCGCTGGCGCAGGCCAAAGCAATATACCAGCCCATGGAATTCCCGGTTACTGCAACCACTTCATAACGCTCGGTATCGATATCCATAAAGTCACATACTGAACAGGCATAGATGAGGGCAGAGGCATTTTCCCCTGGGGTATGCTGTTTAAAGGAGTACTTAGCCGCACCATCGATTTTAGCTATCCCCGTTTGCTTTAGATCCTCTCGGTATTGATCTATACCAGCAATAAATGCTTGTTTATCTGAGTGGAAACGTTTCAGATACCCTAACTCATCCTTGTTATAACAGCCGCGGCCAGGCGCAACGACCACGACTCTCTCCCTAGGCTTATTAACCACCTGATCGGCTTGATCGTTTGCCGCTGCTTGATTTTCCATATTCATAGTCATGTTACAAAGCCTCTTTAAGCAACTGATGATTGAGTTCTTTGCCAATCAAAGCCAAAGCCGCCTCTACGATGCTGTCTCTACTAGGTAGGGGCAAAGTTGCCGCATCGGCCAGTGGGATAAAACAATCTTCAGCTGTTAATCTGGCCAGTGGTGGGCATTCATTGCCTAGCGCTTCATGGAAACCTGAAATTATCGCCTCACTGATGGAGCCAGTTTTTCTACACTCATCGACAATCAGAATGTGATGACACTCCTTAGCACTGTTGATGATGGCTTGCATATTCAGCGGCGCTAACCAACGGATATCGAGTACACGCACATTGAGGCCCGTAGCCGCTAGCACTTTCTCAGCCTGACGGCTCAGATAGTAACCATTGGCATAACTGATAATGCACAGATCCATCCCCTCGCCATACTGAGCAATTTCTCCTAACGCGACAGGCTTAGCCTCTTGTTCCGGCAGATAATGGCTGGACCAGAGGCCATCATCCTTTTTGTGCAGATCTTTAGTCATATACAAGGCAATCGGTTCGAGGAAGATCACTACCCTCTGCTCTTCTCGGGCTAAGCGAACGCATTCTCTGAGCATCTCTACGGCATCATGACCGTTTGACGGACACGCAATGATGAGGCCGGGTATATCCCTGAAAACCGCGAAGGAGTTATCATTATGAAAATGGCCACCGAAGCCTTTCTGATAGGCCAGCCCCGCTATTCTAATCACCATAGGGTTGGTAAATTGCCCATCGGAGAAGAAAGGCAAGGTCGCCGCCTCACCTCTTATCTGATCTTCGGCATTGTGTACATAGGCCAAAAATTGGATCTCTGGGATTGGCAAAATACCGTTATGAGCCATGCCGATGGCGAGACCTAAAATAGAGGTTTCATCCAACAAGGTATTGATAACTCGGTTTGGGCTGAAGCGCTCAACCAGGCGTGAAGTCACATGATACACGCCCCCTTTTTTACCCACATCCTCACCGCACACGACAATATTGCTGTATCTGGCCATCAATTCTGTCAACGCTAGGTTGATCATCTTGCCCATATGTAGAGGTTTGATTAGGGATTGCTTATCCGCCTTTAACAAGATGCTTCTGCGCTCCTCCTCCAAGTAGGGTATAGACTCTAGCCTGCATTTAGGTGGAACAATAGCTTTCATAGCCTGGTTAACATCTCTGAGCTTAGGCCGTGTCACGGCGATGCGCGAAATGGCCTCGATACGCGCCTTGAGACTGAGATAGAGAGAGATTATCTGCTCGCTATTCATCACTCCCGCTTCAATGAGTTGCTGAGCCGATACCAATAAGGGGTCTTGAGATTCATTATCGAAGATCTGCTGTTTCTTCATATAAGCTATCTCGGCATCACTGCCGGCATGCCCCATTAGGCGGACAGCGCGAACGTGTAAAAACACAGGTTTACGATGAACACGAGCGAAGTCGGCCGCCTCCTTACTGATTTTATAACAGTCCAGAATATCCCTGCCGTCACAACAAAAATATTTAAGACCTGGCCTCTGGCTAAAATTAGCTGAGATCCAGCCCTTAGGAGTAGGCGTCGATATGCCGATACCATTGTCTTCACAGATAAAAACCAGAGGCATGGGCACTTGTTGGTACGCGGCCCAACAAGCCGAGTTAATCGCACTCTGGGCACTGGCATGATTTGCCGAAGCATCACCAAAATTACACAGCACTACGCTGTCAGTCGGCATATTCGATGCCAATGACAGGCGGTCGGTTAACGGAATACTTAAGGCTGCCCCTACGGCTTTGGGAAGATGAGAGGCTATGGTCGAGGTTTGCGGCGGAATATTGAGACGCTTACTGCCCAATACCTTATGACGGCCACCCGAGGTAGGATCGTCGCTGGATGCGGCAAATGAGAGCAAGATGTCGTATAGCAAGGTTTCCCCCGGGACTTGCCTGCCTCGCTCTAACATGAAGGCACAGCTGCGATAATGCAGGAACGCCATATCTGTAGGTCTAAAAGCCAGTCCATAGGCGGCATTTCCCTCATGGCCTGAGCTGCCTATGGTATAGAAGCCCTGATTGCGGCCCTTCATTTTCCTCGACTCCAAGTCCAATAAACGGCTCTTAAGCTGGGATTCGAACAAGCCAATAAAATCACTGTCAGTTAACCCTATCCTTTGATGGTTCCAACCTTCACCGATATCGCTAAATTCGAGCTTCTGCACACGCTCAAGGAAACGGCGATCCAATACCAGGGCTCTATCTTCCATAATCTACCTATAATCAAAGTTCCAAAGACAAAAAAGGAGCCTTAGGCTCCTTTTTATTTCTACTTATCCAAATGCCTGAATGCCTGTTTGCGCTCGACCTAAGATAAGTGCATGGATATCGTGAGTGCCCTCGTAGGTATTCACCGCCTCCAGATTCATAACATGACGTATGATATGGAACTCATCTGAGATGCCATTGCCACCATGCATATCCCGAGACATACGAGCTATATCTAACGCCTTGCCACAGGAATTTCGCTTTATCAGCGAGATAGCTTCAACAGGTAAGGCATCTTGATCCATCAGACGCCCCGCCTGTAAGCAGGCAAACAAGCCTAAGGTTATCTCAGTCTGCATATCGGCTAGTTTCTTTTGGATCAGCTGATTGGCAGCTAATGGACGATTAAACTGAATTCTGTCTAATGTATATTGACGTGCACCATGCCAACAGAACTCGGCGGCACCCAGCGCTCCCCAGGCGATTCCGTAGCGTGCCTTGTTCAGACAACCAAAAGGCCCCTTTAGCCCTTCGACATTAGGCATTAAAGCAGATTCAGGCACCTCAACATTGTCCATGACAATTTCGCCAGTGATGGAGGCTCTAAGTGAGAACTTGCCCTCAATCTTAGGCGCGCTTAACCCCTTCATGCCTTTTTCTAAGATGAAGCCCCTGATTTTTCCTTCTAGCTTAGCCCAGACAATAAACACATCGGCAATTGGGGAGTTAGTGATCCACATCTTGGCACCATTGAGACGATAGCCTCCATCGATACGTTCGGCGCGGGTCTTCATTCCTCCTGGATCGGAACCAACATCGGGCTCAGTCAGACCGAAACAGCCAATCCACTCCCCCTTTGCCAATTTAGGTAAATACTTGAGTCTCTGCTCTTCACTACCGTAAGCGTAGATAGGATGCATGACTAAGGAAGACTGCACACTCATGGCTGAACGATAACCACTGTCGACCCGTTCAATCTCACGAGCCACCAAACCATAGCTGACATAATTAACATTGGAGCAGTCATACTTTTCAGGCAAAGTTGCTCCCAGTAAACCTAGCTCTCCTAACTCATTCATGATCTCCCGATCGAAGTGCTCGTTTCGGTTGGCCATCAGCACCCTAGGCATAAGTTTTTCCTGGGCATAATCGTGAACACTGTCACGGATCATGCGTTCCTCTTCCGAGAGTAGGGCGTTAAACTGCAGGGGATCGGTCCAATCGAAATGCACTCTTGCCATGATATTATCCTTTGGGTTGTTACTGATTGCTGAAAATGGGTACTAGAGTCTACAAAATAACCATTTCCTAATTTTTCTAGCATAGGCATAATTAACCATTAGGAGAAATATTCTTTTTCTTTAGCATCTATAGGAAATACCTATATCTGACCTAGAGGTTAACGTGAATCTAAGATCGCTCAATTATTTTGTCGCCGTGGTAGAGAGAGGCAGTATTAGTGGTGCCGCCAAAGAGTGTTTTATCGCCCAACCCTCTATCTCGGCTGCGATATCGCAATTAGAGACCCAACTAGATACACAACTTTTCCATCGCCATGGAAAAGGTGTCAGTCCAACAGATTCGGGGCTTAGGCTTTATCCTCTGGCGCAGAAACTACTCAATGAATCTCAGGCCATCGAATCTCTATTCAAACAACCTCAACAACAGACTCCCTTTAGACTGGGGTTAATCCGCTCGTTAGGGGTTCATAGGATGAGTGAACTGCTGAAGGATTTTACCAATACCTGTGCCGATATGGAGTTAACACTTGTCGAAGCCAATGAAGATGCCGAAGCGAGAATTATAACCACCAGTGATTTGACCACAGGGGAAAACTTTTATCCTATCTGGCATGATGACTACCTGCTGGCTATCCCTTCCTCATTCAGCTTGAGTCTACAGACACAAATACGCCTACAGGATTTAGATCAGCAAGCCTTTATTCACCGTGCTCCCTGTGAGGCGTTGTCGAGTCTGCAACAATTAATGGATCTGGAAGGTATACAAGTACAGGTCAGAGCCAGAATTCAGACCGTCGAATACGCAGTTGGCTTAGTCGCTGCAGGCCTAGGTATCGCCTTAATACCGGCTCTCCCCGCGTTACTTGAGCAGCGAAATATTACCTTCAGACCACTTCAGGATATCGAACTGAAGCGAACTGTCGGATTAGCCCTACCTAGAGATGCCAGCTTAAATGAACAACAAATTCAATTACTAAAAATATGCGAACAGCCCAGACATTAAGCTAAAACACAAAACAAGAACACCTCAGCAACACTTAAATACCACGCAACACACAATCAAAAACAGAAAGACTACCCAGAGGAAACAATAGCATCCCGACTGTATCACTTTGCATCAAATGAAGTGAAAAACCTACCTAAAGCTAGCACAGGTGATACTCTGTTACTTAATATGTTAATTCTGTGATGAGTATATAAACGAGCAAGATGAAAAACCTAACAGTGCTCCTGCTAACTTGTATTTTGTTCCCTATTTCGTCATGGGCCGATACCGTTGACTCCTGCGGAAGTGAATACGAGTGTATCGAAATAGGCAGATGGGATATTGGCCTGGCACTAGGTTACGGCTCTCGCAGTAATCCTCTTAAAGATTATGATGATATACCTATCTATTTAGTACCCACTTTCGCTTATTACGGTGATTCCTGGTACTTCGATAATGGTAATATTGGTTATACATTAAGCGAAGATGAAAAGTACACCATCAATCTGACGACAAGTTTCAGTACAGATAGCGCCTTCTTTCATCGTTGGGATCCTTCTAACATCTTTCTTACAGGTACCAATAGATTCGAACCAAGTCCATTCTCTACACGAAATCAGCCGATGCTAATGAGTAATGAGCAAGGTGGACCAATACTCAATGAACTTGAGAGCCGCAATTTTACCTATCTCGGGGGAATTGAAGCCTACCTTTATACTCGGGCTGGCGTATTAAACTTCGAAGTAACCCATGATTTGCTGAATGTCCACCAAGGTACTGAGGCCAAGCTACAATGGCTGTACAACATAGCAGTAAAGGAATGGAGTTTTGAATTAGCGCTTGAATTTGATTGGAAGAGTAAAGAAGTTGTCGATTATTACTACGGTATCAGACCCTCAGAAAGTGTATTTTGGAGCGAAAACTATAAAGCTGAGTCTGCAATTAATACTAGTTTAAAGTTTACCAGTCATTATGTACTAACAGAGCATTGGAAATTGTTATTTCTAGCGCGATATACCCAGATTGCTGATGAAATAGTTGCAAGCCCTCTGCTTAATGAAGATTATACCAGTACCTTTTTTGTCGGCACTGCCTATAGGTTTTAATGCGAGTGTTAAATCAGGTATTAGTGTCATTATTTAGATTGTTACCCTTTGGAATACTCATACTCTCACTGTTGAGTGGCTTTGCCGTCGCAGAAGAAGAGGATGAAGATCAGGGTTCCATACTCAAACTTTCCCCAGAGTTTTGCATCACATCTGAAGATGAAAATGTATGCAAGCTCACTCTGGTGCTAGAATGGGAAAACGAATTTTTTAGACCCATCTGTATTTTGTCTGACTACAAAGAGATGGCAAAGTGGTGTGCCGAGTCAGCGGACACTCATTCATTAACATTAAACATCAGTGCAACTGATGATATTCAATTTGTTATGATTGATAAAGAAACACACCAAACATTAGCCGGAGTCAAACTAAAAGTCACACCGGCCGCTGAGCCTAAAGTACGACGACGCTACCGCAACCCATGGAGTTTATTCTAATGACCGACCCCCAATCTACCCATAGAGTATTACTGGTAGAGGATGATATTCGTCTTGCCAATTTGATTGTGGATTATTTAAAGTCGCATGGAATGCACGTTGAAGTCGAACGCCGAGGAGATACTGTATTAACTCGGTTGATCAACTACAAACCCGATATCATCTTGCTAGATATCATGTTGCCAGGGATGGACGGGCTTACACTGTGTGAAAAGCTACCCGATTACTTTGCAGGTCCTATCTTACTGATGAGTGCTCTTGGCTCTAACGAAGATCAGATCAAAGGTTTAGAGCTCGGCGCCGATGATTACGTGGTGAAACCTGTGGATCCGGCTCTGCTTATAGCCAGAATTAACAATTTATTGCGCCGCACGGCTAAGCCACCTAAAGTAGAGTCTCACTGTTTGAGTTTTGGCAAACTTAGCATCGACCCACACACTCAGGCTATTCGTCTGGGCGATATTGAGGTCGACTTAACTAGCCATGAATTTGAACTATTATGGTTGCTAGCCTCCCAAGCAGGTCAAGTATTAAGCCGCCAATATATCTACCAGTACCTACTCAATATCGATTTTGATGGTAAAGACAGAAAAATTGATGTGCGTATCTCCCGCTTAAGAAAGAAATTAGGAGATAATATTGAGACACCATTTAGAATCAAGACAGTTTGGGGCCAAGGCTATTTGTTTGCACCAGAAGCTTGGACTAGCTAAGTCTCTGCTAGCCGACAACTAATTTTACGGAACTAAAAGTTGAAACGACTTTTTATCAGCCTCTACCTATTGGTAAGCCTTAGCTTTTTAGGTATAGGCTGGACCCTAGACAGTATATGGCAAAATAGTGTCGAAGATAGCGGGGCAATGGATGCGCCGCTTATCGCTTTAGCACAACTTCTTGCTAAACTCCCAAATCAAGACCGTAAAGAATACCTGGAACAAATCGATCTCAATCCTGACTACCCGCTTAAACTTGTCGATGCGAGTCAAATCGCCATAGCTAAGTCAAGCCAGTTAACTTCCGATAGCATACTCGTCACTTCACAGGGCGATAATCACGAACTCCATTTTGTTAAAGTCGGGCAACAAATTTTGATTGCCGGCCCCATTGAGATAGATCCTAGGGCTCGCCTCAGGGGCTTGTTCACGCTATTTTTCTACCTATCTTTAGCCTTCGTCGCCTTGATATGGGTCTGGCCCCTGTCGAGAGATCTCAAGACTCTAAAGAGTGCTACCCGTGAGTTTGGTCAAGCAAAGTGGGATACGCAGATAGAGCTTTCACCTCGCTCTCAGGTATTACCCCTAGCGATAACCTTTAATGAAATGTCACAAAAGATCAGCACGCTCATCGAAAATCAAAAGCATTTATCCAATGCTGTCTCCCACGAGATACGCACCCCTCTGGCCAGGCTTAAATTTGCTTTAGCGCTAATGCCACAGTATTGCCAACCCGACTCTAGCGCAGAACGTAGAGATGAGTTTCTCGATGAGATGCAGCAAGATGTCAAAGAGATGGAGAACTTACTTCAAGAGCTACTCACCTATGCAAGCCTGGAGTCCAAACAGAAAGACATTCAGTTTGAGCAATGCGATCTCGAAGTACTCACAGAGCACACCATAGAAAAACTCACCAATTCCATCAGCGCCCCAATCGAATTTATCCAACCAACAAACAAACCAGTTTATATAATTGGCGATCCCCTTCTGATAGAAAGAGCCATACAAAACTTGATCACCAACGCACAACGATTTGGCCGTAAATCAATCAAGGTCAAAATTGAGCAAAGTGAGAAACAAGTAACTCTGTCAATCACAGATGATGGTCAAGGGATCCCTGTTGAAGATCAAGCTAAAATATTTGAACCTTTCTACCGCAGTCAATCGGTACAGAATGGGAATAAAGGCCACGGCCTAGGATTAGCGATAATCAAACGTATCATGGACAGACACGAAGGTAAGGTGACACTTGAAAGCACAGATGGCCATACCTGTTTTACCTTGTTCTGGCCGACGGCTGAATCAACAGGAAACATTCAATAGTATGTGTTCATCACTCTAGTGAAAAATCATCGAGATCGAACTTAGGTTCAGCTTCTTCATTGCTCCCAAAGTCTAGCATAGGGTTTATTTGGGCCTGCTCCTGAGTAAGCTGAGCTTTTTTTGCTTTGAGAATGGCAAGCTTTCTGCGACGTATACGCTGCTTACACAGACGTATCACATCAGTCTTCTTGGTATCAGAAAACTCAAGCCAATTAAAGCGCTCGTCTCGACTACGTAAACAGCCTTTACAGTATCCTCTGGCATCGGTTTGGCACACACCGATACAAGGACTTGGGATCTCAAAAAACTCTAGTTGTTCCATCATTGCGCTTATCGAGTGACACCTGCTAACAAGAGGGTTAGTTTAAACATAACTTATTTCCCCTAAGCAGGCTAATTTTCACACTAACGCCAATTAACATAAAATAAAATACCTTGCTTATAGAGCCGGTTAGTCTCAAATTGGAATAATTGTTTTTAGGAGAAGAAAAATGAAAATCCCAGCCCTCATCCTTGTTCTTATTTCTTGCTTGATGCTAAATGCCTGTACCAGTAAACCTAAGAGTGACTATGATATCGAATATGATTTTAGCCAGCTCAAGAGTTTCGAGACCTTTTCACCCTCCCAAACCGATGACCCATTAAGTTCATCACGCATCGAGGATTCAATCGCAGTTGCACTGACCAAGCAAGGGTTTGTGATGGCCCAACAGCAACCTGACTTTAAAATTACTTATTCCTTCAAGGTGGAAGATAAGCCAAAGGAATCCGGCCTATCTATAGGCTTAGGTACTGGCACTTGGGGCAGTAGCGGTGGGGTGAGTGTCGGCACGAGTGTTGGCGTCCCTATCGGAAGTGATACAGCTAGGATTCAAACCATACAAATAGATATTATCAATCCACAAACCAATAAGTTAATCTGGCGTGGA
Organism: Shewanella psychrophila; assembly: GCF_002005305.1. Taxonomy (NCBI): domain Bacteria; kingdom Pseudomonadati; phylum Pseudomonadota; class Gammaproteobacteria; order Alteromonadales; family Shewanellaceae; genus Shewanella; species Shewanella psychrophila. The sequence goes on from NZ_CP014782.1 coordinate 5,251,857, forward strand.
ACAGATAAATTTAACTTCGATGCTGGCGGTGAAGAGAAGCTATCAGCAACTCAAGTCACAGTGACTAAGATTCTGTCTCAATTCCCGCCGCAAAAGCAGTAAACATCTGGGAATTAACTCAGCGCTCTGGAGGCAAGTTAAAACTCAGCGATACTGCATCACATGGCAACATCTCTCCCAGATAAACCCAGGTCGATAGGGCTGCAATGCCCGCTTGATCAAACACGCCTGTAGGAGATGATTCTAGCAGGGTTATATTGATAGGCTTTCCATCAGCAGATAGATCAAACTCCATTGATACATGCCCCTCCACTCCAAGCTTTTTAGCGTTAGCGGGATAAACGGGCTCGTGAACGATTTTTTTCCGTGCGATACGGTGATTATATGTGTAATGCTCAAATTGAGCCTAATAAAGAAAATCGATAAAAAACGAGCAAGAAGATACATTAAATAGAGGTTGGATATTCGAGTCAGAATCCGTGATATTTGAGTATTTGAGCTAACTCACCAGAATCAGATAACTGCTTTAATCCAGAGTTAAAGTCGGCAAGTAATTTGTGAGCTCCGGCTGCTTTTTTAGAAATCATTAAATATTGGTTTAGCACTTCGATAGGAGGTTCTACCCACTCGATTTCCCCCAGAAGCTCTTCCGTCATAAAGTGCCTCCCCAGGGCTTTATCAGTCAGAGCCAAATCGATACGCTTATATAGGAGCATGCGCAGGTTCTGTATGTCGGTATCCACCACAGACAGCTTTAAGTTAGCTTCACTAAAACCTGAGGGGTACCCATATCCTCGTACGACACCTATCTGATAGGGTTTGAGGTCATCGAAAGACTGTATACTAATGTCTTCCCCCTTACGTTTGTAGAAACCTATCTCATTGGGGGGAAGAGAGTCTGAAAACAGAAACCATTGCTCCCTTTCTTTTCTATGCCAGGCAGTAAACACTCCATCATAGATCCCCAATTTTGCATCTCTAAAAGCCCTAACCCAAGGCACCAACTCTAGTGTTACTTGATATCCGATTTTCTCATAAGACTTAGCGACTATTTCAGCCACTGGGCCACCATTTTCCAGCTCTGCGCCAATATAAGGTGGGTACTCGACATAAGCTAAGGTAACAGCCAGCTCGTCGGCAAAGCAAAGAGACAGGTGGCTGTACATAAGTAGTAAGGTGATTTTCAGGAGATATCGCATACTGACTTATACCACCTTAGATTCATAATATTACCGCCTGTCATTGAGCATCCCACATAGATAAAGTTTCAGAGAAAAAACCTGAGATCATCCTTACATCTACTTAAGTGTAGCCTACCTCATATTGGGAGCTTAATATGCCAAGCCACTACTTATGAGCATTGACGGTTCTCCCCGAAGCCCAATCTCTTAGTGCCTGTAACTTCTCACGCATCACCACAGATAATGGCCGGGTCTTCATTAATTCCTGGATCAAGAGTGCCTGATCGACCTCTGTCTCGATCGCTTTGCCACTATAAATTGCGGAGATAACAGCTTGTTCGATCTCGGCGCCAGAAAAGCCCTGGCTCGCTTTGGATAACTGTGCGAGATCTAATCTTGTAACATCCAGCCCACGACGCTTTGCATGGATAAGGAATATAGCCTGGCGCACCTCATCGTCAGGAAGATCAACGAAGAAAATCTCATCCATACGCCCCTTTCGCATCAACTCTGGAGGCAGTGCCGAAATATCATTCGCGGTTGCCACTAAGAAGACATCGGACTTTCTCTCCGCCATCCAGGTCAGGATAGTACCCAATATCCGTTTTGAGGTGCCATCGTCGCTACTGCCACTGCTGAGCCCTTTCTCAATCTCATCTATCCACAGTACGCAGGGAGACATCAAGTCCGCAAGTTCCAAGGCTGTACGCAGGTTCTTCTCTGTCTCACCTATGTACTTGTTATAAAGGGCTGACATATCCATCCTAAGCAAGGGCCTTTGCCACATTCCGGCCACAGCCTTTGCTGCCAAGCTCTTGCCACTCCCTTGCACACCGAGCAATAGAATACCCTTAGGCTGATCTTCCAAGGAGCTAGTCAGTGTCGTTGGTGCCCGCTGATTAAGCCACCCCTTAAGATTATGCAGGCCAGCTACCTGAGAGAAATCACTGGTGTCGTATTCAAATTGCAGCACACCTTCCATATCCAGTAGTTTGAACTTACCACGATTAACCATCTCCACATCAGAATGAGTAATGGCCCCATCATCCACTATAGCCTTATGGGCCAAACGTTTTGCATCATCGAAGGTGAGGCCGCGTAGATTCTTCGCCAACTGCGTAACCGCCGTATCATCGACAGTCAATATCATGCCTTCACTCTTTACTTGCTCCACCTGTTCATAGATCAAGTTTTGTAACTGCTCATTGTTAGGCAATGAGAGTCTGAAATGTGCGCAATACCTTTGGATCTCAGGTGGGATCTCGAAAGCATGACTCACCAAGACAATAGTATGCTTAAGCGATGCATACTCGAGCGCTATCTCTTTGAGTAAGCGTACATTTTTTGGAGCATTATCGACAAAAGGGTGAAAATCGCATAAGACATAAATACCTTGCTGTGATGTAGACTTTATCTGTCCTAAAATATCGGTAGGATCGCTGTTGAATTTCTGAGTGCCCATGGCACGATCGACCCGAGTCAAACCTTGAGTGATACTCCAGGTAAACAATGGCTGATAGAGGACTGCCGATACCCTTTTAAGCAAGTCTATAACGCGATATTCCTCATAGGTTTCGATGATTACTATGGGGGTGTTGGATCTTAATACTCCTGTCAGATCCCTGATATCTTGCATACTAACTCCTTCTTATTACGGCTAAACCTTAGGGAAAATGAAGTGAATAAAAAAGGGACACCCAGTCCCTTTTTTCACTCAAACTATTATTTATTCTTCAGTGCTTAATGGAACACGTAGTTCAGCCACCCCTGCATCCTCAATAACACCTTACGCATAATAGCCACATGGGAGAAGTGATCGGTATAGATAGCCGCTTGTCCCGCAACCCCCGCGGGGAAGCGATCCCTTACCTCATGGTCGTCTAGCTCTATCAAGACGATGACACGGCCACGCTGCATCAGGTGACGCGAAGAGATCAGCGCACCTGAAGACTGAATTTCACCTTCTGCCATTGCGGGTAAAATCTTAGAAACTTTGCCCTTAAATATTTGCCCAGGCGCACCGTCTAAAATAACCTCAGCCTCATCACCCTCTTTGAGTCTCAAGAGTGAATTTTGCCAAAAAGCACCGGCAAACAACTTCTGTTCATCGGGAATAAAACTCATCAAGGGGCGAAGTGGCATGGGCACAGCAACGATACCTGGGCGTAAAGCCATTTGTGTCACTATGCCATCGGCTGGCGCCCTGACTACTGTCATATCGAGGTCAAACTGAGCCTTCTCCAACTCTCCTTGGATGCCTGCAACCTTAGTATTAACACCATCGATATTTGATTCGAAGGCGAGACGTACTCTCAGCTCATCGGCTCTGACTGCGCTTAGCTGAGCCTCAGAAGAAAGATAAAGTTGACGCTTGTTATCCAGCTCAAGTTCGGTAAATGGCGAGTTTGCACCGCCCCTCTTCTTGCCCTTGGCATAACGATCATAGGCCGATTTAGTCCTATCCTTATCCGCTACGGCGCGTTCTACGCTGGCTGTTGCGGCTTTCCAGGCTGCTTCTAATTGTGGCACTTCCTGCTCAGCGGCAAGCAATGCGGCACGTTTCTGTTTAACAATAGCAGCAAAGGGAGTCGGATCTATTCTAAATAGCACCTCGCCTTTCTTAATCGGTGTATTAGGTTTGACCTCAACACTGGTTACTACACCTTTAACCGCGGGGTTTATTGGTGTCGTCACGAAGTATTCTTTCGCAAAAGGTGTATAAGGATGGTTATAGTTCATCAAGAGCACGAGCGCCCCAACGATGAAAATACCGCCAAGAATAGCCGTAGGCACGGTCCACTTATTGAGTGGGATTTTGAAAATTTTAAATATAGCTATACAGATAGCGGTATAAGTAAGAATGAGTAACAGATCCATCTTATGCCTCCTTGCCATTAGTTGAAGCTGCAACAGCTTGTTCATTGGGCTTAATTGAGCCTTGCTCTATGGACTGCAATCGGATCTCTAATTGAGCAACTGTCTTATTAAGCTGCTTCACTTCATCCTCTAATGCTAACTCTCGCTGCATCACATTATTAAATCCCCAGCCCCTGTCCTCCCGATATAAGGTTGCCCAAATCCACAAAAATGGCCAGATGGCATGTAAGGTAAACAAGCTTACCCAACCAGCAATATGCAGTGCATCTTGTTGTGGATGATTACGCTCTTTGGCAATCTCATAGGGAATATCATGAATGACTATGATTCCGTAAAACAGAAAAATAGCGACGAAGAAGATCACGCCCAAAGCAAAATAGTCTAAAAACACCTTAGCTCCTTATATCTAATTATTACCCTTAATAAAGTAATGTTTAGATCGTTATTTTTATTAGTTAAAGCCCAACACACGCAAAAAACATTCTCTCAACATTCCCTTATCAATACCAGCTTATTTTACCGCTTCATTTTTGTTGACTTTTTCTCGACACGCTGGATATATCCTAGCTCTCGCATCATCAGCCATAGCTGTAATATGCTCTAAAAATGACAGTAAGATGTTAAGAATAATGTACCTGATGTCTTAAAATGATGATGAAACTTAAATGCCCACAATGAGAGGCATACCAGACTAGAACGGTGCACGATAAGCCTCCAAACTGCCGACTTAAATCAGGACGGGACTGACACAATAAAAAGGCCTGAAAGCTTTCACTTTCAGGCCTTATGGCACTATAAAATACCAATCGGTATAAGCATTAATTTCCCGCAGAGCTTTTTCAGCTTCGCCTACTACAATGAGTTTTCCGGTTTTGTCATCAAGATTATTAAAGAGCCATAAGAAACATAAATTTGAGATTAAATAGATCTCGCTATTATCTTTAGCTCACTTGGTTTTCGAACTTACCAAGCTCACTTTGCTCACCAGATAAAAAATGACTCAGGTTATTGGTGGCAATATCAAGTAACTTCTGCCTAGCTTCTATGGTTGCCCAGGAATTATGGGGGCTAATTGAAATATTCTTTGCGCTGAGTAAAGGATTAGTTGGCATTGGCGGCTCACTCGAGAGTACATCGACCCCAGCGGCAGTAATCCTTCCCTCTTCTAAAGCCTGTGCAAGGGCAGTTTCATCAATGAGTCCACCGCGAGCCGTGTTGATTAATATGGCACTCGGTTTCATCTGCTGTAGCGTTTTATCATTAATCAGCTTGTCGGTGCTTCCAGATAAGGGACAGTGTAATGACACAATATCGGCCATAGTAAACAGCGGCTCTCGCTCACACCATTCTACTCCTACAGGCAGACTAGCATTTTGAGAACGGGTATTGACCAGAACCGTCATGCCAAAAGCTAATCCAATATTCGCCACTTGTTGGCCAATAGCGCCATAACCTATCAAACCTAAGATTTTACCCTTGAGTGATTGCAGTGGAGACAGGGTGAAACAAAAATCATCACACTTAGACCAAGCTCCATCTACTACCGCGTTATGGTGGCTACTGACTTTTTGGGTATGATGCAAGATATGAGCAAATACCATCTGGGCAACTGCATCAGGGGCATAGGCTGGCACATTGGTCACCACTATGCCTTGCTGACTTGCTGCATCGAGATCAACAACATTCGTCCCGGTTGCCAATACCCCGATATATTTAAGCTTGGGCAGCGAGGCCAGTACATTGCTATCGAGCACAGTCTTGTTAGTAAATAGGATCTCGGCATCTGCTGCTCGAGAAATGACTAACTCGTCATCAGTTCTGTCATAACAATCTAATTCACCAAATTGCTCAAGGCCTTCCCAACTAAGATCACCTGGATTAAGGGTAAAACTGTCCAGTACGACAAGCTTCATAGCACACTCCGAACTAATAAAAACGATTGATTAGAAAGTTAACTTTACACCTGCGTTAACTTGTCCTTGCCACATAATATCGGCATGAATATTCCATATGCACTGGCCACCATTACAAAACAGGGCGTTATCACTACTGATGAACGTGGCATATCCCCTAGCATCGGCAAACAGTGAAACAGCGGGAGTCACTTCGTACTCGAGTCCGGCACCAAACCCCATGGAAAAGCGTGACTCATTGGAATAGTCACCACTGGGCCTCATATTAGTCATCCCCACACTCGCGGTAACATAAGGCTTTAAGTTACCGTTAGGAAAGAATAGCGATCCACCGATATGGAAGTAATCGACAGTCAAATCGGTTATTGAGTCCGGGCTAAAATTACCACCAGTTCGCAGATCTGTACTCTGACTACTATAGAGAAAATAGATATTACCGGGATCTTTGGTGGTGACTCCAAACATCACACCGTAGTTAGCGGATTCGGCAATTTTGACACTCCCCTGTTCACTAGTATCTGTCTTAGTCACATCAAATTCGCTAGCTGCAAAGTTATAACCAGCAAAAGGGGCGACAAAAACTTCGGCCGATGCAGATACAGTAAACAAGGCACTTGTGCCGACCCAAGCCGTGAGCAGTAACTGAGTATACTTTTTCATCTTCATTCCCTTTTGTTGTTATTTTCTCATCACACCATAAATCCATTTAACCCAAACCGAAACTAGCGCATACCCCTGTCAGATTTAACTCGATCGTACGCTGCCTGTATATCTTGAGCCTTTCGGTTGGCCAGTTCCATCATCTCTTCAGGGAGACCTTTAGCCACTAGTTTGTCTGGGTGATGTTCGTTCATCAGTTTACGATAAGCCCGTTTTACTTCTTGATCCGACGATGACTCGGCCATACCCAAGAGATCATAAGCATCTTCGATACTCGTTTGGCTACCGCCTCCCTTGTGAAAGTTAAACTCAGCTTGCCAACGCTTAAGTAACTCGTCTAACTGGCTGCGGCTATACCCTAGCTCTTGGGCAATGGTAAGTAGAATAGCATGTTCCTTAGGATCGAGCTCGGCATCAGACAGAGCTGTCTGGATCTGGATTTCCAGAAACATCTGCAACAACTCTTTACGACCCATGGAGATGATTCTAAAGGTTTTTAAGCAGGCCTTGATATCGAAATCAATAGCCTTGCCTTCGCTAAACGCTTTCTGAGCTTCTTTCCTCGCCTCACCTTTAAGCTGCATCTGATCCATCAACATGGTCGCGATACGAATATCGTTCTCAGTAACCTGGCCCGATGCTTTCGCTACATGACCCATCACAGCAAAAGTCGTATTAAAGAAAAGCGTCTGTCTATTGGCCCCCTTACCTATAATCCCACTCAGCTGGGCACTTTTTTTATCATATAAATGGCCTAACCAGAGGCCAATCAGGCCTCCAATGAATCGCCCAAACATAAAACCTATGGCGAAACCAAAAAACTTACCCCAAATACGCATTAAAAAACCCTATATATCAATGATTCAATTGTCACAGTTACAAATATAAAATACAAAAATTTACACTAGCCGACTTGAAGTCTATGCTCCAAAGCTTCGAGTCGCTCTATGGTGCCAACATCACACCAATAACCTGAATAGTGACTGCCAGATACCAGATCCGATGGCATCTTCTGCCGCAATAATGGCGCTAACGGGAAACCTTCTTCGGGTGTGTCATCAAATAACGAAGGATGATAGAGACCCAATCCAGAGAAAGTCAGTGCCGGCTCTTCACCTATTTTCTGGGCAGCTACTAGGCCAGCATGCAGCGGAAAATCACCATTAGGATGCTGAATAGGATTATCCACTAACCAGAGGTGAGCCATTTTGCCAGCATTAATCTGCGCCAATCCGATATCGATATCTTGAGGCAGATCATCCATAAACACATCGCCATTTATTACCAAAAATGCTTCATCGCCCAATAGTGGCAAAGCACGCTTAATACCTCCACCTGTCTCTAAAGCACTCTGCTCCTCACTATAATGCAATTGAATGCCCCAGCGACTGCCATCACCAAGTTGCTCTACTAGCTTCTCTCCAAGCCAGGCATGGTTGATCACTATCTCATCGAAACCGGCAGCTGCGAGTCGCTCTATATGATAAACGATCAAAGGTTTGCCTGAAACGCACACTAAGGGTTTAGGAAGAGAGTCGGTTAACGGTCTCAGCCTTTCACCTCTTCCGGCCGCTAGAATCATCGCCTTCATCGTTTGCCCTCAAATGCGGGCACTAAGGTGTTAGCTACCCAAGCACTAAATCGCTCAAGTTCAGGGTAACGTGCTGAAATATCACAGATATAGATCAGTGTCATAGGAATATCCGCCATGTAGGCAGACTTACTATCTCTATAGTTTAAGCGAGAAAAAATACCTGCCGCCTTTATATGTCTCTGTATTCCCATCAGATCGAACCATCTTCGGTACGTCTCTAAGCTTACCGAACTACCGACCAGACCAGCTTGTTTCTGATTTAAATAATGCTTCTCCATCAAGGTCTCTACCAGCGAATCTGGCCAACGAATATAGCAATCTCGTAATAACGACACTGCATCATATGTCACAGGGCCTATTACGGCATCTTGAAAATCAATCACACTAAGTTGCTCGGTGCCAAACTCATCGGCAGTGAGCATCAAGTTACGGCTGTGATAATCTCTATGCATACCGACTTTTGATTGTTCTTCTGCATTTGTCACTAACAAACCAAAGGCATGATCGAGCATCTTTTGGGTATCGGTATCGATAACTAACTTAAGATGATGCTTTATCAACCAGTCGGTAAAAATATCTAACTCTTTGCGAACGAAGGCCGAATCATATAGAGGTAAGCCTATTTCGCCATTTCCGGTAAAAGCGGCGAACTTGTCCAAAAGGGTTAATGCCTGCGAGTAATATGCTTCGACACTCTCATCGTTGAGCCGTGAAAAAAGCTGTATATCACCTAAATCGCTCAAGAGTAAAAAACCATCTTCAACATTAGATTCAATAACTTGAGGAACATTAACGCCAAGTCCACCATAGGCTTTAGATAATTTTATAAAAGGAGTCACAGGGATCAACTCAGGTGGCGAATCCATGATGATGTAACTATTCTCATCTTTAAACACTCTATAATAGCGTCTAAAACTCGCATCTCCAGAGATAAGAGATGGGTGTAGTTGAGTGCCAAAAACTTGGTTTAACCATGTATTTAACTGAAGAAATCTAAGATCTGACAAGGGCGCCTCATGGCTCTTACGTAAAAATTGCTTTATTATAAAGCAAAATGGAATTAGCTAAAAAGCTCATTGTTGATATTTAGCTGAGTTGCCTGATAAAAGTGCAACTTTTCTCACCGATATTTGTCCAGACTAAGAAATCATAATAAACGACTTAAGATGCATATCCGATATTTTTTGGCATTAAGCCTACTTCCCCAATTAGTCTTGGCTGAAGAAACCACGCCCGAGCCCGATGCCAGCATACAATGCTTGGTAGAGCCCCCAGTGCCTAGAATGGCAGTCGTCGATCCTGAAGCCTCTGAAACAGACCTTCAAGAGATACGTATACTCTCAGATCGCTCGGAAGCTCAGATGGGTAAACAAGCCAAATTTAATGGCAACGTCTCTTTTAGCCAAGGTGGCCGTCATATAGCGGCAGATGAAGCCATACTCAATCAGCAGAGTGAACGTCTGGATGCGAATGGAAATTTAGTCTTCCAAGATCAGATGTTCACCATCACCGCTGACTCTCTCGTGGCCCAGATGCGAGATAATAGTGCCACTCTTTCGGGCGCCCAATACTGGCTTCATGGTCAACAGATCCACGGTGACGCCGAAAAACTCGAAATAACACCCGATAACAACTTGCATCTCACCAAGACAAATTTCACCACTTGTCCCCCGGGAGATTCATCTTGGTTGCTCGAAGCAGACAAAATAAAGATAGACAGTACAGAGGAATGGGGCGAACTTTGGGATGCCAAGCTAAAGATTGGCGGTGTACCTATCTTGTATATCCCTTACATGACGATCCCGGTATCGGATAAACGTAAGTCTGGATTTCTGTTTCCAACATTTAGTACCAGCACCACCAATGGTGTCGAGGTTGCCACCCCTTATTACTGGAACATAGCACCTGAGTACGATCTGACATTTACTCCCAATTACATGTCGGCTCGAGGCTTATTTCTAAAAACTGACTTCAGATATTTAGCCGGTGAATCACAGCAAGGTCAGCTCAACGTTGAATATTTGGGTAACGATAACATGCTGAGTAACAACGCAGACCGTTACCTGTATCATTGGGAGCACAAGGGCGCGATCGATAAAAATTGGCGAGTATTAGCCAACTTCACCCAAGTATCCGATAATAACTATTTCAACGACATGGACTCGGATGTCCAATCAGCAACTGATAACCAGTTATCACGCTTAGGTGAGGTCAGCTATTTCGAAAGAAATTGGGACTTTAGCGCTAGAGTACAAGATATCAAGGTACTGGGAGAAGATGAGGTTCCTTATCAGGTGATGCCTCAGCTCAACTTTAACTATCGTGCACCATCGCTTTGGAACGGCTTGGATTTTGACTTAATGAGTGAAGTCAGCAACTTTAAGCACCAAGATAATGAATTTTCCACCGCCACTCGTCTCCATGTAGAACCGAGTATTTCATTTCCAATACAAGGTCCGGCAGGCTCCTTAACCAGTGAAGTTAAACTGCTGCAAACCTATTATTGGCAAGATGATCAGGGCAACCCCAAAAACAGTGAGTTAGACGATCAAGTTAGCCGTACTCTGCCCCAGGTGCGTATCCATGGGCAGGTTAACTTTGAGCGTTATACAGACTATTTTAATGAAAATTATCGCCAAACCTTAGAGCCACAGTTTCAATATCTCTACGTGGGTTATGAAGATCAATCTAATATCGGCATCTATGATACAGCCCAACTTCAGGAAGATTATTTCGGCCTGTTCAGAGAAAGGCGTTTCTCTGGGTTAGATCGAATCGCCGATGCAAACCAGATGACTTTAGGTTTAACAACCCGCTTATTTGACGAAAATAATATCGAGAAGTTCAAATTCAGTCTGGGACAGATATTCTACTTCCAAGATAGCCGTGTCGGCATCAACGATCCACAAATTCCGACTCAGACCTACACTCAGGAAAATACTTCTAACTCAGTCTTAGCGGCAGAGTTGAGTACTCAAATATACAAAGACTGGTATATGAGTGGAGCAATTCAGTATGATACTAAGCAGAGTGAAAACAAGAAGAGTGAAGTGACTTTAGATTTTCGTCCTGGGGCGAATAAGTTACTGCAATTTAGCTATCGCTATGTGCCCGACTTGCTTAACACCAACACTAATGAGTCTGTCAACATATCCCAGGCTGGCATGCGAGGTGCTTGGCCTGTTAGCGATAGCCTATACCTAGTTGGAAACTGGTATTATGACCTCAATGAAAGCCGTGCAGTAGAAACCTATGCAGGCTTTCAATATGAATCGTGTTGCTGGGCTCTACGTTTAAGTTATCATTACCGCATCAAAACCAATTACGAAGACGATAATAATTCAACTTTGGATAATCGTGAACTCTTCGAAAGCGGAGTGTATCTAAACTTCGTCATTAAGGGACTCGGTGGTTCCGGCCCATTAGGTGTGACAGATATGCTCAATGATGGATTGTTTAACTATAGAAAACCTTTATACCTTAAAAACTAGTTAAACAATTAATTGATATTGTTATGAACCATGAGAAAGACTTATAGTCCAATCATGAAATAGATTCTCCAGTCAGCATTATTTAATGCTGCAGCTGATATTAATACGCCAAGGATTTTTGTGGATGAAACCCTGTAAACATTTGATTATTGCTATTCTGAGCTTGGCCATGAGTCACACAGTTCAAGCCGAAAATAAATCTTTAGACCGGGTATCGGTGCAGATTAATGAAGGTATAGTACTTGAAAGCGAAATAACCAATATGGTGAAAACTGTTAAGGCTAATGCCACAGCAGCAGGCCAATCTTTACCTTCAGATCAGGCTTTAAGAACCCAAGTTATCGAACGCTTGATCATGACACGTCTGCAAATGCAGATGGCCGATAGAATCGGTTTGCATATTGGTGACCTACAGTTAGATCAAACCATAGGTAACATCGCCAAAGAACAGAAGCTCACCGTCGATCAGATGAGACAAAAAATTACTAGTGAAGGTATGAGTTGGGGTCAATATCGTGAACAACTAAGAGAAGAGATCACTTTAGGTGAAATTCAGCGAATTCAGGTACAGCGCCGTATTCAGGTATCACCACAAGAGATCAACAATCTGGTTAGCATGATAGAAGAGCAAGGTCTTAAACAGATTGAGTTCCAAATCGGTCATATATTGATTGAGATCCCAAGCAACCCGACCAGTGAACAACTTGAACAAGCAAGCAACCGTGCCAATAAAGTATTGGAACGTGTCAAAGATGGTGGAGATTTTCGCCGCACGGCTATCGCAGCATCGGCCGGCCCTAAAGCTCTCGAGGGGGGTATCTGGGATTATATGAATATCAACGAGATGCCGACTCTTTTCGCTGAAGTGTTATCCGATGCAAAAAAAGGCGATATAATTGGACCCATTAGAAGTGGTGCAGGCTTCCATATAATCAAGGTGATGGATGCTCGTGGTCTGCAGACCAAAGAGGTTAACGAAGTTCGCTCTCGTCATATCCTAATCAAGCCTTCACCTATTCTTTCAGAAGAGCGGGCTAAGGCCATGCTGGATAAGTTTGTTAAGCAAATCCGCGCAGGTGATGCTGATTTTGCAGCTCTTGCTCGCCAGTATTCTGAAGATCCAGGTTCAGGGGCCAAAGGCGGTGAGCTAGGTTGGGCCGATCCAACAGTTTATGTACCGGCGTTTTCTCAGACCCTGAAAGAACTTAAGGTCAATGAAATCAGTGAGCCTTTCCGCTCTAGCCATGGCTGGCATATAGTCCAGTTGGAAGAGCGTCGTAAGACAGATGCGACAGATCAATTTAATACCAATAAAGCACATCAACTCATCTTCCGTCGTAAATTTAACGAAGAGTTACAGACTTGGTTAGACGAGATGAGAGCAGAAGCTTATATCGAAGTTTTTGAAGCTGATTTCAATAGAGGTTAAACGTATTGACGACTAAACGTATTGCCATAACTGCGGGTGAGCCCGCAGGTATCGGTCCAGATTTAGTTATTCAACTAGCTCAGCAGGCTTGGCCTGCTGAGCTAGTTGTTTGTGCTGATCCTGAATTATTAACATCAAGAGCCAAGAAACTCGGTCTGCCACTTCTACTGCGGCCCTATCAGCCAAATCAAGCACCTAAGGCACAGGAAGTCGGCACCTTGACGATAGCCCCCTTCTCCCTAGCTGTTGCGAGTTCATGTGGCCAACTCGATGACCAAAATAGCGCCTATGTCGTCGACACATTACGCTATGCTGGCGAAAAAAATATGAATGGCGAGTTCGATGCTGTGGTTACGGGTCCTGTACATAAAGGGATCATAAACCAAGCAGGGCTCCCATTCAGTGGCCATACTGAATTTTTTGCCAACCAGGCAAATTGCCAAGATGTGGTCATGATGCTATCGGCTCCTGGATTGCATGTGGCTCTCGTGACGACACATATTCCCTTGGCTTATGTGTCTAAAGCGATCACTCGTGATCGTCTGCATCAAATAATTAAAATATTGCATACGGATCTCGTCGACAAGTTTGCAATAGAGCAACCCAAGATATATGTATGTGGGCTTAACCCCCATGCAGGAGAAGATGGTCATCTGGGCCGTGAAGAACTCGATACCATCATCCCGGCACTCGAAGAGTTACGTGAGCTAGGGATGAGTATTGTAGGCCCACTGCCAGCAGACACCATTTTCCAACCTAAGTATCTCGAAGATGCAGATGTGATACTCGCCATGTATCACGATCAAGGCCTTCCTGTACTTAAATCTCAGGGGTTTGGTAGTTCGGTTAACATTACCTTAGGACTCCCCTACATTCGTACCTCCGTCGACCATGGCACAGCGCTAGATCTCGCCGGAACAGGTACTGCAGACATAGGAAGCTTCGTCTGCGCACTAAACAAAGCCATAGATTTGGCAGTAAAAGCTGGATAATAGAATAGCAGATGAGTAATAGAGTACATTTAGGCCATACAGCCAGAAAACGTTTCGGGCAGAACTTCCTGACTGATCATAATGTCATTAACCGTATTGTCGGCGCTATAGCACCGGACAATGATCATGTCATGGTCGAAATCGGCCCTGGTCTAGGCGCGCTAACAGAGCCGGTTGCAAGTTCCATTGATAAGTTGACAGTTGTTGAGCTGGATAAAGATCTGGTTGAGCGACTAAAAGAGCACCCGACGCTAAAAGATAAGTTAGAAATCCATCAGGGTGATGCCCTGAATTTCGATTTCACTCAGCTTATAGAAGAAGACAAAGAACTTAAAGTTTTCGGTAACTTACCTTATAACATCTCTACTCCCTTGATGTTTCATCTGTTCGAGTTTGCCGAACACATCAAGAACATGCATTTTATGCTACAAAAAGAGGTCGTATTAAGACTGTCTGCAACACCTGGCACTAAAGCCTATGGTCGCTTGACTGTTATGGCTCAATATCACTGCCAGGTAATGCCTGTACTCGAAGTGCCACCAGGATGCTTTACACCTGCCCCTAAAGTTGACTCGGCAGTAGTGCGATTAGTCCCTTACAAGCAGAAGCCTTGGCCATGTAAAGATGTAGATTTTCTTAGGCACCTGACGACGACGGCTTTCAACATGCGTCGCAAGACTTTACGTAACAACTTGAAGCAGATGATTTCAGATGAAGAGTTCCAGCAACTCAACATAGATTCATCATTGAGACCCGAACAGATCTCTGTTGAACAATACGTTGCAATGGCTAACCTGGTCCTAGATAGGAAGGCTGCCGAGCAAACATAATTCATTATCTCGGAACTCTTCATAGTGAATTAACACAAGAATACAAAATAGAATCGGAGGGCTTGCCCTCCTTTCTTTTGTCATAAAGGTAGCTTATGTCAGAGCTTGGGTCGACCATCAAGGTAGAAGTAAAAACTGAATATATTGAAGAACAGTCATCTCCCAAAGAGGAGAGATACCTTTTCAGATATACCATCACCATCATCAACCTGGGACAAACAGCTGTCACGCTAGAAAGTCGCCACTGGCGTATTACCGACTCTAATGATCATAAGAGTGAGGTCCAAGGTGCGGGTGTGGTCGGTGAAACACCAAGAATAGAGCCCGACACAGCATATCAATATACCAGTGGAACGGTTTTAGAAACGCCACTTGGCGTCATGCAAGGCACATACACTATGGTGACTGATGACGGTGAACAATTCCAAGCGATCATTCATCCATTTAGGTTATCCGTTCCAGGTTTACTTCATTAATTTAAAGGCGTAGTACTAGATGGCTAACTACTTTGTTGGAGATATTCAGGGTTGTTTTGAAGAGCTAGAACTACTGCTTACCAAAGTTGACTTCAACCCTTCCAGAGACGTGCTGTGGGCCGTAGGCGATCTCATTGCCAGAGGACAGGGGTCGCTTCCTACCCTAAGGTACTTTAAGCAGCTTGATGGTTCCGCTAAAGTAGTATTAGGTAACCATGATCTCCATTTGATGGCGGTAGCGGCAAAGATTAAGCGTGTAAACCCTAAAGACAAGCTTGATGCATTACTGGATGCGAACGATTTAGGATCTTTAATTGGCTGGCTTAGATTACAACCACTCATACAGGAACTTCCCGAGCAGAATATTATTATGAGCCATGCGGGCGTCCCACCCCAATGGGATATTCAAACCTTAAGAGCCCAGTCTCAACTCGTCAGCAATGCCTTAGTATCCCAAGACTATATTCCATCGCTAATTTCAAAAATGTACACCAATAAAGTCGATGTATGGGAGCCTGATGCCTCAGAACTACAAAGAAATATATATTGCATCAATGCCCTCACTCGCATGCGTTTTCAGCACCTTGACGGCCGTTTGGACTTCGATTGCAAGCTATCTCCGAGTGACTGCTCCGATCCAGACCTAATACCTTGGTTTAACTGTAATGGCTTAATCAATAAGACACACACCTTAGTCTTCGGCCATTGGGCCACCGTGATGGGTGAAGTGGAAAATCCAAATATTCATGCTCTGGATACAGGCTGTTGCTGGGGGGAACATATGACGTTATGGCATATGGAGTCAGATCAAAAAATTACCCAAAAAAAGTTAAAAAAGAGTTAAACTAGCCCATAAGTTGGCCGATATAACATGAACGGAAGCGCTTATTTTCTGCCAACCCTTGAATTTTAAAGACCTTTTTACTAGGGAATCGTAACTTAATTGTTACAAGAAAATATAATAATAATCGGAGTACCCTATGAAAATGAATGTCGCCACCAGAGTCATTGGCGGGTTTAGTATCGTGACCTTATTGTTAGTTGGATTAGGCGCAGCCTCTCTCTTGACGAATAGTAAGTTAAAAACCAGCACTCAGGTATTACAAGAAGTCAGTATTCCAGCACTGGAATCTAGCGGTAACCTCTTACATAGCATAGCTCAACAAGAGAAACAGATACTGGTTGCATACCATACTAATCAGTCTAAAGATCTTCCCAAAATATCAAATCAATTCTCAAATTTAGATCAAGAATTTAGTTCCGAACTCGCTCAACTCTCCATAATTGTCGGCAAACAAGATCAAGCTGATTTTTCGAGTACGATTTCAAATTTACGCCAGAGTTACCAAAACTTCATCTCTAATGGCGAAAAAATGATTAAGACCCGTGAAAACTCACTCGTTACTCAGGAAAAGCTGGTCATTAAGTTAGAAGACCTGGAACTTGCAGCAGATGACACGGCTTCTTTACTACTCGATCTTATCGATCTTGAGATGAGTGAAGATCCTACTGAACAAGAAATTGCAGCCACGGCTGGCAATATTGATAACAGTTTTAGCGGCATAGTCAGCACTAGCTACGACCTGATTAATAGTGAAACTAAACAAGAGCACCAAACCATATCCAAAGAACTGGATTACATCGTCAGTGAGGCCAGAAGCAAACTCGAATATGTCACCCGTCACTGGGAGGGTGTTATCGACGCAGATCTATTAAACAACATCAATGAAGAAGCCAGTAAAGTATTTAGCATGCTCGAAGGCAATGGCTCTATTCAAACCATGAAGGGGCGTCAGCTTAGTTTTCATGCATCCGCATTTCAGATGTTGGCTCAAGTCGATAAAGATGTGCAAGGCGTCAATGAGAGCATGACGGGCTTGACCGATAAAGTAGAATCAGTCTCCAGTAGCGTGAGTCAAAGTGCTATCGATGATATCGATAGTGCGAGTTTAAACACCCTTATACTGATCATCATAGCCATCGTCGTTGCCATCGTTATCAGTATCGCAGTGATCACGCCTTTAAAGCGCTCACTGGATAAAGTAAACAACGCACTCAAGATTTTAGCTTCCGGCGATCTGACTCACAAGTTAGATGATTCGGGCCATGATGAGTTTGCCGAACTATCTCGTAACTGTAATCGTCTGGTGGATAGCTTAAGAGACTTGATTCAGGGCATTCTGGATCGCTCGAATCAACTGGCAGCTGCCGCAGAAGAAACCTCAGCAATAACCGCCCAAACCACAGCTGGTATTCAGGAGCAGAAGAGCCAAGTTGATCAAGTTGCCACCGCAACGACTCAGCTAAGCTCAAGTGCCGAGCAGGTCACTAGTAGCGCCGATGATGCCCTAATTCAAATCAAGCAGGCCGATGACGAAGCGCTACATATGCGTACTATTGCCGATGAGAATAAACAGACAATCTTAGCTTTGGCCGATGAAGTCGCAAAAGCGGGCACAGTTATCAATAAATTACATTCCGATAGTGCTTCTATTGGCTCTATTCTCGATGTGATCCGTGGCATAGCCGAACAAACCAATTTATTAGCCCTCAATGCGGCCATCGAGGCAGCACGGGCAGGTGAGCAAGGTCGAGGCTTTGCAGTTGTTGCCGATGAAGTTCGCAGTCTTGCTTCGAGAACACAGGATTCGACCCAAGAGATTCAGCAGATGATTCAAGTCCTGCAAGAAGGCGCCCAAGAGGCTGTTGCCGTCATGGAGCTAGGACGTGCGCAAGCGAGTTCCTGTGTAGAGAAAACTGAGCAGGCTAACCTAGCTTTAGAAAGTATCAGCGAAGCCGTTCACAAGGCTCATGACTCGGGTACTCATATTGCTAATGCAGCTCAAGAACAGAACTTAGTGAGCCAACAAGTTTCGGAGAAACTTGAGCATATCGCCGCCATCTCAGAAGAGACATCGACGGGTGCAGAACAGACAGCTCAATCCAGTCATCAAGTCGCACAACTTGCCGAAGAATTACAAGCATCGGTAAGAGAATTTAGAGTCTAGGTCTCGCACTATTGGACTGGCCCAAAAACTCAAGACTGGGTCAGTCCAAATAGCTTATATAAGGTGTCCACTTTTAGTGGTTCATATCACAATCAGTGAACTTGCAAACGTCGGCTCCAATTCCCTTCGTCTTGTTTGCTGCATTTCTCCTCGGTATCAAAACTAACCCTGCTATTTAAATCACTGATCTTAATCGGCACCTTAGCGAGTTCCTGTTGAATAAGCCCTATGAGAAAATCATCCTGCTTATTGGCAATAGCAACAGATAGCTCAGCATTGGTATTAAATACACAAACTATTCTTAATGACTGAGGAAACTTGTCATAATTAACTAAGTGAGTGATCCACTCGAAGCCCACTACTTGCTCCAATGCCAGTTCACAAACTTGTGTCAGTGATTGCCTTAAGTTATTTTCGATCTTCTTATCAGACTTTCTCATTTCAATCCCACTTTACTCATTTCAATCTCACTGTGAGCACTAGCCATTATACAATCGCTTAAGTCTACATGAACTAAGATCAAATCGGTTAAAGCATTAAATCTAACGCTAGAGAAGGGAATGGGAGATGGGAGAGGACAAAAAAGATAAGAAGTCTACAAATGAAGAGCCTACAAAAAAGTACTAACCTGCCAATCGATCAAGGTGGCATTGCCATCATTATCACAAAGCCAAATTCTGGCTCTGGTCATTGGCTTAAGTAGGCCTATTTCCGACTCGACTTTAGACCAATCCCCATAGGTGAAATGCTCACCATTGATCAATAACTTATCCATACTATAAGGCGTGATCAAAGACTCTTGCGTGCCATCATCTGTGTCTATGGTGAAACCCAACTGGGACTCATCTCGCCAATAAAAGACTAAAACCCCAGTCCAGGAAGTCATATGATTAGGATCACAAGTAAAATCAGCAGGAGGGCGAAGACGCCCTGCTGCTTCTACCGAAAGCGAAATACATAACCCGAGTAGTAAAATAACTATTTGAATAAAAGACATTGTCCATTTCAAAAAAGTCATAAGCTAAATACTCTTCATTCAGGTGTGCGATATAAAGTACTCATTTCATCCATACGTTCACCCTGCCATGGAGTAAATTCATCCATACAATTATCATCAGTATAATCCATAAAATTAGTGACTGGATCGCTACCTGACTGTCTTTTACAGGAGTTTCTATTCGTTGGGCAACCATACGCTGGAGAACGCTCTGCCGGAGTATCTATAACATCATCACCAATACCATTACAGCCACCTTGGAAGGTATGGTAAAGGCCGAACCAGTGTCCTACCTCATGGGTTAATGTATCGCCTTCATTGTATGGAGCAGCACTCCCATTCGGTAAGGAAGAGTAGAGTATAACCACACCATCATTGTCAGGGTTCCCGACATAATCACTGGGAAAGGTCGCCCAGCCTAACAGACCCCCACCAGGATTATTTGAATAAACATTAAGAGTATCGACATCACCGACTCTCAATGCCTTTTTCATGTTTTTCTCAGCAAGAGAGCCATAACCCCCATTGAACCACGAAGCGTTATTGGTAGAAGTAGTCCCAGCTAAAACAAAGCTTATTCCGGTATCATTGGTATTGGAACCCGAAGAAAATGCCGCATTCAAAACATTCATCTGATCTGTAATATCTGCAGAGGAGAGCGAACCATTTTCACCATCAGTTATCACATGAAAGTGCACATTAATGGTTCTCATTGTCGGAACGGGTGGCGTATCATTATTCTCTTCTCCTCCGCCTCCATTTCCGTTTCCACCGCCATTACCATTACCTGCACCGTCAGGTTTTTTCATCGTATTAAGGCGTTTATTAATCCTATGAACTTCTACTTCCGTAGGCGTTCTTGTGCCACAACGTTTAAAAGCTGCATTATGATTGGAGTTATCCCAACCGTTACCATCAGGGTTAGGTCCAGCAGCCATCGACTGGGACATGGTTAAGACTAGTAACCATGCTAAAAATAAAAGTAACCTAAACATCGAAAACCTCCTGGAAGCTGTTTAGCCTCCGAATAATTCATGTGAATAATTGGTAACCGATCAATATAGGACGTCTTCCTAAGATCATTTGATGTGGCTACTCTCAGGGTAAACCTAATACTGAGAATGCTCATGGCTAAACCTCATCTCACCGACGCTCAAAAATCTACCCTCCTGGACAAGTGGTGCACAACGCCTTTATCTATGCAGGACTTCTGTCATCAGGAGAACATTTCAACTTCTTCTTTCAATCGTTGGCGCCAGCAGTTAACGGTTCCTCCAGAAATCCAGGCTACCGAAGCCGACTGGATAGCGCTTGAGCCCGCTAAGCAAGATAAGCTTCCCGTGTTACCTGACCCAAAACCAAACTGGAACATTGAGCTTGTGCTCCCTGGTGATGTCATTTTACGACTACGATACTGATGTTATTGCCCAGTCCGGATTTACGCATATGGTTGTATGCCAAACCCGTGGACATGCGCAAGCAGTTTGATGGCTTAATCGTATTAGCTAAGCACCAACTCCACGCTTCTCCCATGAGTGGTGAGCTGTTTGTGTTCATTAATCGCAAGCAGACCATGATGAAGGTGCTGTATTTCAGTCGCGGAGGATACTGTTTGTGGAGTAAGCGGCTTGAGTTAGGCCGCTTTCATCACGTTGAGGGTAACGGGGATAAAATCAATCTCACCTGGACTCAACTACAGTGCCTCATCGAAGGCATTAATTGGCAAAAACAAGTGAAAAACAAACGGTTTAGTTCGTTATAACTGGCTGTTTTTGATATAATATCAGCCATGAAAACAACTATCCAGACAGCTTCGTTATCACAAGAAATTGAGCAGCTAAACGCTCAAAATTCTGAGCTGTCTGAAAAAGTGCTCACGCTGCAACAGCAACTCGACTGGTTTAAGCGCCAGTTATTTGGCCGCAAGTCTGAAAAGCTGTTAGAGGATAATCCCAATCAAGAAGTCTTATTTGACCGCCTTGAGTCTGGGGAGCAAGAGCCTGAAGACAAGCAACAGATATCCTATACCCGCTCAGCAAAAAAACGCACCGGCAATGAAGTGAATGACACCGGCTTGCGCTTTGATGACACGGTACCTACTAAGGTTATTGAACTTAAGGCGCCAGAGCTAGAAGGTGACGATGCTGAGCAGTATGAGGTTATCGGTTATAAAGAGACTCATCGCTTGGCTCAACAGCCGGGCAGCTACACCATTCTTATCTACAAGCGTTCCGTCGTCCGTCACAAAACTGAGCATTGCCTTAGCGTACAACCTGCACCCGATAACGTGCTCGACGGGTGTTTTGCTGATGTCTCTGTTATCGCCGGCATCATGGTCGACAAGGGAGTCTATCATTTACCCTTGTATCGCCAGCACCAAAGAATGCTTGATAGCGGCGTTCAGGTCAGCCGGGCTACTCTCATTAACTGGGTAAAACGGGGCATCGAACTGTTAACGCCTATCTACCGAGCTCAGCTACAGCATATCCTCACCAGCTCTACACTGGCCATGGATGAAGTACCGATGAAAGCAGGGCGTAAAGCGAAAGGTAGGATGAAACAGACTTACTTTTGGCCCATCTACGGTGAAGATGATGAAGTCGCCTTCACCTGGTCATCAAGCCGTGGAGCTAAGCACGCCAAGGAACAGTTAACAGGTTTTACCGGTGTACTGCTCAGTGATGGTTACCAGGCTTATACCAATGTGATAAAAGCACTTAATCGTGATAACGAAGCGAACATCATCCATGCCACCTGTTGGGCTCATACTAGGCGCTACTTCGATAAATCTTTACTCATGGAGCCGGAATTGGCTAAAGAGGCCTTAAAGCAAATCGCCGAGCTCTACAAAATCGAAAAACACATCCGCGATAACCTGACCTACAGCGATGAAATCCTCGCTTATCGGCAAAAGTGGAGTGAGCCCATCGTCGATAGCTTCTTCAAATGGCTCTATGACCAACGGCAACGCCCAGAGATTTTACCGAGCAACCCGTTAAGCAAGGCCCTTAGTTATGCACTTGATAGAAAAACAGAACTTAAGGTCTTCTTGAGTTACCCAGCTGTGCCTATCGATACCAATCACTTGGAGCGAGCTTTACGAGTCATACCCATGGGAAGGAAAAATTATCTATTTTGCTGGACCGAACTGGGGGCGGAGCAGTTGGGGATGCTGCAAAGTTTACTGGTTACCTGCCGTCTGCAAGGGATTAATCCTTACACTTACCTCGTCGATGTCCTGCAACGCGTCAGCCAGCAGCCAGCTTCGAAAGTTGAAGAACTCACGCCGCGAGTGTGGAAGACGAAATTTGCCGACAACCCACTCACATCAGATTTGATGCAGACTTCTTAATCTCCTGCAATACCGTCCTATATTGATCGGTTACGCTTGTTGCAACAAAAACAAGTTCGAGTTAGCCCTCCACCTTCAATGTATATCATTAATGATATACATAACTCATTGCAACCAAGATTAGTTCGAGTTAGACTCTAATCAATCAATGTATAACATTAATGATATACATAGCAAAAAAGGAGCGATTATGACTCGTATCTGTATGATTGGATGTAGAAAAGGTGGCGTAACAAAAACCACTACCACGGTAAACCTTGCCTTTGAGCTAAGCAAACAAAACAAGAAAGTGCTTGTTATAGACTTTGATGGACAAGGAGATACCACAAAATTTTACGGTCGAGATGATGCTGAATTTTACATTGGTGATGCATTACTAGATCGGAAGTTCGATTTAAAAAAAGCAATATACCCTGCTCTAGTTAAAGGGATTGAACAAGAAAAACTACATATCATTCCAGGCAAGCGAGGGGATATTATGACTAAATTAGACATGGATATGATCTCACTTCCAAGAAGAGAAGAGCGGTTAAAAATTCATTTGGAAAAAATATCCACTGAATATGACTTCATTATTATCGACACTACACCTGGAACCTCAGTTCTTGGCTTGAACGCTGTAATGGCAGCAACAGAATATGTATTTCCAACAGAATTCAAAGAACATTCTCTTGATGGCGTTGAAACCTTACTTGAGCATATACAAGATGTACGATTTATCGATGAAGAAGAAATCAAATTTTTAGTTGTCCCTTCTAAAATTTCAAGAACAGCTAGAAGAGCCTTATCTTACGGTAAAGAGTACCTAGCAGGACGATGGCCGGACAATACTTCAAAGACAGTTATATGGGAGCGGAGTTTATTCACCGAAGCTGAATTTGAACACGAACCAGTATCAGCACTAAAGGCTGGCCACGTAGCCTCAAGCTACTATAAAGACTTAGCAAAAGAGTTAATAAATAATGGATAACCAACAATTAGACGAACTTTTGGAAAAGAAAAAATCAGGAACACTTAAACCTGCCGAGAGAGCTCAACTCAAGAACCTGGAACGAAAGTTAAAATCCGAAGAAAAAAGCCAAGTTAGTAGCCAGGTAAAAACGAATCTATTTGGTCAAATTGCGACCACTAAAGTTCATCCTAAACCCATAAGGTTTCTAGAACATGAAATTACAGGCCTAGCGACACGGAGAGATTCACTAAAAACAAATCACCCAGAAATGATCATAGAAGAGCTAGGTAGTTTAAGAGAAATTAATGATACAAAGCTGATCAGAGCAGCTGTATTATTGTTGGCAGATGTTAGCGATGAAGACCTAATTAAAGCAATTAAACAAGTTCAACTCAATATGGTAAGAACGCAATAACCATGTATAACATCAATGATATACATGGTTATTGCGTTAAAATATAGGGATTTAGAACCTTCATTCTTATCCATAATCTTACCAAACCAATAGAATGGTTATACCTTTCTATTGGTTTGGTAAGAAGGGTTTTGTGCCATTTCATCGAAAAGTCCATAGTTAGTCTGCAGGCCTTAATACAATGGGCCTACTGCGGGGTAGTTCGTGTTTATCTTTTCTCCTTCACCAATCCTTCAAGCACTGCCACATATTTTTCTAGCTCCTCTACGCGGATCTGTACTTCGTGATCATATGAAGTAGCTTGTCGTAATTCACTACTAAGCTCAGCCACTTTCACTTGTAACTTACTCAGCTCGATTTGATTGCCATTGAGTGTCGTGCCTACCCAAAATAGTAGCGCAATAGTAATTGCTGATATAATACTAAGATGCATCTGGTCTAAATTGTTCACACGTACTTCTTTATCTTCTGTTTTACCCATACCATTCCCTAAAATGATTAATACAAAAACAGAAAACATACCGTAATACTAGCTGTCCTTAATAAGGGTTCTTTGACTAAAAGAACGGTTTGTCACCACGCTCCTCTGTAGCCTTTGCTATCACTAGGCTGTAGCCAAAAAATCGATTTTGAAAACACCCGCCAAACAATAGTTAACCGACTGAATTAATTGTAAATATTGAGTATCAGCAAATTCATATTTTTATTCCTCCTAGAAATCTCCTCTTGGAAGACTTGGTGTAACTGAGTTTAAGATTTTGATTAGTTTTTTGGCTGGAGATATTAAGTTAATTGTTCTTCCTCCTAGGAATTTCCTCTTGGAAAACCTGATATAGCTAGGTTTCAAGCATTTCATTGTTAAATCAATATTCACTCCGTAATTTAGGACAGCTATTTAAATGTTCAGTTTTGCGACATCCTAGATTTTCAGGGTAGGTTATCGCTATTTTATCCTCACCTACCGTTCCATTTATAACTTGTATTAGCGCAACAATAAATAACATAAGATCTGATTATTAGAAAATAATCAACGTATTAGCTTGCTTAGTCAGTTTTGCGTCTCATGTGGCGGAGGGGCTAATATTGCAGGGCGAGATCGCGAACGTTTTTTAGCCAGACAAGTGAGTAAGGCTTTCCAATTTGACGGAGTTGTGATCTTATACTCTCTTTTGCTGAGCCCCTATCATGAGCCTTCTTACTCTTACTAAGTACTTTGAAATTATTGAAGATCATCGTCAAGCCACTAAAGTTACTTATCCCTTGTTCGATGTATTGTTTTTAACCATGGTAGCGGTTATTGGGGGCTGCGAGGGTTGGGAAGATATTGAAGATTTTGGCCATTGTCACTTAGAGTTACTCAAAAAGTACGGGGATTTTAGCGCAGGGATCCCAGTCCATGACACCATTGCTAGAATTATTTGCAAAGTCGACCCAGAAGCCCTGCAACAAGCGTTTATCTCATGGATGCAGGCAACCGAGCAACTGTCTCAAGGTCAAGTTATTGCCATTGATGGCAAGACTTTGCGTGGCTCTTATAATAGAGATGATCGTCAATCCGCCATTCATATGGTGAATGCTTTCTCTGTCGCCAATGGTGTCGTGATGGGACAACTTAAAACAGATTCGAAGTCCAATGAGATCACTGCTATTCCTGAATTATTAGCCCTATTAGATATTCAAGGAGCATTGGTAACCATCGATGCTATGGGGACTCAAGCCAATATTGCACATACCATCATAGACAAGGGAGCAGACTTCCTGTTAGCAGTCAAAGGCAATCAAAATTCTTTACATCAGCTAGTAAAAGAAACCTTCGCAGATCAGCTTGATTATGCTGAAAATATCACTCAAATTGAGGCGCAGCATGGCAGGAAAGAATTTAGGGAATACCAAACTATTGAGGCACCTAAGGAGCTGATTGACGCCAAATGGCCAACAATACAAACCTTTGGAAAAGTAATTACCTATCGAATAGGCCTTGTTTCCTAAATCGATTGAACCTTTTGCAGCTTATGTGATCTGATCTTCCAATGTGGTTATTGGAAACATCAAGATGGGTAAAGCTAAGCGTAAAATGACCAATTGGTCTCAGTACAATAAGGCATTGATTAATCGAGGGTCCTTGACCTTTTGGATTGATGAGCACGCCATTAGCTCTTGGTGTTGCTCTGAACATCACGGCCGCCGTGGCCGTGGGTATATTTACTCTGATGTTGCTATTGAAACTGCATTGGTTGTTAAAGGTGTATTCAACTTATCACTGAGAGCACTAGAAGGTTTCACTACCTCGGTTTTCCAGCTTATGGATGTGCCACTAACCTCACCAAGCTATAGCTGCATTAGCAAACGTGCCAAGACCGTAAATATCAAATATCGCTCACCGAGTCGTGGCTCTGTGGCACATGTAGTGATTGATTCAACGGGCCTCAAAGTTTACGGCGAGGGAGAATGGAAGACTCGAAAGCATGGTAAAGAAAAGCGTCGTACCTGGCGTAAGTTACACCTCGCAGTAGATGCGAATACGCATGAAGTCGTAGCAGCAGAAGTCACTCTGGTTAACGTTGCTGATAATGAAGTGTTACCCACATTAATCAAGCCGTTAAGAAGACAAATTAAACAAGTTTCTGCTGATGGAGCATACGACACCAAAGCGTGTCACAAACTACTTCAGCGTAAAGGTTGCAAACCAACTATCCCACCAAGAAGCAGTGCTGGGTTTTGGGAGGATGGGCATCCTCGAAACGAGGCAGTGAGAGCCCTCAAAAATAATGAGTTAGCGCAATGGAAGAAGGAAAATGACTATCACTTACGGTCGCTATCTGAAACAGCAATGTACCGATATAAGCAACTAATTAGTCCGAAACTTAGCCTACGAGATTATAATGCTCAAGTAGGTGAAGCGCTGGCAGGTGTAAAGGCAATGAACAAAGTCATAAGACTAGGAATGCCAGTTAGGAAACAGCCTGCCTAGTTAGCTCAAACCCTTGGAGTAGCTGCATCTATAGCGAGGATTTGATCAACAACGCCTATCGAATATACAAAGGAAAAGAAGCGTTTCAGACTCGCTATTACATAAGTTCCGCCATTTTATCTCCTGACGAATTAGCCTATGCAGCTCGTGGGCATTGGGCTGTTGAAAATCAGCTTCATTGGGTGTTGGACGTGACTATGAATGAGGACGCCTGTCAGATATCCAAAGGCGATGGAGCTGAAAACCTCTCAAGGTTACGGCAAGCTACTGTTAATATTCTCAAAAAAGAACCGAGCAAATTAAGTCTTCGCCGAAAGAGACGCAGAGCATCAATGGATTCTGCATATTTAGATAAGGTCATAAATGCTTAAAAAACATTCACGCTCTTGCCCTGGCTAATATTGCCCTCACTACCCATATATCCATAATCAAGCTGTTCCTTATCGGGTGGTTAGGTGTCTCCTTAATTACCTGGTTAATAGTAAAGCAAGCCATACGGCCTAAATATAGATACCTCTAAGTACCTTAAAACATCGAGTGCAAAATATATAATATGAAGAATTTTTTTTATTTATTTCTTGTTTTAGTGGCCTCTTGCCACGTACAAGCTAACCCTCTTTCTGACAATTTTAGACAATATATATTAACCAGCGAGCTGGCTTCCTATCATTCTAGTTTAACAGCTGAAGAGTCGGATGAGTTAATAGTGACTCAGCTACAAGTCGCAACCGAATGCCTGATAAGTGAAGGAAACTGTGAGCATGTTTTATATTCATTGCGTATTACCTCACAAATCCAAGTTAGACAGACTGATTCCCAGCTTCATCAACAGAAATTGCTATATCTTCAAGATTCCTATACTGAATTAGAGCAAGGTCAAAGTCCGATTTATGCGCTATCTATTCCAGTAGAGTTTGTTCAATCACGTATCGATGTAATGCGTCAACGCCTATTACGAGAAGTTTTAGCTCGTAATACGCAAGCCACGCCAATAGATTTTGTTGGCTCATACCAAATGTTACGTCAATCTGTGCAAAAAAGTGATCCTAGCGTCCTGTATCTTGAGGACTTCGATGAATCGTTGGATCTAGACAACCCTATTACCCACGCCTATATGAGTTTATTGGACTCCGTATTGGTAAACCATTCTGAAAAAAGTCCTTTCGGTACGCAAATGTCAGGGTTAATGAGTTATGAGTTTAAAAGTCTGGTCAATAGGGAGTTTCGGCCTCAGCGGTGCGTCCAGTGTACCACCACTATTATTGTTGAATACTATAGTGATACAACGACAGAGAAAAGGTATGAGGAAGTTGATGTAATAGATTTTATGGCAAGGCGAATGCCGAGAATTGCGGGATGGGAAAAACATAGAATCGCTTTTCCATATTATTACCTTAAGGATGTTGTTCCCTTGCTTTTGTCCTATAAAGTATTTTTTCATGAAAATGCAGCTCACTTTGATTTATATAATGGGGATTTAGATACATTAAACTACGAGGAAATACAGCTGGTTAGTAACGATATAAAAAATAAAATAGAGAAGATGGGTCTCGCGGTAAACTTTGCGAGCATTATGGAGATGACGTTTAGGTGGTTAACGGCAACAGGGCAGGTCGAGTCTTTAGCGTCATCAGGTATAGCATTAAATGGGCTGCGATCAAATCAGTTTAACGCTGGAAGTCACAATAAGATTTTTGCGGCAAGCATCTTTGCCAATGTTGTGTTGGCGAAAATACCTAGGGTCCTGGAAGGTGAAGTTATGAGGTATGGTTGTGGGCTAGAACAATGGAGCTTACCACCGATTCTTTATATTCTACTAGAAGATAAGTGTGTGTTTACTCCTTCTTTTAATTCAGGTTCACTTTCCATTACTGCATCGACAACGTTTGATGTTCAAGATCAATATGGTTATAACATTTCTGTTTACCATAAGCCAACCAACTCAACGTTATTAACGAGAACCATTTCAAATAAGGAACAAATCACTATTAATCGTGTGGCACTTGGCGCGTTTAATCTGAATGACATGGTGTTATATATTGATAATACTAACCCTGCTGTGAAATCGGCTGTCGCGGCTATTCAGGTGACTAGCAAACTATTTGAGTACGATTATGGAGGGGTGGTTAAAAACAATAGTTTTTATTTTGTACAAAGATTACCATATCCAGAGTTCAATAAATTTCGTGGCGAAGAATTTGGTTGCACATTAGTCGATCGAAGTGAGTCACAACAAATTAATTGCTTGGAGAGAAAGCTTAATAGCTACAACAACCTTCCCGGTTATTTCTATAAAAACATGGAGCCGGTGGCGTTCTTGAACCCATACATGCCAATTTCGCTTGATCAAATTCTGATACAACAAGAGGCTGAGCGAATTGTGCGCGAGCGTGAAGAAGCAGAGAAGATTGAGCGGGCACGCCAAAAATCGGAGCGTACAGGTAGGAGGGTATGTACCAATCCTATGGGAATTTGTTGATATGAGGAATGACCAATTAGTCACTATAGTGCGTCTATTAGATTGGCCGATCCAGCGACAATTAGCTTGGCCGGTTGAAGTCCTGTTTAAGGCCCAAAGAAACACTACCCGTTAACCGTTGATAAATGGTTGCTTCAATTTGTCAGCTTATGGTTATATTTTATAGCTGCTTTAATGTTGTTCTTCTACCTAGGAATTTCCTGTGCGACGTGAGGTCGTATGAAGCGTTGTTCACCACATATAGAGTGAACCATCTGTATCACCAGATGCCCTAGGAGCCTGAATAAAGTAGCGGATCTGACAATGTAACGAAGTCCATTGGACGGGAACAGAATCGTGAGAGGACGTTCCTCCTGATAACCACAAATCGGGTGAGTGCTAGGAAGTCAGTATGATGAACATATGTGAATCCACGTAAGATGCGTGACACTAGAAGCAGCGGAAGTGGTTTATACGCTGTGGCCAAACGGCAACGAGAGTAGGAAAGAAGTTAGGAAATGTTCTTTCGTGATCAACATACTCTCCGCACTAGAGTGGGCATCTTACCTGACATTGCGTGACGTACGGAACACGGTAAGCCTGTATCACTCCCACTGGGAAAGTTATCTGTGAAGATAGCCGATAGTGGTGCAGGTAAAGGAGGCTTGAGAAAGCTAATGCTGCATTGTAATGATGCAGATACAGACCTTGTGTCTGGCACGAAAGTGAGCCCACTTCCAGCTGGTCTCCCGTTGCAAGAAAGTTTGAAGAACTTTGTTAATGGAGAAACGCAAATGATGACTTCAACTGAAGTTAGTGCCTCTCCTTACTATGCTCCACGATTATCCATTTATTGGAAAGTCATAGAGCAGAAAGTATCAAAGCTTCAAGTTAGTATTGCAAAGGTACCCCTTGTGGTTACCGGGTAAAATAGTACGCCTTTGTGGAGGCTTGAGCCTAGTGCAGTGAAAGTTGCACGCTGGGTTCTTAGGAGAGCGGCACTTGGTAACAGGTGCCGCTTATCCGACCTTGGAAGCCTCGGTATAGCTCGGTTTCAGCTTTCTCTTAAGATATTGCATGGTTTACCTGCAGCTATTTAAAGGACTGGCTGATGGTTCCGTGTTCGTTAAAGACAGTAATGGCTATCGAGCACTTGAAGATGAATTAATCGACATCGAATATTGGACTAATCACAAGCATAGACTGCTCGCTGAACTTAATATGCCACTTCTCTCCATGAGTATCACCACATTATTAAGCAGACTTGAGGCCAGTCTCGAACAGAAATATATCGATGTTAATCAGCGGATCGAAACAGGGGAAAACGCCGCGCTGAAGCTGCGATATAACAAGCGAAAAGAGTTGGTAAAGTGGACATTGCCTTATGTACGGCTTGATGACGGGATCAATAATCCTTTCTATGAGAAATTACCTGTATCGGGGATCGGAGATGTGCTTCGATTTGTCGATGAACAAACCGACTTTTTGGCGGCGTTTACTCACCTGCAGCCTAAATACGCGAAAAGTATTCCAGAAGCAGAGGTGCTGAACGCCTGCATACTTGCCAATGCTACCGGTTTAGAAACTAAAAAAATGAAGGACATTAGTGATATAAAGGAAAAGGATCTCGATAACGTTAATAAAAACTTTCAACGTAGCCAAACACTCAGTGCAGCCAGTGATGTGATCATGAATCACACCGCCAAACTGCCAATATTTAATCAATATAATTTATCAGACTACGGGGTACACGCGAGTGTTGACGGGCAGAAATTCACGACCCGATACAATACGATAAAATCCCGTTACTCGAAAAAATACTTTGGCACGATGCGGGGTCTGGTCATGTACACTCTTAGTGCCAACCATATGCCTTTATGCTTAAAAGTGATTGGCGCTAACGAGCATGAATCTCACTTCTTACTCGATATAGTAGAAAGTAACACCTCAGATGTAGAGGTGACAGCGGTTTCAGGTGATATGCATAGCATTAATCGAGTGAACTTTGCTCTGATGAACTTGTTTGGCTATAAATTTATGCCTCGATTTACCCAAATAGCAGAAACGGCAAATAACAGGTTAGTTGGCTTTAATAACGTATCGAGTTACGAGAAATATATACTCAAACCGAGCAAACAAGTGGATAAGGCCCTGATCATTAAAGAGTGGGATAACATCCTGCGGATCTTAGTGTCTCTGGCTTTAAAGCAAACCACGCAAAGTCAGGTTGTGCGTAAATTATCATCGTTTAAAACCAATGCAACACTTAAGGCCCTCATCGCTTTAGATCAAATAATGATGTCTGATTATTTGCTGGACTACATTGATAGCCAAGAGATGCGCTCGGTGGTGCAAGCTTCTCTATGCCGCGGTGAATCCTATCACCAGTTAAGTGGCACAATAGCCAAGGTCAGTGGTGGAAAATCCCTTAGAGGTAAGAATGAAATAGAATTGGATATTGCAGCAGAGTCGATCCGGTTAATCGCCAATGCGGTCATTTTCTATAATGCGACGTTACTGGCTTACCTTTATCAATTTTATCTTAAAGCAGAACCAGATAAAGCGAATAAAATCAGCCGATTATCACCAGTAGCATGGCAGCACATCAGCTTCATTGGAAAATATGAATTTTACAATCGAAGGGTTTCTATTAATATTCAAGAGGTTATCGATTATTTCATGAGTGATTCTGAAATCAATTTTTTGGCTGCAGCCTAGTGATATCAAGGGTTACAGAGGAGCGTGGTGACAAACCGTTCTTTTAGTCAGAGAACCCTTTTATCACAACGATTCAACGTTGAGTGGTCAAAGTGGATATTACGCTCAGCAAATATCTCTTCGATCTCACGATAACTGAGTTTATAAGCCAAGTAATAGCGAAGCGCCTGCATGATGATATCAGCTGGATAATGTCTTCCCGAGAAGTTAAGTGTCATGCTGTAGATGTTCCAAATTAATGTTTTAACATTATCAACACCTTAGTTGGCTTCGTCAACTTTGCGACAGAACCCATTTTGCTGCTTACCCATAACGACCTTGGGAGATCTGATCGCGCTAACGGAAAAAGGTTCATTCGATTTAGGAAACAAGGCATCGATGAAATATTGTTATTGCTTTGAGCTCAATATTTCACCGCTTAAATTCCTTTTCCTATCTCATTATTTCTGCTTATCTTTTTGTGGGGATTCGCCGCTCTGATCCCTTTACGCTTCATTTTTCATAGAGCCAATTTACAATAATGCACCTAGAAAAATGCCAATAGCAAAGCCAATAAGCAACCCTGAAACAAATGACCTCTTGTCATTTATTGTTGAATGCCAACCCTTCCCATTTGAGTTCCAACCATTTTTATGTTTTTCCATAAATGCTCCTAACTCAGAAGAAGTTATCTTCTGAGCTTTTAGGTTTATTATTCAGACTATTCAGAAGATAAGAAGAGGTTTGAATAAGTAATTGAAATACTTGCTCCAATCATTCCGGCTGAAAACCATACTGGAGCAGTCGCTCCGGCAACCATAATGCCAACACCAATAGCGACAATTCCCAATTGAGAGCTAATAGCAGTACCTTGATCAACACCTCCATTAACCAACTCAATTTCTTTCATTGTTAGTTCTTGCATAATATCTTCCTTAATTTAAACTATTTAACGTTATGTTTGCCTAAGTGTTTAGGGGGGTATTTGACTACCCCAGCCTTAAGCGATTGACCAAAGGCGCGGTTTTCCTCTAAAGTAGCCGCGCTCTTGTTTTTAACCAATGAAATATTGTCGTTACTTTGAACTCAATACTTCACCGTTAAAATTCCTTTTACGATGCTCCTTTTTACTCATACATCACCTTATTTATTCCGTTCCTGTTAATTGCTGCATCTCTTCTGGTGTGTAGACTTTGCCTTGGTACATCACTAATACCCGCTGCGCTTGCTTGATGGTTTCAGGTCTGTGAGCAATAATAATTCGGGTCATTTCAAGATGCTTTATCTGTTCACTAATCTTGGCTTCGTTGTCGATATCAAGATGGCTGGTCGCTTCATCCATAAACAGTAAACTGGGTTGCTGGTATAAAGCTCTTGCCAGTAATAGTCGTTGAACCTGTCCACCAGAAAACTGACTGCCCATATCACCGACCAGCGTATTATACCCCATGGTCATCTTATGAATATCGGTGTCTATCTCAGCCATTTGCGCACATTGCTGCATGCGTAAATAATTGGGCTCAGGCTCAAAGAAGGTCAGGTTGTCGGCGATTGAACCGGATAATAAAGTGTCATCTTGCATGACGGCTGCAATTTGCTGCCGATATTGAGTCAGGCCAATTTGGGTAATGTCTTGGCCATCCAATAAAATACGACCTTGAGTTGGCGTTAATAGACCAAGCATCAGCTTTACCAGGGTAGTCTTGCCACAGCCTGACTCGCCCACTATTGCTACTGACTCATGTGCATTAATAGTCAGTGATACGTCGTCAATGACATCTGGTTCATTATCGCCATAACAAAAACTGACATGCTCAAGGGTAAGTTGCCCAGTCACTTTATTCAGCGGAATAATACTTTCACGACTCGCCTCTTGTTCATGAAGAGCAATATCCGAAATACGGTCAAGGTGTAGGCGCAGCATACGAAATAAAATAAGCTGCTCTATTAAGCTCGCGAAACGTTCAGTTAATTGGTTTTTATAAGCAATAAACGCCAGTACCATACCGATGGTTAAGCCACCAGTCATGACTATCGTTGCCGCAAGGTAAATAACAATAATGTTCTCAAGACCAAATAGGAGTTTGTTAACCGCTTCAAAACTAATTTTTAGTTTACCTAGGCGAATGTCTGCATTAATCACTTCGCTATAGCGGTTTTGCCAAATACTTTGCCTTTGTGGCTCACACGTAAATAACTTGATGGTTTGAATGCCGCGAATGTTTTCAAGAAAATTAGTTTGCTCTTTTGCGCTGGCTTGAATGGACTCTTCCGTTGCTCGGTGCAAAGGACGGTAAAGCGCTAAACGCAACAGTGCATAAATTAGAATTGCCGCGACGACAACCAATGTCAGTTTAACGCTATACATTAGCATCATCACCAATACCGCAATCGACATAACACCATCAACGACTGTTTCAACGAGCCCAGTTGTGAGTCGTTCGCGTACTTGCGCAAGAGAGCCAAAACGAGAAACTAAATCACCAATATGGCGCTTCTCGAAGTAACTCATGGGCAATCTAAGCAAGTGACGCAGCAAATTAACACCCATCTGCATATTAAGTAGACTCGATACCCTGAGTACCAACCAACTACGCACACCTGTTGTTATCACATTAATAATGGCAAGCAGACCAAAACCTAATGCGAGCACAATTAACAAAGGTTTATCCTGGCTAATCAGCACTTCATCTACCACCCACTGCATGTAGTAAGGTGTTACCAGCGCAAAAACTTGAAGCAATATAGATAGAACGAACAAAGTGGTTAAGGCTTTACCTAACCCTGTCATCTTGCTCCAGAGCTGGGACAAACGCATTTGTTGACGCTCATCCTGCTGCTCAAACCCCTTTGTAGGGGTCAATTCTAATGCGATACCAGTAAAGTGCTCTGCAAACTCTTTAAGGGGAAGGTGCCTCTTACCCAGCCCTGGGTCATTAATACTCACACCCGATTTTGTTACACCAGTGAGTACCACAAAGTGATTCATGTCCCAATGCAAGACACAGGGCAAAGCTAACTTACCAACCTCTTCTATCGGGCATCTAAGCGCTCGACTCGCGAGCCCCATGCTGTCACTTAATCCAATAAGTTGCTGTAAGTTCATCCCCTTAAGGTCAGCACTATAGCGTTTCCTTAATGCTGCCATATCAAGCTTATGGCCATGAAAACTAGCAATCATTGCGACACAAGCAAGGCCACACTCCGCCATCTCTGCCTGCAAGGTGAGCGGCACGCGTTTCTTACCTGAAAATACTAACAACTCAACGGGATTGCCAGGTTGGTTTAATGACATATCACCCATTAACCTACTCTCCCTTGTAAGCTGTAAATTGGGTCCAGTAACCAGTCAAGCAGACTACGTCTATCGAGTACAATGTCAGCTTCAAGTAACATGCCACTCTTCAATGGAAACTTGTCACCATAAGCCAGCATATCTTGTTTTGATAATTGTGTTCTAATACGGTAAACGGGTTCTGACAAAGTAACAGGCACCCTGGCTTCGCCATCGAGTAGTAGCGCTTTATCAATCCGAGAGACGTGGCTTTCTAGGAAGCCAAACCGTTGGTATGGAAATGCATCAAACCGCAATCTGGCCTCATCCCCCGATTTAACAAAACCCGCGCTGCGAGTTGGGAGTAGCAGCTCCGCGACCAGTTGTGCGCCTTTCGGAATTAAACTCATTAGTGGGCGACTGTTGACGACAAACTCACCCTCTACGATTTGTATCGATGCAACGGTCCCCGCTTCTGTTGCTCGAATAACGTAGCGGTAATTATTTTCAGTTTCATCAATTTGACGCTTAAGCTCTGAACGCCGCCTTGCTAGGTCGCCGTCTTTAAGTGTGTATTGGCTGGGTAAGACATCCAGCTCTGCTGACGCTGAATTAAGTTGGCTTTGAATTTGTACTTGGTTGGATGTTAAGTTTTCAATTTCTTGTCTGACAGCAATGAACTTCTCTTGCTGAGATTGGTAATCTAACGTAGATAAGAAGCCGTCTTTAAACAGCTTTTTATGCTGAACCTGTTGCGCCATTTGCAGCGCTAACTTTTCTGTTAGCAGTGCTTCGAGCTTAGTCAGTACCGCAAGAGATGCGCGACTATCCGCCATTGATGTTTTTAACCGCGCGGTCTCTTTCACTTCCATGGTGCTATTAACACTCTGCTCAGTTTGAAGCAGCGTAAATTGCAGCCTCAACTCATCAATCAGTGACTCACTTAATTCTTCACCTGAGAGCATACTGCGTCTTAATACTATCGTCGCTAAAGGCGAGCCCTTTTTAACGATGTCACCTTCAGATACATGCAATACTTCGACGTTACCACTGCGGTTGGCGTAGGTTTTAATTAAGCCTTTGTCCGGCACTAAATAACCACGAACCGTTTCTTTGCGGGCATAGTGAGAAAAAGAGAGGAATAGAACGAGTGCGATGATAATACAAAGCAAAATGATCGCGGCTAAATAAATTGAAATAGGTTGTGCTAATGACACATCACCATGTAGTTTTTGTTTTTGCGCCTCAACGGCCTGTTGACGAAATAATGCTGACATACCACTTCCATATTCTCAAATACATGCCAAATTCTTTTGGCATTGAGCTACTAACATGAATTACAACTTGTTACACATGTCACAATTCAGCTTCAATGAGACACCAATTTAAAACAACTTGCAATATAAATAATAAGAGTGAAAATAACTTTTACTAAATAATGACCTCGAGCTTGCACCTGATAGATTGTTGGATAATTGTTATGGTGAATATCCACATATAGGAGAGTCGCCATATTTCACAGTGAACGCTGGCAACATAAAAGCAACACGACATGTATTTAGGGAGGTATAAAAGCAAAATAAAATTATTAAATATTTATTGATTATTTTTATTGAAGAGCAATATTCTGGTCAAGCACAACTGGACACCTGACTTTGTAACTTTTCATAGTTGCTCGGTGTTAAATCACCTAGCGTAGTATGTAACCGCTCATGGTTGTAATACCTAATATATTCCTCAACATCTTGCTTCATTGACTCTCGTGTTAAATGAACTACATTCAACAGCCATTCGTGCTTTAAACTACCAAAAAATCGTTCAACGACAGCATTATCTAGGCAAGCGCCAACACTGCTCATAGAAGGTGTCATTCCGCTCTTTGTTAGCAAGCTTTGGAATTGCTTACTCGTATACTGCGAGCCTCTGTCACTGTGAAATAAAACACCGCAGCCTGGTTGACGAAGTGTTATAGCCACCTGTAATGCACGTTCAACCAAGCTGACGGTCATTCGTTTCGAGATACTCCAGCCAATGATTCGTCTAGAGTGTAAATCCATAACAATAGCTAAATACATCCAGCCTTCGTTAGTTCTCAGATAGGTGACATCACCTGCCCAAGCTTGGTTAGGTTCAGCAGGGTTAAAGTTCTGGCTCAGCACGTTATCTGCAACACTATCACTGTGTTTTCGCTTAGTCGTTACTGTATAGGCTTGGCGCTGAGTCACCACTAAGCCAAGCTTTCGCATGATAGAGCGAGTGCGATAACGGCCGATGATATAGCCTTCTTCACATAGTTTTTTGGATAACTGACGTGAGCCTAAGCTGTTACGACTGCGCTTGAAAAGGCGCTTTGCCGTACGATACAGTTTTAGCTCATTTTCGCTAATAATCTTAGCGGGCCTAGATAGCCAATCATAGAAGGCACTACGGCTAACGTTCAGCACCTTACAAACTGTTTTTATTTCGAATTGAGAGCGGTTGTCTCGAATATACCGAAACTTTACTTCATTTCTTTCGCGAAGAAGGCACTGGCCTTTTTTAATATTTCTTTCTCTACGCGAAGCTGCTTAACCTCTTTTCTTAGGGCTAAAAGCTCGGCTCTCTCATCTGAAGTTACGTTAGAACTCTCTAGCTCTTCAGCCTTCTGTTTCCAGGTATAGAGCAGGTTGGATGAGACACCAAGCGCGTCTGCGGCTTGTGGAACGCTATAGCCTTGTTCGGTTATTAAGCATAAAGCTTCTTCTTTAAACTCTTTGGTATAAGTTCGGTACTGTCTTTTCGTATTCATGCTCACCTCGATTGAT
This sequence comes from Shewanella psychrophila, assembly GCF_002005305.1. NCBI lineage: Bacteria > Pseudomonadati > Pseudomonadota > Gammaproteobacteria > Alteromonadales > Shewanellaceae > Shewanella > Shewanella psychrophila. Next base: position 5,290,228 of record NZ_CP014782.1, read on the forward strand.
AGTTCTATTATCCACAATCATTGTGTCCAGATCGATTAGACCAGAATAGTGATGGTTTTGCTCCATTTGAAGTAACAAGTGGCTGGCCCGAAGAAAAACCTGATGTAGACATAATCATTGTAGACATGACCCCAAGCACAACAGATGTCCCACAAGGAACAGTAGTACTACCTTATCAGCCGACTAGATTATCATATGGTGTGGTACCTAAGCATTTACCTAAGCTAGAAAAAGAAAACTTAAAAATTGTCCAAGTAGTAAGCATGGTAGATAGACGAAAAGAAGAACATAGAACTTTTACTTTAGACAAAGTAAAAAATGAAAATGCCAAGGTAATCGCTCAACGTTCGATTTATGAGAGAGTAGCAGGTTTAGGACGAACAGTGTTTGATCCTGCATTAAAAGGTATGTATGGCATAAGAGAAGCAAAAAAAGAAATGACAGAATTATTTTTAGAGGCATCCAAATGAGTAAAGCGCCTAATTGGTTAGATAAAGCCGAAACTAATACCTCTGGCAATACAGTAGGAGATGATTCTACTTTAATTTTAAGTAAAAAATTAAAACCTGGTCGTAAACCTTCTTTAATAAAACGTAAGGTTGTAGGTATAAGTATTAGTGACAAGCAAAAAGAAATACTAGATGATCTAGAATTTCAATTGAAAGTAAATGGAATAAACTTAACTAGAGGAAAAAGTGAAAGTGCAGAACTGGCAATTAATTTATTATGTATGATTTTAAAAAATCATCCTGAAGGAACAGACAGGTGGGTAACTAAATACCTCAGAGATATGCAAAAAGAAGGTATATGATTTAAGTGATTTAAGTGATTTAAGTGATTTAAGTGATTTAAGTGATTTAAGTGATTTAAGTGATTTAAGTGATTTAAGTGATTTAAGTGATTTAAGTGATTTAAGTGATTTAAGTGATTTAAGTGATTTAAGTCTATAATACTTCCATCTGTATGAATTTATAGAAAAAATAGCTAATAATTATAACTTCAATACGTTCATTCTAGATGGGGGACCTCGCGATAAACGACACAGCGGGAGTAAAAAATCACTTACTAAAAAACAATAACATCAGTTAACTAATGTTAGATGCTGAAATGTTATTATTTCCTAATGACCTTTTAGTATCTCCAAATCTCCTCGCTGAATCCCTTCGGCCATGGCTTCTAACAATGAGGCCATACGATAAAAGCCAGGGAACTGGGCATAAAGGTAATCCCCGTCCGCCACATGAAATGCAACACTCATGGAACTCTTTGATTTATAATCACTAGAGCATATTTATTCATGCATTTCACATAATAAGATAGGGTTATGGGCGCGAAACATTTAACGACTGAAGATCGCTTTTATATCGAAAAGCGGCGGACTGACAATACATCGATACGTAGCATCGCTAAAGAACTGGATCGCAGCCCTAGCACCATCTCAAGAGAGGTTAGACGTAACACTCCAAGTGACTTTCAGGGCTTATATTCACATCGTGCAGCGACTAACTAATCAAAGGCTCGGCGTACTAAAGCCAGTAAAGGCAAAGCTTTCAAAGGTGTTGATACGTTTATAGATTCATATATCCGAGAACGCTTAAGCACACATACCTCTCCTGATGTCATAAGTGGAGAGTTACGGGTGAAGCATCAGAGGTTTATCAGTGAGAATACAATCTATCGCTACATAAGCCACCTAGAGATCAACGGAGAGCCGCTTAGAGCGCAACTTCCGCATCGAGGTAAGGCTTATAAACGTTCAGGAACGGTTCGCTCAACGATTAAGAATCGTGTCGATATCAGCGAACGGCCTAAGATTGCTGATGAAAAAACAGAAATAGGCCACGTAGAGATAGACACGGTGGTAGGTAAAGACCATAAGTCTAACTTACTGACGATAGTGGATAAAGCCTCAAAGGTAGTGACGATAAGAAAGATAAAGAATAAGAGTGCAGATGCCGTTATCAAAGGCTTTGAAGACGTTTACGGCTCAACATTTTATGATTTTAAAACCATCACAGCAGATAACGGGACCGAGTTTGCAGGGCATGAAACGATAGCCGAGATGATGGATGCAGACTTTTACTTCGCTAAGCCATACAGCTCCTGGGAGCGAGGGCTAAACGAGCATACCAATGGGTTGATTAGGCGATTTTTACCGAAAGGAACGGATTTTAATTTGGTAACAGAAGAAGAAATAGCGAAAATAGAGCATATATTGAACACGAGAGGGAGGGCTTCCCTCGGATATTATTCACCTTATGACATATTTATGCAGCATTTGAATGCGGCGTAGGGTATAAAGTGTTGCGTCTCATGTGGCGGAGGGGCTTACTATCAGGATATTTATTGACGTATTCATCAATATTCTTGGCTATTTGCTTGTATTCACTACTAATTTCCAATATCGCTTTCCTTCTCCAGTAACAGATCTTTTTAAAATAAATGAATAAACTAACAGCGAAGTAGTAAAATTAATCATTTTCACGAGGATATCAGCATACTCAACTCGTGTTTACCTTTTTAGCTATAGAATGGTTACACCATTCTATAGCTAACGTTCTTGATTGCTACTTAAGCCTTTCAACAAAACTAGCTAAACATAGATAGAACAAAGGATAAATAGTTATTTTAAATTACTATGTTCTATTTTTTGCATCTATTCTCACTTCCAGCGTTTAACTTTCAAAATCCTGTCTATTTTTCTGAACACTTTCAGATTTCGATTTGGCTTTTCTCCTCTGCCAGACATTCGCGTTAGCGAAAAGCCCCGCAGGGTTATTAACCTGCAATTTTATAAGGAGTTCGAAGGCCGGAGGCAAAACGAACCCTCCGGGTTGTGCTTGTATATTTTGAGAAAGTGCCTGGTTTACCAGGCTTTCATTAATGTCTTTTTATCTTATCCCCGTTATTCACAGATTTTGGCTTATAGAATAATAAAGATCTTTTTAGAGAATATAGATCTTTAAGTTAGTTTTGCGGATAAATCTAACTCTATTATAGATAACATCACTACCTACTTTGCAGATAACGGTGGATAACCATAAATACCGGCTCTGTTATCTACAGGTTCGTATTCATCAGAAAATATTGAGGGATAATACTAATAAAAAGAAGGGCTAAAAGAGCCTCACAACCTCTCAGACACGAGAAAGTCCAGACGAGCGCCTAGGATTAGATAAATGATTAATTATTGAAGAGAGGAGGGTGGGTGAGCTACACCTAAGCCGAGTGAATGAAGTTCTTTCCACACACGCTCACTAAATTGGGCGCTACTGAGCTCTTTCAGCTCGCTAGCGGGTAATGATTTGTTTAGTTCTTTGGCGATCTCATGTTTACGCTCATCAACAGTCATCCCAGCCAACCGATTACGCTTACGCTGAGAGACAGAATTACTTTTACGTAACTCCCACGATTTTCTGAAAATTTGCTGTCTCATACGCTTACGCGCTTCTCTAACAGTTATGATCTCGTCTTCGCTACTAAGCCCTTGATTACGAAAGATCAGCTGCTGCTCACGTTGTGCATTAAGCCTCTCTAGATCGGCACCGGCAATACGATAGAAATCATCAGTTAACACCAGGACTTTAGGAAACCATTGTCGATGGACCTTATCCCACACCATGCCGTGATTTGGATCAGCTTCATCACCATCAGACTGAACAAATGCCAAGCCAAATGGGATAATAACTTCATTGATCAAACGACTAATCCGGCTCACGGTCATCACTTCTTCAACCACAATCCAATCACATGTATCAGGATCTCGCATTTTAGTCTTTGACAGCTCTATGGCCATAGCGTCCAAGTTGAGATCAATAATCCCCTCTACCAGGCTATGACGAGATATACACATCTGAAAAAACGCATTGAGTAAATGCCTTCGGATTTGTTTGAAGTGGCGCTGACGACCTACAGTTTCTTTTAAATGGACAAAATGCGGATCGCAAGATACATCACGCTTACAGCAAAACTTAAAGGTTTTACCCAATTCACCTGGCAGGGGATTCCAATGGGCGGCACGTTCATACACGGGCTTAGGATTCAAGCAACGTGTGCTGTGATGCCCGCGTTGACGTTTGCTAGAGGTTTGCATCAGACACATTCTCAATAGCCATGTGAGATCGGATTAGGATCGCAATGTCATATTGAATGTATCTGGATTGGGATTTGTGCTGCATGACGCAGCCATAGCGCTGTAATTTTTTCATTTTTAGATTCCACATGTTTTAGGATCGTTTGGGTTACTAAGCCAAACATTAGAAGTTAATGTAATTGAAAAATTCGTAAAAATCAAATACTTCAATCACATTGAATTTTAGACACAAAAAAACCGACCCATGTGGTAAGTCGGTTCTTTTGTCGAATGCTATATAGTTAGATTAGTGGTCTAACACATTCTCATTCTTATCATAAAAGAATACACCACATAAAATCTACGTGGTGATAGCAAGCTATGTGCTGCACTCTCAATAAGAACTTAGGTTATTTTAGTGAAGTCTTAAAAATATATCAAGTGTAAAACAAACAATTACTTAGATGACTTTTAGTGGGTTTCTCACTTTTAGTGTGCAATAAAAAACAAACATGTTAATATTACCCCCATTAGAAGCGAAAGGAAATCAACTTGATAAACACGAATATGCAACACGGATACATGCAGACTTATACAGTAGCAACCAAAATAGACCTATTAACAGGCGGAGAAAAACCACCACCAAATAATCTTGAGCAGAATATGGATATAAAAAATACTGAAGGCATAATTAAAGACAACGCTTCAATAAATGTGAAAGTTTAATGTAAAGAGATTGTTCATGTTGGAATTTATAGGAGAGATTTTTAATAACGAGAGTCAAATCATTCTTAACAACTTTTTTGTTTTTTTACTAATCATAATTTCAATTAGAACAGTGAAGAACACAAATTTATTACAAGTAGTCGGTATATTACTATTGTCAAGAATAGTAATCAATACATATATAGGGCCGTATCTACTCGATTATTTTAGTGGGAGCTCTTTATCAAACTCAATATTTTTCATAATCTATTTCATTTTAGATCTATTTACGATAACACTCATAGTATTCAGATTGAATACCTACATATTCCTATCAGAAGTATATTTAAAAACATACAAAACCATCACTGGAGACAAAAACAAAACAGTAACATTTATGTACTTTAGAACTATTTTAGAGATAAAAATCATTCTTATCTATACGGCTTACTGCCTTATAAATATACTTATGGCTACTGAGTATCTTGTTAGGTATTCCTTCTGGGATAGGGCACTTGTAGTATATTACTCTTACACACCAGTAAAGATTATGATTAATTTTTACGAATTATTCATAATTTTCAAATTTGTCGATTTAAACACAAGAAAATTAAAACCTAGCCGGATCCATATTTCAGGATGAACTTTATGGTTAAAAGACAGGCAGTAAAAACATGAGAAAACCACTAGCTCTCGAACTATTTGAATTATCAGGAATGTCAAAATCTGAATTCTGCAAAGAAATAAATATCTCCCCTGAGACACTGGCAGCATGGTCTGTCGATGACCACCCCGGAATAATTAACCTGTGCAAAGCCATGGCTTTAGCCTTAAACAAACACAAATTCATGACAAGAAAGGACCATATTGACAAAAAAATCACACAAGCTAAATCTATTTTAATCTGCGTGGGTGAATCAGAAGAGTTAGAGCAGCATCATAAAGTGGCATTAGAATTAACTAAAGACATAATCTCCAACTTAAACACCCTAGATAATTAAGGTAAAAGACTTACATAAAGCCCCTCCACCACACGAACCTTACCTATTTTTTATCCAACGCCCAACCCAAGCGACCCTACCTAATATTTGAATATTATCCAACTCAACTTTACTCAACAACTGATCAGAAGAATGCAACCGATCATTCGCATACAATCTGTACTGACCACCAACTTCTTTTCTAATCCACCGAAACCAAATCGAGCCTTCATCAAAAATAGCATAAATGTCGACCCTGTGAAAACTTGAGATTTTAAAATCTAATAAAACCGTATCGTTCATACAAAGCTCTGGTGCCATAGAATCATCTACAACACTCAAAAAAGTAAAGTTCTGAACTCCATGATTGTCTAACAAACTTGAATGTATAGAAATTAACTCACTTGACTGCTCAACTACACTACCAGATTTAGTATGGATCGTCTCACCACTTAAAAACCCAGTGTTATTTATCCCATCATTTTCTACATCAGACTCTCCCAATAAATATGATGTAGTTACACAAAGCCCCTTCGCTATACCGCAAATCCCCTGCTCACCATAAAGACGTGGAGACCTCTCCCCTTTCTCCCACATCCCCCACGCATTTGGCTTAGCACCAATTAGATTTGCAGCTTCCGATTGAGTCAACCCTTTTGAATGACGCGCTTTCTTTATTCTCTCACCTATTAACTTCTTATGACGCTCATCAATTAAAAACCCCATATTATTTTGCCTATCCATTTTTACTATTCAAATAACTCACTTTTAGCGTGACCAAGCACACTTACAGTGGTATATTCTGCATTGTACTGATGCAAGCACACTATAAGTGTGGCACGCGTCAGCGTGGTCAAGTTATGATACCACTAGGAGGGGAAAATTTCTTTCTATCCAAAACTGTATAGATAACAACTAGGCGCTGGCCGCCGACGCTCTTTACCAGAATAGAACCTGTGATCTTGCTGTGCAGTAAATAACAGCAGGAAACCTATACCTAACTGTGGATGCAACTAATGCAGCTCTGCGGTTAGACATAGTACGAATTGCTTTAAATGATGAGCACACTTGTTTGGTGCTCATTTTTAAACCAATTCTTGCAGGAGTTTAACTATGGTAAATCCCAAAGTTCGCCAGGGAGAGCAAAACGTTCCCGTGCTCTATAAACGCGGGGATGGCTACTATTCAAACACACGTCTACTTTCTCAACCAGCACACTCAACACCTAAACCTACCAACATCTGTGATCTTAATCCTCGCTCACTCGCCCGAGTGGTTTGGGTTTGCAGTGATATTCACATGCCTATTATTCGACAAGGAAAAATAACAAGAGAGGAGGACGTTCGACGCCCTTCCTCCTACCAAGAGGAACACTCTATGCACACATGACTCCCAAGCGGGCGGGTTACACCACTCTGACAGGCAAAGTAGTGTGTAACGGAAACCAAAACCCATCTCCGGCACACATCTGTATAGGACAGTGGATGTTGCGCTTGTATCCTGAGCTAACTCACTGCATAGAGAACCATTAGCGGCGGTTGCGCCTTGTCTTATCGCTACTGGTTTTCGCAATAAAGGGACTTATTGATGCTGACCCTCACACATATCCTATCGTTAGCCCTCGCGCAGTTCATCGTACTGTTACTGCTATTTATTCACTCAACGTCGAGAACACAAGATGATTGACTCACGCATATCAAGTCTCATCGCTCATATTGGCCCCGCTATTATGAGTAAACTCGATGACCCTAACGTCATGGAGATACTGCTCAACCCGGACGGCAATTTATGGGTAGAGGAATTTGGCCAACCCATGACACTATTTGGCACTCTGTCATCAGTAAAATCGAACTTGGTACTCAAGTCGATTGCAGGGTTTCACGACACTGTAGTGAATGCAGACCATCCTATACTCGAATGTGAACTCCCAATAGATGGCAGTCGATTTGAGGGCATTATCCCACCGGTGACTGCCGCACCTACATTTACCATCCGTAAAAAAGCCGTCAAGGTTTTCACCCTGCATGAGTATATAGGCAGCGGAACACTGACACAGGCTCAATATGAGTGCCTGATAAAAGCCATTGCTTCACATAAAAACATTTTGATTGTGGGCGGCACCGGCTCTGGTAAAACCACCTTCGCTAACGCCCTGATTGACGCCATGGTCAAACATGATGAAAACGACCGCATCATCATTATTGAAGATACTAATGAAATTCAGTGCAGTGCGCCAAATTTCGTCGCGCTGCGAGCCAACACGAATACCACGATGAACCAGTTGCTTCGTGCAACGCTCCGATTACGACCAGACCGTATTTTGATTGGTGAAGTTCGAGGTGGTGAAGCGTTAGCATTACTTAAGGCATGGAACACTGGCCACCCTGGTGGCATAGCGACGATTCACGCTGACAGTGCCGTCATGGGATTATCTCGCCTGGAGGACTGTATCAGCGAAGCGACTGCCACCATCAACAAAACCCTCATCGCCAATGCCATCAACGTGATTGTCTTCATCAAAAAGACCCGTGAAGGGCGCCGCATAGAAGAAATCATTGAAGTCACAGGCTTTGAAGCAGGGCAGTACCATACCCAATCAGCCTAATACACAAGTAAGGAAATAGGAAACTGACTATGCTTATGAATATTTTAAGTGTTTTTCATATAGTTTTTTTTGCAGGCTTACTCAGTGAGGCGTGGAACGGAAAGCAAAAACTTTTCGCGAGAGTTGCAATCGTACCGTGGCTTGGAGCATGTGTGCTGGCTCTATTTGAACTAGATATCGTTGTATTGAAGATTTCATTGTATTTCATTAGCCTAGGTCTTGGGCTTTGGATGTACGGTATCAAACTTAAATATGTAATATCAAAGGAATAGGACCCATTTATGGAAATCAAAAAAGGATATTTCAAACAGATAATGCTTTATATGGTATCTATGAGACTCTTAATGGGGCTCTTTGAATTTACAGCCTTCACCTTGGCCATATTAACTTTTGTTCCTTTTTTTGCTGACGTTAATATATTGATAGCCAGCGCTCTTTTCACTTCAGCGCGCACTATGGAAGACCTCGGGGTTACACCAAATGGCATGGGAGTTACGTCATTGACAGCGTATCACCTTCTTCTAAAAAAGGACTTTCCATTACCTGTACCTATTTTTGGACTGACATATTTTTACTTTCTCCACTTGTCATTATATTTAACACTTCTCGCCTACATGTCTAAAATATTGTTTACTCGTGTCATTATTATGGTAAACCAAGAAAAACATTAAATCCTAGCTACACCAAGGCTTTCAAGAGAAAGATCCTAGCTTGATATTGTGTCCGTACCATCTATTTTCGTTTTTCTCATAGCACCATCACAAGCCAGTGTCTGGCTTGACCCTTTAATTCCATTAAAGGGCGATAGGTTGCACCTTTTTTTTACCCAACTGTTAACCACAAGGAAAACACCATGCTTAATCACTCACCCCCTCCCTATCGTTCACTGTCGATAACTCGACCCACTTTACGGCTTTTCCAACTACTCACAGAGCACCCTCTGGCACTACTGGGCGTGTTATTACTGCTGTCGTTACTGATGCCTGAGCTGGCCCACGCTTCAAGTAGCAGTAGCGGTGTTCCTTGGGAGGACCCATTAAGTAAATTCGTCGCCTCAATTACGGGGCCAGTGGCCTTTGGTATTTCCGTGTTAGCCATTGTAGCCGCAGGGGTAACCTTAATCTTTGGCGGAGAAATATCAGGCTTTATTAAAACTGTGATTTACATTGCACTAGTCGTGGCGTTGATTGTAGGTGCGACCAACGTGCTCAGCAGCTTATTTGGTGTGTCATCAACCTTAGTTCGATAGGAGGACAAATGAGCCAATTACGCCGCTCTCCTGTATTTAAATTTAATCGTGCCAATCTGGTGCTTGGGGCAGAGCGGGAATTGGCTTACCTGCTTGGCTTACTCACGTTAATGCTCATCGTCATACTGCAGAACATGTTTACGTTCGTGTTAGGCGTAGTGCTTTGGGTGGGGCTGATGCCGCTCCTGCGCATGATGGGGGACGCCGACCCGCAAATGTCGAAAACCTTTACCCGCTATACGCGATATCAAAAATACTATCCAGCCCACAGCCCTAAAAACTATTCACGTAAACAATAAACGTAAGAGGAGGTCAACCATGCTTGAACCCTGTCGTAGTCACGCCACAAATAACTCACCAGCACTGAAACAGCATAATGAGGAGACAGTAATGCGAAGCCCTAATCCTTTTATGCCGAACTTAGGTAATACACTGACCCTTGCGTCCATAGGTCGTGGCAAATCAACCCTAATAGCGAGCTTGCTCATTAATAAGGAGGTCAACCATGTTTAAACTCGCCCCTTATCGTAAACACATCAAAGGCATGCCTGATTTACTCAACTACGGCGCACTGGTTGATGATGGTGTGATGGTCAATAAAGATGGCTCGCTCATGGCGGGCTTTGTATTTCGTGGCGTGGATATCTCCAGCTCCACGGTTGATGACCGCAACAGATTAACCTCACGCATTAGTGATTTACTTTGTTCGTTTGGGACTGGCTGGATGGTGCATGTAGAAGCCGCCCGTAAAGCGTCTCCTGAATACCTTAATGGGGAACCATCCACTTTTACTCACCCAGTATTTGCCATGATTGATGAGGAGCGGAAACAATATTTTAGCGAGGTGGCTGAACGCTACGAGAGTGACTACTTTATGTTTGTCACCTACATGCCCCCAAGCAAAGGCAAAGCCAAAATCAAACAATGGATGTTTGAAACTGCCCATCAGCCTCAATCCCTGTTTTCCGGTCATTTAGCTCACTTTAATAAAAAATTACGTGATGTTGAGAGCCGGCTTAAATCCTATATCTCGATTAGGCCACTGCGCGCGTACTCAGCCACAGAAGACGACGGGCAAGGTGATACTCACAAGGTCTATTACTGCGAGTTACTGCAAAAACTCAATTATTTTATCAGCGGTAAAGACCACCCGATACGCTTACCGTTTTGCCCCATGGGCGTTGATGCCATCATTGGCGGCCATGAACTCTGGACTGGCATTACCCCTAACATCAACGGCAAACACATTGCCGTGGTCAGTATTGATGACTTTCCCGACAACAGTAGTCCGAACATTCTAAACCACCTGGATAAACTGGGCTTATCTTACCGCTGGTCTACTCGGTATAGTTTTTTCGACTTATTTGATGCAGAAAAAGCCCTGGAGGGAGAGCGCAAAAAGTGGAAACAACGCATCGTCTCATTTAAAGACCAGCTCATGAAGAATCCCGCCCCTCAAATCAATGAGGATGCGGCGCAGATGGTGTCTCAATACGAACAAGCCCTCAATGCAGCCAGAAGTGGCAGGCTCAAATACGGTCATTACACCTCAAGCGTGATATTGATGGATGAAAACCCACATCAGTTAAGTAATGGCATGGAGCAAGTTGTTAAGCGCATTGAACACCTGGGGTTTAAATGCCGGGTAGAAACCGTCAATACGGTTGAAGCGTTTTTAGGCGCTTTGCCCGGAGACAGCATTCACAACATCAGGCGTCCCCTGGTGAGCACCGTCAACCTCGCCGATATGCTGCCCATGTCGTCAATTTGGTCCGGCAGTAAAACGAACCCTTGCCCTTATTACCCTAAGAATTCACCCGCGTTGATGCAATGCAGCGCCGAAGGAGAAGCACCATTCAGGCTCAATTTACATGTGGGGGATTTGGGCCACTCTCTCATTTTTGGCCCCACTGGGAGCGGTAAATCAACACTGCTTGCCATGTTAGCGGCACAAGCTAATCGTTACGCCTCAAACATGGTTATTTTTGACAAAAAGCGCAGTGCTTACGCCATCAGCCAATGCGGGGGAACCCATTATGATATTGGGGTAGATGCAGAGGTCACGTTCGCCCCGCTGTCACAACTGAGAGAAGATTTCGCCTGGTGCGTGAATTACGTGATCCAATTGCTGGAGCTACAAGGACTAGCCGTTACCGCCAAACAGCGAAACGACATTGAACAAGGACTTAAGGAACTTTCACTATCATCGCTTGAACACATCACACTTGGTGAGTTTGTCAATATTGCCAACGATAGTGACATCATTGAAGCACTCACCTACTACACCAGTGGTATTGGAGGAGATCTACTCAACTCTCCCTCGGACAGTTTCACCGCAGGTGGCTTGCAGGTTTTCGAAATTGAAGAGCTTGAGCGCATGGGAGATAAGGCCATGCTGCCCGTGTTGCTCTACATTTTCAGGCGTATCGAGCGCTCACTTGATGGAAGCCCTTCATTCATCTTTATTGATGAAGCCTGGATAGCACTCGGCCACCCTGTCTTTAGAGAGAAAATCCGAGAATGGCTTAAGGTGTTACGTGACGCCAACTGTGTTGTCGCGCTGTTTACTCAAAACCTCAGTGAAGCGGTGAATTCAGGCATGTTAGATGTGCTTGTTGAATCGTGCCCGACCAAGATATTTCTCCCCAATAAAAATGCACCGCAATTTAGCGAGATGTACCAAAAGTTTGGCTTAAATCACCGACAAATCAACATAATCAAAGAAGCCGAACCCAAACTTGAGTATTACATCACCTCTCCAGACGGTAACCGCCTGTTCAACCTGAACCTGGGGGAGCTCGCCTTAAGTTTTGTCGGCGCCAGCGGTAAAAAGAATGTGGCAGCGATCAAGCAACACGTAAAGACTCATGGCGGCAACTGGTATCAACACTGGCTGGTGACTCGTGGCGTCATTGATGAACAGACCCGTTTAAGTATCGTAACCGATCAATATAGGACGTCTTCCTAAGATCATTTGATGTGGCTACTCTCAGGGTAAACCTAATACTGAGAATGCTCATGGCTAAACCTCATCTCACCGACGCTCAAAAATCTACCCTCCTGGACAAGTGGTGCACAACGCCTTTATCTATGCAGGACTTCTGTCATCAGGAGAACATTTCAACTTCTTCTTTCAATCGTTGGCGCCAGCAGTTAACGGTTCCTCCAGAAATCCAGGCTACCGAAGCCGACTGGATAGCGCTTGAGCCCGCTAAGCAAGATAAGCTTCCCGTGTTACCTGACCCAAAACCAAACTGGAACATTGAGCTTGTGCTCCCTGGTGATGTCATTTTACGACTACGATACTGATGTTATTGCCCAGTCCGGATTTACGCATATGGTTGTATGCCAAACCCGTGGACATGCGCAAGCAGTTTGATGGCTTAATCGTATTAGCTAAGCACCAACTCCACGCTTCTCCCATGAGTGGTGAGCTGTTTGTGTTCATTAATCGCAAGCAGACCATGATGAAGGTGCTGTATTTCAGTCGCGGAGGATACTGTTTGTGGAGTAAGCGGCTTGAGTTAGGCCGCTTTCATCACGTTGAGGGTAACGGGGATAAAATCAATCTCACCTGGACTCAACTACAGTGCCTCATCGAAGGCATTAATTGGCAAAAACAAGTGAAAAACAAACGGTTTAGTTCGTTATAACTGGCTGTTTTTGATATAATATCAGCCATGAAAACAACTATCCAGACAGCTTCGTTATCACAAGAAATTGAGCAGCTAAACGCTCAAAATTCTGAGCTGTCTGAAAAAGTGCTCACGCTGCAACAGCAACTCGACTGGTTTAAGCGCCAGTTATTTGGCCGCAAGTCTGAAAAGCTGTTAGAGGATAATCCCAATCAAGAAGTCTTATTTGACCGCCTTGAGTCTGGGGAGCAAGAGCCTGAAGACAAGCAACAGATATCCTATACCCGCTCAGCAAAAAAACGCACCGGCAATGAAGTGAATGACACCGGCTTGCGCTTTGATGACACGGTACCTACTAAGGTTATTGAACTTAAGGCGCCAGAGCTAGAAGGTGACGATGCTGAGCAGTATGAGGTTATCGGTTATAAAGAGACTCATCGCTTGGCTCAACAGCCGGGCAGCTACACCATTCTTATCTACAAGCGTTCCGTCGTCCGTCACAAAACTGAGCATTGCCTTAGCGTACAACCTGCACCCGATAACGTGCTCGACGGGTGTTTTGCTGATGTCTCTGTTATCGCCGGCATCATGGTCGACAAGGGAGTCTATCATTTACCCTTGTATCGCCAGCACCAAAGAATGCTTGATAGCGGCGTTCAGGTCAGCCGGGCTACTCTCATTAACTGGGTAAAACGGGGCATCGAACTGTTAACGCCTATCTACCGAGCTCAGCTACAGCATATCCTCACCAGCTCTACACTGGCCATGGATGAAGTACCGATGAAAGCAGGGCGTAAAGCGAAAGGTAGGATGAAACAGACTTACTTTTGGCCCATCTACGGTGAAGATGATGAAGTCGCCTTCACCTGGTCATCAAGCCGTGGAGCTAAGCACGCCAAGGAACAGTTAACAGGTTTTACCGGTGTACTGCTCAGTGATGGTTACCAGGCTTATACCAATGTGATAAAAGCACTTAATCGTGATAACGAAGCGAACATCATCCATGCCACCTGTTGGGCTCATACTAGGCGCTACTTCGATAAATCTTTACTCATGGAGCCGGAATTGGCTAAAGAGGCCTTAAAGCAAATCGCCGAGCTCTACAAAATCGAAAAACACATCCGCGATAACCTGACCTACAGCGATGAAATCCTCGCTTATCGGCAAAAGTGGAGTGAGCCCATCGTCGATAGCTTCTTCAAATGGCTCTATGACCAACGGCAACGCCCAGAGATTTTACCGAGCAACCCGTTAAGCAAGGCCCTTAGTTATGCACTTGATAGAAAAACAGAACTTAAGGTCTTCTTGAGTTACCCAGCTGTGCCTATCGATACCAATCACTTGGAGCGAGCTTTACGAGTCATACCCATGGGAAGGAAAAATTATCTATTTTGCTGGACCGAACTGGGGGCGGAGCAGTTGGGGATGCTGCAAAGTTTACTGGTTACCTGCCGTCTGCAAGGGATTAATCCTTACACTTACCTCGTCGATGTCCTGCAACGCGTCAGCCAGCAGCCAGCTTCGAAAGTTGAAGAACTCACGCCGCGAGTGTGGAAGACGAAATTTGCCGACAACCCACTCACATCAGATTTGATGCAGACTTCTTAATCTCCTGCAATGGCTCTGTTGCAAAGATCGTCGAATCAGCTAAGCTCCTCTTTTGTTTTAGGCTGGCGATCTCATGACCCTCTTTAAGTATCGACAATTTTCCCATGACATTATCATTTGGGCTGTACGTTGGTATTGTAAATACGGGATCAGCTATCGAGAACTCGAAGAGATGCTCAGTGAGCGTGGTATCAATGTTGATCACAGTACGATTTATCGCTGGGTTCAGCGTTATGCGCCAGAAATAGAAAAACGATTAAGGTGGTATTGGAAGCCCAAAGCAGGATTAAGCTGGAAGGTCGATGAAACCTACATCAAAGTGAAAGGTAAATGGGTGTATCTGTATCGGGCTGTCGATAAACAAGGCCATACCGTCGACTTTTATTTATCGTCCAGACGTAATGCTAAGGCGGCTAAACGGTTTTTGAGTAAAGCTTTGAAAGGGCTCAAATGCTGGGAATGTCCCTCCGCCATCAATACCGACAAGGCGGCTTCCTACGCTGTAGCCATTACGGAATTAAAGCAAGAAGGCAAATGTCCTGAAGCGCTTGAACATCGGCAAATTAAATACCTAAACAATGCGGTAGAAGCTGATCATGGAAAACTGAAAAGGCTCATCAATCCAGTACGAGGATTCAAATCGATGAAGACGGCTTATGCCACTATCAAAGGGTTTGAAGTGATGCACATGTTTAAAAAAGGGCAGTTCAATATCTGGTTATCCGGTCAAGGAATAGCAGGAGAGATCCGTCTAATCACCGATGCACTGGTAAACTATTAATAATCATCCAGATAACCGGAGCACTTTCGGGCTAGGCTCAATCTTTGCAACAGAGCCACTTCGAGTTGCGGCGCATATTTGATCACCCAACGGTTCAGGGTTGAGTGGTCAAAATGGATATTCCGCTCAGCGAACATCTCTTCAATTTCACGGTAACTGAGTTTATAAGCCAGGTAATAGCGAAGCGCCTGCATGATGATATCTGATGGATAATGTCGGCCAGAGAAATTGAGGGTCATGCAGTAGAGACTCCAAGTTAATGTTTGAATATCATCAACTCCTTAGCTTGCGTCGTCAACTTTGCGACAGAACCGGTGAGTAAAACAGTGGTCAAGCTTTTGGCCACTGTTGGCTCAGAAGCCAGCACGACTACATGCAAGGTAAAACGCCAGCTGA
The DNA here is from genome assembly GCF_002005305.1 of Shewanella psychrophila. Lineage (NCBI taxonomy): Bacteria > Pseudomonadati > Pseudomonadota > Gammaproteobacteria > Alteromonadales > Shewanellaceae > Shewanella > Shewanella psychrophila. The sequence goes on from NZ_CP014782.1 coordinate 5,306,259, forward strand.
AGTTTTGAGTAGCTCACGCCATCTTTGAACCATGCCAAATTTTGATCTTACTCTGTAAGCCCTCAAAAGTGGAACTCTGCTGACGTCATACTTCTAATATCTCCTACGATAAATTGGATACCTTCACGTATAGGCATAACCTGTCCAGTTTCTGCTTTATTCCTATAATTTTCATTTTTTAGACTGAATACTTTCCAAGACGAAAACTTTCCAGCAACTGGTCGAGGCACCGTACCACCTGAACATTTGGCCTTAAATTTATTGTATTTATCTTCCGATACATACACATAATAAAAATATTTGCTCTCCGAATTTATATTATGCTGCATCAAAGGAGCATTATAGGTAATTTTTTCACTTGGATATTCCAAGCTATCATCATAATTATTATGACAAAATACATTAAAGTGCTCAGCAAACACAGAAGAGGAACAGAGTGACAAAATAGTACAATAAAAAAAACTACTCATTTTCATAACTTTAATCTCGATAGAATCCTCTCTCTTACATTAACGGCGAATGGTTATCGTATAGTAGGGCGGAATTAAGGAGTTAAACATGAAAAGCAAAGCTAGAATAACAGCCCATTCGGACAGCTAGTTAAAATAAAAGTCTTGAAATACAGTGACGCAAATAAATACAAAGGGCTCTGTTGCAAAGCTCGTCGAATCAGCTAAGCTCCTCTTTTGTTTTAGGCCTGCTATTCTCATGACACTCTTTAAGTATCGACAATTTTCCCATAACATTATAATTTGGGCTGTACGTTGGTATTGTAAATACGGGATCAGCTATCGAGAACTCGAAGAGATGCTCAGTGAGCGTGGTATCAATGTTGATCACAGTACCATTTATCGCTGGGTTCAGCGTTATGCGTCAGAAATAGAAAAACGATTAAGGTGGTATTGGAAGCCCAAAGCAGGATTAAGCTGGAAGGTTGATGAAACCAACATCAAAGTGAAAGGAAAGTGGGTGTATCTGTATCGGGCTGTCGATAAACAAGGTCATACCGTCGACTTTTATTTAAACGGTAAGGAATTTGAAAGTTTTCTCTAAACAGCAGCCCCTTGACGGTAAGGAATTTGAAAGTTTTCTCTAAACAGCAGCCCCTTGAAACGGTAAGGAATTTGAAAGTTTTCTCTAAACAGCAGCCCCTTGCGATAGCAAAGATAAAATGTAAACCGTAAGGAATTTGAAAGTTTTCTCTAAACAGCAGCCCCTTGCGATAGCAAAGATAAAATGTACGATCACCACAAGTTAAAATCAGGGCAAGGGCGTTTTCTATGCTCCGTGGTCAATTATTGCGCTAAAACCCAAATTACAGGCCCACTAACCCCCTAAATAACCACCCGTTTTAAATTCGCCAGCGTGTTTACCTCCGAAATCAGCTTCCCTAACGGGGCACCGTGCTCAAATCGATTAAATATCATCCTCCCACCGCATAAAATACACTTAAACGGGTCGACCTTTACATACCCCATCAGCATGGCCGCATAGCTTGGACCTTCCGTTATCTCTACTTCTTGCTCTAATTTGTCGTAAATTATCGGCAACAACCGTCCCCGTAGTCGGTTCGACAAGAAACCGTAGTACCTAATCATCTTAAAATGCTTCTCCGGTACATGACTCAAGATTCTCGCGATAAGCTCAAATTGCGACAAATTTAGGTCGCTGAGCTTTTTCGTCCGATGGTCTAAATATTCTATCTCTACCGACTCATCAACATAATGTTTCAGTCGGGCGCCGGCTATTGGCGGTTTCTTCAGATAACGGCCTAAGTACTGAGTAGTGTGGGCTTTGTGGCTGGTTTTTTTGGCTATATTAACCTGCCAGGTCTTTTGATATTGCTTATCCAGCAGGTCCCGCCAATCTTTCTCATCTTTGATGCGTTCAGCTAGCTGGGCGGGGAGAGTTAATTCATGGAAGTGCTTGCGCAGTAAGCTTATCACCCCATAACGCCATTGTTTTTTTAGCGCTTTAAATGGAAAATGGAACAGCCTTATTTCGCCTTTGTCGGTCACTCCTATCGCTGCAACTGAAAGGTGGATATGGCAATTGAAGTTAAGTCGTCTCCCGTAGGTGTGTAGCGCACTAAATATACCCAGCGTCAGCTTCTTTAATCGCCCAAACTGTTGCAAAGTATCACTGGCAATCGTAAATAGTTTACCCAGTAACCATCGGTTTGCCTTAAACACATCCCAAAATACATCCGGCATCGTGTACGTGATATGTCGCCACTCACAATCTGGTAGTGTCTCACCCTGCGTCATCATCCACCGCTCTGTCGCCTTCTGACCACATGAGTGACACAACTTAGATTTGCAACTCGTCTTTATCACTTTAGAGTGTGAGCAACCCGGTGTACTGCAATCATAGTGAAGACTCCCAAGCATTGTCGTGCCACACGCTAACATCTTCGCTACACTCTCTAATTCCACCCGCCTGAACTCGTGTCCAGACTCAACCATGCGATTAAACGCATTATTTGTCGTGAAAAGCTTCTTTAGCGGGCGTAAAACGATGACCAATACTCAAACAATAGGGTAAGATAACTCACTGTATCAATACAGATTAATTCTTTCAAACTCAAAGGCTATTATGAACAAGGTCATTATCGGTTTTTTTGCTCAGTCTGGTGACGCAGCACTCTGCGAAGGCAATAGCCTTCTGGTTATGAATAAGAAAAAACGACTGAAAAACTACCTCGTTGGCATGCCAAACTCGCAGATGTCTAAAGTTTCACTTCACGAACTGCTCGCAGGTCTGGACTCCGGCGGTGAATATTGCCTAGACGAACCCGCTTTCCAGCTCTTTGAAGAGTATGCCAACCTCCATTATTTCAATATCTCTTCCCATACCGACCAAAAAGGGATCGAGTTATATACCATCTCACTCGGAGAAATGATGCTCTTTAGCTCTTAAAAGTCTCAGCCGCAGGCTGATTTGCTTGAAAGATCATCGACAAGCACATGAAGATTTCTCGGAAATATTTCACAAGGATAATGTTCATTACTGTAATAACGTTGCTTCTGCTATATCTCTAATTGATGATGAATTTCTAGATGAAGTTCAGTTTGAGTATGACTTTACAGAGGAAACTCGGGGCCTAAGTGAAATTCTCAATGCAATGGATGAGTTTGTGGATAAAATTTGGTTTAACCGACATTGTAATCGTGCTTACCACATTGAAAATGGCAAGATAGAAATTATTCCAGACGGTACAGAAAGGTATGGTAATGATGTCATACATGAAGGCATATGGGCTGGAGCAATAAAGTCGGCACAACGCGTAACCGAAAAATATGATGATACAGGCCCATGGGATGATTTCGAATGGGGAATGTTAAATGGCAAGCTATCAGCACTTCGCTGGGTTCTAGGTGATGATTGGGATATGCTTGATACATAGAAAAATTAACAAGCAGCTGCAATCTGACTCCGCAAACTGTCACGCTTTTTGTTCCAAAAAGCCCGCCAGCTTGCTACGCAGTTGAGCTGGGCGTTATGTTTCACACAAGGATCGGTGTATGAAAAACTCTGATAGAACCCGTAAAGCGCAAGAGGTTCACGCAGAACAGTTACTCAAATTAAGTACGAGTCTAATGACCGCATTTTTTGTTGTTATTTTAATTGTTCCTATCAGCTCGGTAGTTGCCGCTTCATTTAATAATCTACCTGATACAAACCCAATTGATTTTTTCTTTAAATTATTTGGGTCTTGGTATGCAGCTGTATTCATATTGGCTGAGCTGGGTTTACTCTATATAGTTGGTAAAACTAGAGATAATGCACTTTCAATCTATGACGAACTATACCCTGACGAGGCTAGTGAAACATAACAAATAAGGATAGGCCGCGCGAAGCCGCGTCCTTATCCCAAGTGTTGAACAAGCCCGAGGTCAGGGTTAACTTTATATGATTACCTACATTTCCTAATCGCACGACCCACCATTAGACCTTTGCTCTAACCCATTTCTGTCCAAAAAAAGCTAAGCAAGCCCTTTACCACCTATCTCAGAGCTATGGTCAAATCTGGTGATACAGATGGTTCACTCAACAGCGGTGAACAGCGCTTCATACGACCTCACGTCGCACGCCCCAAAATGAGTTACAGGCAATATGTGGCACAGATAAGTAACAGGTCAGTTGGCCTACTTTTTCTCATCTATAATGGCACTTAATGATTTTTTCGTCAGCCACAAAAATCAATGCTTACTTTCATTATTCTGTGTGCTCGTTTTTTCAATGCGGCTCTGATAGAGTACCTGTCAATCAATGGCTTAGATAAAACGAAGCTTAAATAATAGGTTTATTAAATGTGCATGCGCGTTTTGCTAAATATACGCGCATGCGCACTATACAACAATAGAAGGATAGCCATGTACGACTTGGCAATTAGAGCGAAGAACTATAAGTGTTTTAAGGAAGAAACTGGCTTTGACTCCATTCGCCGAGTTAACTTAATCATAGGAAGAAATAATGCAGGAAAATCGTCATTATTAGATTTGATTGAAATAGTCGTTACTAAAAAATATGAAGTTGAAAGATCGACTTGGAGAGACAATCAGCGTCCACAAATAATATTTGAAGCTGAAATTTCTGAGAGTGTTATAAACCAAGTATTTCGTTCAAATACAAGCGGCGGCGGCGCGATCAGCGGAAATCATGGCACCTACGGGCAAAACTACGTAGGTAAAACTCTAAAATGGACTAAGAGCGGTAACGAAAATAATAACGCAGCGTTATTAGATTGTAATGATGAAGAGATTAGTCCTCCTTTAAGAAATTCCGGTGACTATGCACGATCACTACCAAACAGTATGCCTATTCCTCTCGAAGGTAAAACGTTTAGGCGTCTTCTATCTGAACGAGATATCCTTCCAGAGTTGGCTGAACCACAAAACATCACTATAGGAAACAATGGCAGCGGCTTAACAAACGCAATTCAGAACTTTATAAACAGATCTAACTTACCTAGTGATTTAGTTGAAACCTCGATCCTCGATGCTCTCAATTCAATATTTGCTCACGACGCAGTATTTACTGACATAGTTTGCCAGATGCATGAGGACAATAATTGGGAAATATATTTAGAGGAAGAATTTAAAGGGCGCATAGCACTTTCGCAATCAGGCAGCGGATTGAAAACTGTAATGTCTGTTCTTGCATGCCTGATATTAGTTCCTCACCTAGAAGAGAAGCCATTAAGTCAGTATGTATTCGGTTTTGAAGAATTAGAAAACAATATTCACCCTGCGTTATTAAGGCGACTAAATGACTATATTTATAAGGCTGCAATAGAGCATGATTTTTTGTATTTCCTAACGACTCACTCGAATGTTTTAATTGACCAATTTAGTAAGCAAAGTGACGCACAAATAATTCATGTTACGCATGTCGATTCTGTAGCGACCTGCACTACAGCTAACACCTATATCGAAAATAATGGGATTCTCGATGACCTAGACGTTAGAGCTAGTGATCTATTGCAGGCAAACGGTATTATTTGGGTTGAAGGACCGTCGGACCGAATTTATTTGAACAAGTGGATTAGCTTATGGAGTGACGGAGAGCTGAAGGAAGGCACCCATTACCAGATAATATTCTATGGGGGGAGATTGCTTTCCCACCTTAATGCAGAAGCACCTGAAGATGTTGAATCTGGTATATCTATTCTCAACACTAATCGAAATGCGATAATGCTTATAGATAGCGATAAACGAACACAGCAAACTCCAATAAATAAAACGAAACAAAGAATTAAAGATGAGTTCGCGGCAATGGAAGCTCACTGCTGGATAACAAAGGGAAAGGAAATTGAAAACTATATCCCAGCAATTGTGGTGGATGCGTTTTGGAGTGTTGAAGACTCCGATCAAGTCGATAGATATGAGTCATTTTTTGAATATTTAGATAATATAGTCACGGGAGAAGGCATAAAATATAATGTTAAAAAGCCTCTACTGGCAGAGAAACTGGCCCCTCATATGACAATAGAAAATTTAACAGAAGTATTAGATTTAAATGAAAACATGAGTTTGGTTTGTGATGCCATTAGATCATGGAACAGTTGAAATGTAACAAGTCAAAGCACTCGGACGCAGTAAACTGCGCCGGTGTTTGAGGCGTTATTGCGCATCCGATAGGCATACTTTTTCTAATTAAAACTTCATAGTTTAGAGTCAAGACTCTAGCTTATTTCTGTCCAAAAGTGAGCTTGACCACTGGTGAGCAGCCTTGTGATCACAACTTATAATCAGTCAGCATGTATCAAGTCATCTATGAGTAAATTGCGTTACCTGTAGAAAAATATATACTGTAATGACAATGGTAATTACAGAGGTGTCTATGGGAACAATTAATATTAGGGTTGATGATGGACTTAAAGCTCGTTCTTATGCTGCTTTAGAGAAACTGGGTGTCACGCCTTCTGAATTGTTACGTCAAACACTTGAGTATGTTGCTCAAAGAGGGACGCTCCCTTTTAAGCCTGTACTGTTAACTGATGAGGATGAAGCGTTGATCTCATTAGCTAAAGCTCGACTTGCAGAACCCTTACCTGGTGTAAAGGTTTCTTTGGATGATTTATGAATTAGAGTTTGATCCTCGTGCCCTGAAAGAGTGGCGAAAACTAGGTAATACGGTTCGCAAGCAGTTTAAGAATAAGCTAACGGAAGTTTTAAAGCATCCGCACATAGAGGCTAATCGTTTAAGAGAGCTACCCTGCTGTTATAAAATTAAACTGCGTAGTGCTGGATATCGATTAATCTACCAGGTTCAAGATGAAAAGGTCACCGTGTTTGTTATTGCTGTTGGTAAAAGAGAAAGTGATCGCGTTTATAAAGTAGCAAACAAGCGGGCTTAAAACTTGATAAAGTTACATTATCAACTGATTGAAAATTAAGCCCTCATGTGGAAAAGCTGGGACAGCAAGCTGCCCCAGAGCTTTACACACAATCAGCCTAGCCGACCGATATGTTAACGGGAGGGTTGCGCTCCGCGCCCAATCAATTTTTGTTTGTTTTTCTGACAAGCGACAAGAATAGACAATTTGACTAAAAGCGGGGGTATTTACCATAAGCAGAAATTGTGCGCAGCGCGCATGTGACGTTGGTTTGAAATGTCACCTGGACACCTTAAAAATAACGGTTTTCTCTCCGAAAACCAAGCAAAACTTCACTCTCAGTAATTAGTCAATTTCACCACTATCGCACCTGAGTCAAGAATAGTGTTCTACGGCTCAAAATGATAAAATTTAGCCTGATTTCTACTCTCACTGTTTAGGTATTTATTTGAACGAACTTCCTTACCAGGGCGTAATGAAAAGCCTGGTCGATAACTCACTGCTGCATCTCTATTTCACCGTTGTTGAAACGCCTCGCATTGTGCCGGTTCATAAGCGTAATGAGATCTTGGTACGTTATTTAAAGCCAAAGCTTAAAGATAACCATTATCGGCAGATCAAAAGGGAGCTGAGAAATATGCTCTCTATTGGCCGTAATGCTAAGAGAGATCTAGAAGCTAAGCTTGTAGAGCTTCGTAAACTGCATCAACGTCTTGAGGAAAGCCTCACTGACGCGCAGAAATTGTTTGATTTACTTGAAATATTGCGGTGTGAACAGGGCTTAGAGAGTCGGTTTATTAATGAAAATGAGAGAAGAGTGCCAGGCTTCATCTATATGCTACAAGAACATGGTTTTAATCAGGCTGGTGAGCAGGTTTCACCTGTGTCGTTGTTTTTAGAGTCGGATAAGGTCTATGGACTGGTAGAAGCGATTGAGCTGACGGGGTTGTTTGGTGCAGAGCTGCAACAGCTCAATCAAGATAAGCTGCAAGGGCATATCTTGTTGCACCCGATAAATGCTTAGATTAGTTGTTAGTATTTTATCAATTGGGGTGAACTAGTAAACATGGGTTAACCAATGTTTATAGTGAGTTATGTATAGATTGCTGTAAGGGCAAGAGTCTGAACAAAAAATAGATCTCTTATTGGAATTTACGCGTATCGATAGCGTGAATAAAGTGCACGCGCTAAAGCTACACCTCGTCAAAGGGTATCCCGCTACAGCGGCTTATGGATTATGCGATGTGAAGCTGCAACATTTTCACTCTACGCTTGAGGCTTTAAATAAGGTCTATGATATTCACGAACGTTTAAATGGACTATGAGTACGTCCAATTTTGGAGGAATATGATATGCTTTCATCTACAGATTTTCGTGTCGCCGTGATCATTTTTCTGTACTCCCGTGTACACCTTTATGTGTTCTAAGTTGTTGTCAAGGTCACGATATTATGATGGGTAATCGTGGTTTCGATGCCAAGGAGTAGCGCTTGTTTCATGTGTAGTTCTTCTGAAGATGCTAACTAGCTAGATACAAAACCTATTGCCCAGATCGTTTGTCTTGCTTGGCTTTCTGAATTTTATCCATGATAGCAAGAACCATCTTAGTGCCTTTCGCTTCAAGATTATCTTTGTACCACATATTTTGCTTTGTTTGATAAGACTTCTTGTCGCTCATTAGCTCAGTCAGATTGTTGATTTGAGAAATGATAACACAGTTGATCAAACTCATAATTGTACTGAAACGGGTTAGAACTAAGACTCTAAAAGTAACTATTGGGATTAGGAAATGGGGTCTTCTCCGCTTACATGAGCTTGATATTTGGATAAAAGGTATAAACAGGTGCTTATGGTTGTATTTTTATCAGGTGGATGCTGAATATGTGATCTGTATTCAATAGTGTTCTCGCCCTGGGGATCGGCAGGGTGAGATCGTGAACGTTTTTAAACTAGTTTAGAGTGATAGTTAATCGAAAGTAGCTCCATTTATGTTCAAATATCTCGCTCAGCATAAGAAAGTAGAGTGCTTAGTGAACATTTCGTATCTAATTTACACACTCACGCTCTCGCCCTGTGGGGATAGGCATTCTCAGCCGTAGGCTGGTTTGTGTTCATTTTTCAACTAAGATCATGTTAGTATAGGCATTCTTGCAACTGTTCAATGTGAGAATTATATGTAATTTAGGTGGATATATGACAATCTTATTCAGGTTGCTTTTAACGGGTAGTTCGCTCTTGTTATCTATATTTGTTTTCATGATAGCTAAAGGGAAATCAATATCGGATTTAAATATAGACTTTCTTAGTAGCGTAACAATCATCCCATCAATGTTTATATATTTTTTAATTGTTGCAGCCATTAGCTTCGCTACTATTAAAATCACTTTTTTTATTCATGATGAAATATTCTATCGCGATACATTTTCAGGTGTAGAGATTGCTAATGACTCTTTCCTACCTTAAGCATCCCCTCATAATAACCAGAGGCAGCAAGGCTTCCAGAGTATAATAAGCCAAATCACTCTATGTTCTAAAATTTATAACATGATAAATAAAGCCCTTATTCATAATCACATCGATGAACTCTTTGGCCATGACATGCATGCTAAAAGGGTCACCTCACTTGCTAATGCCGCTCACGGAGTGATTGAAAAGGGGTCACTCGCTATTCATGCCATTGGCGCTGGCTTAGCCCAAGCCAATAAACTTAAGCGTAAGTCTGCTATTAAACAAGTAGACCGATTACTCAGTAATACAAAGTTAAACGTCTGGCAATTACTGGACTCCTGGGGGCCTTATATTATCGGTGCACGCAAAGAGATAGTGGTCTCTCTCGATTGGACTGAATTTGATTCAGACGACCATTCAACCATCGTACTGAGTATGCAAACAACCCATGGACGTAACACGCCACTGCTATGGAAAACCCATCGTAAACATGCTTTAAAAGGTAATAGAAACAACCATGAAGATGAGTTGTTGGTTAAGTTAAGGTCGATCGTTGCAGAGGATGTTAAAGTGACAATTGTTGCTGATAGAGGCTTTAGTGATACGGCACTATTTAACTTCATTGAACATGAGCTGGGTTTTGACTTCATCATTAGAATTAAGGCTAATATCAAAGTCACCGATGCGGTAGGAGAGCTGTTTCCAGTAAAGGACTGGCTATTACCCAGCGGCATAACAAGAACCCTTAAGGACGTTCAAATAACGGGTAATAAGCAAGCAGTCGCTCGGGTCATTTGCACCAAGAAAAAAGGCATGAAAGAAGCTTGGTATTTAGCATCAAGTCGACGTGACCTAGTGAGTAGCAAGATGTTGACTTTATATGGGAAACGTTGGGGGATAGAGACGACTTTTCGTGACATTAAAGACTATCGTTTTGGCATGGGGATGAGTGCCACCTACACGCGTTCCCCGGTACGTAGAGACCGGTTGTTTTTGCTAAGCGCCTTGGCGATAGGCTTGCTGACGCTACTAGGAAAAGCGGGCGAGGATGCTGACTTGGAAAAGACAATAAAGGCAAATACCAGTAAAACTCGCTCATACTCTCTGTTTCGCCAAGGTTGTATTTACTATGAACTGTTACCCACGATGCGAGAAGAGTGGGCAGAACCTCTAATGGATAATTTTTATCGTTACCTTAAAAACCAGCCTATTTACCGTTCAATTTTCGGGATTATTTAAAATTGAAAAATGAGGGGATCTCTAAGCTTTCCTACCTAGTTATCTTGGGTATTTTTTTGTTTCTCTAAGTGCAGCGTCTTTACCATCAACTTCTAGCGTTTCGTTTGTGTTTGTGTTTGTTTTAATCGCTGTTTTCTTGTTCTTTTCTAGGGTCTCTTTTTTTAACCCGATGTTTCTACTTATGCAGTATAATTTCTTTTATTCTACCTAGGAATTTCCTCTTGGAAGGCTTGGTGTAGCTCGGTTTAAGCTTTTTCTAGGCTTTTGTGGCTATAGATATTAGTCTACAGACCAAATAAAGATATTATTCAGTGTAGTGGTATGAATTTTAAGGGAATTAAAAACAAGTTATTACGGTTTAAGTCCATTTTTGTTACCCATTGGATAAGCTTTACAATTAAACATCCCAGATACAATAAACCGTATTATCATTCAGAAATTAAAAAGATGATGGATTGTGGGAGTGAAGCATTGGGTTTTGCTACCTTTCAGTGTTTATCATGTGGTAAAGGTGAGCATACAGTGAACTTTAGCTGCAAAGCCTGCCCGCAGTGCGGTAAGCGCTATTCACGTGAAAGTATGGAAAAAATAGCCAGCCGGTTATTACCTGGAGTTAGCTATAGACAGGTAGTGTTAACGTTACCCAGTGAATTCAGGAATATTTTCTATAATCATCCACAACAAGGGGCATTGTATTCAGAGTTAATGAGTGTGGGCCATGCGTGCTTAGAGGCGCTCATTCAGGATTTACTCCGCTGTAATACGCTTAAAATCGCCAGTATCGTGTTTATCCATACTCATGGACGGAATGGGAGCTATAACCCCCATCTTCATATCTTATTAGGAGAAGGAGGGTTGAATCCAGAGACCAATCAATGGCTTCCAATAAGCTACTTACCTTTAAGCCGCTTACGGCTGAAGTGGCAAGCGCATTTACTTCACTTCATGGCGGCTCGTATTGGAGACTTAAACGGTATCCTTAAGGCTCTGTGGGATAAGCATCCTGATGGATTCTACGCACATCCCGGAAATGGTAAAAAAGTCCCGACGAAGCATTATCGAGGGTTACTCAAATATCTGACTAAGTACTTAGCTTCCCCACCAATAGGAGTATCGAGGATAACCTGTGTTTCTGATGGATATGTTAGTTATTATTATCAATCACATAAAAGTAAGCAACGAGAATATGAGCGGGTAGAAGCAGAGGTGTTTATTGGGCGCATGGTACAACATATCCTCCCTAAAGGATTCCAGCGAATTCGTTATTATGGGTTACAAGCGACAGCGAGCTTTAAGAAATGGGTTGAAATCATTGCTAAGACAGCTGGAGATTTAGTTGATGGTATGATTAGCTAGGTTAGTCGTCTGAAATATCGTTATTTGTTTAGAAGGTAGCAGGTAGAAATCCACTTATTTGTGCATTTTGTGGTGATAATATGCAATTAGTTTGGCTATATCATCCTGATAGAGGGATTTTCTATGATATATTTTCCCTTTGATTTGTTCACTTGTTCACTTGTTGCAGTATACTTCGAATTCAGTTCCTCGCTCTTTACCAGACAAACTCGGTTACCTTGCTGTGCAGTAATAACATCAAGATAACCAAACAAACCATAACAGCGCCAGTTGTTATGGTGTTTTTTGTGTTTTATTAATAAAAACAGGCTAAGTATTAAGTTTGTTTGTGAATTTATCAATGCAAAGTTTTGCAATCAATTCAGTCAATAATAACTGAATTGATTGCCTATAAAAATCCCTTTATTCCCCACCAATTCGCAATAGCTAATTTAGCTTTTGCGAAGAGACCTTGATCTATTTTTTCACTTAATTATTTTGGTTCACCATGTCTGTAGGAATCCCTCCACTAAATCAGGTTACCTGATTTAGTGGAGGGAGGATTTCAACAATGCTTTTTAACAAATTGAAAAGCACTGGTCGTACGCACCTTTATCTGATGACCGGTGTAATTGACGCTATCAATAGCAATAACATCAGCGCCTGTTGTGTTAATTAATGAAGAAATCCAGCTTTGAAAAGCGCCTTCAATTTCATCGGATTTTAAACGACAAACAACTCGTGCAATAGTGTCATGCCTAGGAATGACGCTCTCAAACAGCCGGTACTGCCTAAGCCATTCTAATTTTGAATGTCCTGCCTTTTTTCTTGGTGCAAATGACCCGAGCGACTGCTTGTTTATTACCCGTTATTTGAACGTCATTAAGGGACCTTATCCTTGATGGTAATGTATGTTACAACTTATAAATCAATAGTTTGGAGTTAATTATGTTTGCATTTCAACGAAACAAAGAAAGAGAAAATGTTGTTTCCAGTCAGGAACAAGTTGAAACATACGGAAATAGGACAGTTGCTGCGCCTCTTCCTAGTTTAAAAGGAGGCGGGCGCAAGCGACCGGGCTTGAAAGTGGTGATCGGCCCACAAAACAAAATTCCCACTTCAACTGTCGGGCTGAGTTTAGATACCGATAAAATAACCACTACCGGGGCCGGAGCTGAATTTTTTCATGGCAGCAGATCATCAAGTTTACTCGCATTTTCTGATTCTGCGGGTGATTTTAAAGGACAAATATTGCCCATGGGTACGTTGATGTCCGAAGGGTTATACCCATTTTCTGGCGAGGCTGGAAACTCTCTGGCTGCGAACGCGGCGAATACGACTGCCGTGTCAGTGGTGAGAGCAGAAAACGTAGGGGCTGCCTATGATTATGCCACGCAAGAATTGCGGGCGCCAAGATTTGATTTAGCGCGGTCTGAGACTGAAGTGGCAACTGCAGAGAAAGAACTCGTTGAGAAGGATGGTGTGTCTGCTGATGTCGTTGAAAAACTCCGCCTTGGCACCGATGATGGCTTCAGTTTTTCTGATTTCGCAACCACGATGAAGGCAAGAAGATTAATACTTAATAGCGGTCGTCTTCGACGCTGGTCAGGTTTATCCACGGTAGAACGCGACTTTGTCAGCGAGGATTTTCCACTTTTGTATGGTTTTACTGAGAAAAACAATGACTTAGTTGTCCCAATCCACTCAGATATACCGGGAGAGTTTGGCATTACCGGCGGCGTTAAAAGTGATGGGGTAAAAGTTATTTACACGGAAGAAGCTCAAGTACAACGTGTTTTGAATTACCTTCATGCCAAAGGATTTAATTCTATTGCTGTAAGGTCATTCAAAGACATCCTGTACGTTCCAGCAACGAGGGTTTGATCTGCATCGGTGTTGGTAACTCGCCTGAACACAACTCATGACATATGGCCCTGAACAGTGCTGACTTCAGGGCCATACTTATACTTAAGCATCAGTGTGTCATGTCCCGACCTTGCAGCGAGAAAAAGACCAGGTCAGAGCCAACCCTGAACGTTACCTCCCCTGGAACTATCTAGACCCACCTTGCTCATCGGCAAACTAACTTAACCTAAAAATAATCAGTCAGGGCTCACCCGCCCTGGCGAGTCATGCCTGAAGAAAAGTGCAATGTCACGCTATGCTCTCGTAAGCTCACATCAGGATGGTGACCAAATAGTCCCACTGTCTTTATTCTTGGAATCGAATAAGATCAATGCTGTTTTAGGGGGCATTGAGAAAACTGGGTTATTTAGTGCAGAAATACAACCTATGCTAGAAGATACGGGGCAAGGGCATATCTTGTTGTTTAGTCCGTCAAAGTTACATACGTACAAGAAGGCTTAAGATCATAATTGATATCCCCAAAATTAGCGGGATGTTATCCTGCTGCTTCAATGTAGGTCACACACTCAACATTGAGTAAGATGCTTCGATTGATTTCCTTATCCCTTTAGAAGCGTCAACTACCTTGAAAAACACCGTTAATTTCACTCATTCTTATGCAGAAATCCTATGACAAAATTAAAAACATTACTTGTTTTTAAGGAAAATATAAGCTCAGTAATAACACTTTTTTACCGGATAGGGCTTTTCCCTTGGGGAAACCCCTTCCATTGAAACCCTTTACAATTCCCCTTTTGCTACAACACTCAACAACTCAATAAAAAAGTCCCATTAAGAGACCTTTCCAAATTAAGTGAAAAATTGGATTTCCTTGTAAGATATGTCTACATCACACTCATTTTGAATGGCGGTAACGATTGCCTCAATGTCGTCCGTAGTGATTAACGACGACCAGCTACAATCTTGTTGTGACTCTGTTTGTAGTAATTCTTCAAAAGTGTCAGCGTTACCGTTGTGTGAGGCCACTTTTGCAGGATTCCACAATAAATATCTCTTCATGGTGTCACCAATACGTTAAAAGTGTGTGTAAAGCCCTGTGAGGCGCTCAAATGATGCTGTTAAGCCATCACAATAGATGTCTGATTCAAAACCAATAACTTTGACTGTTCCAAATCTGGCATTAACCTTTAGCGCTTCCACCGTGTAAGTATCATTAAGATCGAGTAATACTCGTATTTTGTTGATCCCCTCCTTCGCTAATCTAGCGGGTAACGCAAACATTAAGCCGTTCTCTATTGCGACAAACTGCTTTGATCCCGTAAAAATAATAAAACATTGACCCCCTAGCTGCTGCAAAATGGTCTCCGCTCTTAATTGTCGTTCAGTTATTGCTGTCATCATGTAATTCCTTAAATTAAAAAGGAAATAACACCCCTTGGGGAGTTATTCCCCAAGGGTAGATGCTTACTTGTTACCGTTGAAACGGCAATAAATAAGTGTCGTGTCTATGCGCTTGGCACCGAACCATAAAAGCTTCTTGTGTTAGTGCATATGTTTCTGGTTTATCCGTCAGCTCAACCTCTATACTCACGTAAGGATGATCGAGTTCGTTGTCAAATGACTCGCCGGTTAACGGGTTAAAACTATAGCAATCTGGCAATCCTAACAACTCAGGAATGGCCCATTCATCAAGGTTATGCTGTTCAATTAATGCCTTAATCTCATTAATCAAGTTGCTTCCTTTAATGACTACATCGTTACAGGTTTTGTAGTTGCCACCGCAGCGATACATCAAGCTAATTCGAATGTTTTTCATTGAATTTGCACTCTTGAAGGTTTGTATACAAAATTATCTTGTGCATCACCATCAAACTCAATGCACTGAGCACCTTGTTTGATCGCTTCTGCGATAACCTCTTTGACAGCCTTTGAAAGTCGAAGATAAAAATCCTGACTCTCTTTGGCATTTTCAAGCGTCTCCCACAGTTTTAGAAAATACCCAGCACCTCGTTTTGCAATACGACTGTGTGTATTGTTAAGTTCCTCTGTAAATGTCATCTCATCATAACGGTTTAAATGCGTTGTACTCACCACTACGGTTAAGTAGCGCTCAGTAAAAGGCTGATTAGAATAATACTGCGGCAATAACCGTGTTAAGGCGGCTAAAGCGGTTGCTGAATCAACTCTTTCTTCATTATCAAAATGAATCGTTGACTCCGTAGTCACGTTATCTTCAAGCCACAAGATTAATTGCTCTACGACATCAATATTACGTTGTACAGTCATGTTGTCTCTCTTATAAAAAAGGGACAACGACCCAATGGGAGGTTGTCCCATTGGGGTTAAGTTTATTGATTAGGCGTTCAGTAACTTCTTCGCTAACGCGACCTCGATGCTGTCACCATCTGAGTTAAGGGCGTCCAAGCCGTTATCAGGCATATCACCAGAGGTTGATTGCGTCACCGCTATCTTATGACAACTAAAAAAGGAGTCAAGATAATACTAATTACCAGAAAAAGTATAAAAAACCCTGCTGACTTTAGTTCTAAAAAGGTAAAAAGAATAAATGACTACACTTTTATTGATATGGAATAGTAATACATGAGCATGTTATTAGTAAAACCTAACCATAAGCATGACCCGCTTCATATAGCAATTAGTCATGAAAATGATATCTATGCAATGCCCGACCTTACGGATGTTATCGATTACACTCCTACACATAAGCTTGAGATTAATGAATGGTTCAAAATCAATTGTTTTTTAGATAAAGGGTTCCATAATGATTTTATCTGTGAAGAACGCATAAATCCTGCGGATTATCTTAGGTTAGATGCAAATAAATTTGCTAAATCTAAATATATCTGTGTTGAAGAAAAAGGATTTAAATTCTTTCAAAAGTTAGTAACTTCTAATTTTATTTGTAAAAAAATGTTCGATTTCAACAACGCATCATTTGTGGAGAATGGAAACTATATAGCTATAAATAAACTTCCCGATGCAGCGTATGACATTGATAATGATACTCTTTACTTCAAAGACTTATCTAGAATTAATTCTCTGTTTGATAATATAGATTCATTATATCGAGATGCGACCACTGAAGAAGTAGATACTTTTTTAAACAGTGATCTTATATGCCCTAATGCTGCTAAAGATTTTAACGTTGGAATTCCTAATCGAAAGAAAATTGCATTAGCACTAGAGAAGTTAGAACGTTTCACTGTGGAAGATAAAAAAGTAATTAACCGTTATATAAAACAATACTATCCTCAGATACCTCATGAAAACAATAAGTTCGTTATATCTACAGATGTTCATTTGAAATATTTTATCTATGGTGTGGAAGAGAGGTTTTACACTACTTTTATTGGGCAGGAGCAGATGGTCGCTAGTTCAGTTATAAGCCTTAGGCAATAATCGTGACACTATAAATTTACTCTCGGTAAAATTCGTCATGGTTAGGAGTTGGGTTTCATATTATCTTGGTACGGACAAAAAGGTGCTTAGTTCATTTGATAGGATGAGGTCATGAACAAAATCACGTCACATTTTAATGGGTAAAAGGCCGTTTGCAGTCTATAAATGGGTGTTTTTGGTTGTATTTTAATCTGATTCATGTGAATGTGTGATCTGTATTTGTTCGTGCTCTTACTCTTGCCCGACACTCCTTTATACCAAAGTAGCTACACTCTTAATTATTATTGAATATCCATATTTACTATTTATTCCTATAAAAGAAAAATAAGAGCCCTAGGGGAAGTATGGCAATTAGATATGTGTTAACGCCACCAATACTAGAAATGTAGGAGCGTCAGCGAGTAAATTCCCCGCGTGCTTGGCCCCTGACCTTGTTAGTCACTCTTATCGCAATAACCTTAATTACTATAGCTCTACAATGACCATTTCGGTTTGAGTCAAAAAAATGATAATCGAGAATTTTGACCTTTTACATAACTAGAAGCAAAAATAGCCAGTGGCAAGCATTCAATTATATCTATATAAGCATCCAGTCATGCGAATGATGAGCAAAATCTCAGAATTGATTAGAAAATGTTGGACTATGCAAGCTAAATAGAGATGGCTATACTTCTCCTGCTAGCACGCTTTGGGGCTGAAACGAGTTTGTACCTCTCCACTGACTAGCACCTAAACCGGTCAAAGTCGTCATTGTTCAGATTTTATTGTCTGCCGATAGGAATGGTTTAGGACTGATCATAATCGATTTAATGTAGTAAGAGCTCAACAGTAGGTTTGACTATATAATACTTTTTTTTATCCACACCATCTGTCGTTGGAGTTATATTTACATCCCTTTTTCTCAGAAATTTTGATAATTTCAAATATGTCTCTGCATCCAGGAATAACCCCTCATTGCCCGCAAAGATCATTTCGATAAAATCAAACCCAAGACCATGAAGCCCAACCTCGTGTTCTTTAACCGATAAGGCAGCAATAAATTGAAATAATTTATCCTGGTCAGAGAAAAAAATCAGGTGACCTTGCCTCATAGCCATAACTCTACCATCTATCTTAGCTGCATAGCCCACGATACTTTCATCACTCAAAATAAAACCTCTTGTTTACTAATGCTGGCATCTATATTTAGGTGTTACCTATTATAAATGGAGAGGGGAATAAATATAACGGCCCCAGCTCCTGCTAAATTCCCACCAAAAGCAGATATTAAACCTAGATAAAAATATCGACCGAAAACTTGTTTCGTGGCCTGATGCCATACCTTAAACTCTGCTTGCTTGACATGGTGTCCATAGCGTAAAAATAGGTATGGAAGCCATAAATATAATCCATAAGCAGCAAATACCCAGGACATATTTGCATCAATAGCAAAGCGGATCTTATCTTTAAGTCGATCTGGCACTGAATCAATAATCGTCTCTGTTATGGAGCTTCTTTTTTTTCTTAATTTTATCGATAAATAAATATTCGGTATAAACATAATGATGCCGCCGAGCACCGACAGTACAGCCGTATATTTCATTATTTCGTGTATTATTGTTTCCATTAGTCAAATATAACCTCTTCAATAAATGAGCCGACGTCATTTGATAGAACACCGCCATTCATCCCCCAAAGTAACGCTCCACCACCAACGAGAATTATAGATAAGCCCCCAGTAACTGGAGCGAAAGCTAAACCAACGCCTAAATAATACCCAATAACGCCATTGAAAACTCCAGAGGAAATATTCCTGACAGTCGATCTCCCACAAGCCTCGCTCATCAGCCCGTTTATGTCACAGGTTTGATAGATATCTGCTGCATTGCCGTATAAACCCAAGCCAGTCATAATCCAGCCACCGGCTTTGATCTGCTTACTGAACGACATGGCTTGCTTGTAAAGCCGCGTCATATCGATACCGCCTACTGCCTTGGCAAAGTCTTTTGAGCGATAGATTTGTCTTTTATTGATGTTTAACAAGTGACCAATATTATTCGCTTGCAGACCTTTGATGTATCCGGGCTTACCCATCTGTCCCAATAATGATTTCATCTCAGTGCGAAATGCGCGCTCTCGTGTTCGCCAGGCTTTGTAATCAGAGTTGGAGTAGAGGGCTTGTCCCTTTAAGCCTTCCGTTTTAGAAGAGATGTAATTGGAGTAATCTGCAAACGCTTTCATTTTCTGGCTGATATGGCCACCTTGAGTGCCTGCACCGGCTATCACGGCTCCCATACTGGCTATCATGGTGTTGAGGCTTATATTTTTTGTCTCACCAGTGTCTGGATTGACTTCCTGACTGTCCATGCCGCCTTCAGCAGCAGTCGCCAATACTTCGGTGACAACATCATGGTTATCAGCAAACCATTGTCGCTCATCGGTGCTCAGCGTGAGATATTGAGTCATTAACGCTTCTGCTTGCGCGATAGCGTTGTCTTCTTCCTCATGCTTTGTTTTCCACGGCGATACCACTAATGGCATCCCTTCATGAATTTGACTGAAGCTCTTCTTCAGTTGAGGGTTGCTATTCATTACATGGTCAATAATCGTTTTATCACGGCTGCCATAAACTTCATCAGCAAACTCGTATAAGTCCATTTTCTTATCTGAGAAAAACAGGTATACATCATCGATATCTAACCCAGATTCTACCTGGCCTAAGTTAAGTACCGCCACATCTTTGAGTACCGATTGCTTAGTGATACCTATAACGCCTGGTGCCAGCTCTGGTGTTGAAGATTGGTAGTAGATATTGTCTGCTCGGCTTACCGCTTGCGGGGCTTGGGGTGGCTGAGTATCGACTTTCGGCTTATCTTGAGTCGCTTCTGATTTGGCAATGATTAAGATATCGCCGGCTTTAAGTTTCATCGGGTCTTGCTGGAAAGTGGGGTTGAGTGCCAGTAATTCATTGGGCGTCAGTCCGTATTGTTTAGCAATATCAGGCCAGCTTTCACGACCGGGACCATCATGACTGGGGAGTACCGCATGGTTTTGTGGCTTAGCCGGTTGTTTGTCTTGTTGGTTTGTTTGTTCTTCTGCTCTTTCCAGCACCGCATCTTGGCTCGCAGCTAATATAGCTTGCAGGTCAACCGTGAAGGCATGGGTGTTTAGCCAAGTGGCATCGATGCCCTGAAACTCTTCCGTGGTTAACTTTTGCTTGCTGTAGACAATATGCTGAGGGGCGGCCAGTTGGCCATTGATTTTCCAGGGCAGAAAGATGCATCCTCTTAATGCCGGTATGTTGACCTCATCGGATAACGCATTCGCTGTCGAGTGAGTGATATTGAAATATCCCTTGGCGTCCTCGACTATCGCGTACTCATGTACCAGTTGACCTTGCTTGAAATGATAGAAGACCCCTTGAGTCGGGTAGCCTAATCTTTCGCCTACCTGAACCGTAAGTTGCACCGGTACAAAGGACTCATAGACCTGTTGAGAACCTAAGGGGACCATCTTTACCGGTTTAACGGATAACTGACTGCTCTTGCCTGTGGCCAGCATATGCCAAAGCTGTTTTGGCTCTTCAAACTTACCTAGCGTGGTGAGCAGGGTATGCTTGCCTAACGGCTTGACCGTAGATAATGTCAGGTCAGATTCATTCTTGGTTTTAGCCAGCATGAAATAGCCATAGTTCAAAGTCTCTAAGCAAGGAGGCGAACAGGCAACCTCGACATTGTACTGGCAGGAGATAGGAACAACCTGTTCCTTTACCTTAGACGTATCTGGCGTGTAATTTAAAGGCGGAGAGGGGTGCAGTGATTCATAGGGCGCACGCTCAAAGGTTGTGCTGCTTCCTGCAGTGCTAAACCGTTGGGTGATGGCGGTCACTGCACAACTTGGAAAAGCAGAGCTTGCACTCACAGACTTTATCCACTCGCCTTGAGAGAAGGTAAACAAGGGACTTCTGGGGCTGTCACTCAACACCACCGACTCGCCGGACTCAAGCTGGCTTTCAATTTTGTTTAAAGAGCTACCGGTAGGCAACATCTCTTTCCAATCATTATCGCTTATCCAGGAAGTATCTGATTCGATACAACTGGCATCAGCGAGCATTAAGGTGTCGACGTTGACTATTTTAGTTGAGCGCATGTATTCATCCATTGAATGCGGGAAAGATTACCCCAAAAGTGATCCATTACTGTTTTGCTGGTTGAGCTGTAATTTTTGAGAGCCAATAATATCATCAATAGCGGGAGTGTTGAACAGGATTTTTTTGCAATTTTGTATACACAACCTTGAAATTAAACATATTTTCAACAATTTTAAGGGGAGTAAATATGTCCTAAGAGGGCTGATGAAAGTATCAGTGTTTCATAGAGCAAGTTATTGAACAAAAGTTATATCTGTTGGTATTAAGGAAGGTATAGCGATGGTGGTTATTCGTACCTCGTCAATTTCCTAATACTCAGAACCTTCACGCCAATCTTTAAACTCACCAATTGCATCGGAAGTGCTTTTAAAGGCTATTTGATGCGTTGTTCCCTTACCATAGATGCCGCAATCCTGGCATTCACATAGATAAAATTTATCACTGATTTTATATGTATTTAATTCATTTAATCCGCATTGCGGACAGCCCTCAGTAACTAAAAGCGATCGTGCTTTAGTGTCGCTCTTAGCTTTGGTTATCATTGCATTTAATTCAGCATTGGCGGCTTTATTGGCGTCGGCTTGCTTATGTTCTTGAGCGCTAATTCGTGCGGCTAGCCTAGGATTGAAGGTTCCGTCGATATAGTTAGAAGGATTCTCCTCCGGAAAGTCCTCAAAATATTCTGACCACTCACCCATATTTTATTCTCCTACTTAACCTGTAAGGCTCCGGTCTGTTTTTCAATGACAGATGGAAACCGATAGTGCATGTCTGGTAACTCGGTATGTTATTAAGTTGGCATCGATGAAATAGTCGCTTTAGAGGAATGCCCTACATCCACTACAACTAACGCCATGTGCTAAGTAAAGAAGCCCTCTTAAGGCTTGAGTTTAAGAGGACTTACGCGACTGTGTTTGTATACCAAAGTGCGTTTACGGCCGTGGCCGCTCTGATAGATTACCATAACTGCTTTTAAAACATTAACTTGTTTCACAGGGTGTCAGCCTTGAACTGTTGTAGCACTTTCGTCATCAGTTCTTCGTTTCCACTGACGGAGCATTTTTTCGTAACACTTATCAACCCCCGTCATAATAGTGCCAATGATATTCACGAACGTCTAAAGGGGTTATGAGTACGTCAAAATTTAATATCTGATCGCTTTTGGGTTTTCCGAGCTAAACTTGTTTATTGAATATAGCCAGTTGGCATAATCGAGCTGTATATCACTTGAATGATTTTTAATCACTGGCTTCAAAGCTCTGATTATCCTTCTAGCTCGTAAACCACCATTCTTTCTGATCTGAATAAGCACATCATTCGAAGGCAACTTTTGAAGACTCTGTACCCAAAGCAATTCACATGCAACTTTATATACGTAGAGCTCTAACAAACGACCTTCACCTTTCTGTATATATTTTAATTCAAGTTCACCTTTTGACTTGCCAGTCATTATAGCTTTACATGCCAAGATTAACTTGTGCACCTCATCATCATAATCAACATTAAAATCAAAATCGTTTGTTACTGCTAACTGGATTAATGGGTATTTTTGCGACATAACATCTACATAAAGAGCTTCTTCATACTCAAACATCATATTCTGAAGAACATCTAATTCTTCAGGTAGGTCGTATTTCTCACAATCGTTGACCAAACGCTTAAACTTTATCCCTGTAGTACTATTGCTGATGGGTAACTCCGTGAGACCATTCTGTTCTAACCCTGTTTTGAACAGATATAATTCACGGTTAACCCTCTCAATATTTTCATAAATTAGTTCCTTCCCACGCTCCTTATATGAAGCCTGTAGAGCATGATACTGTTCATTCAATCCCGAAACTTCACCTTGAAGGGCTCTCGCCAACCGAAGTAGCCTAGGGCTTTGTTCTCCAATATCACGGACTAATCCACTTATATATTTAGCGAGTACACGTAAGTCATGACTTTCTGGTACGGCTAACTCTCTATAGGTCTTATACTGCTTCTTTAGATATCTAATCTGTTTAGCCGTCTCTTTGCGTTCTTTTTGTTTTAATATTTGGGTCTCAACAATATTGTACATAGCCATTATTTTTAGTGTGAACCTATATCTATCAGGCAACTGTAAGATTAAATCTCGATTCAAATAACCCTGTGACTCAATTACAGTACAATTCCGACCACTTTTGGCCCAATAATAATTTGAACGGATCTGTTTAATCGCGATTGCCATAGAATCACGTACAGCTTGCTTTTTTGAATGGGAATATTGATTGTACAAGCTCGCTCTGAGAGACAAAGCTCGGGAGGACAATTTGAAACCTGTTGGAATTAAAGCATCAAAAGATCGTAACGTTTCTATCGAGAAATCCAAAGACCATGCTTGTAAGTCAGAGGCAGACCTCATGCGGTAATACTCATAACGCAACGATTTTAATAGATCTGCGAACTTAGACCTATTATATCTACGGGCATCTTCTTTTGCTTCCAACAGGGAGTCATAGGTGTTCACAGCGTAAGGTAAGTGGTGTTCAGGACTCGTCACAAGGTCATTTAGACTAGCAAGATCCGTCTTGAAGTTTGCTTCAATGAGATTATCAGCCTCAGAGAAATGATAAACAGGATACTCAACTTCAAATGACAACTGGTTCAATCGTTCGCTTACCAGCATTGCTTGATCACTAATAGTAAAAGCATTGCACTGGGCTCTTGGAGCATTGATGGTATCAACAATATTTTGCTCATCAGTAATATTAGAGCCGAACATGATTTGTTCCCAGGTCGACCGATTTCTGATTTTACAATCAGGACTAAATAACCATAATAAGTTGATTTTTTTCTTGCGGTAGAATGCTTCTCTTTGCTCTATTGTAAGTGGGTTCATCCACCATCTGGTAAGCTCTAATGCCCAGAGTTTACCTACGTTGTCCTCAAATTGGATATCTGGGCGTCGTCGTACATTTACATCATGACTATCATCAAAAATATACTTTTCAACAAATACTGAGCTAGGTTTTACTGTGTTTGAATTATCGAGAAGTAAAGCTAACTTTTGCTTTGTCTCTAGGTGCCATTTGCCTTCACCTTTGTAAATATTGCTAAGTAAAGCAGAATTAGCCTTAGAATAGAACTGACAAAGTTTAAATTTTTCTTCGTCAATCACATGATGGAATGAATGAAAAAAATGATCTGTACTATTAATTCCACCTTTACGAAAAATGAGTGGGTTCCCACATTCTGCGCATGCCAAAAAGGGATAATTAGGAGTGTCAGCCAGTGACTGAGCTATTTTGGCTTTTATTAACGGAGAGTCATGGGCTTGTACGTTGTCGCCACAAACTTTAAGAACATCCGTAGCCAAAACCGGTCGCTGATGTCCTTTAATCAACACTTCCCAAAAACTATGACGCTCAAATGTATCCATTTACACCATGCCGATTTAACAATCCTAATTAGAATAAGATTGTAGCAAGGGCGGCAGGTAATGTTAATTATAGATATTGGAGATGAAAACAAATAAATATTATTTATCGATCTGATATTGAATGAAGCGTGGTTTACTAAGTTGTTTCGACAATATTCATAGGTAACTAGTCGTTGCCTATGCAGTAGGTTTGTTTAATTAAAACTAAAGTGTTAAGTGTTATACCTACTGTCTTGCTTATCTCGTTCTGAGTCTTTTAAATTTCGCTTTTAACGAAGTGAAGGCTGCTTCGATCTTTGTTGATGCGATATGCAGATAAAGGATCTGGGAATAAATGTTGTGAATTCATCTGTTTATTTTGGTTTTGTTCTATCAATCTCAAAGTTAATTTTGTTTACATCGTTAGCCTTTCTGGTTTGACGTATGTTTAGAATGTCTTTCTTAGAACTGTGGTTTACTGGAGTGTGTATATATCAACTGTACGGTTGGATAGGTGTTCTCATTTATTTTAAAAATTAAAATTTTGTTTTGATGAGCTTATCAATCTACGCAAGTATAAAATATAGGGCGGAACAATGAAGAAAATAATGTTGGGGATTATTATGGGGATAGCCTTAAGTGGCTGCGCTAGTGCTGATAAGGTGGTAAATGAAAAGCCGCATTTCTTTGTTAAATATGATGAGCCATGGGCTCACGGCGTGACTTGGGCACAAGAAATGAGATTTGAAGTGACACATGACGATTCACAACCTAATGACATGCAGCCATATATGGAAAATACTGTTGCTAACAGTCGGGTTAATGAGTGTAACGAACAGCTTGAATGTAAAATAATACCTTTACATATATATTTAAAATATAAAATAAAAGAGACGCCTGAGGGTTACTATATTAACGGTTCATTCATTACAGAGGCGACATCAAAAGGTGATAATAAATTGTTTTATCCGATATCAGTACCTTTCGAACTAAACACTACAGTAAAGAGTAGTGAAATGCTTAATAATAAGCTCGGGGCTACACTCTCTATGAAGTTGACATCGGAAGCTATCCAGTAGGGTGGGGGAGAACTTTTAGCGGGATTGGCATTTATACCAAGTCGTGCAGGTAAAGCCCCACCATAATGTCCAATAGTGGGGTGTATATCACTACCTATGGCTTGATTAGGAAATCGTTCATCTCGAAGCCATCATCGAGTTCTTTTTTAAACACTGTAGGCATGCGGCCTTGGCCTGTCCAGGTGATGGTTTCGCCATTCACTTCAATGCTGTATTTCGCTGGGCGAGGGTCGCGTTTCTTCTTTGGTGCTTTGACCGCTTCAATATCATCTGCACTTAATCCAAGCTCTGCCATCTGTTTACGGATAGCATCAATTTGTGCGTTTCGCTCAGCGTTTATCTCTAAGTCGGCTGCTATTTGTGCTTCGCGGTCATCGATAAGCTTGTTGAGCTTATCCTGGAACAATTTAAGTTCTTCAACTGGAAGGTCTGTTACTGCCGCTTTAAATCTGCGGCCATGAGTGAGTGTCGCTAAAAATTCTGACATTTAATACTGGTCCTTTAAATTGAGTCTTTTTATCGAGAGCATTATTCAAAAAATAAGCGTTAAAATCAAGCTAACAAAGGACAGGTGGGCGATTAGCGGGCTTTTCGGAGCAAGCTTCTCCTATCGCTAACTTGCGCCACTAAGCCAAGCAAGCTTGCCGTGACCCTAAGTTCCAGATAGACAATCCTTCCCTGCAGCTATCGCAAATCCACATCAAAAACCAATCAACAACCAAGCACTGCATCAAGACCCAAGCACTGTCATTCACCGTGAGGCCCAAGTGTCCGTAACGTGTGTGCGGCGTCTTCGCTTGTCATCAACCTCCAGTAGTCATCTCATTTTTGACTTCGCTCTGACTTCTTATCTGTCTCACCCCATAACCCGCCAGGCAAGGGAAGCTACGCCGCGTTGCGCCCTTGCCTGTCAGAACATGGGGTGAGGCCAGGAAGACAGGCGAACACAAAAAACGATACATTAATCCACTGGAGATTTACCCATGACAAACTCAACCGCAGCACACACGACTTCCACTACGGCTCTCACCGCAATTGCCAGCCACAAGACACAAGCAGGCTCCTCCAAATCCGATATCCTCAACAAGCCAACAGCCACTAAAGATAAGGCGGTGGTGAAATTGGTGACTGGCGAAAGCTCTCTTGACGCAGGAGGGTTACAACAGTTATCGATTACTCAGTTGGTTGATTGTGACTTGAACGTGCGTAAGGGCAAGGTGAGTAAGGCCGATGATGATGCCTTGTACGCCTCCATTAAGGCGCATGGCTTATTGCAAAACTTGTTGGTGTTACCTGCCGATGAGCAAGGGGGTTATGCGGTGATTGGTGGCGGCAGACGCTTGAAGCAGCTTAGGCGGTTAGTTAAGGATGGTAAGTTAACCGTTGCTGATAAAGTCCCAGTAAAAGTGCTCACGGCCAGCGAGGCTGAGCAGTTTGCGTCTGAGCTGTCACTGAGTGAGAATTTCGTTCGCGCCAACATGCACCCCGCCGATGAGTTCAGTGCCTTTGCTGAATTGGTTAATCAAGGTTCGAGCTTTGCCCAAGTGGCCGAGCGGTTCGGTGTGACGCAAAAATTTGTTAAGCAGCGCATGAAATTGAGTTCGGTCGCGCCTGTGATTTTGGATGCCTACCGAAATGGCGAGACCACGCTTGATATCGTGATGTGTTACAGCATTGCCGATACTGAGCAGCAACTCTCTGTCTGGGCAGAATGCAAAGACCGTGATTTTTATAATTTGTCAGCACTGCGCAACATGTTGACGCCACAAGCGCTTGAAGGGGATAACTATCTGGTGGAGTTTGTCGGCAAAGCCGCCTATAAAAAAGCGGGAGGAGTGACAACAACAGATTTGTTTGAAGATACCGTGTATTTCGATGATAGCGAGTTAGTCAGAACGCTAGCAACGGCCAAGCTTGAAAAGCAAGCCGAGCAGCTTACACAGGACGGCTGGAAATGGACAAAGGTATTGCTGCAAGGGGGTTACTGTGACACGGAAGGCTATGACAAGCTTGAGGTGGTAAAAGAGGGTGACGAGGAAACCTATAACGCGGATGAAATGGCACTGGCAGGTTGTGTGGTGAGTCTGCGTCAATATGGTGGTGAGGTGGTCATTCATAAAGGCTTGGTGGCCAAGGAAGACAAAAAAGCTTGGGCGTTAGTGCAAGAAAGCGGCAAACCAGCACAAGCAGAATCTGCCACAGCGCCCGAGGATAAATCAGGTTACTCCAATGCCCTTAAAGACGATTTAATCGCCCAGCGTCTTATCATTTCAAAGTACGCTTTGATGAATAACCCCACCGTGGCCATCGATGCGCTGCATTTCTCCATGTGCCTGAGCGCTTTTAGTGCTAATCATCAATATGAGTTTACGCCTTTATACATCAAGCACAGTGAAACCAAGCATATACCCGCGAAGGGCGCATTGTCTGACAACAAAGCGCTTGAGCTTATCGAGCAAACCAAGGCCGAGTTTGATATTGCATGGTTCTCGCTCCCTACGGTCACAGAGCGCTTTGATGCTTTTTGCCAGCTAGATACGGTAGAGAAGCACAAGCAAGTCGCTTATGCCGCCGCACTGAGCCTTGAGCCATCATTGCTTGGGAGTAGAGAGCATGTGGAATGCGTCATCAATAAATTGGCTATCACACCCTCTGATTTCTGGCGTCCAACCAAGGAAACCTTCTTTAAGCGCATAAGCCAAGGTGAACTAATTGATATCGCTAAGCCTGTGATGTCTGAGTTGTGGGCGCAGCAAGCGACCTCATTGAAGAAAAAAGAGGTGGTGATTCAAGTTGATGAGCTGGTTAATGGCAAGGGTGAACAACTGACTGAGAAACAGCAAGACTACTTTAACACATGGATGCCGACTGGATTCTAACGATGAGCGGGGCAAGCCCCGCTTTTTACTGGATGGATTAATCGTACCGAATGAACACCGTTCGTTCGGTTGAGGTGTTCGTGCTGCTTTGTCTGTAAACTTGATTTTAAGAGAGGCGTAAAAAAAGGCCGCTTAATAGTTGGGGATCGATAAGCGGCCAGATTGGATGTTAAGAGGTTAACTGATTAAGTTTAGCGCATTCGAGGGGGGGTGATTAATTGAGCGTTATTGCGAGGTGTTAACTCTGGTTTGCCATTGGGTTTACCACTTTTA
This sequence comes from Shewanella psychrophila, assembly GCF_002005305.1. Taxonomy (NCBI): domain Bacteria; kingdom Pseudomonadati; phylum Pseudomonadota; class Gammaproteobacteria; order Alteromonadales; family Shewanellaceae; genus Shewanella; species Shewanella psychrophila. The sequence goes on from NZ_CP014782.1 coordinate 5,335,149, forward strand.
ACGCTCTGCAGGGCAGGCGGGCTGTGAGACTGGTCAATATTGGCGGTTAAATGGTGTTTTCGGTTGGCAATGTTTACCAGCACCGGCTTGTTTGGGGATATTCGTTTATCGTAATGGTGACCATTTGCTTTGGTATAGGCTCGAAAATCCAAATCACACCAACAGAATAGTTACAGTGTAATTATTCTATTGGTTCAAACTCACTTAAATCCGCATTCAATATCAAATAATCAATGATCTCTTTTTTTGTTTTGCCTGATATTTTGGCTATTTGACTTAATCGGCGTCGACTCGCATCTGTTATCTCAACTTGCAGCAGGTCTTTACCACTACGTTTCTTGTGAACGCGTAAAGTCGTGACCAACTTCTTGATCCCCTGCTCAGATAAATGAACACTGATGTAATGTTCCAGATCTGCTTCGCGGATAACCAAGCCGCTGTCTAATTTATCCCACGCACGCAAAGCCACCTCAGAGTTAAGGAAGTTCTTTCCAGTGCTAAAGTTTATTTTGCTAATCTGATTTTTAAGCCAGATTTGCTGAACCATGTGCTCAGTTTTTAATAATTCTGCTTTTTTCATCATTCCGCCCTCGAACCTAATAGTTACACTGTAACTATTGATTGAGGTGAACACCAGTAGTTACACTGTAATTATTTATCTCTTGCTTGGATAACTTGGAGCCAACCTAAAATAAGAGTTACATTGTAATTATAAAAAAATCCATGATTTAGCCCAACGCAGACACGATAGACACAGCATCGAATGGATAACCAAATAGTTACACTGTAATTATTTGTGCAGCAAGATATTAAGGTTTAATTGGGCTGGGTAGGAAGTGCCGAGCCTAAACAGCTTGCAAGGACAGCGCCTGCGGCGCCGTTGTCGCCTTTTTTGTTTCAGCTCTCATTACTGTTATTCACTAAAAAACCGATTTTTACCACTCTGAGCTGATGGCCTGAACTGAATCAGGCTGTTTTTGCCTGTTTTTTGTTAAATCGTGTCCTTGATAGCCAATGTCTGACTTGGGCGATTATCGGGCTTTTCGGAGCAAGCTCCTCCTATCGCTAACTTGCGCCACCCTAGGCAAGCAAGCTTGCCGTGGCCCTAAGTTCCAGATAGCCAATCCTTCCCTGCGGCGATCGCAAATCAACATCAACATCAACAACCAATCTACAGCCAAGCACTGCATCAAGATTAAAACTTAAGCACAAGGCACAGGCTTTCACCTCTGTCAGCTAAGTGCGGCTAAGGCTGCCTTTTCCTTTCATGTGTCATGGCTTCCCTTGTCGTTGTTATTTTTCTCGTTTCGCTTACTTCCTTAAACCGTCAACTACCAGAACCTGAATGGCAAGGGAGGCTTCGCCGCTGTGCGCCCTTGCCAATCAGAACCATGGCAGGTGGCCGGACAGTCAGGCGAGAACGGGAAAAATAACTAACAACGAAAAGGAAAAGCAGCCATGACACATTCCACTCAGAGTCAACCAAGCCTTACTAACCAGACCGAGGCGACCAACGTATCCCCGTTGGATGAGTCAGGCTCCTCCAAGAAAAATGTCATTTTAAGCAGCTTTACATCGGGTAAATTGCGTAAGAATGCTAAGCAAAAAATAGCCTCTTTATTGTCTGTGGCGACGGGTATTAAATATTGCTCTCAATCTATGGGAATGGATGATTGTTATCGTAGTAATGCGCCTGTGACTGTTGACGCTGATTACTTTTGGACGTGGTACGAGAAAGAATATAGCGAACTGACTATTTACTTAACGGTTCTTGATGGTGTGCTGACTCAAGCGGTATTCTCTGATTGTATGTATCACTTCTCAGACGACATTATTTTAACGTTTGATGAGTGTGAAGCGGTAGCGGTTGAAAGTGAGCGAGAAGCCGCTCAAGTGCCTGAGCCTGTGGTGTTGGCGGATATTGCTGAGTATCAATTAACGGATGCTGAAACCGTAGTGATTCAATCAATAGAAATTGATTGGAGTGAAAGTAATCTTTTTACTGATGGTGAAGTGCTTACCTTGTCGCAGTACAACGACAAAGCCACGGCAGAGGCGCTGGAAATAGGCCGAGGTGAGGGCTACGCTAAAACAAAAATTAACGTTCTGTTTGATACTGGCGAAGTTGAAACACGCCGCCATGATATTGATGCAGATTATCCCACGTTAACGATTCTTTTTGCGCAATACGGCATTAAAGCGGTAGCGGTGACGGCTAAAGAATTAGTGACTTATGACCGAGTTAAGGCCGCATTGGTACAGGGTTATCTCTCACCGCTCAACCATGACCGCAAGCAGCCTGAGCCTACCCCACCCAGCAATACCAGAAAGGTAGTGAGTCTGGGCGACTATCAAGCGCGTATCGACGCTAAAAAAGACAGGTTCGAAGCCAGAGCAAGCAAGGCCAACGAACAATCAAACTTGTTTTATCAAGCCTCAAGAGACAGAGCCAGTCATATTCCTTTCGGGCAACCTATTTTAGTCGGGCATCATTCCGAAGGGCGAGCCAGACGAGACGCGGACAGAATCTGGAATGACATGGGCAAATCAGTCCAGGCACAACAGAAAGCCGAGTACCTGGAAGGGAGGGCTGAGAGTGTCGGGACGTCTGGGATTGCCTCAGACGATATTGATGCCATCGAAAAATTAAACAGCAAGCTTGAAGGGCTTGAGCAGTCTCAAGCGACCATGAAAGCGATTAATAAAGTGGTGCGCTCTAAGCATATGAGCGATACGGACAAAATCGAGTACATGGCTAATACCCACAAATTGACTGAGGTACAGGCCAAAGAAATATTAGCGCCAGATTTTGCTGGTCGAGTGGGTTTTGCTCATTATCAGCTTACTAACAACGGCGCGACCATCAGAGCGACTAAGCAGCGTATCGATGAGCTTAAGCGCTTGCACGAACAAGCGCCGCTCAGTGACTCTGGGAGTGTTGACGGTCAGAGCTGGACATTGTTTGAGGAGGAAGGGCGGATTAAATTTAAGTTTGACGGGATACCAAGCGAAGCGGTACGTAACACTCTCAAATCAAACGGGTTTAAGTGGTCGCGCTATAGCATGGCGTGGGTTCGGAAAATAACAGCCAATGCGACCGCAGCCACTCAGAGACTCGTTAATACATGGGGTTAACCCTCTTCGCAGGACAGGCGATTACCGCCTGTCCCAAGTGCAGATTAAGCTCTAACTAATGACTCTGGAAATGTTGATTGTGTAACGATATCAAGTGAGGTTGAGGCTACGTTGTTTCTCTTCTCAACCCCATTTGGCCAGCCCTTGGTTTCACACGCGCCCCCGCGAGGCGGTGCCTCTTGTCTTGCTAATGAAACTGACCGGAGCAAGATAAGGCACTTCTGACGAAGTGCGCTATCTCATGGCTCTACGCGTCTTTGCGTGGAATGATTAATTTCTGTAAACTTCAGTGGCTTTCTATTATTACTCAAAAAAGGTATTTTTCATGTTCGGTACTCCCTCTGGCTCACTCAATATTACTGCGGAATTATTAGGGTTGTCAGATGTGAAAGTGCTCGATGTCCGTACTAATCTATCGGCTCGTGAGATCACCATAGCAGTTGAAAGTACACGAAAACACATCCTCTGTCGCAAGTGTGGTGAGCCGACTAAACCCCATGGTTTGGGTCGTAAATTACGACTGCGACATTTGCCTATGTTTGGCAAAGAAACGATCATTGAAATCATTCCTCGCAGAGGTCGATGTGAACATTGTGATGGGGGCTCTACCACCACAGAAATACTGGATTGGTATGATGCTAAAGGCAAGTTAACCAAACCACTAGAGCATCATTTGCTGTTTGAATTGGTCAATTCGACCGTAGCGGATGTCAGTCGTAAAGCAGATGATAGATTATCATACTGTTGATGCTTTAATTGATCGCTATATTGAAACTGACATCGATTTTTCGACAATAAAAACATTGGGGGTTTTAGGGCTCGATGAGATCAGCATGAAGAAAGGTTATCGAGATTTTGTCACACTTATCACCTACCGAGTGGATGATAAGGTTAACATACTAGGTGTCGTCAATGGGCGTGAAATGTCCAACGTTATCCTGTTCTTGCGTACAATCCCGATTTCATTACGAAACAGTATCAGAGCTGTATGTTGTGATTTATACGATGGTTATATGAATGCTTGTAAAGCTGTCTTCAAAAAGACTATTCCCATTGTCGCTGATCGTTTTCATGTCCGTAAATTGTATCGAAACAGTCTCATTAGTTTACGAAAGTCCGAGCTGAAACGATTAAGAAAAGAACTCACGGCGGAAGAATATGCAGAGCTCAAATCAGCCATATCCCTGCTGAGGAAACAAAAAGATCATTTCACTGATGAAGAGAAGATTGTGATTGAGTCGTTGTTTTCAGTCTCACCAAAATTGAAACAAGGCTATCAGTTTAGTCGTCAACTCAGTGGGATATTCGACAGTCATATTTCCCCTGAGGTCGCCAAGGAAAAGATGACCGAATGGGTGAATAGCGTGACCACTTCAGAGCTCACTTGTTTTAATCGATTTATTCAAACCTTGGTGAATTATCAGGAGCAAATTACTAACTATTTCATCGCGCGTCATAGCAGCGGATTTGTTGAAGGATTCAATAATCGAGTGAAAGTGTTGAAGCGACGATGCTATGGTTTATCAGAGCCCACTAAGCTATTTCAACGATTGCTCGTGGATACCACTGGTATTACTAGATTCGCTCCTGGAGTGGCTACTTTTTAAGCATTCCACGCAAAGACGCGTAGAGCCTCTATTTTTAGTAAAACAGAGTGCGTCTACATTTCTGCGATAAAACAAAGTCACAAATTACAAAATTATGACTAATTTTTATATATTGCAAGTTGTCTTTCTTGATACTTTTTAGGCATGTCATGGAATAAGAATATGAAAAGGTAGTGGTTTGTCTATTAACTGTCATAAAACGATATAAATGGCACTGTTTAAGTGCTATGTTTTTACGTCTATATTATAGTGATATATCAGATAGTTATTGCTTAACTTACAAAACCTGACCATTGGACTCCCCCCCCCCTACAATGGAAAATTAATATGTTAAAATATCTTCTCTTCGTTGCAATCTTCTTTCAATTGCTCCTAAACTTAAGGTATGCGATCGCTGACAATGGGGCACCGGATAACGGCAGCGATGAGTATGCAGAGTTCGTTGTATCTAAAGGTGCACAACATAAGTTGACACATACACAAATGGTTGCACTATCCTCTGCAATATCACGCTCAGTTGTATCTAGTTATGGAAGAATAATAGATCGCCATACTGCTGCATCAATAGAATACACATTGATAGATGCATTGTTTCTTTCACCAACATTTCAAAGTTCTGTTTCATTCGGAATACATAATGGTCAAGAAAATATTGGTCAAATCCACTTTTCTAACGAGTATGAAATTAACGAAGAACAGAATTCGTTCTCAGATGTAGATGAAGTAGAAGTCTGCGATATCGAAGATTCGAATGCAGTTACTTCCCCGGTAATTGCCAGTCATGAGGCAAGAGAAGATGACAATGGTAATCCAATTGTAAATATTGGTGTAGCCCCTAGCATACATTCAAGTGAATACCCTTGGTGGCAAGAAGCCTTGATTCATGAAGTGATTCACCATATTACAGGTTCTTCTGATCCTAACTCAGAAGTGAGGCATGGCCCAACTGAAATTCTTGCTCAAAGAATCGCAAATGAAAATAACTGGGTAATACCAAATTTCAGAGGGTATGGAGACACGGAAAGAGTAAAAGGTATAGAGCAGCGTAATTTTAATTCGCTAATTCAAGCCACTGAAAGGCATCCTTTTGAAGCAACCGAGTTAATGGGTAGAATGTCGACTATTTCAGCAGGTTTGCAGGCATCGACTAGATTTGATTTGCTTACATCTTTCTGTTCGTCTAACAAAATCGATTGGCCTCCATTACCAGATTTTGATGACGACGATTTCAGTATGGGATCTGCCTTTTTCACTGGTGCTAGCGCTAGTAATTTGGTTGATCAATGCAGTATTGATGTAACCAAGCGAGTCGATACAGTGAGTGAGGCAATCGAATTCGAAGGAGGGCAATTGCTTATTCAGAGAGACTTTAAAAACCTAAATTTATTAGTTGCAAAATCGGCCTTCTTGAGGGCCAAAAATGGTGATGGGTTTTACAGTAAAAATTGGGACTCTTGGAAGGCTTGGTATAAAGCCTCGTCATGGAAACATCTCCTGGGCTATGGTTTGTATGGATATGGCTTAGAGCAGGCTAAGGGAAATGACTTTTATAATCCATATGGTTTATTTTTTAACGATGGTTCATTTTCTGTTGGTGTAATAGGTACAGATGTTAAGAAAAGCACTAAAAATGATAACTTTACGACATTAGCCGGCACAAATTGGCATACCATACAGTATGCAGGTCAGATGTTTTTTGACAAAAACGGTAGACCCATTGCACTCGTAATGACTGATATGATAACGGGGGCTGTAGGTTCTGGTTGGTCATTCATTTACAACCATGGAAAGTGGCTATATGAACCTAAGGATGATTGGGATGAGCGTTTTTTTTCCAATTCAACCTTATCACTTGACTCTAATGCTCCACAATTCAATAGAACAAATCGACATTAATAATTACAAGCCGCGGCCCACCTTTTAACAATACAGTGAGCTTACGAGAGCATAGCGTGACATTGCACTTTTCTTCAGGCATGACTCGCCAGGGCGATGAGCCCTGACTGATGATTTTAGATTAAGTTAGTTTACGAGTGAGCCCGGCTGGTCCAGATAGTTCCAGGGGAGGTAATGTTCTGGGTTGGCTCTAACCTGCACCTTTTCTCGCTGCAAGGTCGTGAAATATTCAAATACATTGATGCCCGCCTCACTGGCGCTGGCTATCATTGACGTAATGATGTCTCCGATGGTCGCCCCGTGTAAGGTTTTATGGAACATCGCATTCTTCCTGTCCCACACAATGATTTTTAGCATCGCTTCGATAAGGTTATTGTCCAGCTTGACCCCATCAACGGTACAAAAACAGCTCAAGCCCTCATAGTGCTTGATAAAATAGCGCAGGGCACAGCCCAAGCTGCTATTCGATTCTACCTTACCAGAGCTTAAGTGCTCCTCCCCCCACAGCTTGATTTCTTCCATGATGGGCAAGGAGTGCTGCTGATGGTAAGCCTGCCTGGCGTTAGGTAACATCTGCTGTTCCAGGGCGTGTGCATCATTGACCCAAATCTCAGCATAGCGTGTCAGGATATGTTCAACTTCGTCAGGGAAATGGGTTATCACATCCACAAATTGCCGTCTGGCATGGCTGTTACACAGTAACCGATCAATATAGGACGTCTTCCTAAGATCATTTGATGTGGCTAATCTCAGGGTAAACCTAATACTGAGAATGCTCATGGCTAAACCTCATCTCACCGATGCTCAAAAATCGGCTCTACGCGTCTTTGCGTGGAATCACTAATTTCTGTAAACTTCAGTGGCTTTCAACAATGACTTAAAAAAGGGATTTTCATGTTCGGTTCTCGCTCAGATTCACTTAATATTACAGCAGAGTTATTAGGTTTATCAGATGTAAAAGTGAACGATGTTCGTACCAATTTATCTGCGCGTGAAATCACGATATCAGTTGAAAGAACAAGAAAAAATATCCCCTGCCGCCAATGTGGTGAGCCCACCAAGCCCCATGATATGGGCCGTAAATTACGATTACGACATTTGCCTATGTTTGGCAAAGAAACAATCATTGAAATCATTCCTCGCAGGGGGCGATGTGAGCATTGTGACGGTGGCTCTACAACCACTGAAACACTCAATTGGTATGACGCTAATAGGAAGTTAACTAAGCCCTTAGAGCATCACTTACTGTTTGAACTGGTCAACTCGACTGTAGCGGATGTGAGTCGTAAAGCCGATGTTGATTATCACACCGTTGATGCGCTAATTAATCGCTATATTGAAACAGAGATTGATTTTTCAACGATTAAAGCATTGGGGGTTTTGGGGCTCGATGAGATAAGTATGAAAAAAGGTTATCGAGATTTCGTAACCCTGATAACCTATCGAATTGATGATAAGGTTAGCATTCTTGGTGTGGTAGAAGGACGTGAAAAGTCCAATGTTATCCAGTTCTTGCGTAGAATACCTCACCACTTGCAAAAGACTATCAGTGCAGTATGTTGTGATTTATATGATGGTTACATGAATGCTTGCAAAGAGGTCTTCGATAAGACTATCCCAATCATCGCTGACCGCTTCCATGTGCGTCGATTATATCGAAAAAGTCTCGTTAATTTACGAAAATCTGAGCTCAAGAAACTGAAGGCAGCGCTCACAGCACAAGAGTATAGCGACCTAAAACCGGCAATTGCTCTATTAAGAAAACAAAAAGATCACTTTACAGATGAAGAGAAATCAGTGGTTGAGCCGCTGTTTTCACTCTCACCCAAATTGAAGCAAGGTTATCAATTTAGTCGTGAGCTAAGTGGGATATTCGACAGTCATATTACCCCTGAGGTAGCCAAAGAAAAGATGACTAAATGGATAAATAATGTGAGTGCACCTGAGCTCAATTGCTTTAACCAATTCATTAAAACGCTAGTGAGTTATCAGGAGCAAATCACCAATTATTTCATTGCTCGCAATACCAGTGGATTTGTAGAAGGCTTTAATAACAGAGTCAAAGTATTGAAGCGCCGATGCTATGGATTATCGAATACGACCAAGCTGTTTCAACGATTACTCGTGGATACCATGGGCATGGTTCGATTCGCTCCTGGGGTGACGGCTTTTTAAGCATTCCACGCAAAGACGCGTAGAGCCGAAATATTCACAATAAAACATTATATATACAGTAAGATGTATGGCATTTATTTCAAAAAAAACTGATCTTTAGTGAACACTTTCCAAACCTAGAAAACTGCTGTGACGGTTGCATCACATAGGTTTAGAAGTCTTTCTCGAATTTAAAAGTGCTCACTTGATTTGAACCATGATAAATAAGGTATCTGTATTTTTTCGTATCTTATTAGCCCTTAACCCAATAAGTTAATATATGAATTTTATGAAACACAGTCTATTAGTCTTGATCCCCTTAGTGTTCGCGAGTAATGCGCTGGCCACAAATTATACTGAAGAAATCGAAAGGATTACAGTCTTGGGTGTTAAAGAGCCAATGTTGGATAGCATACAACTCGATGACGTGACAAATAAGGCTGCAGGCGATCTTGGTGAACAGCTCAGAGAATTCAACGGAGTGTCTTCAGGACGACAAGGGGGAAGAGGTTTTTCTCCTGTGATCCGAGGTCAGCAAAATTCACAGTTGAATGTGTTGTTAGACGGTGGAATAATCAGTGGAGCTTGTCCCTCAGGCATGGACCATTCAACCAGTTATGCCACCGTAGGCTACGACAAAATAACGGTAATAAAAGGCAACCAGTCAGTGTTATACGGTGCAGGAGGCAGCGGAGGCAGCATATTTATTGAACGAGAAAGACCTGAATTGATGGAGTCAGGATTAACGGGAAAAATTGATATGACTGCGACCAGTAACAGTGGTCGTAGAAAGCTCTCTGCTGATGTTGCTACTGGTAACGATAGCGGTTATATAAGGATCTTTGGTAGTACTGAACAACAGAATGATTATTATCAAGATGGCGATGGTAATGACTTCAGCTCCGGATATAACGGTAAGAACGGCGGAATTGTAATGGGATTTGATTTAACCCCTGACACCAACGTAGAGCTGAGTTACGAGGGAGTCAGGGATAGAGATATTTTCTATACTATAAAGCATGCTATGGACACCCCTAGGGCTGACAGTGACAGCTGGCGTTTTAAACTGACACAGTCTATCAATTCCGGGCCTTTTCATACCCTTGAACTTAATGCTTATAGCAGTGATGTCGAGCATCTCATGGACGATTATTCAGTGCGTGACAGGTGGAAGTACATGAGGATGAAAGGGCTCTCTATGTCGAACACCTCTGGAGGAAAAATTCAGGGGATCGCGACCCTTGGCAATGCAGAAGTTACACTTGGGATGGAATACCTGAATAACTACAGTGATGGTACTCATCTTATGGATAACGGCTCAGAAGAGCTGGATGAGAGTAATTTTCGTCTTTATGCCTTGGAGTGGCCTGGAGTTCGGCAAGAAGAATATGGCACCTTCGGTGAAGCGGATATAACCTTAGATAATAAGAATAGCATGAGGTTAGGTTTAAGGATTGATCGTAACTTTGTAGAGGCAACTAAAGCCGATGGTGAAATTATCGCGTACAAGAAGCCTATTTATCTTTATAACAAGTATTATAACTCTGATACTACAAAAGTTGACGAAACCAATATAGGCGCTGTTTTAGGCTTTAATCATCAACTGGATGCAGATCAAGCCTTGAATATGTATATCACTCGCTCAGTGGTTTCAGCTGACGCGGGTCAACGTTTTCGAGCCATTAGTATGCATGGAAGTAATTGGATTGGTAACCCAGATCTTAAAGCTGAAACTCATAATCAACTAGAGCTGGGCTGGCAACAAGGTAATGCAGAGCAAAATATGGCAGTTAGCGTGTTCTATGATAAGGTCGCTGATTATATTTTACAATATAGACTGGAAAGCTCACAGCCTCATTCTATTCGCCACGCGGTGTTGCAAAAAAATGTCGACGCAACCCTGTATGGTATGGAGGCAGAATTGACTCAACCGCTCTTTGAAAATTGGCGTTTTCGCAGCTCGCTATCACTGACCATAGGACGTTATAACAGCAAAGGCGATGATTATCTGCCCCAGATCGCCCCAATAAGTAGCGTTAACACACTGGATTGGCATACTGATAACTGGTCGGCCGGTATGAGCTGGGAGCTAGCAGCAAAGCAAAGCAGGGCAAATACGGATAGTGGGCTAGATGCTGGCAAAACGGCGGGTTATGGTCTCATTAACCTATTCGGTAGTTATAATGCCAGTAAAGCTCTTGCCTTTGGTGGTGGCATAAATAACTTGCTTGATAAAACCTATGCCCTGCACCTAAATAAAGCATCAGATAGCTATCTTACCGAAGCAGAGCAAGTGAATGAACCCGGACGAGAATTTTGGGTGAATGCAAACTGGAAATTTTAGCAAAAGGTAATTAAGCCAACCTTTGTAAAGATATGGCCCAATAATGTAGGGGCCATATTCAGTGAGGGAAGTGTAATTGATTTGTATGCTTATGCTGCTGTTTTCAACATTGCTTCACCGACATAGCGTTCCCAATGTTCTTGCCAGCTATTACTGGATATTGAAGCTCTTACCTGAAGCAGAGAGTGTAGACCTTTACGTGACCACCTCATATGTTGCTGCCGTTTACAGCGCTGGTTGATCAAACTTTCTACGGTCGATTCTGCTAACTGGCTAGTGAAAATCAACCCATTCTTTTGGCGCTGTCGGTAATCAATAATACACTCGATGTTATTAGCTATGTAGTTCATCAGCTTAGTGAGTTTGCGCTGTTCCTTTTTTTCTTGGAGGTTATTTTTTATCTCCTCAAGCCGGATTATTGCCCTGTCTGGATATCCCCGCCACAAATGCCATTTAGCACGTTTTGCTTTTTCTCGTAGTGTTTGATTTTTTAGTGAAAGATTCTCAAATTTCATGGCAATATGAAACCAGTCCAGTATTCGTGTTATATCATGGCAATGGGGCGCTATCGCATTTATCACATTCCAGCAATTATCAGCGCCGTCACATATCGCTGTCATTGAGGTATCTTTGGTCATGTCTTGCTTGATGGCAGATTCAAGAGCTGCCTGTTTAAGGTATGATTGTTCGTCGACCAATGCCGAAGCGGCGCAGTGTTTGCTGGTTAATTTTCCCCTTAAGGTCGAAACCGCACCATCCTGTTTTAACTGTCCCCCGTGGTAATCAATCTGTTCAGGGTCAAAGATGACAGCCGTCATGACTTCAAAGCGCTTTTATCAGCTTCAACAGTATTGACGTAACCTCCATCGACCTGAATACATAGCCTATCAGCGGCTTGGGTCTCGATGGAGCTATCATTGCCTGGCGATAGACTAAGATATTCACCGACGCATTCTGTGGTTTTCTTTACCCGCTCATGGTTATTAATACTCCGCTTCTTTGACGAGAGTAAAGTCAGTATATTCTCCGCATCCCGGTAACTGTGTTTAGCGCCCATTTCAGTTTGAATCCTTGCAAGATCAGGGTGAATAGCGCTACCAAAAAGTGAATTGATACTGGGTATACTTTTCCATTTACATTTGAGGCAGATTTGCTTTCTGGTGGAAACTTTGTGGTCAGTGTAGACGCCATGAAAATTGGATTTCACGTAACCATTACGGGTGATTTTGTTATTACATCGAGGGCACCTTGGGGTATCCTCTTGCAGAAAACAAGATTGTTCATCAAGGAGTGCTTGTTGAATATGTTGAAGCATCTCGACCTGCTCAGTTTGTCGGTATCCTAGATCTGCTAAAGAGCAAGGCGAAGTCACCGACTTGATACTAATGACCGAGTGAGATTTTACTTCACCAGCTTCATTTACGGTTTCAACAATGACACGTACGCTAAGATTCATATTAGGCTCGCTTATCCAGTTCCCTTAATCAAAGCATAGCCTATTTAGCATACAAATCAATTACACTTCCTGATAAGGTTAACATACTAGGTGTCGTCAATGGGCGTGAAATGTCCAACGTTATCCTGTTCTTGCGTACAATCCCGATTTCATTACGAAACAGTATCAGAGCTGTATGTTGTGATTTATACGATGGTTATATGAATGCTTGTAAAGCTGTCTTCAAAAAGACTATTCCCATTGTCGCTGATCGTTTTCATGTCCGTAAATTGTATCGAAACAGTCTCATTAGTTTACGAAAGTCCGAGCTGAAACGATTAAGAAAAGAACTCACGGCGGAAGAATATGCAGAGCTCAAATCAGCCATATCCCTGCTGAGGAAACAAAAAGATCATTTCACTGATGAAGAGAAGATTGTGATTGAGTCGTTGTTTTCAGTCTCACCAAAATTGAAACAAGGCTATCAGTTTAGTCGTCAACTCAGTGGGATATTCGACAGTCATATTTCCCCTGAGGTCGCCAAGGAAAAGATGACCGAATGGGTGAATAGCGTGACCACTTCAGAGCTCACTTGTTTTAATCGATTTATTCAAACCTTGGTGAATTATCAGGAGCAAATTACTAACTATTTCATCGCGCGTCATAGCAGCGGATTTGTTGAAGGATTCAATAATCGAGTGAAAGTGTTGAAGCGACGATGCTATGGTTTATCAGAGCCCACTAAGCTATTTCAACGATTGCTCGTGGATACCACTGGTATTACTAGATTCGCTCCTGGAGTGGCTACTTTTTAAGCATTCCACGCAAAGACGCGTAGAGCCTATTTTTTCTTGTACTTTCAACTGATATCGTGATTTCACGCGCAGATAAATTGGTACGAATATCGTTCACTTTTACATCTGATAAACCTAATAACTCTGCTGTAATATTAAGTGAATCTGAGCGAGAACCGAACATGAAAATCCCTTTTTTAAGTCATTGTTGAAAGCCACTGAAGTTTACAGAAATTAGTGATTCCACGCAAAGACGCGTAGAGCCCGTTTTTCTTATAGCTGTCCGAGTGATCAGCTTTCCTACTCATCCTTAGGTGAGTAAAGTGAGCGCCACTTTTATTTTAAGATCTTGCCATCATGACGCTCACGTTAATTTAGCAAGTATTTCGATAGATTAAAGTTGATACATCTCAGTAGACTCTTTATTTTACATTTGAAGAGCCAAGGTAATCATCAGATTAGGAAACAATTACTAAATGACTCGATTTCTTTATGTTTTAATACTTACTCTGGTTAGCATCCCTAGTTATTCAGCTATTTCAGTAACAGATTACAATAAAGTAGATTCATTCACAGTGGGAAAAGATGGAAGTATCTTTGTACTGTCGTATTCAGGATGGGGATTAAGTGGGTGTCAATCTAATACGCTACTTAAAATACCAGGAGATCACCCTCAAAAAAAAGATTTTTTCGATATTTTGAAACTAGCTATAAAAAATTCAGACCTTGAAGTCAGAGCAAATGCAAACTGTAGTTATGCTGCCAATATGATTGACATGGCTGTTTTTTTAGAAATACAAAAAAACAAATGATAAAAGTAATTGATCTGTTTCTGGATTTAACCCTCCTTACTCTAACATATATGAATACGGGGGGTTGTATCCAGGAGAAGAAGGCTTATTATATATTCTCAACAGAAGATAGTATAAGATCACAACATCATTAATTTAAAGCCCCTCCCTTATTTCAGTAACTAAAATTCATTCGAGACCTTACCAGCCTTTAATTTACAATTGAGTTAAAACTAACACATTAATTAAATGTCTGCTTTTGTTTTCATAAAGCGCAGAATAAATCAGGGGCTGTTCATACTCGATCTTTTCTTATGTGTCTCCTTTATAAACAAAGAGATAAAGATTAACTTGATTGATCTCGTCACATGATCAAATGCCCCTCCGCCACATGAGACGCAACACTTTATACCCAACGCCGCATTCAAATGCTGCATAAATATGTCGTAAGGTGAATAATACCCGAGGGAAGCCCTCCCTCTCGTGTTTAATATATGCTCTATTTTCGCTATTTCTTCTTCTGTTACCAAATTAAAATCCGTTCCTTTCGGTAAAAATCGCCTAATCAACCCATTGGTATGCTCGTTTAGCCCTCGCTCCCAGGAGCTGTATGGCTTAGCGAGGCTTTGTTGCAACGCTAAAGCATCAGGTCTTTTGATGATTATTAGGCGACTCTGTAACTTTTAGGCATACCTAGCCCGGTGAAACGATTTAATACACCGCAAGCGATCATTGTTTCCATTTTCTGGTTAGCCAACTCTCGAGCGTGGAGTCGGTTACCAAATGTGCGTTTATAACGTTGCATAGCCATCTCCGATACATTACGTTTTCCGTATTGATGCGACCGTTGCCAGGCTATCTGTCCTTTAGCAGCTATCTCTATCTGATTACGGCAACGGATGGGGTGATGAGATTCATCATAGTACAACCCTTCTCGTATCGGGATGACGACATCAGCCTCCGGAAAGTGGTTTTCCAGCGTCTCGTAGACCAGATTATCGTCGTACATTTTGTCTGCACTGACGTGGTTAACGTCTACCTGTATCTGTTCACATAGAGGCTTGACTACCCTGTCGTCCATGGTGTTTTTATCTGTTAATAAAGAGGCGTAAATATAGTGGTCATCACCCACTCCCAAATGCAGCTTTCGCCAACTTGTCTTGCTGGCAACTTGGTGTTTTTCCTGATGCCACTCATCTCGCCCATAGCGCTTGAGGCCAGTAGAATCAATAGCAATAGCCACGGTGTCATCTTCAGAATTAGAACGCTTCAGGTAACATGGCGACTTAATATCGAGTTGGGCTAGGCGTTTAGAGAGTAAGCTATAATGAGGACATATCAGTGGAAGCTCGGCCATTTCGAACAGAGAGTTGATAAACCCTTCTGTCTGCCTAAGAGGGAGTCTAAAAGTCACTCTTATCTCATGACAAATAAGAATAGCATCATCAGTATACATTTGACTGGAGCCTGTTCCATCGAAGACCCTGTCAGGATGATACCAACTCTTCTCTATATCATTTATCCAAAAATCGATACGTCCACGCTGCCTTAAAGCGTTATTATATTCGTGCCAATTACTCACTTTATAGCACTGCTTGGGAATGTGGTGACGCTTAGATGAATTATATTTATTGGGCATGAGGCAACAAGATTGACAGTAATAGACTCATGATAAACAGCTTATTGCCAGATGCAAATACCATGCAGCATCTGGCTGAAATCTGAGCGGTTCAACAACGCCGTTCATCAGTGCTATTTAAAAAAGAGAGGTTAAATTCAGTTGGTGAGAGAATAAAAATGGCTATTCATAGCCGTGGTAAAACACCATCTGACATTGAAAGAGAGACAGGGATATCTAAAAGTTACATCTCTAGAGTAATAAACAATAAAATAACAAGCCCAAAAAAACTTATTAAAACAATATCTAACCATTTACAAATATCAGAAGAGTGGATTGAAAATGGTACGGGTAATATTGATATAGATTCTAATAGCCAAATACCAATTTTTGATGTGGATAAAACAGAGTATGAAGGTTATATGTATATAAATAATATGTCTGGGTTTAATGGGGAAATTAAGTCATGGAAAGGATTTGATTATCAACCATTTAATAAAGATTCTATTGTAATAACCACATCGACACTTACAAACTCAAATGGTGATTATTTAATAAGAAGTTCACAAGATTGTACAATATCAATAGTGATAAGGGTTAATGAGGAATACAAATCTAAATGGTTTTTAAAAGAAAATGTTACGGAGATTGGAGATATTGAAAAGTATGTCATTATAGGTGAAGTTATATCTTATATATTTAGCGATAGAATAAACTTACTGGAAGTGTCTATATGATGTTCAATCTATACAAGATAAATAAAGAGACTGTAGAATACACTGATTGCAAAGGTAATGAATTTACTTCTATACTATCTAGTTTAGTTGAAACGCAGATGATAGAGTACTTTGGAAATGAGGATAAGATAAAAATATGTGAGAAGTACAGAGAGGTATATAGATCGGAACTTGTTATTGAAACTGGGCTGTGGGGATCGGTATCTGTATATAAATTATCAAATACATCTTACTTGAGTTTACTTCGATGTATGTTTTTTATGTGTATGATACTATCAGTGTTGCTTGCTCCAAGAGAAGTGGATTTGCTAAATCTAAAGCAACCAGGAGGTATCTTATTATTTTGTTTATCTTTTTTATTTATAGATACAATATGTCAATCTTATGGATATGAATCAGCAAGAAAGACACTCGTTATAAATGCTTTTTTAATGTTTTTCTCCGGTTTCATGATTTACATTTCATCACTGCTCCCTGCTTTATCTGACGATGTTTCCTATCAAGATGTTGTGTTCTCTGGTATGGTGACGCTATGTTTTATAAATGGTTTTGCTTCATTAGTTGCCGATCAAATAAATGCGATTGTTTTTAGAAGAGTAAAATTTATAACAAAAAACAAAGGTTTGTGGTTCAGATCAATATTATCAACCACTGTTAGCCAGTTTTTCTTCACCATACTATGGATCTCATTCTTTAAGTATAGCAGCCTACTTGACTTTAAAACATATATCTTTATTTTGTCAAATTTCAAAATAAAGATAATATTTGCTATCATAATGTTACCAGCCCTCTATGTTATTACTAGGTATCTATCTAAAAGGTTAAAGTATTAAATTGTTTTTTGATAGAATAGTAAATACTCTTGGCATTGATATTGTTATTGTCTTTTCTTCACTTTTGTAATTATTAACAAATTCAATCATTTTTTCATTAAAATCATTTGGTAGATGAGTAGAGAAGCACTCCTGGTTACCATATGCCTTTAATGCACCTGATTTAAAAACACTGACAAACTGATTTCTGTTTAACTCATAAGTAAATGTCTTAGAATATATTTCCTCAACATTGAAATCATTTGTCTCAAATAAATAAATATATTCTTTAATTGTTTCTAAGTGCATACATGGGAATTTAAACTCTTTTCTCAGTTTTGGGAAGGCCTCTTCAAAAAATAAATCCATCATGTTATTTATTTCTGGACACCATCTAATTTTGTATGGTGTCTGAATGTATAGCCTACCATCATATCTTAACGCTTCCCTTATAGCACCTAAAGATTTTTCATGATCACTAAACCATTGAAATGAAGAGTTTGACACTATGACATCAAACTCTTCAAAGAAATTTATATCAACAACATCTGAGCATTTGAATTCAATGTTTTTTAACGGGTAGTTCTTTAAGGCCTCGGATATCATATCTTTTGATTTATCAATTGCTATCATTCTTTTTGGGGTGGTATTCTGATAAATAATATCAGACACTCGTCCCGAACCACATCCAATATCAAGAATGTCAATTGATTTGTTCGGCAACAAATCAATCAATTCTTTTGCTGCATCAAACTGAACAATTCCATTAATGTAATAATCTTTTTCATAGTCTTTCAAAATTTAAATGTCCTTCAAAATAAGTAATGATCATATCGAAAAGTTCGATAAAAATTAGGATATACTGGGCTTATGAAATAAATGTCACTTAATTCAGTCTTGATTGTAAATAAACCCAAATAATTTATCTTTTCAATAGCAATTTATTACTATTAACTTACTCATCTTTCAGGATTTTTGCTACTATTTATTATATCTGTGCGGGTAATTTCTCATCGCTCGCTACGTTGAAGGATCTTGACACCTTCGTTCTACTACGGACCTTGCATTGCTGGTCTCTAGTTTTTTATGTTTTCTTTGGAGGGGAGCTTGAATTCACAAAATATTTTTTCTATAATGAAACCAGTTTGAAGTAAAAGTGCATTACATAGCACGCTACTACATAGTTTTTTATGTAGTGTATTTTTCAAATAAGAGTGTGTTGAAACTGACCTTTCGACGTTAAAGCATTCGACAAACAAGCCGACTACTCTCAAGGGGTCGGCTTTTTTGTGCTTGAAATTCAATAAGTAAGTATTGTTTGATCTTTGCGATCGGATCAATTACATTAGACATCAATGTTCGAATTAGTCACTTGAGCATACCTAAAAACCTTGAGAATCTAATAATGAAAACATTACAGCGCTATGGCTGCGTCAGGCAGCACAAATTCCAATTTAGACACTTTCAACATGACATTGCGATCTTAATTCGATCACATGTGCTTGTCGAGATAGTGTCTGATGCACGCCTCTAGTTCTTCTCCCGATCAACCTAAACAATATTCACCGGCAGAGCTGGCGATTAAGCTATTGCGTGAGAAATCACGTGAGAAGCGGCGTCATCTGCGTGAAAAACGCCGTGAGGCTGCGGACTGGGTGACTCAAATTAAGAAGGCGGTAGGGACGGCAGATTATAAGGCCACTGATAAAGGCTTTATCAAACAGCATAAGCTACCAGCTCACTTTAAACCGCTGATAAATGGTCTTCGTCAGTGGGTATATACTCAATTTCAATATATCGATAAAAAGGGCGTGGTGCGTTCACTGTCGGCGCGAGGTAAGCGTAAGCTGTTTGAAGTGTTGATTGTATTGATTACTTCATGTGACTTTATGTCTGGTCAGCTTGGTAAGCCGATGAAAGGGCATATGGATACGACTAAGCATGATGCATTCATGTTGGAACATGCCAGGCGTTTTGGGTATTCGATGTCGAGCAGTACCTGGTATCGATATATTGATATGCTCAAGTCGATGAATATTTTCAGTGGCCGTGAGATTAAGCTGCATGGTGATGATGGCGTGACAGTACGCTCAGAGGCATCCTATAAGTGGTTGTCTAAAGGTTTCTTACGTAATATAGGTGTCTACAAAGATGCTATTATGGCGAGCATTAAGCTAGCCTATCAAAAGGCGCTCGATAAGGGCCGTAGCTTTGTCTGGCGCCAACATAATGCCCCTGTGGGATATTGCCCTTCTCAAGACCTGTTCACCGCTTACAACCCTTCTACAGCACCACCACAATAACCTTGGTTTAGACTGACCGCTTTGATTAGCGGGACTCGATTGTGTCTGTGTGGAAATTGAAGACATAATATGTCGTTTTTTAGATGGTTCAGATCTAATCAGCTTCTTTTTTGCTGCATGGCCATGTGTTTGATGTCCGATATCACCGTTTTTTACTCAATATCTCAGTGCTTGTGGATAAGCCATGTATTACCTATATCAAGTGGGAGTAAAGAAACGGAGTTAAAACTTGGAGTCCTTCTTTTAAGCTCTTCGAGCTATAAGAGAATAAGTATTAAAAAAGAATATTATTAGAAGGAGAAAAATCAGGGGATAAGAATGCAATGTCCAATGCCTGGCAAACGCTTACGCGCCAGGGGACATGATTAAGAGCACAACCGGGAGGGTTCGTTTTGCCTACGGCCTTCAAACTACTAATCAACTTGCAGGTCCATCTCCCTACGGGGTTTTTCGCTTACGCGAATGTCTAGCAGGAGAAAAAAGCCAAATCGAAGCCTTAAAGCGTGTTCAGAAAAACATACAGAATTTTAAAAACTAAGCGCTGGAAGTGAGAATAGATGCAAAAAATAGAACATAGTAATTTAAAATAACTATTTATCCTTTGCTCTATCTATGTTTAGCTAGGAATAAGTTTCAATCAAGAAAGTTAGCTATAAAATGGTGTAACCATTCTATAAGGGTTCTCTGACTAAAAGAACGGTTTGTCACTACGTTCCCCTGTAACCCTTGCTACCATTAGGCTGTAGCCAAAAAATCGATTTTAAAAACGCCTACATTAAAATAGCTAACCAACTGAATTAACAACAAATATTTAGTTCCTGCAAATTCATATTTTCTATTGCCCTAGAAATCATGTAAACCGTTCTCACAAACGAGCGTTTGTGAGAATTTAAATAAAGTCTAAAAAATCACCACATTTTGTAGGTTTCAGGTTATCAAAAACCACTCTTAAAACTAAACTCTCAATTGAAGTCGATTTAACGAGTTTCGATAACCACTTACATCAACGCCTGTCTGCAATAGGCATATTCAAACGAATAACTAAGAACTGTTTATTGCTTACATTCGAGATAGACTATTTGAGTAAATAGCATTAAATCAGCTGCTTACGTTGGCGTATGCTTATACGCCAACGTATTGGGTAAATATGAAATCAACTACCACGTTAATTTACTTAAATATCAAATGGTTAGCAAGTAAGGCATTACCAGTTTCTAAATTGATATTTTCGCTGTAGAGCTTTGATACCAAGGGATACGGAGGATCGTGGTGACAAACCGTTCTTTTAGTCAAAGAACCCTAGGAAGACCTAGCTGTCAAAATTTGTCACTTAACCCGTTATTTAATTTAAGGTATGCAAAGGGTGAATCAGGAACATAATGTGACAGAAATTCCGAAGGGATCCCATTTCTGACAAATATCTTGCGTAACTCCTCCAGATCTTGTCGTCCATAGGATGCCTTATCAGACAAAGTGGCTACCCCTAGCTCGGTGATTAGCGGTGTATCAGACTCCATTCCCAGACCTCGATTCGGTGCACTCGAGTATTAAGCATAGTTGAGGTTGGTGCAGATGACTTCTGACCTTTTACAGTCAAAAGGCGTCTGCACACTAGGCGCTACAGCCAGTCAACTGGTGCAGTAGTCTTCTGAAAATGACAGTTGCGAACAGAGACACGATAGTTCACAAAAACGTAACCGATCAATATAGGACGGTATTGCAGGGGCTCTGTTGCAAAGATTGAGCCTAGCCCGAAAGTGCTCCGGTTATCTGGATGATTATTAATAGTTTACCAGTGCATCGGTGATTAGACGGATCTCTCCTGCTATTCCTTGACCGGATAACCAGATATTGAACTGCCCTTTTTTAAACATGTGCATCACTTCAAACCCTTTGATAGTGGCATAAGCCGTCTTCATCGATTTGAATCCTCGTACTGGATTGATGAGCCTTTTCAGTTTTCCATGATCAGCTTCTACCGCATTGTTTAGGTATTTAATTTGCCGATGTTCAAGCGCTTCAGGACATTTGCCTTCTTGCTTTAATTCCGTAATGGCTACAGCGTAGGAAGCCGCCTTGTCGGTATTGATGGCGGAGGGACATTCCCAGCATTTGAGCCCTTTCAAAGCTTTACTCAAAAACCGTTTAGCCGCCTTAGCATTACGTCTGGACGATAAATAAAAGTCGACGGTATGGCCTTGTTTATCGACAGCCCGATACAGATACACCCATTTACCTTTCACTTTGATGTAGGTTTCATCGACCTTCCAGCTTAATCCTGCTTTGGGCTTCCAATACCACCTTAATCGTTTTTCTATTTCTGGCGCATAACGCTGAACCCAGCGATAAATCGTACTGTGATCAACATTGATACCACGCTCACTGAGCATCTCTTCGAGTTCTCGATAGCTGATCCCGTATTTACAATACCAACGTACAGCCCAAATGATAATGTCATGGGAAAATTGTCGATACTTAAAGAGGGTCATGAGATCGCCAGCCTAAAACAAAAGAGGAGCTTAGCTGATTCGACGATCTTTGCAACAGAGCCGTAATGAGTTTGGTAACTTGCAATCAACCAGTGCAAATAAAGTATACCTATAATGGACCTTCTCAAATACAGCACGCCGTAAAATGCGCTGATTAAAACAGTGAGTCCTCAAGACAAGCTTTATGCTGTGTTGTCTTTTTTCATGTCATCAATAATTTTATAGACTGTTGACCGCGCAATTTTTAATTGATTAGCTATCTCCGTAGCACCAATATCCTGGCTATACATAGATAGAACTAGGCTTCTGTCGATCGTGCGTTTCCTACCGAACCTGATACCTTTTAACTTAGCTTCCTGCCGTCCTTCATTTGTTCGTTCCAAAATGCGATGACGTTCTGCTTGGGCTACTGCGGATAAAATAGTGACAACCATTTTCCCCATCTCCCCCTCAGTACTGATGCCGTCATCTAGGAATTTCACTGCAACACCTTGTTCTTCAAATTCCTTTATTAAATGAATCATGTCAGCCGTATCGCGCCCAAGACGATCCAATTTTTTAACTAAGATGACATCGCCATCCTCTACTTTGATCCGTAACAGTTCAAGACCCTTTCGATTAGTATTACTGCCAGAGCCTTTGTCGCTAAAAATACGACTGACTTTAACACCGGCATCTTTGAGAGTCTTAAGTTGAATATCGAGAGATTGCTGACTGGTCGATACTCTTGCGTAGCCAAAAAGCCGCATGAAACGTCTCCTAAATCGATTGTCGGACAGTGGATATCTATTATCTCAAAATATCGATTTAATAGACACCTTAATGGAACTGTTTTATCGCGTCCTATAACTTATGAATTATCGGACGCAAAAACCTTAGCGTACGAAAACGTACCGTTGGACTTCAACCCCCTACAACGACACCTTCGGGCAAACTGGTGTTTGGAATTTAAACTATTTAAACCATTTAAACTATTTAAACTATTTAAACCATTTAAACTATTTTGACTAATTAATAAAAATAGTATATTGTTTGTTTCAACTTAATATCTATGAAGGAAAGGTGATGACAATACTTTTAATTGGAGCCCAGAAAGGAGGGGTAGGAAAGAGTACCATTGCAGCATCAGTGGCAGTAAAACTTGCACATATGAATAAAGATGTGTGTATCGTAGATGCTGATAAGCAACAGTCATTATCAAAATGGCATCAATACCGATCGGAAATAAATGATATTCCACGTGTAAACTGCGTCTCAGCAACAGGAAATATCACAGCAACCCTTAAAGACTTAAATGAAAGATATGATGTTTTAATCGTTGATGTGGCAGGACGAGACTCTATAGAAATGCGCTCAGCGATGATCATTGCCGATGTTTTAATATCACCTTTAAGACCTTCCCAAGCAGATCTTGACACAGTCCCACACCTTCTAGAAATTTTTGAACAAGCATCAATAATGAATCCAAAGTTAAAAGGGTTCTTAGTACAAAATATGTGTCCAACTCTTCCTAGTGTAAAAGATGCTGATAAAGCAGCCGAAGTCTTAGGAGACACCAAATTAATGAAGTTATCAGAAATAAGACTTTGCGATAGAAAAGGTCATAGGGATGGGTTTGGATACGGTTATGGAGTAGAGGAATGGAAGAAAGAGACAGGTAAAAATTCAGATGCTAAAGCAGCGGAAGAAATTTCTTGGTTAATATCGGAGGTATTGGAAAATGCGTAGACCCACATCTACACCAAGTAATAAAGAAACTAACGCCTTTATCAATGCAGCTGAAGAAGGAGAACAATTAAAACGTGGCCGCCCAAAATCTGGAGTAAAAACTAAAGCAGTGACAATTAGTTGCACTAAAGATGATTTAAAAGCTATGGATGACGTTATTGAACTAGCATTAAATGTAAAAGATCCAGATGGAAAACGAATAAAAATCAGCCAATCCGAATCAGTTCGTCTTGGATTTGAAGCAGTAAAAATCATTTCAAAAGAAAGTCCTGAAATGTTCCAGGCTCTATTAGATATGGTAAAAACAGGCAGATAACTAAATTTAAGGTATTTAAGGTATTTAAGGTATTTAAGGTATTTAAGGTATTTAAGGTATTTAAGGTATTTAAGGTATTTAAGCGCTAACATTAGTTAACTAATGTTATAAGAAAAGGAATTAATAATGACTTTTTAGTGTCTCCAAATCACCACGCTGAATCCCTTCGGCCATGGCTTCTAACAATGATTAAACGATATACCTTAAGGTGTTGAATTTTATATTATTTTAAAAGTTCAAAATATAAAATTAAAACTATGCTGTTTATTATCAATAACTTAACCATCACGAGTTGTCGTTTTTTACCGCTTTTGTACTTAGCTAATTCAAGATAAAGTTGTATCAATAAAGATAAACTTGCTGCTTCAATATTGCATAGATTAAAATAGCGAGTTTATTGGCAGTTTTCCGGCGCGAAAACATAGAAATAACAGGAACCAGAAAAACGAGGTTTTTTTACTCTATGAACATATTGTTTTTATGCAAAGTATCAGAAACAGATTTACTGATAGAATCTCCGCTAATTTTATGCTGTATTGCAGCATCTACTGCTAGTTTTGTGAAAAACATGCCTAAGCTTCCTGCTGATCCACCTTCACTCGTATCATAAGCTAACGTAGGAAGCTTCCTTGAATAACAACCTGAAGTTACTTCATCCATGAAAAATATACCAATTTCACTACTTCTAAGAACTGACAACCCTTTAAGGTAAGTTGAGATATCTTTGCTATAATCCATTTTATTCATATATATAACAGCATCCTCTGGCCCAGAACCAATAGTAATGGGGGGCATTAACTTAGCATGAGATACTCCATCTTTCTGTTCAAGGACAAATTTTGTTAAAGCTTGGAATACCTCAAAATAGCATTCCGGTTTGATTTTCAATGATAGCCTTCCTTCTTGGGTATTAGATATCCCATCTTCTAGCCTTGTTAATACGAGAGAGTGTTCAGGAGCAACACATTTATAAAGGCTATTGTTTGTTAGGGCAGTATCTAGGTACTGAATCTCAACACTAAGTTTATTAGGAACTCTATTGACTATATCTTTCAACAAACCGTAATGTCTGTCTTGGTCAACACTCTTAACATCTTCATCTACAGCTTCTCTATATTGCTGATAAGCCCAAGCTTGTAATCGGTACAAAAGCCCTTTACCTCTGCGAGACTCAAAATCCATATTCTTAACACTAGTTATCGATGGATGATCCATTAGTTCCTCGCAAAATAATTCCAAATCATCAGCTACTTGCTGAGACGTTTTAATTTTATTATTTGGTGTCTGAGAAGACTCTAAAGAGATGGACATATTGGGAAGAGAACTCACTCTTCGTATATTATTGCTCATAAAAGGTAATAGAGCACCTTGACGAGATGATGTGTGTGAATCTGTATTATTTTGACAGTAGCTAGTTGATGCTCTGCGAGCTTGCGTATTTTTCTGTTTGGTCAGTATTTTATACATCGTAACTGTTGCCTTTTTATACTATAAAAAATAACTAATGTGTCGTAAGTACGGTAAACTTGTGACAAAACGCAATGTATACATTACTAAAATTCAAGTTCCTTGTAAGCTTAAATTTACTGTATTTACTGCATCATTTCTCACTAGAACTTAGCAATAATATCTTTTACTGATAACAGTCTCAGCATGTCAGTCTGCGATAATTATTAGGATAAATAATGTGGTTTTTCCCGTTGTTTGGCAACACATTAACTTACTTGGAAATTTTGAGTTTCGCCAAACAGGTAATATTATTAGTATTCAGTATGTTGCAGATTCTTTTGGTGAGAAAAATCTTAGTGCTAAATTAACTGTTCCCTTGTTGTATAAAGGCTGTAGCCCATCATGAATACAAACCAGTGCTATGTGGAATTAACCCCAATTAGTGATATTTTACAAACATCTATTTTTGATTCGATTGCACATTATGTGCCTATATAGGGTAGTGTGCCAGAGAGTAGTGCAACGTTCATCCTTATCTACAGGTGGTACTGGAATTTCTTATCGTACGTTTTCGTTCCATTGGACTTAAAAGGTCATAACAACTTATGTCTATTATGCCTAATCCAATGACAGCCATTGGGATTGATATCAATCGATAGTTCATAAAAACGACCGTTTTTGTGTAACCGATCAATATAGGACGTCTTCCTAAGATCATTTGATGTGGCTACTCTCAGGGTAAACCTAATACTGAGAATGCTCATGGCTAAACCTCATCTCACCGACGCTCAAAAATCTACCCTCCTGGACAAGTGGTGCACAACGCCTTTATCTATGCAGGACTTCTGTCATCAGGAGAACATTTCAACTTCTTCTTTCAATCGTTGGCGCCAGCAGTTAACGGTTCCTCCAGAAATCCAGGCTACCGAAGCCGACTGGATAGCGCTTGAGCCCGCTAAGCAAGATAAGCTTCCCGTGTTACCTGACCCAAAACCAAACTGGAACATTGAGCTTGTGCTCCCTGGTGATGTCATTTTACGACTACGATACTGATGTTATTGCCCAGTCCGGATTTACGCATATGGTTGTATGCCAAACCCGTGGACATGCGCAAGCAGTTTGATGGCTTAATCGTATTAGCTAAGCACCAACTCCACGCTTCTCCCATGAGTGGTGAGCTGTTTGTGTTCATTAATCGCAAGCAGACCATGATGAAGGTGCTGTATTTCAGTCGCGGAGGATACTGTTTGTGGAGTAAGCGGCTTGAGTTAGGCCGCTTTCATCACGTTGAGGGTAACGGGGATAAAATCAATCTCACCTGGACTCAACTACAGTGCCTCATCGAAGGCATTAATTGGCAAAAACAAGTGAAAAACAAACGGTTTAGTTCGTTATAACTGGCTGTTTTTGATATAATATCAGCCATGAAAACAACTATCCAGACAGCTTCGTTATCACAAGAAATTGAGCAGCTAAACGCTCAAAATTCTGAGCTGTCTGAAAAAGTGCTCACGCTGCAACAGCAACTCGACTGGTTTAAGCGCCAGTTATTTGGCCGCAAGTCTGAAAAGCTGTTAGAGGATAATCCCAATCAAGAAGTCTTATTTGACCGCCTTGAGTCTGGGGAGCAAGAGCCTGAAGACAAGCAACAGATATCCTATACCCGCTCAGCAAAAAAACGCACCGGCAATGAAGTGAATGACACCGGCTTGCGCTTTGATGACACGGTACCTACTAAGGTTATTGAACTTAAGGCGCCAGAGCTAGAAGGTGACGATGCTGAGCAGTATGAGGTTATCGGTTATAAAGAGACTCATCGCTTGGCTCAACAGCCGGGCAGCTACACCATTCTTATCTACAAGCGTTCCGTCGTCCGTCACAAAACTGAGCATTGCCTTAGCGTACAACCTGCACCCGATAACGTGCTCGACGGGTGTTTTGCTGATGTCTCTGTTATCGCCGGCATCATGGTCGACAAGGGAGTCTATCATTTACCCTTGTATCGCCAGCACCAAAGAATGCTTGATAGCGGCGTTCAGGTCAGCCGGGCTACTCTCATTAACTGGGTAAAACGGGGCATCGAACTGTTAACGCCTATCTACCGAGCTCAGCTACAGCATATCCTCACCAGCTCTACACTGGCCATGGATGAAGTACCGATGAAAGCAGGGCGTAAAGCGAAAGGTAGGATGAAACAGACTTACTTTTGGCCCATCTACGGTGAAGATGATGAAGTCGCCTTCACCTGGTCATCAAGCCGTGGAGCTAAGCACGCCAAGGAACAGTTAACAGGTTTTACCGGTGTACTGCTCAGTGATGGTTACCAGGCTTATACCAATGTGATAAAAGCACTTAATCGTGATAACGAAGCGAACATCATCCATGCCACCTGTTGGGCTCATACTAGGCGCTACTTCGATAAATCTTTACTCATGGAGCCGGAATTGGCTAAAGAGGCCTTAAAGCAAATCGCCGAGCTCTACAAAATCGAAAAACACATCCGCGATAACCTGACCTACAGCGATGAAATCCTCGCTTATCGGCAAAAGTGGAGTGAGCCCATCGTCGATAGCTTCTTCAAATGGCTCTATGACCAACGGCAACGCCCAGAGATTTTACCGAGCAACCCGTTAAGCAAGGCCCTTAGTTATGCACTTGATAGAAAAACAGAACTTAAGGTCTTCTTGAGTTACCCAGCTGTGCCTATCGATACCAATCACTTGGAGCGAGCTTTACGAGTCATACCCATGGGAAGGAAAAATTATCTATTTTGCTGGACCGAACTGGGGGCGGAGCAGTTGGGGATGCTGCAAAGTTTACTGGTTACCTGCCGTCTGCAAGGGATTAATCCTTACACTTACCTCGTCGATGTCCTGCAACGCGTCAGCCAGCAGCCAGCTTCGAAAGTTGAAGAACTCACGCCGCGAGTGTGGAAGACGAAATTTGCCGACAACCCACTCACATCAGATTTGATGCAGACTTCTTAATCTCCTGCAATACCGTCCTATATTGATCGGTTACAATAATTGCTTACACTGTTAACTTGTCATGTCTAAATTATAACCTACTAAAAAGTGACTGAAGCTCAGATAAACTCACGACTTAGCTCATTTTTGAATCAGAAAATGTCCATCTAGATAAAAAGATTATTTAGTATTTATGCTTCTTTCCCTGCTCAATCAAAAGCAGAAGAGTTACCCATGCTATTAAACATCTGCAACACGCATTTTTCTCTCTAGTAGACTTACAATCTGTACTGTGAGTAACATGATCTGCTCCTGAATAATCTTTCTTTCTAACTTGGCGTTCTCTGTGTTTTCTCCGCTAATGGCCCTCAACTCCTCCTTTAATTTCTGTAACTGTTTTTGTATTCTTTTTATCTGTTTATCTATCATTGATAGCCCTTCATCTTCATCCTTAACCCGTGTGTCTTTTAACTTATTAGCATTTAACTCATATAGCTGCTCCGCCATGTAAGCACCTATCGCTCTGCTGTTTGTAGACCCATTCATTTGCTGTATGCCCTTATCAAAAGCGCTTTCTCCATTAAGGAACTTGCTTGCTAAATCAGAAATTGAAACACTATCTTCAGAGAGACTGCTTGTAGATGACGAGACAGATGAAGACGCCGCTAAAAGGGCTGCATATTGGGAAGAAGACACAGGAAAGGTGTGACCTAAACGATTAGGTTGAACATGGTTCAGATATAGGCTTTGCAACCCGATTACCTTCACATAAACCTCTAACCATATTTTGCTCTGATAGTCAGGGTATCGGCTGAACTAGATAGGTGCTATTAGAGCATTATCATATATAAAAATTGCTAATAGTTTGTCTTGTTATGACACTTAACTTTTGAGACATTTCAAAATAAAACCAGTCAAACAAAAAGCCCCTTTATGAATAAACACAAAGAGGCTATGTTATTGAAGTTATTTACCAGACTTTAGCCATTAGCCAAAGCGCTCACTTACTTAACTAGCTCAAAGTCGCTTGGCTGCCAGGTCTTATCAAACCATGGCTGAAGTGGACCATAGAGGCGTAACATGGCAAACCAAGCTTTGCCCGGTGTGGTTTCTGTCCAGTTGGACTCAAGCCCTTTTGGTGCATCAGGTCCAAAGTACAAGGTCACCGAACCATCCTTGTTGTAGATAAGCTTATCACGTTTGTTATTCTTACTTGGGTAAGCAGAACCACCCGGTACCTGCAGCTCTGAACGTGTTTGCGGATCATAAGCGACCATAGACCAGAAGTCTTTCGCTGGCGCATCGGCAGGCAATGTTACCTTATAGTTCTTCTCACCATAAAGAATCTCCCCCTTGTTATCACCAGTCGTCATCGCATAGTTTGACCCTACCCCCGGAACTTGTAGTGCCATAGCTGGAGTATTTACCGTCGCCAGATAAAAGAACAAGGTGCGGGCATCCATGTTACGCCCGCCGTTCCCGCCATCTTTTAACCAGCGATAATCTCGGCCGATAAAGCCTGTAAACCACTGCTTACCTTCAAACATATAAGCGCTCTTATCACGAGTCTTAAAGGCGATACTACGTGCGGTGGCATTACCGACAGCTACAGCATCTTTTAAGATGGCCTTCATGCGGGCATCAGGCTCAAATGGCTTACCCTTCTCTATACCGATAGCCGCCGCTTGACCACGAAGCTCAGGGTCAATAAATGACACAGGCTCTTTTTGGATCACATGCCAAAGCTCCTCATAGAACTTGTAGTCATTAGCATGAACCGTATTGAAGTACTTGCCCGAACCATTGATAAACTTCATCTTCTTCGGGTTTTTAGCATCGGCGAGGGGATAGATTTTAAGGCCTGTGCGCCACATATTCGAGGCGTGTTCAGGCTTACCATCTTTCAGAAATCCACGTAGGATTAGCCAGTTGTTATAACTCTTAGATTGAGCTATCCACACCTTCTGTTTTTTATCACCCACCATGATGGTAGCGCGAGTCTCCCAGTCACGATCTGCCATGCCATTTTTTGTTGGCTTAAGAGCACCTTTATAGTCCGGTGGAAGAATAACGTAAGTGCCACCTTTTTTAGCGTCAGGCCCTGGTGCGCCCATATCGACAACGAAGCGGAAGAAGGCATCATTTACAGTACCAGGACCTGCTCCGGCAGGGATCTCAACCACAGTGACGCCATCTTTCTCAAGGTCTAACATGGCACCAGCATAGACGGTGTCCGTGTTTCCCGTTAAGAAGAGCGGGTTTGAGTCCATAAGGTTATCAAACACGAGCACTTCATTAGAATCAGCAACACCGAGTGATTTAAATCCGAGGCGAATACCTTCTATCGATGTGGCAGGAATAAAGTTAAGGAAAACATCAATACCACGAACAAAATCCAGATTATCGTAAACCTTAGTTAAGGTCTCATCGGTTGGGATACCATCATAGAAGTTAAGCTCGCCGATGCGTGTCTCAACCTTATTTGGTGTCATGATCTCTGCAGGGATCTTCTGGTTAAAACCAGGGGTAACATCTTTACCAGCAGAACCAGCAACTGCCATACCTGACAGGGAAGATACGACACAGCTAGTTAGTAGCGCGGCTTTAACAAGTAGTTTAGGGCTATTAGCACATAGTTTAGGACTATTTTTCATCGACTATCTCCGTTCACTTACGGTAAAGATCATAAGAGCAAATAAATTATTCTCTGTAGTTTATTAAAAATAAAAACACTTAAAAATATCAACTAACGAAACTTATTGTTCCTAATTATGGAACCCGCTAATTGCATGGTTAAGTAACCGACAGTAAAATGTTAATGAATTGATTCAAAAATACTAACTAACATCAAAAATTAATTCCAGATAATACGCTGAAAAATAAGAGTTTATCCGTGATTAGTTTGAACCATATCTGAAAGTGGCTTGTGACTAATTTGGAAGAGTCGAGATAAAAAACAAAATATCAGCGATTTAGTATCATCACTGATAGCTATTAGGCTGACGAAGTGACCCTGTAGCAGATTCTGTGTAACTACCTAAATTATATATAGTCTGCTATTCGATCTTCAAATTCAATAATAAAACGATTGAGTGCTGGTTTCCAGTTTCTTATCGGCATGGTCCACTTCTTCGAAGCTTGCATAATCGCCAAGTAAACGACTTTCTTCGCTGAGTCATCATTTGGGAAGAGCTTACGATTCTTGATTGCTTTCCTAATCACACTGTTTAATGACTCGATAGCATTAGTTGTATAGATGGCTTTCCGGATGTCTTGAGGGTAATTAAATAGCGTATTAAGATTAGTCCAGTGCCTGTGCCAGGATGCTGAGATACTAGGATATTTAGCGTCCCATTGCTCGCCAAAACGTTCCAAATTAAGCAACGCTTCCTCTTCGGTCACTGACTGGTAAATCCTCTTTAAATCAGCTGTCACCGCCTTGTAATCTTTGTACGGCACAAACTTCATCGAGTTTCGAACCATATGGACGATGCAGAGCTGGATTTGAGTGTTTGGGAACACGGTATTTATGGCATCAGGAAAACCTTTTAGACCGTCAATGCAGGCGATGAGGATATCTTTGAGTCCACGATTTTGAAGCTCTGTCAGTACATTTAACCAAAACTTAGCGCCCTCGTTCTCTGCTATCCACATGCCAAGTAACTCTTTATGGCCTTCGAGGTTAACGCCAAGCGCGAGGAAAATAGCTTTGTTGATGACCTTACTGTTCTCCCTGATTTTAACCACAATACAGTCAAGGTAAACGATAGGATACACGGGTTCTAGCGGACGAGATTGCCATTCGACGACACGCTCAAGGACTGAGTTAGTGACGCGAGAAATTAGCGTTGGTGATATCTCTGCGCCATACATCTCATCAAAGGTATCGACAATATCTCGTGTCGTCATTCCTTTCGCATAAAGATGTAAAATTTTGTCATCCATCGAGGTGAAGCGGCTTTGGTTCTTTTTAACAATCTCAGGCTCAAAGCTACCATTTCGGTCACGGGGAGTGTCTAACTCGAAGCATCCATCTTCGGTCTTTATTTGTTTGTGGGAGTAGCCATTGCGGTTATTACCAGCCGCGACCTTCTCGTTTTTTTGATAGCCTAAGTGATAATCGAGTTCAGCATTTAATGCGGCCTCAACAGTGACTTTGGTTAACATAGCCCTGAAGTCATTTAAATCGGCTTCGGTTTTAATGCCTTTAGCGGCTTGTTTAGCGAATGCTTCTAGTTCTTTTTTATTCATACTCTACCTTCCATTGACCCACATAGGGTACTGATTGAAAGGTAGTTACACAAAATTATTTACAGGCTCTGACGAAGACTTTGCATCACGGGCTTTCTTCTCAATTAACTCCACCAAGATACCAGTGAGTGCTAAAATCTGATCTTGTATGAGTTTACGCTCGTTTTCAGCAGCCTCAGAGCTGTCTCCCTCTAACTCTTTCAAGCGCTCTTGCAACTCTTCTATCTGCTCTTTGACTCGTTGGATCTGCTTATCGATAGGAGACATCGCCTTCTCTTCTTCCATTTCTTTTGCTTTCTTAACGGATTCAGAATGATGACCATGCAAAGTACTGCCCATATTTGAGCTTAGTGTATTTCCTGTATCTGTAGCTTTGCCACTCTGTGCTTTATCTGCACTAAGGGCCTCTTTCCCCTCCTCGGAAATACTGACCTTATCACTTGATTGAGTCGAACTTGCATCACTAGGCACTGAGGATATAGATGTTGCTACTTGTGGTGCCGATCCTGTAGAAATCTGGACATCTAAGGGTCTCTTACCCGCAATAATATTGAGTGTTAATCCATTAATATTCACCGTTTACTCCTGTTACTTATCGCTTCTGATCTTAACATTACGTGAGATCCTGCTCCCTTAAAGGGAACTAGGCATCAGATGTACTTAACTAAGCATACAGATTATCGACACAGATAAGATTAACTAAAGGCTTGTTTTCAGTGTTTTACTCTGAAAATATAAATTAGTTCAGTTAAAACCTGAGGCCTTATTAAATTAACGAGGATTCACAAGTCTTAACCCGATTTAGTGGCAGTAAAGCAAAGAGGCGTATCCTATGGATACGCCTCTTATTGGCTTATGTAACTCAACCTAAATACCAATCGGTATAAGCTCTCTAGCCTTTGATAGTGTAATCCCCTGTTGTTGATAGGGTCACCGTAATTGGAGAATCTGTTTTGTTTTTCCAATACCAGCCATGTGCACCAGCGAATGGCGTAGTTAGCGAGCCTTTCACCTTATCTGATGTAGTAATAGAGAAACTCTCGAAATAACCTGTGGTATCCCCCTTGGGCTCTCCGTGGAAATCAAAGTACAGCTCCTCACCACCAGTGCTCCACTCATACTTTAAGTGAACAAACTCATCCATCAGTAACTTATACTCTAGGCCTTTACCCGCAGGGATATTGATTTTAACAGTATCGCTTCTCACCCCAGGAGTTTGGCGAGCTTGAGCTATCTCGCCAACACTCGGGGCATTAGCAATTTCTTTACTATTAACAGGCGCAGTTTGTCCAAAAGCAAAAACAGTCTCGCTACCGCTCACCTCGACATCAGGAATCACACTTGCTGCTTCAGCTATCTGAGTTAATCCCAACGCCTTACCTATGCCAGTTGGATCGATATTGTATTCGGCAGGTAAGATAGCAGTAATTAAGACAATAGCTGCAATCGCTGAAGCTGCGACACTGGCTTTGATTAAGGTGGCTGTAGAGTGCACCGGAATGCTATTAAATTGGGTTTCGTTCTGATTTATTGAGTTTGGTTTATCATTGGTTTTCATAAATATTCCTTAAGCTTATATCTGTTTATGATGTTTAATTGAGTCTGTTAGCTAACAAAAAATCCCGTTAACTGAAAGCCAACTAACATCAGGCCACCACTCATCAACAAGGTATTAGCTGCTGTTGAAAATTGCAGGTAACTCCCGTGTCGCCGCCAGAAACTCATCAAGATAAGTACCACTCCCAGAGCTAGGAACTGACCTATCTCCACCCCAACATTGAAAGCCAGGATATTGGGAACCAGGCCTTCCTGTGGCAGATTAAACTCCTGAATTTTGGTGGCTAAGCCAAAACCATGGAATAAGCCGAAGATCATCACTGCAGCCTTAGTATTGGGCTGAAAACCAAAAAACCGCTTAAAACCTCCCAAGTTATCGAACCCTTTATAGACGATAGAGAAACCAATAATGGCATCGATAAGATAGGCATTAACTCTAATGTCACT
This sequence comes from Shewanella psychrophila, assembly GCF_002005305.1. Lineage (NCBI taxonomy): Bacteria > Pseudomonadati > Pseudomonadota > Gammaproteobacteria > Alteromonadales > Shewanellaceae > Shewanella > Shewanella psychrophila. The sequence continues at coordinate 5,369,978 of NZ_CP014782.1, forward strand.
CAGTACACCAAACAACAAGGTGATACTGTGGCCCAAGGTAAACAGGCTGACATAGAGCAACACATCTTTACTTCTAAACAGGAAGAAAATCACCCCGACAAGAAACAAAAGATGATCGTAACCGGTAACCATATGTTTGGCACCGATATAGATGAAGGGCAGAATCGAAACCCCTTCATTTTGAGTTAAAAATTGCTTGGTATCTTCATCAACCCCGTGGGCCGATAATGAAAAGGAAGCAAACACCCCTAAGAAAACCACGAATAAGGTCATAACGTTAGTCATAGTACCAGTCATGGTTTTGGCCAAATGATGGCTCATTACACATACTCCAAAATAATATTTAAATCAGTTGAATAGCACTCAGCCCTGGATTGTAGAATCCTAAATTTTGAAGCAGCATGAGTGCCTAAACAAATTTGAATTAACGTTTTTACTCGCAAAAATAGCGAGGTATCACGCTAAGAACATGAAAAAACTAGGTATGTGGAGGGGGAATTGGCGGCGCGTAGCGACAATTAAGGTATGAGATATCATCATCGATAAGGATCTCAGATTCAAAAAAACTCGAAATCAATATTGGTTCTTCAGGCGGATGAGACGGAGTATGTGAATGATTGGCATGCTCATGCTCTGCTTCCGCATTAACTGCCAACTCTCCATCTAAAATAGTGAGTACATTACTCACAAAATCAAAAGGTACAGGCTCTGTGGCATTAAACGCTATAGGCCCATGATGATGGGCGTCTTGGTCATTTGAAGTGTAAGAAGCTCGTCTATTAGGGGATTCACTATGACTGTGATGATGGCTGACATTTTTCCCCATAGGATGCTCGCCACTGGGGTATTGCACAGAGAAAGCCGAACCGATTGCGAAAAATTGACACAGTAAAACCACCAGCACGATAGCCAATGTTAATTTTGAATGCCCCTTAACGGGCGATATTTGAGTGTGCAATAACATCTTAATATTAAGCAGGAACGACTCCAATACGCTTATTCATATCATATCTGTGTAAAGCTGTAGCATTAAATCAGATCCCCGTACAAACATCCAGCCGAAGGCATTTACTCAATGGTGCCTGATTCGCTTAAATACTCTCTGGTAGTCGACAAGTTACCAGCTGTCAACTGTTCCTAGTAGACAGTTATTTTAAGTAGCCGCTTCCCTTATGTTAACGAGATGTTTCAACCCAAGCTTTCAAAATCACGATATAAACAGTCGATTAATGAAAGAGATCACAAGAATCATTAACCGAAACCCGCCAGTAAAAGTGCTTATCACTAGAAGTTAAGCGCTTTCGCTGACGATGGGGTTCGGGCAATAACACGTGTGTTAACCAAGGAGAATTTATGAGTAATGTAGATCTTGAATATGGCCGCTTGATAAGCCAGAGCCATGAGCAGGAAATACCGCTAACAGTGGCCGAGTTTTGGTCCGGATTTGACGATTATCTAGCCCTGCAAAAAGCCTTAGGTGGGCATGAGGATACCAAGCTACTGACCGGAGGCGGACGCCCTAATAATGGCGTCAATGCCGAAGTCGCCTTTGCCTTTGCCGGCGGAGAAACCCGTGAAGTCCTTTGGCAAAAGGATGATACCAACCACATTTGGGTCATGGGACTCCCACAGCCTAATGTGATGTTTTCATATTATCGCGCCACAGTGTCTGTCTGGCAGGCAGAACAAACCACAAAGGCAAGGCTGACCATTGACGGTGTTTTGGTTAGTGAAAAAGAAAAAGAACGTCAGATCACCTTAGATACCTTAGCCAAATTCCTACCGACCCGTATCAATGAAATCAGTGATCTGGTCTTGCAGCGAGATGGCCTGCGTATGTCTTTAAAGTTAAAACTCAATTATTCCATTGATGATTTTTGGAAAATTGTCAGCAACTGGAACGATATCTCCTGGGTCATGGGGGCAACCTCGATGGAAGATCTGGGTAATGACATTCGCCAGGTTCACTTTGGAGACGTAGCGTTGGAAGAGAAACTTGATTCGGCAACAGAAGAGACTCACACCTTGGTCTATTCAGTGCTGAAATCAGCCATGCCAGTCAGCATGTATCAGGGGACTCTACGCCTTAAATGTAAGGGAGATAATAAGCTAGTACTTTACTACGACTCAGTCTTCTTACCTCGTGAGGGCCTAGATCGAAAAACAGTAAAAAATGCCATAGAGCAAGGCTTCTCACAAAGATTAGAGTGGATGAAAAACAAATTTAACTAATAAGAATCATGGAAGAGGAATGTAAAATGACCGATAAGACTGAGCAACCTACGGTTCAAGTAAAAGGAATAGTAAACGCCGCCATCGAAGATGTCTGGAAACTTTATCGCCCCTTCGGTGAAATGACCCAGTGGTGGCATATTTATAAGACCATGGAGTTAGCTCCGCCTGCTAAGGACGAAATTGGTGCAATTCGAACCTTTAGCTTTAAAAATAGAAATATGACCATAAGTGAACAACTGATCTCTCGTGATGATAAGACTCACACCCTGCAATATAAGTTGGTCAAAATGGAACCAGCTATGCCTGGTCTCGACAGCATTACGACTCAGGTACAGATGCGATCCATCTCGGCTGTTCAAACCGAGATTATCTGGTGCAATTGGGTGATGGCCCCAGACGTCGTCAGCAGCATAATAAAAGGCCCTCAAGCCCAAGGCTACCATGATGGAATCGCAGCCTTAAATCAGTATTTCAATCCCTCTTTGGGCAAGGTCACTGTCACCTTAGGCAGTATTAAAGATCTCCCCCAATCATTCCCGCCGGTTAATCCCTATGTCATCGTTGAACTGGACGGAGAGCATCATCAAACGGCCAAACCTAACTTCCCCTACAGCTCAACGTTCAATGACACCTTCGAATTTGAATTGCTGAGCAAGAAAGGTAGTTTAGGTTTTGGCGTCATGGACTCATGTTTAGGAAGCGATACGCTGATTGGCACCGCCTCTCTGGATTTACATGATTTTGAGAATGATAAGCCTAAGACCCTTGAGCTAGAACTCGACGAGGGCGCCTCTGTGTCAGTGACCATAGAGATGGAACTCAATAATGATGTCGATGCTTTACCACTAACGGATAAACAGCAGCAGTTTGTCAGCCTTAAGGAGATGTCAGATACCATCAATGGCATCAAAGATAAGCTGCAAAAAATCGTCTTAAACCTGCTGGTCGAAGAGAAACCACGCTGGGAGTATGACTCTTATCCGGTGCATCCTATGCCTAAAATGGTCAAAGGTCTTCCCAGAAGCCAGGCTCTCTCCCCCCATAAATTGAGTCGCATGGCCGAGCGCATACTCGAGTTTTCATTCTCGGAATTAGAGCTAAAGCAACGCTTAGCACAATACCCTTCGGGCTCGCTCAAAGCCTATGGCGCTTTTTTTGGTGGCTACCTGCCGATCCCGGAACTGCTGGAATCCTGGCAGGATGACAGTGAATTCTGCCGCCAACTGCTGCAAGGGTTAAACCCCTTAATGATCGAGGTAGTTAACAGCATAGAGCAAGTACCTGAAGCGATGCGAGAGCTAAAAGCGCAAGACAAGGGCATGTCGGAACTCATTGCCGATAAACGCCTCTTCCTAGTTGATTACAAAGAACTTGTACCATTCAAGTGTGAAGATGGTAAATACTTCTACGCCCCCTATCTCTTGGTTTATAAGCAGCAGCTTGAAAATAATGACAGCCGTCTGAATATCGTCGCCATACAGTTAGAGCGTAACGAGGGCATAAACCCTGTCTACACGCCAGACTCGAATCAGCCAAACCGATTTATGTTTGCCAAAATTCATGCGCAATGTGCCGATAATCAGATCCATCAGTTTCTCTATCATCTGGGACTAGCCCATTTGGCCATAGAAGCTATGGCCATAGCGACCCATAACAGCTTACCCAAAGAGCATATTGTCTCTAAGCTGTTAACCCCGCACTTCCATGACACCATAGGCATCAACTTCCTGGCTCGACAGACCTTGGTTGCTGAGCAAGGCGCCATCACCCAAAGCACGTTTGCTTTGGGTACAGCTCAAGGTGTTCAAATGGTGTCTAACGGTTGGAAAAGCTATGACTTCTTCAAGTCCAGTTTTCCGGAGCAATTAAAGGCACGGGGCTTCGATGAAGAGATGAGTGATGGCTTACAAGGATATTATTACCGTGAAGATGGATTCCTCATCTGGAACGCCATAGGTAACTACACCTCAAATGTCGTGAAATTTGCCTATAGTGATGACGCAGCAGTGCAAGCCGATCCTGCACTACAGGCTTGGGCTAAAGAGCTGGCCGATCCAGAACTGGGCGCCATGCCTGGCTTCCCTGCTGAGATAACCGATTTGGCACTCCTGAGTCACACATTACAGACGATTATCTGGATGGGCAGCGCCTTCCATTCTGCAATAAACTTCCCGCAATTTCCTTACACAGCATTGGCACCGAATCGACCCGCTACGCTAGCGAAACAGATGCCAGAAGGAGAGCAGGACATTAGCGCCGAGTATATTGCAGCGGCGTTACCCAACCAGAAAAACTCCGCCTTCCAGTGCCTGCTATCCTGGATGTTGGCAATGCCCTCGGAAACCTCTCTTGCTAGCCTAGATCCCCTGCAAAAGGATCACCCAGAAATAAGCCAAGCATTTACTGCTGAGATGATACAAATCAGCGAGAAAATCCAGGCCCGCAACAAGCAGTTAGCTGCCGCGGATAAACCTGAATATGGCTACCTGTTACCGGAGAATATTGCCGCCAGTATCGATATCTGATGATTGAAGGATAAATCAAACCTGTATTCAGCGACTAATGGGCGAGTCAAGCTCACCATTTGTCCGCTGATATTTAGCTGATATGGCTAAGTTTATAGCGATTGGTATTCATCCTGTACGAGCAAATATTCTATAAATCACTCACGTGTACATATACGAAAAGGAACAGATAAATGTCAAAATTGATTTTGTCTCTCGATGGCGGTGGAATACGAGGGGTAGCCATCACTCAATTTCTCAGTATGGTCGAACAGCAATTACAGCAAAACCATGATAAATCGATTCGCGATTGTGTCGATCTATACGCAGGAACCAGTACCGGAAGTATCATCGCCTTAGCCTTGGCGACTACTGACATGACTTTAGCTCAAATCGATGAGCTTTATAATTATGAAAATGGCCAACGGATTTTTACTGAGCATAAAGGCTTGCTCGATATAGACGGTATCAATGCTCCGAAATATGAGGCAAGTGGTAAAACGAGTCTGTTACAGGAGAATTTTAATCAAGCTAAGATTGGTGATGTACCTGAAGGTAAACATGTCTTAGCCGTTTCCTACGACATTGAAAAACGTAAGCCCGTTATCATCAAGTCAACCAAACCTGACTATCTTGAACTTCTGTCATCAGAAGCTGCAGATGCAACCAGCGCAGCGCCAACATTCTTTCCCACTAAGGGTCTGGAATCTCCCGACACGAGCGAAGAATCTTGGTTGATAGATGGCGGCGTAATCGCGAACAATCCCACCATGTGTGCCATTGCCGAAGCCAGAAATGTATGGCCCCATTACTCACTCAGCGATATGCGGGTGTTATCCATAGGCACAGGTTTTTTAACCAGAAAGATCAACGGTGCCAGCTCCAGAAAATGGGGCGCCTTACAATGGATGACAGAAGGTAAACTCATGGAAGTGTTGAGCGATGAACGTATCGTTTCTTACCAGAGCTTAACCATCATGGATCGGGGCAACTATATCCGTGTAAACGCCAAACTGAAACCCCAACCCGGATTACCCAATCCACCCGATGATGCAATGGATGATCTGACCAAAAGCAACATCAATAGACTCAGAGAATTAGGTAAGTTCTGGTTTAGTGAATATGGCGAAGCCGTGGTTCAGTTATTGTTGAACACCTATCAAGGCCCTTCACTCGATCGCATAGACCCCAAAACGGGTCACCCCATCGCTTAACGACCATTGCGCGTCATGAAAAAGCCAGTCAAAATATCGACTGGCTTAACACAACTAAATACTCAATAAAGAATGACCATTACACTAAGCTGGTCAACATTTCATCTGAATATTCCACTAGTGCTTTACCGTCACGCACTAACTCCACGTAATCCGGATTAGCGATAAAGGGTCTGCCTATGGCCAACAAGTCGAACTTATCTTCAGCAATGGCGCTACTGCCTGTCTCGGCGGTAAAGCTACCTACTCCCACCAATGTCTTGTTATAAATACTGCGTACATAGCTTGATGCACGACCATCTAGATAATCGAACTCCATAGCATCATCGAAGATACCTATGTGCAAGAAGGCCAAATCGCGCTTCTCAAGCTCAGGAATAAGATAATCGAACACTGCACGATCTCGGTTATCACCCGCCATGTTGAAATATGCACCGGGGGACACGCGTAGTGCAGTTCTGTCATTGCCGATACGTGCAGCAATGGCATCGACCACTTCGAGAGCGAAACGCGACATATTTTCAGGTGCCTGGCCATACTCATCTGTGCGGCGGTTACTGTCGTGATGTAGGAACTGATCGATAAGATAACCATTAGCACCATGGATCTCGACACCATCGAACCCAGCATCGATAGCATTAGCTGCCGCCTGGGCATAATCCTGTACCAGCTGGGCTATCTCTTCAATAGATACAGCTTTAGGCACTTGATAAGTCAATTCTCGCATTCTGGGTACGCTACCTTCGACACCAGCTGCTGAAGGCGCCATCACATCACTGCTGCCAGTGCTTTGATAGAAATGAGGATGAGCGACGCGACCAGTATGCCAAAGCTGAGCGAAAATCTTACCGTCAGCCTTATGTACGGCATCTGTCACCACACGCCAGCCATCAATCTGCGCCGGAGTAAATAGACCCGGAGTATTGGGATAACCTTGACCGTCCGGACGAATAATAGTTGCCTCAGAGATGATAAGGCCTGACTCGGCACGGCGTGCATAATAATCTGCCATGGCCTGAGTCGGCACGAGTTCATCATCAGCCATACAACGAGTCAGTGGCGCCATGAGGATGCGATTTTTAAGAGATAATGTGCCATTAAGCGCATAAGTTTGAAAAAGGTTATCAGTCATAGCGACCTCTGATTCTTGAATGAGCATTCAAGATATGCTTTTTTGAACAAGCATTCAAGATCTTTTTTGAATAAACGTTCAAGATTGATTACAATGAATTTGAACTGCACAATAAAGCGCTAAGATGACCCTCACATGTGAGAGCCAAATACGATAGCCACATACAAGAGTCAATTGATAACCCATGCGAAATGCCGAATTTGATAGAGAGAAAGTACTGAGATCAGCCATGACAGCGTTTATGGACAAAGGCTATGGCAAGACCAGTATGCAAGATCTAAAAAAAGCCACGGGCCTACACCCGGGGTCTATCTATTGTGCATTCGAAAATAAACGTGGTCTATTATTAGCGGCTCTAGAACAGTACAGATTAGACAGAAATACCGAGTTTGAGGGGTTCTTTGCCGGAAAACATCCAGTTCTTGTGGAGCTTAAAACCTATCTTGATCATATCGTGCACGAATGTCAGAGCTGTGATGCCGCCCAAGCCTGCCTACTCACTAAGGCGCTCAACGAGATGGCAGAGCAAGATTCAGAGGTGCAAGCCATCATCACTGGCAACTTAGCTAACTGGCAACAGGCACTGACTCAAGTTTTCGAACTCGCCCAAGCCAAAGATGAGCTTACAACTGAGCGCAATGCAGATCATCTGGCACGCTACTTCATGCTGGGAGTGTATGGCCTGAGGACTTTCGCTCACACCCATCCCGAAGGCGATACTATACAAGAACTAGCAGACCAGCTTTACCAGGATGTTTGTCGACAAGAGATTTAGAAGATAGAGCCGCCAAGCTGGGTTCCGGCCACAAGCATGCCGGAATGACCTATATTCTTGTAGCCTCGGAACTTTCTTAGCTCTGCCTTTAACTCGCAACTCGCCACTTTCTTCGCTGTATCTTAAAACTTAAAGCTTACAACTCGAGACTTTCTCCGCTCTGTCTTGAACTCGAAACTCGCTACTTTCTTAGCTTTTTCACTTAACCACTAACACAGGGCACTTTGCTTGATTCGCGACAGCTTCTGCTACATTCGGGCTTAGCATGTGTGAGATCCCCGTATGACCATGACTGGCCATTACTATCATACCCACTTCACGTTCTTCAGCTTCTTCCAATATTTGAGCTAATACCCCTCCGCTGCGAACATTGGTGTGTACGAACAAACCACTGGGCATTTGCTCGCGCACTTCTGACACCATTTTCTTCATCTTCTCATTGGCGTAGGCTTCTTGATCTTGCAGTAGCTCGGCAGGACTATCGACAACAATGCCATAATCTGGTGCACCGTAGGGCAGACTAATCACATTGAGCAGCCTAATATCAACCGCATATAGATTTGCCATCTCGACGGCATAACCTAAGGCATGAGATGCCGTTTCCGAAAAGTCGGTCGGGCACAGTATATGACGTGTACGCATAACTTTCTCCTAATGAATCAGCTCCTGTGATCAGATCCTAATGAACCAGATCTCAATAAGCTTCCTAGGTTCTAGGAGCGAGAAACTTGGACCTAATCCTCACAACTCAAACCTCACAAGCTTACTTAACGACTAAGACTGGGCACTTGGCCTCATTGGCCACAGCCTCAGCCACATTAGCATGGAGAAAATGGGTTAAGCCTGTGTGACCATGACTGGCTAAGACAATCATTCCGGCATTTATCATATTAGCCGATGCCAAGATTTCCTCTGCTGGTGAGCCATGACGAATAACCCCCTCTACCAACAAACCTGACTCTAAGGTTGCAATAAGTTTACGCATCTTTTCTGCAGCCTCCCCCTCCATGCGACTAGCAAGTTCCTCAGGGGTCACAGCTAACACGCGAGTATATTTGTCGCCAAATGGCTTATCGACCACATGCAGTAAACGAATGCCGACGCTATAGAAGTTGGCCATCTCAAATGCGTAGCTCATTGCATGGGAGGCTGTCTCAGAAAAATCTGTGGGACAGAGTATTTGACGAGTTCGCATAACCTTCTCCTAATAGCTAAACTTTGATTCCTAACTCTTAACTTCTCAAGGCGAGATCCAGAACTTTATCTGAAAATAAGTGGCATAGCCCCAGTTAACTGCCTATAGGTCGCTGATGACATAAATGCCACGAGCAGCGCCATACTTAACCCAATATGGCTATTGCCAAAACGAGTGCTTACTGTTTGTCAAAAAGCCATTTGCAATACAAGCAGCAAATTTCAATAACTGACTCTTTAAATATAGGCTATTACATCAAGCGAGCAAACATTCACCGAACATCAGGCTCGGCCATATCAAGGCATTCACTTAACCACTAACACAGGACATTTAGCTCCGCTTGCTACCCCTTCGGCAACATTAGTATGCAGAAAATGGGAAAGCCCTGTTCGACCATGACTGGCGATAACTATCATGCCGACATGATGTTGCTCGGCATCTTCTAATATTTGCTCTATAGCGGAGCCGCGCCTAATCACAGTCTCAACGGCGTGCTGACAGTTGAACTCACTGAGCAAGAGTTTCATTTTCTCAGCAGCCGCTTGCTCCATTCCTTCTGCTACTTCTTCAGGAGTAATGGCTAGAATTTGATAATTTTCATTACCCATAGGTTGATCAACAACATGCATTAACCTAATGCCCACATGATAAAAAGCAGCCATCTCTAAGGCGTATCTCACCGCGTGAGATGCCGTTTCAGAAAAGTCCGTTGGACAGAGTATTTGTCGAGTTCTCATGAGCTTCTCCTTATAGAACACTAAAGCCTTGCTAACACTTTTCAAGATTTGATAAAAATCCAATAAAACATGACATATATAGGTCTAAATCTACTGACTCAAAACCAGTTTAAATAACATACTGGGTCACATTTTGATCTCGATCACCTCTCAGGATGATCCCATAAAAAAATAGCTTAAACTTTATAAAAAAGTGTATCAATTTTAAACAAGTGTAGATTTCAAACCCATAGTGACTTAATATACAAACAACAGACCGACCAATCAGTCGGTCTGTGAGTTAATTTAGCAATACAGCAATCTATAATCGACTAGACTGGATACAGATCAGGAGCTACGAGCAGATGAATATGCCTATTGAGACAGAGAACAAATCAGCGATGCAATCACAACTCGATGAGTTACTCAGACTACAAAGAACCAGCTATCGCTCGGAGCCTGCTCCAACTTATGCAGTCAGAGTCCAGCAACTCAAAGAACTCAAGCAAGCCTTGCTGACTTTTCAGCAGCCATTAGCCGATGCACTCAACAGAGATTATGGCACCCGCTCGGTCGATGACACGCTAATCTCAGATATCATGCCTTGTATCAATAACATCAACTACAGTCTTAAGAATCTGAAGAAATGGATGAAACCCAGTTCTCGCCACGCTGGATTGCTATTGGCTCCAGCTAAGGTAAAAGTACATTATCAACCAGTCGGTGTAGTCGGCATCATAGTGCCATGGAACTTCCCTGTCATGCTCTCAATAGGCCCCTTGATCACCGCTTTAAGCGCGGGAAATCGCGCTATGCTCAAGCTCTCAGAATTCACACCAGAGACAAACAAGGTCTTAGCCCAGATGCTGTCTAGTGTCTTCGACGAATCGTTAGTTGCCGTAGTAGAAGGTGAGGTCGATGTCGCCGCAGCTTTCTCGGGACTGGCATTCGATCACTTGCTGTTTACTGGCTCCACCACAGTTGGAAAACACGTGATGCGCGCCGCGGCCGCTAACTTAACGCCAGTGACCTTAGAACTGGGCGGAAAATCTCCTGTAGTCATCGCCCCTGATATGCCTATAGACACAGCCGTAGAGCGGATGATCTATGGAAAATGTTTAAACTCGGGCCAGATCTGTGTCGCACCAGATTACGTCTTAGTGCCTAAAGAGAAGCAAGCTGAATTTATCACAGCTTATCAGAAGAAATTCAGCACCATGTACGGTAAAGTAAGTGACAACAAGGATTACGGCGCCATTATCAACCAGCGTCAGTTTGACCGCTTAACCTCGGTTCTCGAAGATGCCAAAAGCAGAGGCGCAACGGTGGTCTCGGCCAATGATGAGTCTATCGATACTGCTAAGCGTAAAATACCAACGCAACTGATCACTAATGTGGACGATGAGATGATCTTAATGCAAGACGAGATCTTTGGTCCCTTGCTGCCTATCGTAGGATACGAGACTCTGAATGATTCGATAAAGTATATCAATGCCCGCCCCCGTCCATTGGCACTTTATATCATGAGCTTCGATGCACAGTCTCAAGCCAACATACTCAACAACACCCACTCAGGAGGCGTCTGTATCAACGAAACTGTCTTCCATGTCGCAGCAGACGATGCGCCATTCGGCGGTATAGGTCCCTCGGGAATGGGCCACTATCACGGCAAGGAAGGCTTCTTGACCTTAAGTCATGCCAAGACGGTATTGAGCCGCGGTAAACTTAACACAGGCAAGTTTGTTCACCCGCCCTATGGCACAGGCATTCAAGCCATGTTATATAAGCTATTCCTGCGCTAACAGCCCTAGGAGCTGCTTTAGCTGCGAGTTTCGAAACGCTAAGAGAATAAGTTGTAGATGAGTAAATTAGATAAGAAGCAAGCCATACTAGATACCGCGCTGACCCTGTTTGTTAGCCAAGGTTTCTATGCCACCTCTACCGCTTCCATAGCCAAGCAAGCTGGGGTGGCTACTGGCACCCTGTTCCATCATTTCCCATCGAAAGATGAGCTGATGAATCATCTATTTCTCAATATTAAGCAAGAATTTGCCGATGCTATTCTTGCATCGGTGAAAGACAGTGGCGACTTAAAAAAGGATGCCAATTACCTTTGGACCAGTGCCATACAATGGGCCATGGATCATCCGCTAAAGCAGGAGTTTTTCCAGCAATACTCCATGTCCCCATCCATAGCCACGGAAGTCAGAGAACAAGCCATGAACTCGATACTCGGTTTTATGGGTGCCCTGATGCAGAAAGGCCAGGCACTAGGCGTGCTGGCCAATTACCCCATTTCCCTGATGCAAGATAACAGTCACGGCCAATTTCTAGCCGCCACCCGTTTCTTTCTGGATAACCCCGACAAATGGCAAGACCCACAACACCAAGAAGCCAGCTTCCTGCTGTTTTGGAATGCGATGGTGAAGTAGCCAACATGCTTCGATTGCTCTCATAAGACTTCAGTCTGAGCTATCCTGCTACACCATATACTTAATTGGGATTGACCTATTCCTTCGCTTTCATACCTTCAGACTTAACTTTTTGTAAATCAAATCCATCCAATAACAAAAGGACGTCAGCAATAGCCGATTTAAGCTTGGTCGCAGATGGTTCAAGCTTTCTTCCTTGATCTAAAGATTCTCTTTTTGTCACTGTATCGAGTAGCGAAGCCAGACTATCTTGAGACCCAATCTCTAATTCTGGTAAATCCGTAATTGCAGCCTTGTTGTAAGTGTCGTACTCATTTTCAAGCCTCGTTTGTCCTTCATTTATTCTTTTCATAGCCCTACCTCATGTTAAGATCACTTCTTCTAATAGAAAACTAGTGTTAAAATAAAACTAATAAAAAGCAAATGATTAAACCAGATTATTAACTAGCTGATTAATGTGTTTTCGTTCTCCTACACTATAAACAACCAAATGATAAAAATAGATCATACCTAATATCAGGTTAAAACCACCAACAAGCACCAAGAATTTACCAAACATTCCTTGGCTAATTCCTAAACATACCATTAATCGAAAAATCCCCATAATGAGAATTTAATATGTAACCTTCTATTTCTTGTGGTGTACCTCTCTATTTCATCTTCAACCTTTTTCTCTAGTTCATCCAGTTTCACCATTTCATATGATGCTCTCCTTAAACTGGTCTCCCTTTATCTGATTATAGATAACTCTAATCGCTGACCCTTATGAGCTTTACGCCATCAACTGTCATCAGCCAAACACCATCGACTTCATGAGGCGATTCTGAAACCACGAAAGTTGTTGCCATGAAAAGGAAACCCACTACGAAATCATCACCAACAAACTCTTTTAGCGGGCCATTAACAGATGTTGTTGCCCCGCCTTTTAAGCGCTTATAGGCAACAGTTCCATCCGCAAGAATCAGCAATCCCATTTCCTTACTTTGCCACTCTCCAACATAGCTAAGCTTGTCTTCCGGTAATGGATCTGCACAGCCTGACAGCAACAATAACAAAGCAATTACCGATATATATTTTTTCAATGATCTTTTCCCTAAGATTTATAATGCGAGTTAAAGACAGCCAACTCCAAGAAACTCTAACATGATAGAATTAGCATCTTTTTTGTTTGTTCTTCACTTGGATAGTCACAGCTTGTATACATAAAAGTGTTTCCACAAGATATATTTAAGTAAGAAGTGATGAGTAATTAAAAAAGTGTGTCCAACTAGGCTTACAAATACAGTGTTAATTATCACTAAGATCCAATCGGAGAAAGACCTTTCTTGTAATTCAACTTGTGTAGATACATCTATAGGCTTCTTTTACAAAGTGGTTTTCTTCAAAAAGTAGTGCGACCCCTTATCTATTGAGAAAATTAAGAAGCTAGGTAAGAAACAAAAATGTTACATTTCGTCCTTTCTTTTGGCGTAAAGTCTCCACATCACTAGCCAAGGACAACCTTATTATGACGATAATAACTACCGAGCCCCTATGCTCCACTTTTAACAAAAAAGCTAAGTCTAAAAGAGAGGCTCAACTAAAAATAAATCAGGCTAAGAGCAATATTGAGGAGCGTATGCAGTTAATGCAGGAGTTAGGGCTAACAGAGAATAATATAGTCGCATTCAATGGTGTTAACACCTCAATTATAACCCACATTATTGAGGATATATGAGCCTAATAACGGGATAATATTAAGTGCTTGGTGACATGCAGACTTCTGTCCAAAGCCTACAAAAAAGGAAAGTACCTAGGAAGGAAACTCCTAGTGTAGAACAAGAAAAGCGAGTCGAGGCGAGCTTGGAAAATTTTAATTTATCAACTTATTAGGTATTCTCTACTGCCATAGCATACACATAGGTCAGATAGCCCATCGCTAAAATATAAGACAATGAAATAAGAGAGTTAGCCCCCCATAATCCAAACCAAAACTTACCATAAAAGTAACTAGCACTTCGAACTCGCGTACTAATCAAAGCAATTGAAGATGGTATCAAGAGTAATGCAGAACAGCCTAGTAACGGAACAACTATCAACATTAATCCAAAGCCAACACCGCTAGTTGCTGATTCTGTTGTTTCTGAATCTACAGGTGCTAACAGTAAATAACCCAATATCAATCCTGCAAGTGTAAAGGTAAATCCTAAAAACTGAATAGTACGCATAAATTCCTTCTATATACCATCCTGCTTCTCGTAGTTAGCTTGAAGCTATGTTTCACTCACCGTCCCGCAGAACCTTCTCAAAATAAAGGGTGCACATTCACCGCTGGAAGCAATAGATTATAATTAAACAAAACCTACAAACACACTTCCAAATACTCACCAACAAAGGCGCCGGAGCGAATAAGGTCAAACTTTCTTGTAAATCCCCAAGTGTAGATACGGCTGCGAGCTTCCAAAACAGGGATGTTTTGGCAGAGTCCACATGGATGTGCTTGCGGCGTTTCGCTGAAGTTTCTGCATAAAAGCCCGCTACAAGCGATAGATTACAATTGAACCCAAATACTCAAACACACCTCCCAATACCAATTCAGCCAGAAGCTAAACTAGAAAATGTCACCAGCTTCATTCGAAGCAGCTAACTTATTGCGGTAACCACAGCTTCACACAGAGTCCCGCTTCTTCCCGGTTATGCAGACTGATACGACCATCGTGAGCCTCTAAGATTTCCCGGCACAGAGGCAAGCCCAATCCGGTACCCGATTGTTTGGTGGAGTAAAAAGGCAATAATGCCTGCTTGAGCACCTCGGCTGACATGCCGCTGCCTGCATCACAGATGCTGATAAAGACCCCCTTATTTCCACTAGTGTCATCGACACCATGGCTAGGATTGTCCTGTGAGATACTCATGGTGATCTTATCGACTGCAGATCCCGACTCATGAGCATTTTTTAACAGGTTCAGTAGCACTTGTTCCATTTGAATAAGGTCAAAGTAACCATCACTCCCTGGTAAATCACCATCTAGAGTGAACTTATAATGATGACTTAAGTGCTCGGTCATCTTCAGCCAGTTAACCATAGACTTGTTAGGCAGAGGCAGTTTGGCGAATCTGGCGTAATTAAAGATAAATTGGCTCAAATGTTGAGTGCGATCATCTATGGTGTCGAAGATCATCTTAAGCTTGGGATCATTAAGCTCTTTGGTGATCATGCGCCCCGAGTTAACCATGGAAGCTATTGGGGCCACCGAGTTGTTGAGCTCATGACTTATGATGCGGATCACCTTCTTCCACACCGCAACCTCTTGTCGATTGAGCTCATGGGTCATCTGTTTCAGCAAGAGCAGATGATGAAACTGTCCATTAAGTTTGAAGCGTCCACGGGACAGATGCCAGGTCTCATCTTCATTCATGGACTCATCTCTCGTATCACCTTGGCTATCTATGCCAAATTGCTCCTTGGCCGCTAGGGTAAACAGGCCATCTTTGGGATTATTTAGCGCCGTGATAAGTTCGGGGGAACTGCCTTCCAGCAACTCATTCAGATTTAGGCCTTCGATACGAACACCTTGATTAAACAGGTGCCTGGCGGCACCATTAGCGTAAATGACTCTCTGCTCATCATCGAGCAGTATCATCACGTTGGGGGAACTTTGGATCACTTTATCAAGTAACAACTCGCGCTGGTAGATAAATTGCCGCTCCCGTCTCAGGGTATGTGCCGATTCATTGAACAATCGAGCTAGGACACGTAGCTGCTCATCACCTTTAACCGGAATACTGATACTGAAATCATTATCCTTAAAATTGAGCAGGCCCACCTCCAATGCCATCAAGCAGTCCGCCAGACTACGGGTCATGTGATGGCTCATCGCCCACACTAGCACCAGTGATAACAGGGCGATCGGCATCAGGTAGTCCTGACCCAACCAGCTAAACAACAAACCAGCCGAAACCAAACCCAAAAAACAGGCTAAAACTGAAGCCAGAATCAGCTTAGATCTCAGCGTTATCCCAAATTTATCCATCATAACTGCACATATTAAAATCCATGTTTAATCAACTTAGACAATATCCGTCATCCAAAATACCGAGATGTTAGAGTCCTAGCTACTTATTGATACCAAACTTTTCCATGCGGCGATACAAGGCCTGTCTGCTGAGTCCAAGAGACTTTGCCACACGAGCTATGACGCCTTTATGCCTGTCTAACTCGGCTTGTATGCTCGCCTTGTCGATAACGCTTATGCTAGCACCTGAATTGGCAGTAACATTAGCCGAGTCTGGCAATTCTGATGTGTCGGCTAACGGGCCAGTTTCAGGCTCTGGTTTAGGTTTTAGCTCTGACTCAGGCTTAAACTTAGACTTAGACTTAGAGCCTGACTCTAATTCAGGCTCACATACGGAAACTAACGCAGATTTTAGCTCTGTAGGTTCAGATGGTAAAAGCTCCGCACTCAGACCGAAATCCAATGCGCTCAGAATCTTGGACGGTGCCAGTATCACGGCACGCTTACAGGCATTTTCCAGCTCCCTGACATTGCCGGGCCACCCATGGGCCAGCAAGGCTTTCTGAGTCTGTTTATTAAGAGAGAAGTCCGATCCAATAAAGTGACTCACCAGAGGCAAAATATCATCTTGGCGTTGATTGAGAGGAGAAAGCTCCAGCTCGATAACATTGAGACGATAGAAGAGATCCTCACGGAAACGTCCCTCCTGAATGTCGAGAGCAAGCTCGGCATTGGTGGCGCTGAGCACGCGTACATTGACTTTACGGGTCTGATGACTGCCCAAGCGTTCAAATTCACCGGTTTGTAGCACTCGCAGCAGTTTAATCTGACCCGATAAGGACAAGTTACCTATCTCGTCTAGGAAAAGTGTACCGCCATCGGCCGCCTCGAAGCGGCCTATGCGCGTCTTGTTAGCGCCTGTAAAAGCACCGGCTTCTGCGCCGAACAGCTCGGCCTCCAGCAAATCCATAGGCAAGGCGCCAATATTCACCTTGATAAAAGGTTTGTTCTTCAGAGGAGAGTTAGCATGAATAATATCGGCAAGCTTATCTTTACCCGCGCCATTGGGGCCAGTGATCAGCACAGACACATCTGAACGTGCTATCTGCAACGCAAGGTCGACACTACGCTGCATCGAACCACTAGCGAACACTATTCCACACAAATCTGCATCTTTGATAGCCACCATACGTTGGCTATCGACACGCTGTAACTGGGAGTTTTCCCGAGATAGGGTATGTAGCGAAATAAGGTTAGTCACACTGTTAAGTAGCTTGGCATCGTCCCAAGGTTTACCCATATAATCCGCGGCGCCCTCTTTGACCAGCTCGACGGCAATATCCAGCTGAGTCCAGGCGGTGATCAACACGATAGGGAGTTGAGGCTGCAATAGACGCAGATCATAGAAAAGTGATTTCCCTTCTTCACCCGAGGTGGTGTCCTGAGTAAAGTTCATATCCTGGATCACTAAGGCAATATCATGGATTTTAACCAATTTCAGAGCCACTTCAGGGGATAAACAGGTGTGGGTCTGATACCCGTGAAGTTCCAACATCAGTGCCAATGCATCACACACGGCCTGGTTATCATCGACGATGAGAATCGTATCCATACTTCTTTTATCGTTCTTCTTTTAGTAGTTTAAAATCGTTTTCGACAAGCATTTTAGCTCAACAAGTTAGGGTTAAAACTAACTGAAAGCGAAAGAGAATTAAAGGCAAATCCTCTTCCACCTATTTCAGCACTCCCCGAACAGAGAGGCTGATGCTTAAGATCTTGCTAAATCGACGCTAGAACAAATGACCGCTTTTCTCGCCGGTAATACAGATCAAGTTACAGACTATACGCTCCGGGTTGCTGTAGCAGGCGATATGCTGGCTGCTTTTCTCGCCGGTAAGATAACCGCTACGGTAGTGAGTACCATCAAGCCGACGACCGTCATTATCGGGTAGATAAGCTCAAGTTTAGGTAAACTATAGAAGGTCATCAATTGCTGGCCTAGCTGCACAGCCACCAGCCCACCTATGATGCCGCCCACGATACAGATGATGTAGTTCTCCACTAAAAACAGGCTCAATATGTCCCTTCGCCTAGCCCCAAGCGCACGTCTGGTGCCTATCTGCTTAGTGCGTCGCTCGATATTAAACATCACCATACCGGCTAAACCCAGAGAAGTGATAAGTAGCAGCAGTACCACCATCATAGACAGTACTGTCGCCATCAACTCATGATTACGGTACACCCTTTTTCTATGCTCGCTAATTAAGGTAAAACCTTCAATAACACGATTTGGTTGATCTTTATGTAACACTGCCGGAATCGCCTGTTTGAGCTGAGTTAAGGTGCCGACTTCGGCGCGGACTAGAACCTTAGTGAACACGTTCACCAGTCTCACATTCAGTATCACACTGTTATCCAGATATGAGCTATTGACCCAGGCTCCCTGAAGTTTATCCACCACGCCTATGACCTGCAACGGCTGACTACCGAAATCTCCCGCATACATGATCTTGCCAATAGCAGGCTCATCTCCCCAGGTCGCCTTAGCAAATGCCTTAGACACTATGGCATGAGTCGCCAAATCTGGGCTGCCGGTGACGATTTCCGTCTCGTAGAAGTTACGTCCTTCGATCAGATCCACACCTAAAGTATTGACCATATGATCATCGCCATAATAGATGGCGGCACTCTCGGTATCCTTAGCCGTTTCCTCACTGTTACCTATGGTATAGCCGGAGGACCAGCCTCCACCGCTCAGAGGTACCATACTTGTGGTAGTTGCATCGATCACCCCAGGTAGGTCTCGAATGGCTCGCATATCGCGCTGACTCTGAGACTCAATATCGATATCAGAATCGAAGGCATAGAGGCGAAAATCGAATACCTCCTCTTCCGCTGTCCCTGAGTCGCGATCCATCAAGGCAATTCGCTCGCTGATGATAAAGCTGGCATTCGCCACAATCGCAACAGAAAGAATGATCTGTATCAGCAATAAAATCGGGCCGCTCTTACTGCGCATCAATGTATTGATGATAGGTTTAATTTGTAACATGTAAAATTCCTTTTGCTGACTTCACGGGCAGCCTTTTACTGACTCTTAAGATGAACGCTTGGATTCGTAGAGCAGATACGCCAGGCCGGATAAGTGCCGGCAACTAAGGCCGCGCAGATCGCAATAGCTGGTGCGATTATCCACATGCTTGGATCCAGATTAGTCAGAGAGTTTTCCAGATCGAAGCGTGCCGACAACATAGACAATGACATCCATGCCCAGATTAAGCCCAATACACCACCACAGAAGCCTATCAACCCCACTTCAACCATGTGCTGAGCAAATATTTGACGGCGGCTTGCTCCTATGGCGCGACGAACGCCGACTTCCGGCGCTCGCTTAAGAAACTTAGCCAGCAATAGTCCCAACATGTTCACCAGACAGACCAACAAGAAGAGCGCGCTAAGACCAACCAATATCTTATTGTCTTCGGGAACCACTTCATTCAGTTCCAGCCACTGAGCAACATTTGAAAGCTGAGCCGCGGCCTCAGGGCTATCGAATCGACCCAATAGCTGCTGCTGTTCTACATAACGCGTCAGCCACTGTGCATATTCATCACGCTGTTTATCATCAGTTAACTCGACCCAATATTGTATCCAGTGCATCTCTGAATTAAGGCGATCACTATAGGTATTGATAGAATCCCGCTTCCAACTTTGATTATTACCCCAACTCTGAAACTCCTCGATAGGTGCAAGAGAGAAAGGTACAAACAGCTGTGCGCTATCTGTGAATGCCCCTGTGGTCACATCGTAATACTGAGGACTGGGATTCCAGATCTTGATCACTCCAACAACCTGATAAGGCTTACTGTCTAAGAACAGAGTCTTACCAATACTGTTTTCCCCTGAGAATAACTTTCTATTCATTTCTTCATTAATCACCACCTGATAAGCCGCTTCGGTATCGACACTCTTATCCCAGGCTCTACCATAGAGGAAAGGCACAGAAAACATCTCGAAAAAATCGCTATCAGTCACCCGTACAGTTTCTAATAGAGGTGATAAATCAGCATCTTCTGTCTGTATCGCCAATCCAGTGACGAACATAGCCGTTTGGCGTACAGGCAGATCACTCTTACGTAAGTTAAATGCATCCTGATAGGTCACTTGGGCATTAAACTCTTTCCAGGCATCCTTACCCTGACTCCAGAGCTGGACAGCAATAAGCTTGTCTGAACGCTCTCCTGCCGGATTAACAGACATGAGCTGATAAACGTTAAGGGTGGTGATGGTAATACTGATACCTATTGAGATAGCGAGTACCATCAATAATGACAACAGAGGCGTCTTCTTAATACTGCGCCAGGCTAAATCGAGATAATAAAAAAACATGGTCGCTCTCCTTAGCTAGCAACTTGTTGAGTCTGCTTTGACTCATCAGTATCTTTGTCTAAATCGGAAGATCCACCAGTAACCAGGTGCGGCTTTTCAGTTCCTGCACCGCCTTGATACATGGTAAAGTCACAAACTTGGCCATCGACAATCTGAATGTTACGTTGAGCTCGACGTGCAAGCTCAGGATCATGAGTCACCATGATGATGGTCGTGCCAGCTTTATTGATATCTTCCAACAACTCCATCACCTGACGTGCCATCATGCTATCTAAGTTACCTGTTGGCTCATCGGCAAGCAGGAATCTTGGCTCACCAGCAAGGGCGCGGGCAATAGCCACACGTTGCTGCTGACCACCGGACAGTTGTGATGGCAGGTGCTTCATACGTGCCGCCAGACCCACTTGCTCTAATGCATGTTGCACACGGCGCTTACGTTCTTTAGCGTTGAAACCACGATAACGCAGAGGCACCTCAACATTTTCAGCTAAGTTAAGGTCAGGGATTAAATTAAAACCTTGAAAGATAAAGCCTATTTTCTCGTTACGAATAGCTGCACTCTTGTTGTCACTCAAATTGGAGATATTGACGCCATCGAGGAAGTAGTCCCCGTGGGTGAAGCCTTCCAGCAGACCAGCAATATTAAGGAAAGTAGTTTTACCTGAACCCGATGGTCCTGTGACCGCTACAAACTCACCTTCTTTTACTTCGAGATTAAAATCTCGCAGTGCATGAGTCTCTACTAAGTCCGTTTTAAATACTTTACTGATGCTTTTCATCGATAACATTTTAATATTCCCTGTTTTATCGTTTAATTCTTTATGAGCTTTAAGCTACGGGCTTCGAGCGTCGAAACTTTCTCTGCCAAGTCTGGTACTCGTGACTCGCTGCTTTATTGTCTGCTTTCAATTGTAGGAGCGGCTTTAGCCGCGATGCTACCGGTTATGTGAGCTTTCCCAGCTAAAGCCAGCCCTTGAGATTTAATCTAAGGCGCACTCGATAATTCCTATGATTAACTTCTGCGTAAAAATGCCTATGTCTGTCAAGAAGTTCCCTGTGTCTAAATCAGTGACTAAGCCAGTATTTACACCTGTGCCTAAGCCAGAAACTATGCCTGTGCCCATATCTAAATTTAAGTCTGTCGCAACATGAGAAACTTCAGTTAACACTGGGGTTGCTGGCGTCGTCATCTCTAACACGTTAAGGCCGAATACATACCAGTCGGCGATGCTCTGAGTCGATACCTGAACAGCAGCCAGCAGAAGCAATAATGCCGACACTGTGATGACTCTCTGTATGTTTAAGGCTGCTAATAAGCTGATGGCTCTACTCCCACTAAGGGCTTTCCGTGCGCTAAAGGCGCTTTGTAAATCACTAGTTTCAATTAATTTGTTCATCTTGCTCTCCCTAGCGTACTAACACTTGCTCAGCTTTGTTGAATGGCTGAATACTGGAAATCACCCAGACATCCCCCGCCTTGCCACCTTGCAACACTTCGATATGGCTCATGCTACGAGCCCCCAACTGAATATCAGTCTGCTCTGCAATATCACCATTCATGGCATAGACTTCTCTGCCACCACCGGTTGAAACAAATGCACCGCGCTTCACCATCAAGACATTGGGTCTGTTTTCCAGTAGCACCCTGGCAGACAAACGCTGGTTCTGACGAAGATGTAAACGATCATCTTGCTCAAACCTGACACGAGCCGTAACTTCACGGTTTCTCACCTCGGGTGAGATTGATGACAGCTCGCCAATCAGAGTCAACTCGCCGAAACTCAACTCAACGTGCATGCCCAAACCTAATTCGTCTGCATATGATTCAGGCACGGCTAGCTCTGCTTCAAAGGCACTCAAATCAACCACTGTGAGTATGGGTTGGCTTTGACCGATACGGGCTTTCTGCTCCGTTAACCAATTACCTATAATGCCGCCCACTGGCGCCTTGATATTTAAGGCAGCTACCTGACGTTCCAGCTCACTGACCACTAATTTCTGGCGATTCACTTCCGACGCCTTATTCTTTATTTCGAAGGTTAAGGTGTCTCGCATCAGCTCGGCTTCCTGCTTAGCATGGGCGGACAATAACTTGGCCTTATGCAAGTCATCTTTACCCTTCTCGAAATCAATTTTAGAGATAAGTTTATTTTCGATAAGCTCATCACCGCGGCGGCTTTCCCTGTCTGCAGCCTCAAGGTCGACCTTGGCCATATCTAAAGTTTGCTGTGCCTTAAGTTGCTCACGACGGGCATCGAGGCGTGCTCGTTCCAATGCGCTCAGCATGCCTTCTAACAAAGCTTCTTGCTGCTTAAGGCTGTTGGTCAACTTGTGACTCTCGATTGTGGCCACCACATCACCTAATTCGACGCGGTCGCCAGGCTTAGCCAGTAGTGTCACAGTGCCTTGGTCTGTGCTGTATAGGATGGGGGCGTTAGCCGCGACAATTTTACCAGTAGTGGCTATGTCTCTGGTCAGAGTGCCTTGCTCTAAGGTGGCAAATCTAAGCTCACTGCGCTTAATCGACTCACTGATCTGACTGCCGCCGACACTTGACCAAACCAGACCGGAAACTAAAAGCACTGCCGCCCCGGCCACTAAAGGCCACTTTAATTTCTTGCTCATATTTGGCTGAACCACAGTGTCCTGTCCGCTGGTATCCTGAATCATCATCTTATCCCTGTCCGCTTAGTGAGTGCTGTATCACTATCTTTCAATTAATCAATCTTGCGATGATATATACAAGGAGTGTGCCAAAAGAAAATATCCACTACCATTCAATGATTTATGATTGAAATTAAAAGTCGGACACAAAAAGTGTCCGCGGACACATGGAATAAGTGTCCGTTCATTTGCTCATTTGAGCAAAAATGTGTCCGATCATTTACTTAAATGGTCATTACTTGTGTCCGGCTTGTTATCGGACACATAAACACCTTGTCCGTTAACTAGCTCAGTGAAGGGCTTCTGGCTATTCATTACCAAGCACACCGAACAGTCCATCACATTTATCTAATAAACTGATTGCAAGCCCGTAAATAGTCCATTAGAATTTTCTCATGAACTTTTATCCATCAGTTTTGGGTACTCGATATGTCCACCAGCTCTCATCAATTCAGCCTAAGTACGGCAGTGTTTATTATCGATGACCCGATATTTAATGGCCTAGCCATCAGTTTGATATTCGGCATCATGATATCCACCCTATTAACTCTGGTGGTGATCCCTGTACTCTATTATGCAGTGATGAAAAACAGACTCAGCTAACCCAAACGCCCTAAACTCATAGAAGGAAAGCCAAGATGCTAAAAACAATCGCCGAACTTATCGCTGAAGCCCAAAGCACTGTCAATGGTATTAATGCACAGGAAGCCTCCATGAAGTGCAGTGAGCTCAATGGCATATTAATCGATGTGCGTGAAACATCCGAGAGTGCCCAACAAGAGGTAAAAGGGGCTATTCCTATTCCCCGTGGCGTACTAGAGATGAAAATGCTCAACCTCTATCCTGACGAGAAACAGGCCATCTTCGTTCATTGTGCATCAGGAGTCAGAGCATGCCTGGCAGCAGAGCAGTTAGTGAGACTAGGATATGAGAATGTGTGGGCCATCACCTGCAAAATAGATGCTGTGCGCGCAGCCAATCATCACTAATCGCTTCTGTCTGAGCCTAAGTACCATCTATAGACTTCATCATGCTCACTAACGCTGCTTTTATAGTTAAACTAGTGAGCCATGAATAAGATAGTGCTTATGGATACTGTTATTAATAAAAACCCTCTTGAAGAAACAACGATTAATTCGATGAACTCTAATTAAGCATACTTTAGCTCTTACTATAAAACCGGACATAGCTATACAAGTAAAAAAGCGAAAACCTTGAATAAACTATCACAAGTCAAAAAAATAACTAGTGCCGAAATATCAACGAAAAAATCGATTAATGATGCTTATAATTATCTTAAAAATAATAAAACCACTTATATCGCCTTAAACAATCAAGATAAATAACATTCTCAAACTGAATAAAAAACAACAAAAACCAACTAATGTAACAAGCGCTAATTTAGAGTATTTATTCAGATGAAACATATTGTAACGAGAGTAACAAAATAGCTTTAATTATTTAAATTTAAACTGTAGTTTCCCGCTTGCAATCAATCGTACGGTAAAGAAACACAAGCCCTGCGATATAAGAATGCAAATATTAGTCACTTGGCAAACTAGTTGAAAAACTAGGACGCAAAGCTTCCGATCTAAAGATATTAGTCAGTTAACTAATGTCCAAGATAGCGGGGTTGCAACTCACTGAAGTCATCGCTTCAGGCCAAACTGACTGTTCACAAATCTATCATTTAAATGGAAGAATTTATGACAGTAAATCAAAATCTCATTCGACTCGTTACCGTAAGTTCCCTGCTTGCCAGCACAGGCGTTATGGCTCATGCCTATATTTCAACTCCGGGTGCCGAAGCGCGCGGGTACATGTGTCAACTGGGTAAGAATAGCGACTGTGGTCCAGTTCAATATGAACCCCAGAGCCTTGAGGCACCCAAAGGCTTCCCTCAATTAGGTCCTGTCGATGGCAAGATAGCCAGTGCAGCACAGGGGAACTTCAGCGAACTAGATGAACAGACACCACTTCGCTGGACCAAAAATAAAATGGAAGCAGGCCCTATGACCATGACTTGGCATTATAAGGCTAAGCATAAAAATCAGGGGTTCGAGTATTACATGACCAAGCAAAGTTGGGACCCCTCTAAGCCATTAACCAGAGACAGTTTCGACCTGACACCTTTTTGCAGCATTGCAGGTGATGGTCAATTGACTCAAGACGACATGAGTCATGAATGTACCGTTCCTGAGCGTAGCGGCTATCAGATCATATTAGGGATCTGGAGTGTGGCCGATACAGCCAATGCCTTCTATAACGTAGTGGACGTCACTTTCGATGATGCAACACCAGCTGACTGGTCTCAAGCCGGCACCATATATCCTTCAAGAGATCTAAAAGTTGGTGATGCCGTGATGACTCGAGTATTCGATGAGCAGGGAGAGCGTGACGATCTGCAAACTCGAATAGAGATCACCAATGACTCCCAAAGTCAGACCAATGTTTGGTCATATGCCCTTGCCAACAAGATAAACGCCGAACACACAGATATTCAAGCAGGTCAGGTCAATGCCAATGGTCAGTTTATCCCTGTATATGGCACAAATCAGGTCTACGTCAAAAAGAGCAGTAATTTGACTAGTGTGCAGATCCAGATAGATCAATTGGTTCCCGACCTTGAGGTGAATATCACAGGTGTAGAAAGCAGCTATGACATTATAGACAAAGCTGTAAATATAAACTTCGATGCAGCCGTCTTCGGCGATACCATGGTCGTAAACGCAACCTTAACCAACCATGCTGGTACACCACTGGCCTATGTCCATGAGATCATCGAAGATAATGCCAGCCACAGTTTCGCTATGCCGATAGCAAACGCTGAGGTCGGCCATCATATCCTTAAGATCATCGCCAGCCCTAAAAATGGTGGTGAATATGTGCGTGAAAACTTAGACATCATGTTTAAAGAGCCAAGCTCTGGGGAATATGACTATAGCTTCCCTGAAGGATTAGGCTCTTATGTTGAAGGCACTAAAGTGTTTCAACCCAAAAATAATCAGATCTATCAATGTAAAGGCTTTCCATATAGCGGCTGGTGTAACATCTGGAATGAGAACGCTTCACAGTATGAACCTGGCGTAGGTAGTAACTCTACCGATGCTTGGGATCAAACGAACTAGCTTTAAATTTAAGATGTGAAATGCCCATAAAAAGCGATCATTAAGATCGCTTTTTTCATGCCTAATGAACAAATATCTAGACTAATACCAATCGATATAAAACGAATGCACAATTCAAAACTTCGAAGATAGTGCTGAGGGCGGCATAGCCTTCAGTTATAAATCGGAGACGTTCACATCTATTTCGTACTCTTATCTAATTTAAGGAAATAGCGATGACACATTCATCATTAAAAAACAAACAGACTCATTTTGATTTATTAACTCGATTTTTTCACTGGGTAGTTGCGCTTACCATTATTTATAATACGATTGCTGGATATACCATGTTCTTACTCGAAGATGCCTATCCTAACGTGTATCACTTCATTGGAGATATCAACGTATCCCTAGCCAGGGTAGTCGCAATAATATTTATATTTCGCTGGATATGGTCACACTTCAGATATGAGCCAACTTCAAACTGTGATCTTCCATTACTACAACAAAAAATAGCCAAACTTGTTCATTCAATTTTATATTTAAACATGCTTATCGTTTATTTATCAGGTTTTCTAATGCTAGAAAGTAGCTTTAAAATATTTTGGTTACTTGAATTACAAAATCCTGTGAAAACACCTGAAATAAACCATTTATTTTTTATGGTTCACCGATACAGCTGCATCTGTTTAGCTTTATTTGTGCTAGTTCATATCGCTGCGGCGCTTAAGCATCACTTAGTAGAGAAAAATAATGTACTCATCCGCATGCTAGGACCTAAATTTACACTTCGTGAAACCATTTAAATTAGTTTCACTTACATATAAATATTTAAGTCGACAAGATAGATAGATCCTGATGTTGTGCTGGCGTAATTAGCCTAGTACAACCCAAATAAAAGCGATCATTAAGATCGCTTTTCTCTCTATTTAAGAGCCCACTGACAATGCCATTAGACTCACTCAGCTTTACCAAGAGTGATTAAAATGCCTGAAAAAATATACCGAATGAGCAAACCACAGCCACAAACCAAGCCAGAGAACGTAACGTCCCTTTATCGAGCAGATACAGTAGCTGATAGGCAACACGGGCTATCACATGCACTATGGCCAAAGTTACAACGGTGTCGTTAACATTATCCGTGGCTATCACAGTCATTACCGCTGCTCCAAAAATCAATAGAGACTCGAAGGCATTTTGATGCCCCGCCACTGCGCGAGCACCGAAACCAGTTAGCTTAGCCTGTTGTGCTCTAGGGTGTGCGTTATCATAGCCACCCGCTTTAGCCATAGCCCAGGCCACCGGCCCTTTAGCCAAATAAGGCAACAACATGGCAATAAACATACAAATAAGTAAAGTAGTCATAGGGAACAAAGTCCTTTTAGTTTTAAGTTTTAAGTCCAAGGTTAAAGCAAAGAAAATTGTAAGCTATAAGTTCAAAGCAGACTCGAGTCTCGAGTTCAAAACTAATCTAAAAGATTCTCTTACTTACGACTTAAAACTTACAACTTTCAGTTACTATCTCGCTTTATCTAACGCATCACACAGCGCTTGCACGCCTTGGAGTGCACGCGGTGCGGCTCTGTGTAACAGATCTGCATTGAGCTGATATATATGCTGGTTCTTAACTGCTGGGATCTCCTGCCACTCACTCCAGTCGACACCTAAGACATTGCCTTCATCCTGACTCTGCAGAATAACTTCTGGCATTTTCAGCAATACGCTCTCCAGGCTCACCTGAGGATAATCACTGGCCGCATCCAGATAGACATTGTCGCCATGACAGACGCCGATAATCTGCTGGATCCAGCTATTTTTAGCCACAGTCATCAAGGGAGTTGACCAGAGTTGATAGAAGACTTTTACCTCAGACTTGGCCAGATTATCTTTGCGCAGAGCCTCGAGCCCAGTAAGGTAATCATCTGCAACCTTGTTTGCCTCGGCTTGATGACCTGTTAGCTCTCCCAATTCCTTCAGCTCATCGGCAACGGCTTCCAGCGTCTTAGGATCGCTGTTATACACATTAAGCCCCAGATCCTTTAATCGCTGTAGATCCTCGGCCTTATTACCACTTCCCCAGACCACGACTAAGTCAGGTTCCAGCTCAAGCACCCGCTCTATCTGAATGCCATGGTAGCCGCCGATTCTCGGAATATCTAGAGCCGATTTTGGAAAGTCGGCATGATCTGTGGTCGCGAGTATTGAGTCTCCCGCGCCTATGGCATACAGCATCTCGACCGAGTGTGGCGATAACGCAATGACACGTTTAGCGGGCGCGGCCATAATTGAAAACACTGGCAGACACACAGCCAATAACAAGACGATTCTTTTGATAGCTTTCATTACCTTCTCTTATAAAAATACACATAGCAAAATCATTCAATAACAGACCAACATCTATTAAGCTGAGATTGATTGACAGCAATAACATAGAGCAGTACTATCAGACTTGCAAGCAGTTGAAAAATAGATGTATTAATCAGGTATTTTCAACTCGTAGCAATGCAGATGTGGTGGAATTGGTAGACACGCTAGCTTCAGGTGCTAGTGCCCGTAAGGGCGTGAGAGTTCAAGTCTCTCCATCTGTACCAAACTTATCTTAATATCCAAGTGCTTATCTCGTTTCATTCTAAAAATCATCCCCAAATCGACCTAGATTTATCTAAGTATTCACCAAGATTCTCTCTAAGAATCCGAACCAGTACTTTCACAGAGAACCTCTTAAACAGTCAACTAAAGTACTAGCCCCTGAGCATTTGACTATTCGCTTAGAGACCTTGAGGTCTCTTTATTAGAGACGTTGAAAACTCTTTATTAGAAACGTTGAAGACTCTTTATTAGAGCAGATGACGGCCCCCTACCCAAAAGCCGCCGAAGGCTCTACGTGGTGGATTGCAAAAATGAAAACAATAACGCCACAGAAGCTAGCATAGCTGTAGCTGTAGCTGTAGCTGTAAGCATAAATCGACATAGGCCGATTCAAACCTTCAATGACTTAACTGAAAAATACAACCATAGATTGACATAAAATATAACCATATAATGACAAATTGCTTTGTCATTATATGATTCAAACTACTGATATAACAGTGTTTAACAAAAGGTTTGCGTAGAACAAACCTAGCCTTCCGAATGCAATAAATAATGATATTTATCAACCGCATAGGGAGTGTTTATGTCAAGGTGTGCTTATTTTATGTCAGCTTATGCTTTCAGCGACAATAGCCATTTTTAGTAGTCGAAGCCGGGTTGAGCTTTTACTCCATTATCAAACGCATGCTTAATCGGCTGCACTTCGCTCACTGTATCTGCCAGCTCGATAATCGCTCTATGACATGCTCTACCCGTTACGATCACGTGCTGCATCTTAGGTCTGTTCTTCAGCGCCGTAATGACTCGCTCAACATCTAAGTAGTGGTAGCTCACCATATAAGTCAGCTCATCTAACATAAGACAATCTATGCTCTCATCTTTCAATAAAGCCTCGGCAGCTTCCCAGGCACTTTCTGCGGCTTGAGTATCTTTGTCTCTATCTTGGGTTTCCCAGGTAAAGCCAGTCCCCATTACATGAAACTCGACCCCGGCTCCTTCGAGTAAGCTGCGCTCACCGCATTCCCAGTTGCCCTTGATAAACTGCACCACCGCAGATTTCTTGCCATGACCGA